>CAWCUX010000009.1:0-152070 GCA_963798885.1 uncultured Actinomycetota bacterium | reverse complement strand
CCGATGGCCTCCTCGGGGCGGCCCAGGTTCAGCAGCGCAGAGCCGAGGTTACCCAGGTTGACCGCTTCGCCGTACCCGTGGCCTGCCTCGCGGTTCAGGTCCAGGGCGCGGTGCAGCAGGCCGATCGCTTCCGCGCCGCGGCCGAGGGCCTCGTACGCGTCGGCGAGGTTGTTGGCTGCCTGCGCCTCACCGATCCGGTCACCGACCTCGCGCCGTATGTCCAGGGCCTGCTCGAGGTAGCCGATGCTCTCGCTTTCGCCGGTGACCCCCAGGGCCAGCCCCAGGGTGTTCAGCACCCACGCCTCGCCCTGGCGGTTCCCGGCCTGGCGGGCGCTGTCGAGTGCGATGCGGTGGGTGGCGATGCAGTCGGCCCAGTTACCGCGGCTGTTGAAGATGAGGTACAGAGGGGCGGGCAGCCGCCATGCGATATCGTGCCGCCCGGACGCGGCGCCCTGCCGGGTCGCGGCGACGATGTTGGCGCGCTCGCCGTCGTACCAGGCGAGCGCGTCCTCGGCCCCGGTAAACCCGGGCGGCTGAGCGTCGACGTCGGCGTCCAGCGGGATGTTGTAGCGATGCGGCGCGAGCGCCGAGGCGGCGGCATCGGTCGTACGCATGTACCAGGTGAGCAGGCGGGTGAGCGCCGCGTCACGCTCGGCCGCGGTCAGGTCGTCGGCGGCCCGTTCGGCAGCGTACACCCGGAGCAGGTCGTGGAAGCGGTACCGGTCCGTGGCCACCGATTCCAGCAGGTGCGTGTCGACCAGCACCTCGAGGGCGTCTTCGGCCGAGTACTCCGGGACGCCGAACAGGGCAGCCGCGGCGGCGGACGAGATCGAGGGGCCCTGCCACAGGCCGAGCAGGCGGAACGCGAGGGCCGGGTCGATGCCCTGCTTGTCGGTGCTGGGGGGCAGGCTGGTGAAGCTCACCTCGAAGCTGGCCCGGACGGCGAGGTCCCCGGCGCGCATCTCGTCCAGCCTGCGGTGCTCGTCGGTGAGCCGCCCGGCCATGGCCCGGATGGTCCAGCCGCTGCGGGTGACCAGCCGGGCCGCGCAGATCCTGATGGCCAGCGGCAGGCCGGCGCAGGCGTCGAGCAGCTCGGCGGTGGCCTCGGGTTCGGCCGCGGCCCGCTCCTCGCCCACCACCTTGACGAACAGCTTCAGCGCCTCGTCGTCGTCGAGCACGTTCAGGTCGACCAGCTTGGTGCTGGCCAGGTCGGGCATCCGGCTCCGCGTCGTGACCAGCACCGCGGACGACGCGGAGCCTGGCAGCAGCGGCCGGACCTGGGCCGCGTCGCGCGCGTTGTCCAGCACCACCAGCATCCGGCGGCGGGCCAGGGTGGTCCGGTACCTGGCCGCGCGCTCATCCTCGTCCACCGGGATGTCCCGGCCGTCCACCCCGAGATCGCGCAGGAACCTGGCCAGCACGTCGCCGGGCAGGAGCGGGGCCGCGGTCGCGCCGAGCAGGTCGACGTACAGCTGGCCGTCGGGGAACCGGCGGCGGACCCGGTGCGCGGCGTGCACGGCCAGTGAGGTCTTGCCCAGGCCGCCCGAGCCGGCCACCACCGCGATGCGGACCGCGCCGGGATCGCCGCTCGCACCGATCCCCGACAGCAGGTCGCTCAGCCGCTTCACCTGCTCGTCGCGCCCGGTGAAGTCGGCGATGTCGGCCGGCAGCTGCGCCGGGCCGCTCGCGGCCCGGCGATCGCCGCGGCCTGCCCGCGGCCCAGGGGGGCCAGGGGGGTTTGGGGGGGCGGGCAGCCCCCCCAAGAGCGGGGGGGTCCCCGGGGGGGCGACCCCCCGGGGATAGACACCGTGATAACTCCTGCGGGGGCGGTGTCCTTGGCCAGCAGGTCGGCGTGCAGCTGGCGCAGTTCGGCGCCGGGGTCGACGCCCAGCTGCCCGGAGATGGCGTCCCGCGCCTGCCCGTAGGCCTCCAATGCCTCGGCGTGTCGCCCGGCGCCGTCCAGGGCGCGCATCAGCAGCAGCCACAGGCCCTCCCGCAGCGGATGGTCGGCCAGCAGGCGGCGCAGCTCGGCGACGGCCTGGTCGTGCCCGCCGAGGGCGAGTTCGGCCGTGATCCGCAGTTCGTCGGCGCCGAGGCGGAGTTCGGAGAGCCGTTCGGCCTCCGCCTCGACCAGCGGCGTCGGCGGGACGTCGGCCAACGGCCGGCCATACCACAGACCGAGGGCCTCGGTCAGCCGGCGGGCCGCCCCCTGGGGGTCCCCGGCGGCGAACGCCCGCCTGCCGTCCCGGACCATGGCCTCGAACAGCAGCGCGTCGGTGTCGTCCCCGGCCACCCGCAGCAGGTAGCCGGGAGCCCGGGTGACCAGCAGGTGCCCGTCGGGGTCGTCCATCAGCCGGCGCAGCCGCAGCACGTAGATGCTGACCAGGTTGGCCGCCCGGGCCGGCGGCTCATCCCGCCAGAGCTCGCCGACCAGCGTGTCGGCGGAGACGATCTGCCCGGGGTGGATGAGCAGTGCGGCCAGCACGGAACGCCACTTGGGGGCCCCGATTCCCCGCCAGTCTTCCCCGGCCCGGACCTCAACCGGCCCGAGCAGCCGGAACCTCATCATTACCCGGGATCACTCGCCTCCGGCTAGACGGTCGGCCGTCAGAGCCTTCACTTAACCACGCCTCAATCGGCGCGTAAACCGGCGGCCCCACCATGAGTCCCGTCGGCACCGGAACCTGCGGTCGGGCAGTTACGCCGGACGGCAACGGGGGCGTCGTCCGACCGGGCGCCCTGACCGCCGTCTCGCCTAGCGGGGTGGGCGCGGCGGAAATGCGGTCCTGGTCCCTGGCAGGGGAGGGAGGGACCGGCCTCGTGGCCAGGACCGCCCGGCGCCGTCGCGTGACCGTCGTCCTCGCGCCTCTGGCGGGGGCGGGGACGACGGTCTCCGGCACTGGGGAGTCAGGCGGCGGCTCAGCTCTGGCCGTCGAACAGGCTGGTGACCGAGCCGTCGCTGAACACCTCGTTGATCGCCCGGGCCAGCAGCGGCGCGATGGACAGCACAGTGAGCTTGTCGAACCGCTTCTCCTGCGGCACCGGCAGCGTGTTCGTGATGATGATCTCGCTGATCTGCGAGTTCTTCAGGACGTCCACGGCTGCGCCGGACAGCACGCCGTGGGTGGCGGTGGCGATCACCCGGTCCGCTCCCTGCTCGAACAGGGCCTCCGCGGCCTTGACGATGGTCGCGCCGGTGTCGATCATGTCGTCCACCAGGATGCAGGTGCGGCCGGCCACCTGGCCGACCACCTCGAACATCCGGACCTGGTTGGCCACGTCCGGGTCACGCCGCTTGTGGATGATGGCCAGCGGGCAGCCGAGCCGGTCGGTCCACCGCTCGCAGACCCGGACCCGGCCGGCGTCGGGCGCGACCACGGTGACCTGGCTGAGGTCGAGCTTCTTCTCGACGTAGCTGGCCAGGATGGGCAGCGCGAACAGGTGGTCGACCGGGCCGTCGAAGAAGCCCTGGATCTGGGCGGTGTGCAGGTCGACCGCCATCAGCCGGCTGGCGCCCGCGGTGGCGAACAGGTCGGTCATCAGCCGGGCCGAGATCGGTTCCCGGCCCCGGTTCTTCTTGTCCTGCCGCGCGTAGCCGAAGAACGGCGTCACCACCGTGATACGCCTGGCCGAGGCCCGCTTGAGGGCGTCGACCATGATCAGCTGCTCCATGATCCATTCGTTGATGGGCGAGGTGTGGCTCTGCAGCG
Organism: uncultured Actinomycetota bacterium; assembly: GCA_963798885.1. Taxonomy (GTDB): domain Bacteria; phylum Actinomycetota; class Actinomycetes; order Propionibacteriales; family Propionibacteriaceae; genus JAJYQH01. The sequence goes on along the minus strand of CAWCUX010000009.1, from coordinate 148,360 downwards.
CGAACACGTCGCAGCCGCGGACCGAGTCCAGGAACCGGACGAAGATCTCGCCGTTGGCGAAGTCGAAGAGCTTGATCGGGGTCGGCTTGATGCCCAGGCACGCGGCCACCTCCTCGGCCAGTTCCGGGAACGCGCGGCCGGAGACCAGCAGCATCTTCGCGCCCGACGGCATCATCTCGCTCACCTGGCCTGCGTCCCTTCGATCCCTTCGACCCCTTTGTCCTCCTCGTCCGCGGCGGGTGCTTCCGGCCCGCCGGCTTCGGGCTGGGCGGCCCGGCGGGCGCGGGCGGCGGCCGCGGCCGATCCCGTGCCTGCCCGCTGCCGTTCCACCCATCCCGCCGAGTTGTGCTGCCTGCCGCGGGCGATGCCGAGCGCGCCAGGGGGCACGTCCTCGGTGATCACCGAGCCGGCCGCGGTGTAGGCCCCGTCCCCGATGGTCAGCGGGGCCACCAGGACCGTGTCGCTGCCGGTGAACACGTGCGAGCCGATCGTGGTGTGGTGCTTGGCCATCCCGTCGTAGTTCGCGAAGATCGTGGCCGCGCCGATGTTCGAGTGCTCGCCGATGTCCGCGTCGCCCACGTAGGTCAGGTGCGGCACCTTGGCGCCCTCGCCCACGGTGGAGTTCTTCAGCTCCACGTGGGTGCCGATGTGCGCCCCCGGGCCGATCCGGGTGCCCGGGCGCAGCCGGGCGTACGGCCCGACGCTCGCGCCGGGGCCGATCTCGGCCGACTCGCAGACGCTGTACAGGACCGTCGCGTCCTGGCCGACCGAGGTATCACGGAGCAGGCAGTCCGGGCCGATCCGGGCGCCGGTCCCGACGTCCGTCCGTCCCTCCAGGTGGGTACCGGGCAGGATCTCCGCGTCCGGTGCCAGCGTCACGTCCACGTCCACCCAGGTCGACGACGGATCCATGATGGTGACGCCGGCCCGCATCCAGTCCTCGAGCAGGCGGCCGTTGCAGGCTCGCTGCGCCTCGGCGAGCTGAACCCGGTCGTTCACCCCCTGGACCTCCGCGGGGTCGGCGGCGAGGACCGTTCCGGCCAGGTGGCCGTCGCCGCGCAGGATGCCCACCACGTCGGTGAGGTACTCCTGGCCCTGCACGTTGCTGGTGGCGACCCGCTTGACCGCGTCGGCCAGCAGGGCGCCGTCAAAGGCGTAGCAGCCGGAGTTGATCTCGTCGATGGTCCGCTGCGCCGCGGTCGCGTCGGCATCCTCCACGATCTCGGCCAGCGAGCCGCCGTCGTCCCTGACGATGCGGCCGTACCCGGACGGTTCTGGGACCCGCGCGGTGAGCACGGTCACCGCGTTTCCCGCGGCGGCGTGCTCACGGAGCAGCGCGGCCAGCGTCTGCGTACGCAGCAGCGGCATGTCCGCGTAGGTGACCACGACGGTGCCGGGCAGGCCGCCGAGCGCCTCGGTCACCATCCGGACCGCGTGGCCGGTGCCGCCCAGCCGGTCCTGCACGACCACCCGCACGTCCGGGACGCACCGGGCCGCTTCGGCGCTGACCTGGTCCCGGCCGTGACCGGTCACCACGACGAGGCGCTCCGGGCCGAGTCCGGCCGCCGCCGCCAGCGCGTGCCCGAGCATGCTGCGACCGCACAGGGAATGCAGCACCTTCGGGATGCGCGATCTCATCCGCGTGCCCTCGCCCGCGGCGAGGACGATGACAGCGACCGGGCGAGGTTGGCTCACGGCGGCAAGTCTCCTCGGGTTGCGCGCCGGCCGTTGCGGTCTGCGGAAGGATCAACCCGCCGAACCGCCAGCCGGCACTGGTCAGGATGCTTCGGGTTCCGGGATGCGACGGCGCGTGTGCTTACCCGCCCCTCATCTGCAGGATACCGTCCGGCGGCCATGATCGGATGGCCGGTTCCGTGACGGCCCGGAAGGTTCCCGGCCCCGGGCTTCGCTCCCAGGGTACGGGCACCGGCCCGGCGCAACCGTTCGGCCCGATCAGCCCGGCTTCTAACTTGCGGGACTCTCGGGCCGGGTGGGCCTGCACCAGCCAGTGGGGGGCGATGCGTCAGGCCCGTCGTGTTGCTCGTGCATTGGGGGATCTTCCAGTGAAGGGGCCCTATCCGTGGGAGCCTCCGCCTGGGACGCCGTCCGGCCCTCCGCGCCACGCCCTGTCGCGTGAGGTGTCGGGGTCGGGTCATGGGCCGGGGCGTGGAGCGCGGGTGGATGAACCCCGCGGGGTTCTGGGTGGGTCCGACTCCGTCCAGGGTGGTTCGGGCAGTGCGTTCGGGGGTGGTGTTCGTGGTCGGTGGGTGGGTTCGGGTGCCTTCAGCGCTGTTGACCGGGAGCGCGGGTGAGCCCTATCTGATCGTGTCGTCGGCGCTGGGTCGGTTGAGTGCGTTCGCCTAGGTTGAGGCGGTGACGCTGCGTCGTGTCGACCTCGCGGCGGCCGGCTCGGCGTTCGAGGTGATCGAGACTTTGAAGGCGGAACCGCTCTGGGTTTGATGGAGACTCGCGCTATTTGATTCCGACCGGTTGTCAACCTTCGGTTTGGTTAGCACAGAACGCGTGCTCGCACTCGGCGGGTGGTTGGTCGCCGAGGTAGCCGTGGAGCCGCTGGGTGTTGTGCCAGTGGACCCAACCCAACTCTGCCAACGCGATGTCCTCGACGCTCTTCCGCGGTCCGGGGCGGGCCGACCGCGGACGAGTTCGGCTTTGTAGTAGCCGTTCACCGTCTCGGCCAGGGCCTTATCGTACGGCCGACGGTCCCGATCGACGGTATGGCACCGATCTCAGCCAGCCGTTTTCCGTAGCGGATCGAGGTGAATCCGCCTTGTGAGCCGGCGTCGCTGTGACACCGCAGATTGTCGTGGTGGTGGCCTCTCGGCCAGCGCACATCCAGGTCGCGTCGAGGATCATCTCGGTGCGCGTGTGCGTGTCGACCCGCCGGCCGACGATCATCCTGCTGAGCGCGTCGACGGTGAAGCACACGTAGGCCACACCGTCCCGGGTGGGCACGAACGTCAGATCGGTGACCCATGCGGCGTTCCTGGAGATCAGGTCTTCCGCGCTCCTGCAGCCCGAGGCCTCTGGGGCGCGGATGTTCGTCGGCGATCCGTGCCGGTTCCCTCGCAGGGCGGCGTCCTTGTGGCGCGGCCAGGTCAGGGCGTCGTCGTGCTGGTGGGCCCGGGCGGCACAGGGCTGCATGGTCGCTGGGCCACTGGTAGGCAGCCGCTCACGGCAGCCATGGTGGGCGGCAGGGTCGTCGCCCGCGACTGGCAGAGCGGAGACCTGCTACTCGGGGACGGATAGCGTGACGCGCAGTGGCCATTCTGGTGGCTCATGGCGGTGGGAACGAGGATTGGGGCGTCCTGTCTCGTGGCTGCTGGGGCGGTAGTCAGCCTGGAGTCGCGGACGGATCGCCGGATTGTCGTGGATTCGTGGTCGAGACCGACGTTGGGGTGTCGGAGCGTCTTGCCATTGTCGACGACGGGCTGGTGGTCCCCGAGGGGCACCGGGTAATTGGGCCCGGTGGTTGTGAGGGGGTGCCTGGCACGGGCTTGTGGGGCGGCAACGGTGGGAGTGGGTAGGGTGCGGTAGGTGAAGTACTTCGAGGAGGCACGGTCGTTGTGGCTGACCTATGTGCCGTCGCGTGGTCAAGCTGGGACATTGCAGGGGGAACTGATCCGGTCGGTGGAGAAGTTGCGCGATGAGGCTCAACGCAACGGCAACGTGAACTGGGGCCGTGATCATCGCAAGCTCGTGGCATTTGTGAGGACGACCCTGCTGGAGTCGGGGCTGTTCGATGCGGCGGCTGAGGCCGAGATCAAGGGTGACACTCGCAGGCTGCTCGACGTCGACCATCCGGAGACTGCCGACGGACCGTTCGATCGGCTGACGGATCGTGTTGTCGAGTGGTCGCGCGCTCACCCGGATCCGGTGGCCCGGCACCGGGACCCCGATCTCCACATCTGACTTTGGGAGTGGGAGCATCCCGGTGTCGTGGGTGGCGGCGTCGGGGGAGGGTAGCGTGACGCTGCACGGTCGTGGGTGTCCGTGGGCTCCTGGTGGGGGTGCGAGGAGCCGCGAGGTTGCGATGGGCCGCCAGTGTGTTGTGGCCCCGAGGTGTTGGTTCCTTGAGGGGGGCGAGGCAGTGGCGGTTGATCGTGCCGGACGTGTCGGGTTGCACTATGCGGCCGTGGAAGATGACGTTGATGGGGTGCGTCGTCAGTTGGCGTGTGGCGTCGACCCGAATGTGACCGATGCGCAGGGGTTTACCCCGCTGCATTTCGCGGCTCAGCAGAATGCGGTGTCGGCGGCGCGGGAATTGATCGCTGCCGGCGCTGACGTCAACGCGAGAAACACATGGGGGAATGGGCCCTTGTTTGTCGCGGTGGTCAACTCCAAGGGCCAAGGTGAGATGATCCGGCTCCTGCGCGCACACGGGGCAGACCCGCTCGCGGAAAACAAGTCGGGACAGACGGCTGTGGGGCGTGCGCGGCTGATCGCCAACTACGACATCGCCCAGTACTTCGCTGACCTTCCGAGCTGAGCCGGCGACATTTCGCAGCGGCTCACTCATCCCGATCAGTCGCCCACGCCAGCGCACGACGAGCTGGCGGCCGCGAATGCTTGCCGGTTCAGGTGAGGGCTTTGGTGAGCACAAGTTCGACGAACCCGTACCCCATCAGCCCTTCCTTCGGGCCTTGCTCGGCTTCTCCTGCGGGAATCCTCTCTTCTCGCAGCAGTCTGTTCGGGTCGCTGTCGTCGTAGTAGGCCCTGAACGACCGACCGGTCAACTCCTCATACCGAACCAAGGGCGGCAGTGGCCAGGAACTTCGCTCCCATTGCCCGACGCGGCCAAGAATCGGCCAGGTTCCGTCCTTGAGACCGAGGTGGCCGAACTTGCCCACCAGGATGGCACCATCAGGCCGCAGCGCCTCGAGTTGAGCGAGCGACGGGATGTCGCCATGGCGAGGACCAAAGAAATACCCGAACAGGACGCCGCCCCGGCCCCGACGAGCGATGATCCCGACTGCGTAACCCCCGCCGCCGAGCGGCACAGCGAACCAGTCGCCCTCTTGATACCTGAACCTCGCCACCTCGGCGTCTCCCTCTCCATGGTGGATCCTCGCACTCCCGCCGGGAAGTCGCTGGGCTGACAGCGAGGGCTTAAGCAGGGCGCTCGTTGCGCGCGCTCCTGAGAGCGTACTCGTGACGGTACCCGGGTCCAGAGCGCGAACTGGCTCGTCGGCTTGACCCGAAATCCGATCCCAAGCCGGGCGAGTTGCTCGGACATGTGGCTGATGATGTAGGCGGAATCGGCGTCGGGCGTCTCGAGGCAGTCCAGTCGGATCGTGATTGTCTGTCCGGCCGTTTCGGGGGATTGCCGTGCGAGTCCGCCGTCGAGTATGTAGCCCACGTAAGCGTTGATCTTGTCCCGGAGTTGCAGGGCCTGATGTTCGGTGGCCCCCAGGGCCGTTCCTCGCTCATGTTGAGCAGGTAGGTGCCGTGGGCCTCCCGAGCGACCAGATCGACCACAGTCGTGTCAGCGGTTCCAGCCATCGCCATCCGCCTCGATCCCTCGATCCCTCGATCCCTGTGCCGCGTACCAGGCTTCGTACCAGATGCTCGATCAGGAGTTGCGGGTCTCCTGCGACGGCACGTTCAGATCTTCGGCGCATCCAGCGACCAATGTGAGCGGCACCCCCGTTCGGAAACCTGGGGACGGCGAGAGGACAACCGCAGGAAGTGGCACACACCTGGCGCCCACTGCGGGTCCGCGGATATCGTTGGCGCGATCGGGTGGGCGCTTGGCGGCTGGTGAGCGCGGGGCGGCGAAGTGTCGAAGTCTCTATAGGAAAGAGCTGTGCTCGGCTTTACGAAAGCGGACCGTCAAAAAGGGTGACGCTTCATCGTCCGATCAAGAAGTCAGAGGTCCCGTTCTCGGTTGTGCTCGAGTCTCGGGGTGAGCAGTGGGAGGATTGCAGTCATGACTTCCGATGGCGCCATTCCTCGCACTCGGGTCGCCCTCGCTGAGCGTTTCTATGAACTCGGAGTTGCTGAAAGAGCATACAGCCTCTATGGGTCCCATCGTGACTCCGCCATGGTTATGGATCACCGTTCGCAAGGGTGGGTGGTGTTCTACTGTGAGCGTGGCAGTGAGACGGACCCTCGTGTTCACTTGACGGAGGCCGCAGCGTGCGGGGACCTCTTTGAGGAGGTCGTTCGGGACGAGCACGCCTTCTTTACGCTTGTGGCGGGGCCAGCTCCGGCCGAGGAGGCCGATGCGGCTTTCGATGTGTGGTTGGCCGAGCGGGGAGCAAACCGGGAATCCCTTCTCGCCGGAGACTGGAAGTATGACGATGCGCCTTGGACCGCCTCCGGCGCTTGGTTCCGCCGGTACTTCGTTCGCATCACTGCAATTAGGCTCCTTGAAGAACGCATTTAGGTTCGAATGCGCGAGAGGTACGTTCGAAGCGGTAAAGCCGTGGAACTGACCCGGCAGCTCCCGAGACCTGGGGTCTCGGGACGTTTGTCACCCTCAGTTCGCTGTTGAGGATTGTTCGTAGGGGCGGTTAGCTGCTCGAGGAGTGCGAGTGGCCTCACTGGGTCGTACTCGGGCAGCTAGGCGGGGTGCTGCTGCCCGGTGAGTGGATGAGGATGAGACCGCTCTGCTTGAACCGGTCGGCGGTCATCGAGTTGGCCGCGGGCGGCGACGTCCGCCGGGCGACTGACCTGAGCGCCGACGGTGCCACCTTGTTGATCGCGTGTCTCCCCGCCCAAGATCGACGGCTGCTTTACAGCACGCACCCGGTATTGGATGACGTCAAACGCCGGGACCTCAAAGGCGCCGCCCTACAGCGACGTGGTCGGCCGCACGCGCGTTGCAGGTCGCTTCTCATGCCGCGACGGTCCGTGATGATCCGGACGTCCTTCGGCTCGGTCTTCGTATCGCCTCTGTAGGTCGCCGCGGCGTGGTGCACGACAGGGAAGGGACTGCCATCAACCGCCTGCGCCGCGCCGCACGGGTGGTCCAGTGAGACTTGACACCGCTCAGAAGTGCGACACAGACCCGTGAATCCCCTTGTGGTGGGCAGGGGACATTGCCGTCGGGCCGGGCACGGGCTCGACGGTCGATTGTCCGGGGTTTTGTCCGGTGGGTGGTGTTAGCTGGCGGCGTCGAGGACCACGGTGTGTCCGAGGCGTTCGAGTTGGGCGACCAGGCGTCGGGTGTGGAGTTCCTCGTTGCGGCGCAGGTACCAGTTCGCTCCGAGATCGCGGTAGGGCTCGTCGCGGGTGAGCATGTGGTAGGCGATCACGATCATGGAGTGCGCGACCGCGACCTGGGCTCGGCCCATCCCGCGGCGGTGGAGGAGGCGGGCGTGTTGTTCGGCGAGGTAGTTCTTGCCGTGCATCCGCCCGACCGACCCGGCTGCTTCGACCAGGATCGCCGAGAGCCACTTGTCCCCGTGCCGGCTGCCCGCGGATCGGGACCGGCCGGCTGACTCGTACACCGCCGGTGCGAGGCCGGCCCAGGCGGCCAGGTGCGCGGCGGAGTGGAACCTGCTCATGTCGCCGCCGGTCTCGGCGATGAACACCTGCGCCACTTTCGGGCCGAACCCGGGGATCGTCTGCAGCAACTCGATCTGGTGGGTCCACGGCTCGCAGGCGACGTCGATCACCTGGTCCAGTTCGGCCAGGGCGGCTTGGATCTGGTCGATCCGGTTGAGGATGGATCGGGCGAGCAGGGCGTGGCCGGCGTCGAAGTGTCCGTCGAGGGCTTGTTCCAGGTCGGGGATCTTGCTGCGCATCCGGCCCTTCGCCATGTCGGCGAGGATCCTCGGGTCCTGCTCGCCGTCGATCATCGCCGCCAGCATCGCCCGCGCCGACACGGTCGTCAGTTTCGACGCGACCGATGGACAGTTTGATCGAGGCGTCTTCGAGCATCAGTTCCAGCCGGACCATCTCCCGGGTCCGGTCGCCTTGGAGTTGGACCCGGTAGCGGGTCAGCATCCGCAACCGGCGGATCTCCGGCGGTGGCACGAACGACGGGTGTCAGCAACCCGTGCTCCAGCAGCTGGGCGATCCATTCGGCGTCGCGGACGTCGGTCTTGCGTCCGGGGACGGCTTTCATGTGGGCGGCGTTGAGCAGCCAGGTTTCCATCACCTCCTCCAGGCAGTAGAACGGCGGCTTCCAGTACGTCGAGGTGGACTCCATCGCCGCGATCTGCACCCCACACTCCAGCAGCCAGTCGCGCATCACGCTGCAGCGACCCGGTGGTCGTCTTGAACGTCCTGGTCTCCGAATGCCGGCCGCGGCGGCCGGGGGTGCGGACGCACACCGTCACCGTTGCTTTGCCGACGTCGAGACCGGCGACCCGGTCGTACATGATCTCCATCCCAACCACTCCCTTCCCGCGCAGCGGCGGATCAGGGGTGCCGCCCCGGGGGTCCTCTGCCAGGACACAGACCCACGTGCTCAAGACTCGGCAACAATCCAGAAGGCTCCCGAAGACCCCAGCGTCCTACACCTCTACGGGCTCGCCCGCACCACTGTGTGTCGACGTCAACGTGGACGGCACCCACCCCGATTCTCATTCGACAGTGCAGCGTTCGCCAGAGAACGCAGCCCATTACACCCGGTGCATCTCGGCTGGGAGAGATCGTTGTGACGAAAGGACTGATCGGTGTCGGCGAGCGCGTCCCTGAATGACTCCCTCTGGTCAGCGCCGGGGGCCACCGGCGAGAATCGGACCATGCCTGTTGAGCGCGACCGGCGAGCCGAGCTGCGGGTGCTCCTCGCCGAGGGTGATTCGGAACGTCTGTTCGATGTGTTGGCCGATCACTGGCCGGCAGATGCGCTCCAACTGGTCGGGGACGCCCTGAGGAGTGTCCGCGGAGGCTCCGCCCGTGGGGCTGATCTGGCTCGTCGGTGGGCCACGGAGCTGCGCTCCCGTGATTGGGAAGGCGACGTCGAACTCGCCGAGGTGCTGGAGGCGCGGCTGGGCGAGGGGCCGGTTCGGCTCCTGCGTCCGATCCCTGTCGACCTGGGGGAGTTGGCGATGGTGCTCGAAGGAGATCTGGTCAACGGTGGTGGCCGGATTGACCTGAGGACGGGGGAGGTGTGGCCGGCGGCCGCGATCGAGTACGCCCAGGACGGCGGCGACCTCGACGAAGATGACGAAGATGACGACAGGTGGCTATGGGTCCCTTGCGAGGGTTCCCGTGATGGCTACCGGGACATGGAGCTGTTCACTGCTCAGGTCGATGACGGGGAGCTGGCCGCTCGACTGGAACGCGCTCTCACCGGTCGTGGTGTGTTCCGCAGGTTCAAGGACGTCCTTGCCGAATCGCCAACCGATCTCCAGCAGTGGTTCGCCTTCAGCGACGAACGTCAACGCGGCCGGGCCCGCGCCTGGCTCGCGGCAGAGGGCTACAGCACCACGGCTTGAGCAATGATGCCAACCTGCGCACTGCTCACCTACCGCCTCGACTGCGATCCCGCAAGCCACAAGCGTCGCCGCCGACACTCAGTTCCAGCCCCCCGCTATCGTCTTCGCCGCCGTCAACTCGCTTCACAACCACGGGCCTCGCCACAGCCACACACACATGGGCATTTCCGGCTGTGCATGCTCGGACGTGGCGCAGCAGTGGCCTCTCAGGCTGTGCGGAGCGGCTGGATGCGGTCCAGGGTGACGCCGAGGTTGTCCTTCTCGGTTTCGAGGTCGTAGCGGGTCTGGAGGTTGAGCCAGAACCGGTCGGTGGTGCCGAAGTAGCGCGACAGCCGCAGGGCGGTGTCGGCGGTGATGCGCCGCTTCCCGTGGACGATCTCGTTGATCCGCCGTGGCGGGACGCCGATGGCGACGGCGAGCCGGTTCTGGGAGACCTCCAGGGGCTCCAGGAACTCCTCCATGAGGATTTCGCCTGGGTGGATAGGTGTAATGGTGGTCATGGTCACCTCCTTCAGTGGTAGTCGACGATCTCGACGTCGGCGGGTCCGGCGTCTGTCCAGGTGAAGCAGATCCGCCATTGCTGGTTGATCCTGATGCTGTGCTGGCCGGCCCGATCGCCGTGGAGGGCTTCGAGTCTGTTGCCCGGCGGTACCCGCAGATCTTCCAGCGCCTCGGCGGCGTCGAGCATCACCAGCTTGCGCAGCGCGACCCGTTCGATCCTGGGATCGAGTGACCGGCTGTGTTCGCGTGACCAGAGCCGCTCGGTGGCAGCATCTCGGAACGACCTGATCACCCGACCACTATAACGCGAGACGTTATAGCTGTCAGCCCTCCGCTACAAGCAGCCGCCGACCTGCCCGATTAGTTCCACTCAGAAGTGGAACAGACCTCATGCACCCGCCGCCAGCAATATCGTTGGCACGAAGAAGGAGAACGCCATGGCGGATGAGGATGCGGTCGGGGAGCGCATCGGGGCCGGCAGCGTCGTCGGCCGGGGCAGACGTGTCGAGTGTGGGTGGTGTGGTCGCGCGGTGGATGTTCCGGCCCGGGGTCGTGTTCCGTCGTGGTGTTCGTCGTCGTGTCGGCACCGGGCGTGGGAAGCGCGGCGCGCTACGCGAGAGCAACCGCCCGAGGTGAAGGTCGTGACCCGCACCGTCGAAGTGGACAGGCCCGTCGTCCGGACGGTCGAGGTACCGGTTCCGGTAGAACCCCAGAGTGCGCCGGAGTGGGCGGCCACCCTCGAGGTATTGACCACGCGACTGGCTCAGGGGCGCGTCTACCGGCGGGACCTGCCAGTCCTGGAGCTGGCGGTCCAGCACCTGTTCGACGTCTGGATCAGGACCGCAAACCAGCTCCGCTGACGACGCAGGGTCAGCGCCAGACTTGGCCCAGCTCTGTAGCAGATTGCTACAATTGGCGCATGAGCGTGTTACCGTCGCACCCGACACGGATCGATCATGACGTCTATGAGGCGGCCAAGGTGGGCGGGGGGAGTGCCGCGGAGCGGATCAATCGGTGGGCCCGGATCGGCCGGGAGTTGGAGGCGACGAGCAGCGGCTCACGGTGGCGCGGGTGTTGGCCGGTAACGGTTCCTACGATGCGTTGGCTGAGCGGGAGCAGGCGTTGGTCCGGGCGGCCTGGGAGGAGCGGATCGAAGCTGCCATCGAGTCTCTGGACTTTGAGCAGGACCTGCTGGGTGCCGGTGAGCAGTGGGCGGAGGCCGATGAGGAGGGCAACCTCGTCATCAGGGGTGGGGAGTGAACTCGCCGGTCCTGCATCTGCTCGCCGGTCCGAATGGGGCGGGCAAGACCACGTTCGTCGACCGTGTGCTGATCCCGGTGACGGGGCTGCCGTTCATCAATGCGGATGCGATTGCCGCCCGGAGGTGGCCCGGCGCCGAGATCGGACCATGCCTACGAGGCGGCGGCGATGGCGGAAGAGCAGCGCAGCCAGCTTGTTGGCGGCCGGGGCCTCGTTCATCAGTGAGACCGTGTTCAGTCATCCGAGCAAGGTCGACCTGGTCGAGCGTGCCGTTGCCGCTGGCTACCTCGTGACGCTGCATGTGATCCTCGTGCCGGAGGAGGTCACGGTCCGTCGTGTCGCGTACCGGGCCGCCCACGGTGGTCACGATGTGCCGGAGGCGAAGATCCGCGGACGATACGCCAGGCTTTGGTCGCACATCGCCGCCGCACGACTGGTTGCCGACCGAGTCAGGTTCTACGACAACACCGTGGCCGCGCATCCGTTCCGGCTGGTCGCGGTGTACGAGCACGGCATCGAGGTGGGGGAGTCCCGTTGGCCCTCATGGACCCCGCCCGTGCTGCTGACGTAGCCCCCTGGGGCGGAGGAGACTCTCGGAACGCTCCGCAGTTCTAGCCGCCGACGCGGGCGGTCACTCGCTGGCGTCGACGAATGGGTTGCAGCCGGCGCCCGTGGTCGGCCAGCACCCTTTGAGGCTGCGGATGGACGCACAGCCCGGCGGTCGACGGTGCCGACAGGGCCGCCTTGCGGCGGATGGACTCGCCGCGACCCAGCACGCCGATGTACCAGAACTTGTCCGCAGTGGCCCTCGACCGGAGCGAATCCATGGCTGACGGGGGTCACGCCAACACCTCCAGGTCGTGTTTCACCTGGTCAGCGAATGTCCCTGGAATGTCCCCGATGTCCCTCAAGTCATCTGCGGCAACACCTCAACCCGCAGCGGCCGGGCGCGCCGACGTGGATGCGGACAAGTGGTGGGTCGCCTTCATCGGAAGGTCCCCCCGTGGGTCCTCGTCGTTTCGAGAGGCTCGACAATAACGAGCGAGCACGACATTGCTGCACGCCATTTGAAGTGCACTCGTCAGGCTGTGGGTGGTGCAGGCGCGTCGTCGTGGGTCACGGACGAGAGTGTGCCAGCCAGGCCCGGGCCGAGGAGGGCGGTGTTCGAGGGCAGTACGCCTCGGTTGCGCAGTTGTCGAGGATCGACTCCTCGGGAGATCGCCGCGCGGAGGATTCGGCGGCGGACCTGCTCGGCGTGATAGCCGGGCCCCCAGGTCTCGCCGTGGACCCGCTCGTTCGTGTCTCGGGTTCCCTGCGCGGTCTCTCGTCGGATTTGCCGGCCGTAGTCCGTGATGGCCTCGGTGAACTCGGCTTCGTTGTTGTAGACGGCGATGATGACGTTGCGTCGCTCGTGGCGTTCCGGGTCATACCGGTAGTGCAGCACGACCCACCTGGCGATCGTGTCGTCTCGCGGATCGACTTCCGGCATCAGATTCGCCTCCTCCGCCGAACCCGATGAGCTCATGGATTCGTCTGGTGGTCTTCCTGGGGGTTCCACGGATCCGTGGGCTGGTGACGTTACTTATGGTGTAGGCACCCCTAGGTGAGGACCCGCGTATGCGCTTCGAGGAGTTCGTTGCCGACGCGAGTGCGCGCTTGGGCCGGTTGGCGGGGGCGCTCACCGGTGACAGGAGCCTCGCCGAAGACATCCTGTCGGAGGCGTTGATCAAGGTGTGGCGTCGGTGGCGTCGGATCGGGTCGGTGGACGATCCCGAGGCGTACGTGCGTCGGGTGGTTGTCACCACGTTCCTGGACGATCGGCGCCGGCGACAGCGACGACGCACCGAGCCGACGGCCAGCGCCTGGCGGTTGGACTCCGCCGTGCCGGACCCGGCCGATGGCGTCGTGTCCCGGCACGCCACCGAGGACCTGCTCAGGGCCCTGACCGACCAACAGCGGGTGGCGGTCGCAATGAAGTACCTGTACGGGTTCGACGATGGCGACATCGGGGCGGCGATGGGGTGCACGCCGGCAACGGTGCGGTCCCACCTGTCACACGCCCGCACGGTGTTGAGGCTCGAGATGCAGCAGACGGAGGTGGATCGGTGACTGTCGATGAGCTCCGGCAGGCGCTTGAGGCCCACGATCCGGACCCGAGCGTCGTGTTGGCCAGGGTCACCGCGGAGCAACGCCGCCGGCGTCACGTCAGGCTCGCGACATCTGTGGCGGTGGCCGTGGTGGTCGTCCTCATCGGCGTGGTCATCGCTGTCGCCGTCCACAATCCCAACCCGCGCGGCGGGATCGGGGGAGTCGGGCTCACCGATGGGTGCGCCGTGAGATCGCTGGGAACGGCGTTCACTACCGCTGAACAGCTTGGCGCCTCGATCATCACCGGGCAGGGTGGGTTGACCGGTGTGACGGCCACCGGACCCGAGGGGCTGGACACGTTCTATCAATTCCGGATCCGCACGTCCACCCTCCTGGCCGGGGCACCGCTGATCTCCCAGACCGCCTGGATCCCGAGCACCCCGGCTGCGCGGCGTCCACCGGGCACACCGACGGGCGCGAGCATCATGGCTCGTCCTGGGGCGATGTGGTCAGCCGACGGCTCGTTCTTCGCGATCGTGTGGCCCACCTCCGAAACCCACAACGGCGTCGGACCCCAACTGGCGATCCAGCCATATCAAGACGGATCGGTGATCTACGCCCTGGGCCAGTGCACCGACCTATCCGACGTCGCCAGCAGCCCCTACAGCGGCACATTCGCCCAACTCCCCGGCGAACACTCCAACACCATCGCCCAAGAACAAGGCCTCCGCGCAGTGAAGCTCGACGTGATCACCAGCCTCCTCAAGTAGCAGGCCATCGCAACAGCCGACCGTCTCGTCACCGATCGGACGCTCGTCGTTCCAGGCCCCACGTCGCGAGCCTGTGATCCCAGGAGGCGGGTGACTGAGGGTTTGTCTCTGGTCCGCCGGCGGCCCGGCACCGCTCACACGAGCTTGCTCATGTTCTCGGCGAGTCGTGCCCGTGAGGTGCGGTTCGCGTGTTGGTATCGCTCGACCATCCCCGCCGTCGTGTGGCCCATCATCGCCTTGAGTTCGGCCGTCGTGGCTCCGGTCATGCCGGCGAGGGACGCGGCGCTGTGGCGCAGGTCGTGGAAGGTGAGGTCGGGCCGACCGGTCACCCGGCGGGCCTGCGAATACGCGTACCGCAACGCCTTCTCCGACATGGGGGAGACGCCGTCGCGGCCGGGGAAGAGGTAGCCGTCCCGGCCGGCCACCGGGAGGTTCGGCCAGGTACGTGCTCAGGGCGCCGATCAGGTGCGGCGGGATGCCGACGTCGCGGATGCTGGCGCTGGTCTTGGGCGGCCCGACGTGGACCTCTCCCTTGGTGCGAGTCACCGCCTGGCGGACGCGGACGACGCCCTCGCCGAGGTCGATGTCCCGGCGTCGAAGGCCACGGACCTCTCCGGATCTGAGTCCGCACCAGCCGGCGAGCAGGACGGGCAGCCCCTGCCGCGGTGGGAGCTCGAGCAACTTGTTCAGCTCGGAAGGGGTGGCCGGCTCGATGTCGCGGGTGCGGCGTACCCGGCCCGCATTGCGGATCCGGCAGGGGTTGCGGTCGATGAGTCCTTCATCTTCGGCGTCGTGCAGGATCGAACGCAGGAGGGCATAGGCGTGCTTGCGTTGAGTGGGCCGATCTTCGCTCAGAACGGTGGAGTACCACCCCCGGATGCGTTCCGGGTCGAGGTAGCGGAGCTGAACCTGACCGAGCGTGGGCAGTATCAGGCTCTCGAGGAGCTTGCTGTACTCCTCCCGCGTCCGCGGTGTGAGGTCCCGTTCGGCTAAACAGTGGCGTGCGTAGCCGGCCAGGTTGTCGAGGGCGGACCTCTCGCCGACACCCTTCTGTGGCGGGCGCCACTCGTCCCGGGCGATCTCACGTTCTGTCTGAGCCAGCCAGTACTCGGCGTCGATCCGTGCGACGAACGCGTGCGGAGCGTCGTAGCGACGAAGGTCCGGGCCGACGTAGCGGGCGCGGTAGTAGTTCCCGCGCTGTTCGATGCTGCCGAACGACCGTCGCTGGCGAGCCATGACCCACCCCCCCAAGCCTTGAATCCAGGCTTTCACGCTACATCCGCGACTAGGGGAAACGTATGCCCCAAACCGCGAAATCTGGGGCATATTTGGGGCAAAGGAGGTCCGTTGGAGGCCATTTCTGGCTACTTCTGGAGCGGTTCCGGTGAAGGTAAAATCCCTAGTCAGAAAGCCTAGATGCCTAGTCGGCGGGGATTTGCCAACATGGTCGGGGCGACAGGACTCGAACCTGCGGTCTCCTGCTCCCAAAGCAGGCGCGCTAGCCACTACGCTACGCCCCGGTCGGGGGAGTTGCTGCCCCGATCCTTGTCATTCCGCTGCTGCCGACGTCGGGTTCGGCGAGCCAGGGGAGTGACACCAGAACGTTACTAGAACTGGTCCGGCGTCCTAACGGGCACGGCCTCCGGGGGTGCGGTCTCCAAGCAGTGGGGGAGTCGAGCCCCGTCCCGGTCAGTGGTGCGCGCGGATCGGTCGGGTGTTCGGCGCCGCACCGCCGGGCTCGTGGGTTTGTCGGCGTCCGGTGGTGTGCCACCGGTGGGCGGCATCGTGGGTGGTGGCGGGGTGTGCTTGCGGCCCGGGACGCCACCCTGTGCGTCGCGTGGAGCCGTAGATCTGGCCGGCCCGATGTCCGGCGACGCCCCCGGGTTCCGGCCACCTTCACGGGTCGAGGTACTGGGTCGCGATCGCGTCGGGGCTCTCGTCAGCCTTCTGCTTTTCCTCCCACTGCCGCTTGGCCTCCTCGATGAACTCCTCCCGTTCCTCGAGCGCCGGGGCGGTCGTCGGCTGCGGCTCGATCCGGAACCGGGGCAGCGAGTAGGGCGCCTGATCCTGCAGCCAGACGATCAGGCCCTCGCGCAGGTTGCAGCGCAGGTCCCACAGGTCTCCCGAGTTGGCGGCCGACACGAGCAGCCGGACATGGACGTTCCCGCCGACCGCGTCGGTCACCTGCAGGCCCGACACCCTGCCGTCCCACAGATCCTGGTCGGACACCTGGCGCTTGAACTCGGCGCGCATCGCCTCGATCGGAACCATCCAGTCGAGGTCGAACTCGACCGACCCGAGCATCGACGGGTCGCGGCGTGACCAGTTCTCGAAGGCCGTGGTCGTGAAGTAGGTGGAGGGCAGGACGACCCGGCGGTCGTCCCAGACCCGGACGACGACGTAGGTGAGGGTGATCTCCTCGATCCGACCCATCATGCCGCCCGTGCGGACGGGGTGTGGACGACCACGGCGTCACCGACCCGGATGGCGTCGGTGAACGCGAGTTGCAGCCCGGCGAACAGGTTCGACAACGACGACTGGGCGGCAAGGCCGGCGACCATGACAAGACGCCGGCGGAGGCGAAGATCGATGTTCCGAGCACCCTGAACGACTGGAACGTGTACAAGGCACGCGGCGATCGCGATCAACCAGATGACGGCCGACGCCGACCCGGCTCACCACCTGCATCTGGGTCTCGACCCGCCGCGCGTTGGGGGAATCGGGGGTGTTCTTCGCCCGCTCGACCACGCCGTCCTCGAACGCGCGCAGCAGGCCGACGAGGAAGTTGCCCAACGCCAGGATCGCGGCGATGAGGAAGGCGTGCTCGAAGGTGCCGCGCCAGTGCACAGTGCCACCGACGACGCTCGGTGCCGAGGCGTAGTCGATGCCGAACCCGAATCCGAGCAGCAGCAGCAGCAGTCGTTGTCGCGGCTTGACCCGACGCGAGACGTAGACGGCAGCGGGATGGCGCTGGACGACCAGCCGCATGATCACCGACAGGGCGATCGAGACGAGCGCCCCCAGCACGAGTCCGGCGAGTGCGTAGCCGGCGGCGGTGAGCAGGTCGAGGGCCGCAGCGTTGTCGTTGGGCATGGCACCCAGCCTAAAGGGCCGATCCTGAGCGGCGGGTGTGTGAGCGCTGTGCGCGTGGCGGCGGTGGCGGGACGCCGACGAGCTGCGATCCACCTAGAGTGGGTCTGCCCGACCGGGCATGGAGGCCTTGTGCGCACCGGGCAACGGTTCGTCGGCGGCGGCGAGCGAGGAGTGAGTGTGAACAGCGGTGACCTGTTCTGGATCAAGGTGGTCTTCGCCGTCGCCGTCGCGGCGATCGGATTGGCGGGCACCTATCTGCCGTGGATCCTCGGGCGGCGGGGTCCCAGCGAACGCGGCTGGCGCTGAGCGACACGTTCGCTGCCGGGTGTGCTCGGCGGGGCGGGCATCATCCACCTCCTGGGCTCCGGGATCGATGCCTTCCATGCCGCGCTCCCCACGGTCACCTTCCCCTGGCGCTGCTCCTCGCCGGAGCGGGTTCCTGTTCATCCTGCTGATCGAGGGAGTGATCGTCCCGGGTCACCCGGGCCACGACGAGTCCCCTCCGCCTCCGAGCACGGCCGCCGCCCAGCACGAGGTCGACTGGCACCCGGGTGGCCAGAAGTCCGCGATCTACCCGGTGATCCTGCTGATCGTGCTGTCGGTGCACTCGGTCATTCTCGGCTTGGCTCTCGGCGCCCAGGGCGCGTTCTCCGGGGCACTGATCCTCTTCCTGGCGATCGTGGCCCACAAGGGGGCGGCCGGACTCGCCCTCGGCGTCGGCTACCAGCGGTCGGGCATGACCTACCGTCGCGCGATGCCGCAGCTGGGCTTCTTCTCGGCGATGACGCCGCTCGGGATCGTCGCCGGTGCGGGCATCGGGGCGGTGCTGACCGGGCACGGCTCGCCTCCTGTTCGAGGCGATCTTCGACTCCATCGGCGCCGGGCACCTTCATGTACATCGCTGCGCTCGACATCATCAAGATGGAATTCGACCGCGAGAGTTACCACGGCAGAAGTGGCTGGCCGCGGCGCCGGGTTTCGGGATCATGGCGACCTCTGGCCATCTGGCTCTGAGTCGGCACTGGCCGTGGGCGGGCCCGGGACGAGGGGTCGACGAGTGGCGGTTCAGGGACGCGGTCAGCGGCGGTCACGCCCGGACGAAGCGGGCCCCTTCTCGTCCTGGTGCTGTGGAGCGGACGACGGGAATCGAACCCGCGTAGCCAGTTTGGAAGACTGGGGCTCTACCATTGAGCTACGTCCGCGTGCCCCGCGTCGAGGGGATGTGTCTTCCCCTCCGAGGGCCGTCACAGCGTAGCCCAAAGTCGCCGTCGGTCGCATGTCGAGCACCCGCGCCATCGGGCGTGCTCCACCGCGGTTTGCCGTGAAAGTCGCGGCCGATAGGATTGCCGAGCGCATGCGGCGTCAGAGTCCGACGCCTGAATCAACCACAGGAGACCACGTGCCCAGCACCGTCGAGAAGCTGAACCCCACGCGGGTGAAGCTCACCATCGAGATGCCATTCGCCGAGCTGCAGCCCAGCATCGAGAAGGCCTACGCCGAGATCGCCCAGCAGGTGAAGCTGCCAGGCTTCCGCAAGGGCCACGTGCCGAACGCGCTGATCGACCAGCGCTTCGGCCGCGGCGCCGTGCTGCAGGAGGCCGATCAACGATGCCCTGCCCAACGCTTACGGCGCGGCGGTCGGCGAGCACAGCCTGATCCCGCTCGGTCAGCCCGAGGTCGAGGTCACCAAGCTCGAGGACGGTGATCTGGTCGAGTTCACCGCCGAGGTCGACGTGCGTCCCGAGTTCGACCTGCCCGACCTGTCGACGGTGAGCGCCACGGTGCCCGTCGCCGAGGTGTCGCAGGATCTCATCGACGAGCAGATCAAGACGCTGCGCGAGCGCTTCGCCACCAACACCGACGTCGACCGTCCGGCGGCCGAGGGCGACATCGTCATCCTCGAACTCGAGGGCAGCCAGAACGGCGAGGTGCTCGACGACGCGACGGCGTCCGGCATCACCTACAAGATCGGTTCGGGCGGCATGCTCGAGGGGCTCGACGAGGCGGTCACCGGCCTGTCCGCCGGCGAGTCGGCCACCTTCACCTCGAAGCTGCTCGGTGGGGCCCACCGCGGCGAGGACACCGAGATCAAGGTCACCGTCACCACGGTGCAGGAGCAGTCCCTGCCCGAGGTCGACGACGACTTCGCCCAGATGGTGAGCCAGTTCGACACCGTCGACGAGATGCTCGACGACCTGCGTCGCAGCGTCGAGAACTACGGACGCGCACAGCAGGCGAACGCGGCCCGCGACAAGGTGCTCGAAGACCTCGTCGCCAAGGTCGAGTTCGATCTTCCCCAGGCGTTGGTCGACAGCGAGATCGACGCCCGCAAGCAGCAGATCAACGATCAGCTGTCGCGTGCCGGGCCTGAGTGTCGAGCAGTACATCGCAGGACGCCGACGACGAGACCGCCGAAACCCCCGAGGAGTTCTGGGCCGAGATCGAGAAGGGGTCGCTGCAGGCGTTGCGCGCCCAGATCGTGCTCGACAAGCTCGCCGACGACCGTGGCTTCGACGTCACGCAGGAGGAACTCACCCAGTTGCTGTTCCAGAAGGCACAGCAGAACGGCAGCTCGCCCGAGCAGGAAGCCCAGCACATGGTCGACCACAACCACATGGGCGAGTGGATGCAGGAAGTGCGTCGCGGCAAGGCGCTGAGCGAGATCGTCGCCGCCGCGACGATCACCGATGAACAGGGCGCTTCCGTCGACCTCAGCCGCGTCAACCCCGACGGCTCGCTGGCCGACGACGACTCCGAGGTCGTCGAGGCGGACATCGCCGAGTCCGAGACGCTCGACGAGACCACCGTCGCGGAGGCCGAAGAGGCCTGACCTCCTCGGTGGGTGACCCACCATTGACCCACGGGCCCGTTCCCGGCGTTCGATCGCCGGACGGCGGGCCCGATCGCATGACCGGGGCCGATCGTAGGATCGGCTCCGTGAGCCATCGATCGACGTTCCTCCAGGTCGTGATCACCCTCGCGGCGATCGGGCTGTCGATGACGCTGCTGCGAGACCTCGCGTCGATCATCGCGCCCGACATTCCTGGCGCTGAACCTCGTGATCGTGGTCTACCCGCTCTATCGGCGCCTCGACCGCGTGGGGGTGCCGCGGGGCGTGTCGGCGGTGATCGCGCTGATCATCGTCTTGGTGTCCTCGCCGCGTTCGTGTGGGGCATCACCTACTCGATCACCGCGATGGTCACCCAGTTGTCGAGCTACAGCGACCAGTTCGTGAACCTCTACCATCAGGCACTCGACGCGCTCATCCGGCTCGGCTTCACCGAGGACATGCTGCTCGGCCGGCTCAAGTCCCTCGACCCCAACGGTCTGCTGTCGCTCGCCACGTCAGTGCTTGCCAACGCGCAGGGCTGGCTGTCGTTGTTGACGATGCTGTTGCTTGTCGATGCTGTTCATCGTGATGGACTCGCCGGCCGCCCACGGGCGGCTCGCCGCCGCCCACCGCACCCATCCCTCGTTCATCGACGCGCCTCTACGACTTCGCCGAGGGCGTCCGGCGCTACTGGGTCGTCACCACCGTGTTCGGCCTGATCGTCGCCGCCCTCGACTGGGGTGTGCTGGTGGTGATCGGCGTCCCGCTACCGTTCGTGTGGGCTCTGCTGAGCTTCCTCACGAACTACATCCCCAACGTCGGGTTCGTCATCGGGGTGATCCCCCCGGCGCTCATCGCCATGTTCGACAAAGGGTGGGTGTCGGCGGTGGTCGTGATCGTCGCCTACATCGTGCTGAACTTCGTCGTGCAGTCGATCATCCAGCCCAAGATCGCCGGCGACGCCGTGGGGCTCACCGCCACCGTCTCGTTCCTGTCGCTGTTCCTGTGGACCTACGTGTTCGGGGCCCTCGGCGCGCTCATCGCCTTCCCGTGTTCGTTGCTGGTCAAGAGCCTGCTCATCGACACCGACCCGTCGCTGCGCTGGCTCGACGCCCTCATCGCCTCGCGCGTGCCCGACACGGGCGGGTCCTGGTCAGGGCTCGGCCGGGCCCGACGCCGACCCGCCGGCGGCGACGAACGCCGACAGCGAACAGTGACGGACCCTCCGTTGTTTTGTCCGCGCGGACCGGTAGGTTTCAAGGCGTGAACACTCCAGAGCTCTCCATCCCCGGCGCCCCACGGGGCGCGGCAGGCCCAGGTGGCGGCGCGGGCATGACCGACAACGTCTATCAGTCGCTGCTCTCCAACCGGATCGTCTTCCTCGGCGACGAGGTCCGCGATGACAACGCCAACGCCATCTGCGCGCAGTTGCTGCTGCTCAACGCCGAAGACCCCGAGAAGGACATCTACCTCTACATCAACAGCCCCGGGGGCTCGGTGACCGCCGGCATGGCGATCTACGACACCATGCAGTGGATCAGCAACGACGTCGCCACCGTCGCCATGGGCCTCGCCGCATCGATGGGCCAGTTCCTGTTGAGTGCCGGAACCCCCGGCAAGCGCTATGCGCTGCCGCACAGCCGGATCCTCATGCACCAACCCTCGGGCGGTATCGGGGGCACGGCGTCCGACATCCGCATCCAGGCCGAGCAGAGCCTGCACGTGAAGCGTGAGATGGCCCAGCTGATCTCCGAACACACCGGCCAGACGGTCGATCAGATCGAAGCCGACTCCGACCGCGACCGCTGGTTCACCGCTCCCGAAGCGATGGCCTACGGATTCATCGACCACGTCTACGAGCGGGCCAGCCAGATCACCTCGGCTGCCTCCCCCAACCAGTGAGGACCCCATGACCACCAACTTCGTCACCTCCGCGATGGCGGCCCCGGCGATGCCGGGCGGACGCGCGCCGGCCGGCCCGAGCATGGACTACTACATCCCCCAGTGGGAAGAGCGCACCAGCTACGGCGTCCGCCGGGTCGACCCTTACACCAAGCTGTTCGAAGACCGCATCATCTTCCTCGGCACGCCGATCACAGACGACATCTCGAACGCGGTGATGGCTCAGTTGCTGTGCCTTCAGCAGATGGACGCCGATCGTCCGATCTCGATCTACATCAACAGCCCCGGCGGCTCGTTCACGGCACTCACCGCGATCTACGACACGATGCGCTACATCAAGCCCGAGATCCAGACGGTGTGCCTGGGGCAGGCCGCGTCCGCTGCCGCCGTCCTGCTGGCCGCCGGCAGCAGGGGCAAGCGTCTCGCCCTGCCGAATTCGCGCATCCTGATCCACCAGCCGGCCACCGAGGGCGGATACGGCCAGTCGTCCGACCTCGAGATCCAGGCTCGTGAGATTCTTCGTATCCGCTCGCTGATGGAGTCGATGCTGGCGCGCGACACCGGCCAGCCGCTCGACAAGATCAGCCGCGACATCGAGCGCGACAAGTACCTCACGGCGCGAGGAGGCCAAGGAGTACGGCATCGTCGACGACATCCTGCCCTCGCTCAAGGAGGTCAGCTGACATGACGGCCCGGCGGGTCCGGTTCAGCGGCGGGGGGCGCCCACCTCGACCCACGGTTGAGGGTGGCGACATCGCCGCTAATCGCTGGCCCGCCGACACCGGCGTCGTTAGATTGGCCCCTACGGCGGCACCGGGTCGCACCGCTTCGGCGTCGACCCGAACCGCTGCCGACGACCCCCGGCTCAGGCACCATTGGAAACGGACGAAGGAGACAGATCATGGCCCGCATCGGTGAATCCGGCGACCTGTTCAAGTGCTCCTTCTGCGGCAAGAGCCAGAAGCAGGTGAAGAAGCTCATCGCCGGCCCCGGCGTCTACATCTGCGACGAGTGCATCGACCTGTGCAACGAGATCATCGAAGAGGAGTTCTCCGATGCGACCGATATCGGTCTCATCGACGAACTACCCAAGCCCGCCGAGATCCGCGGCTTTCTCGACTCGTACGTGATCGGTCAGGACCTCGCGAAGAAGACGCTCGCCGTGGCCGTCTACAACCACTACAAGCGGGTGCAGGCGCAGTCCGTGCCACCGGCACGGCGCAGTGTCGACGAAGAGAACGTCGAATTGGGCAAGTCCAACATCTTGCTGATCGGCCCCACGGGCTGCGGCAAGACCTACCTCGCCCAGACCCTGGCCCGCATGCTCAACGTGCCGTTCGCCATGGCCGACGCCACCGCGCTCACCGAGGCCGGTTACGTCGGTGAAGACGTCGAGAACATCCTGCTCAAGCTCATCCAGGCCGCAGACTTCGACGTCAAGAAGGCCGAGACGGGCATCATCTACATCGACGAGATCGACAAGGTCGCCCGCAAGTCCGAGAACCCGTCGATCACCCGCGACGTGTCCGGCGAGGGTGTCCAGCAGGCGCTGCTCAAGATTCTCGAGGGCACCACGGCGTCGGTCCCGCCCCAGGGTGGGCGCAAGCACCCCCACCAGGAGTTCATTCAGATCGACACGAGCAACGTGTTGTTCATCGTCGGCGGTGCGTTCGCCGGCCTCGAGCACATCATCAACCAACGGGTCGGCAAGCGGCCGATCGGGTTCAACACCGACGGCTCGACCCGGGTGGTCGACACCGATCCGTTCTCGCAGGTCACGCCCGACGATCTGCACAAGTTCGGGCTCATCCCCGAGTTCATCGGCCGCCTGCCGATGATCGCCTCGGTGCAACCGCTCGACAAGTCCGCGCTCATGCAGATTCTCACCGAGCCCCGCAACGCGCTCATCAAGCAGTTCCGCAAGCTGTTCGACCTCGACGGCGTCCAGCTCGAGTTCACCGATGACGCGATCGAGGCCGTCGCAGACAAGGCTCTGCAGCGCGGCACGGGTGCGCGTGGCCTGCGCGCGATCCTCGAAGAGACGTTGCTCGACGTCATGTTCGATGTTCCCAGCCACGACGAGGTCGCCGAAGTCGTCATCACGGCCGACGCCGTCAACGGGCTGGCCAAGCCCACCATGGTGCCCCGGTCCAAGCTGGCCCAGCGCGGCGAGCTGTCCGCCTGACTCCGCCCGACGGCTCATCCCCGCGTCCGGTCGGGGCCGTGTGCCCCCCCATGGGGCCGTTTCCCGGGGGCGGTGCAGCTGGATGAGCGTGTGACGTGCTGAGATAGGGGTCAGCACAGGAGGTAGCCACATGGGCCGCGTCATCGTCCTTGGATCCATCAATGTCGATCTGGAGATCAAGGTTCCCGTCCATCCCCACATCGGTGAGAAGGTCATCGCCGAGGAATTCTCTCGCTTCGCCGGGGGCAAGGGCGCCAACCAGGCCGTCGCCGCGCGGGGCGCCGGGGCACAGGTGCACATGGTGGGGG
The DNA here is from genome assembly GCA_963798885.1 of uncultured Actinomycetota bacterium. Classification (GTDB taxonomy): domain Bacteria; phylum Actinomycetota; class Actinomycetes; order Propionibacteriales; family Propionibacteriaceae; genus JAJYQH01. Next base: position 124,013 of record CAWCUX010000009.1, on the reverse strand, counting down.
CGGTCGGCACCGACGAATCCGGGACGCGCCTATCTCAACCGACTGTCGAACCTCGGCATCCACCTGCACGTCGAGCGGCACACCGACGCGCCCACAGGCATCGCCTTCATCACCACCGAGGAGACCGGGGCCAACACGATCGCCCTGGTGCACGGCGCGAATGCCCGCGTGGCTGTGCGGGCCCTCGATGCGATCCGCAACCCGCAGCCCGACGATCTGTTGCTGACCCAGACTCGAGATCGAGCCCGAGGCGGTCATCGCCGGTATTCGCCAGGCGGTCGAGAACGGATGGCGGGTCGTGCTCAACCTCGCACCCTACGAAACGCTGCCCGCCGACGTGATCGCCGCCGCCGATCCGTTGATCATCCGGGAGAAGGAACTGTCACGGCTGCACGACCGACGGATCTCGAGCCGATATCGATGGTCGTCACGCGTGGCAAGCGTGGTGCGTCGTGGGGTGACGTCACGGTGCAGGGAACGATCGTTCCCGAGGGCCAGGTCGTCGACACGATCGGCGCCGGCGACGCGTTCTGCGGCGTGCTCGCGGCCGCCCTCAGCAAGGGCCTCGACCGGCAGGCGGCACTCGAGCAGGCGCTCAGCGCGAGCGCGGCCCGCGTGCGTCAATACGGTGCGCAGCCCAACCCCAAGCTGTAGTCCCGCACCGGGCAGGGCGCCCGCCGGTGACGATTCCGGACGGCCCGTGCCCGACGGCGTCCAGCTGCGCCGCTGAGGCCGGGCGGCCAAGTCGAAAACTGTCGCGGCCGACGAGTAGGTTTCCGAGGGTGATGACCAGTTATCTGCGCTATCCCCATGTCGACGGCGAGCAGTGGTGTTCACCGCCGACGACGACATCTGGATCGCTCCGCTCGCCGGTGGGCGGGCCTCCCGGCTCACCACCGATCACCTGCCGGTGCGTTCGCCACGTTTCAGCCCGTCCGGACGACGCATCGCATGGTCGGTGGCGGTGGGTGGCCGGTCCGACATCCAGGTGCTCGATCTCGACACCGGCGAGGTGTCGCGCGTCACCTGGTGGAGCGCGCCGGGCACGTCGGTGGCCGGTTGGGTCGACGACGAGCATGTGGTGGTCGCGAGTGCGCACGCGCAGCACTACAACCGGCTCGACTCACCTGTACTCCGTCGGCCTCGACCGCACGGTGATCGCGCTGCCCGTCGGGCCGGCCATGGGCTGGGCGCCCGGTCCCGACCATCGCCTGGCCGTCAACACCCCCAACAATCGTGACTCGGCCAGGTGGAAGCGCTATCGCGGGGGCACGGCGAGCCAGTTGTGGCTGCGTGACGCGATGGGTGGCGCCACCTGCTGGCCGATGAGGCTGCCGGCGTCTACTCGCCGGGGCTGGTTCGGCGGTCGGTTGTTCTTCAGCTCCGACCTCGAGGCCGGCCTCGACCGGCACCCGAACGGGCAGGCCCAACTGTGCAGCGTCGACGCCGACGGCGCAGACCTGAGGGTGCACACGCGGCACTCTCCCGATGAGGGGTATGTGCGCGACCCCACCACCGACGGGCGCACGATCGTCTATCACGCCCACGGACGCCTCTACGCCCTCGACTCGCTCGATTCCGCGCCCCGGGTCATCGAGGTCGAGCTCGCCCTCGGGGCTCCGGCTCGCGAAACGATCACCGCTCAGCACAACCTCGAGCACATCGTCCCCGATCACGGTGGTGACGCCTCGCTGGTCGGATGGCGTGGAGCCAGCTACCTGCTCACCCACCGGGCCGGGCCGGCCCGCGCCGTGTCGGCGCTGCCGGGCGTGCGAACCCGCGAGCCAGACCTGCTCGGGCGTACCGGATTCGGTGTCTGGGCCAGCGACGCCGAGGGTGACGACTGTTTGGAGATCGCACCGCTGAGCGGCGAGGGAGATCCGCGCCGGATCGCCGGGGGCGCCGTGGGCCGGGTGCTGCACCTGCGCAGCAACCCGGCCGGCACACATGTGGCGGTCGCCTCGCACGACGGCACCGTGCGGGTCGTCGACGTCGCCGACGGCACGGCGGTCGTCGCGGGCCGCAGCGTCAACGGTGAAGCATCCGGTCTCACCTGGTCGCCAGACGGCCGTTTCCTGGTGTGGCGCAACGCCGGCCCCTGGTCGATCGAGGGTCTTGTCGGCAACCTCGTGTGCTTCGACACCGCCACGCCCGATCGTGCGGCGATCGACCTCACCTCGGGTCGGTTCAACGACTCCGAGCCCGTGTTCACCGCCGACGGCCGGTTCCTCGTGTTCCTCAGCCAACGCACCTTCGACCCCCACTACGACGAGGTGGGCTTCGACCTCGCGTTCGGCGAGTCGGTGCGCCCCTGGCTGGTGCCCCTGCGGGCCGACGAGCCGGCGCCCTTCGGGCCGTCGGCCGATGGATGGCCGATCTCCGAGCTCAGCCGTGACAAGTCCGACGACTCCGACCCCTCACCGGGCGCCGACACCGCGTCCGAGGCCCCCGCCGATGCGTCGTCCGCCGGCGCCGAGCCGGGCGACAAACAGACGGCCGGGGTGCCGGAGGTTGTCATCGACGCCGAGGGATTCGAGGGACGCCTCGTGCCGTTCCCCGTACCCAGCGGCGACTACACCGATCTCGACGTGTGCGAGGGAGGTGTCGTCTGGCTGCATCGGCACGAGCCGCACGGGGTGCTGGGCGCATGGCGCGCGGGGGCCGACAGTGACGAACCCGCGTCCCAGATCGAGCGGTTCGGATTCGACACCCGCAAGGTGGAGGTCGTCGCGGCGCGGGCCGACGGGTTCGCGGTCAGCGGCGATGGCAAGCATCTCGTGGTGCGGTCGAAGGACGACCTGCTCGTGGTGCCGTCAGGTCACAGCGTCGAAGACGACGACCCGGCGCGCGTGGTCGTCGACCTCACCAGATTGCGGCGTCAGGTGGCCCCGCGCGACGAGTTCCGCCAGATGTTCGACGAGAACGCCCGGCTGATGCGCGACCACTATTGGCGGGCCGACATGGACGGTGTCGACTGGCACGCGGTCACCGAGCGGTACCGCCCACTCGTCGAGGGCCTGCGCACCCACGACGACCTGGTCGATCTGTTGTGGGAGGTCGTCGGGGAACTGAACACGTCGCACGCCTACGTCAGTCCGCCCGCCGACCCGGCCGAGGTCTCGGAGCGGATCGGGCTGCTCGGCGCCGATCTCGAACCGTGCGACGACGGTGCCCGCATCGTGCGCATCCTGCCCGGCGAGTCGAGCGACCCGGCGGCCCGATCACCGCTGCGCGCCGCCGGGGTCGCCGCGCGTGAGGGTGACGTCATCACAGCGGTCAACGGAGAGTCGGTCGCCGACGCCGAGCACATCGGCGAACTGCTCCAGGGCACCGTCGGACGAATCGTCGAGTTGAGCCTGCTGCGCGACGGGCGGCTGCGCCGGGTGGCGGTCGTCCCGTTGGCGGAGGAGGAGACGATCCGGTATCACGACTGGGTGGCGCGCAACGCCGAGTATGTGCGGCGTCGAACCAACGGCCGGATCGGTTATGTGCACGTGCCCGACATGATGGGCCTGGGCTGGGCGCAGCTGCATCGAATGCTCGACGCGGCCAGCCGCTGCGAAGGGGTCGTGGTCGACGTGCGGTACAACCGTGGAGGCCACACGTCGCAGTTGGTCGTCGAGCGACTGAGTCGCCGCGTGGTCGGATGGGACATCGCCCGGCACTACGACTCGCCGATGACGTACCCGTTCCAGGCCATGCGCGGCCCGGTCGTGCTCGTCGCCAACCGCTATTCCGGCTCCGACGGCGACATCGTCAACGCGGCGGCCCAGGCCATGGGGCTGGGCCCGGTCGTGGGGGAGCGCACCTGGGGTGGCGTGATCGGTATCGACGGGCGCTTCGATCTCGTCGACGGCACCGAGGTCACCCAGCCGCGGTACGCGACGTGGATGCCGGGCTACGGGTACGGTCTCGAGAACCACGGCGTCGACCCCGACATCGAGGTGGTCCCCGACCCGCAGCAGTGGCACGACATGCTCACCGGCCCCGTCAGCGATGTGCAGCTCGACACGGCGGTGGCCGAGGTTCTCGCGCGGTTGCGTGATCAACCGGCGGCCGTCCCTCCCGAACTGCCCGCCCCGCGGGTCCGAGGCTGACCCGGTGGGTGCTTCAGGCGCGTCAGTGGTGTGCGTCGGGCTTGGCGACGCTCGACGTCGTGCAGCGGGTTGACGGCAAGCTCGTGCGCGGTCTCAAGGCCGTCTCGTCGCAGGTGGAGTTGGCTGCGGGAGGGCCGGCGGCCAACGCCGCCGTCACGTGCGCCGCACTCGGCGTCTCGACGGCGCTCATCACCGCGATCGGTTCGGGAGCCGCGGGCACTGTGGTGCGCGACGACCTCGAGCGTCACGGCGTCCTCGTCGCCGACTGCGCCGATGCCGGGTGGCGGGTGCCCGTTGCGTCGGTGATGGTCGAGTCCGATGGCATTCGCACTGTCGTCTCGCCCGGGGGCACGTCGCAGCATGGTCGAACCGACCCCTGAAGCCCTCGCCCTCCTGTCCCGCGCCTCGGTTGTGCTGCTCGACGGTCACCACCCGGCGCTCGCCGGGGCCGCGCTCGCCGGCGGTGCGCTCGTCGTGCTCGACGCCGGGAGTGCGAAACCACACGCCGAGTCGTGGCTGCCCCGGGTCGACGTGCTCGCGGCGTCCGCCGACTACGCCGAAGGGCTCGGCATCGGCGCCCCCGACGTGATCGAGCGAGGACTGGGCGCGGGGTGTCGCGCGGTGGTCGTCACCCAGGGCGCGGGTGAGGTGTTGTGGGCCGACGGGCACGCCCGGGGACGGATCGTGCCGCCGCGGGTCGAGGCGGTCGACACCAACGGCGCCGGCGACGCCTTCCACGGCGCGCTGGTCGCCCAGTTGGCCGGCGGGTCGGCGCTTCCCGACGCGGTGGCCCGGGCGACCGAGGTGGCGTCGCTCCGGGTGTCGGTCGTCGGGGCGAGGCGCTGGATGGCCGGTCTCGGCTGACGTGGTTCCTTTACCGAGCGGTCAACTCAATCGCTAGCATGCTGAGGTGACTCCACCCGACGCGATGCCGGCGAACCGCATCGCACGAGCCCGCACGGCCGACCTGGTGGTGTTCGGCGTGAACGGATTCGGCGTCGCATCCTGGATGTCCAGGGTCCCCGACGTCAAGGCCGCCCTGCACCTCACCCCGGGCCAGCTCGGGCTGGTGCTGCTGTCGATCTCGGTCGGGTCGCTCATCGGGCTGCCCCTCGCCGGACGGCTCGCCCACCGGTTCGGTGCCGAAGGTGCGGTGCGTCTCGGCGCGTGGGTGTCGATGCCCGGGCTGCTGCTCGCCGCGATCGCCGTGCACCTCGACATCTCCCCGTGGCTGCGTGATGCCGGGACTGCTGCTCGTCGGCCTGGGCAACGGGGTGTGGGACGTGTCGCAGAACCTTGAGGGAACCGTCATCGAGCAGGCGTTGGGACGGGCGATCATGCCCTGGTTCCATGCCGCCTTCAGCGTCGGCACCGTGGTCGCGGCCCTTGTCGGCGCGCTGATGGTGCGACTCCACATCGCGGTCTGGGTGCATCTCGGGGTCGTGTCCGTCGCGAGCGTCGTCGTGGTGTGGTGGGGCACCGACCGGTTCCTGCCCGCCTCCACCGAGCCGGTGGAGGCGCCCGGTGCGCAGCGTCCGGTGAGCCGGTCGGCGTGGCTCGAACCCCGCACGCTGCTGATCGGCCTGGTGGTTCTCTCCGCGGCGTTCGCGGAGGGCACGGCCAATGACTGGATGGCCGTGGCGTTCGTCGAGGGCCACCACCTCAGCACGTCGCTCGGCGTCATCGCGCTGGCAGTCTTCCTCACGTTCATGACCGCGGGCCGGGTCATCGGCACCGGGCTGCTCAATCGCTACGGGCGGGTTCCCGTGCTGCGGATCCTGTTCGGATCGGCGCTCCTAGGGTGCGCGCTCGTCGTGTTCGGCGGCACGGGCGTGGCCTTCGTCGGGGCGGCGATCTGGGGGCTCGGGGCCAGCCTCGGGCTTCCCCGTCGGCATGTCCGCGGCGTCCGACGACCCTGCGCGAGCCCACGCCCGGCTCAGCGTCGTCGCGACCATCGGCTACACCGCGTTCCTCGGAGGCCCGCCACTACTCGGATTCCTCGGTGACCACGTCGGCGTGCTGCGCGCCCTGCTGGTCGTCGGCGTCGTGTCGATCCTCGCGCTGCTTGTCATCCCCGTCCGCGCGCCCCCTGCCGGCCGGCACGCGCAGAGCGCCCCGGCGAGCCCGTGCCCGCCGACTGACGAAGCCCGCCGGGCCGGGACGCCCATCGTCGGATGCCCCGGCGTCCGTGGCTACCGGCGTCCGTGTTCGCTCTGTGTCGGGTTCGCCAGGGTGTCGAGCGTTCGCAGCTACCGCCGTCCGTGGGGCGTCCGCGTCTGCCAAGGACTTCGGCGCGCCTGTGCGTGGCCGCCCGGTTCCGCCAGGGCCTTCCTGGTGCGCGTCCCGGGCCTCCGCGGGGCCCGCGCTACCCGGGCGTCCCCCTCGCCGCGCTCCCGGCTTCGTCGGCGTACGAGTTGTCCGACGGCGTACGAGTTGTCGCCGATTTCCGCCAACTCGTACGCCGGGGAAGACACGTCGTACGCCGGGATCGTCAACTCTACGCCGCGCAGGCACGGTCAGCCGGACGCCCCGCCGGCCGGTGGACGGTGCTCCGGGGAGAGCGGCTCAGGCGTCGGCCGTGGCGAGGTCGACCGCGACGTCGAGCGGCAGGGGAGCCTCGATCCATTCGATCTCGCCGGTGATCCGGCCGACGGCACGCAGGTCGGACTCGATGTCGCGCAACCGGTCGAGCGCGTCGCCCCGACCGCGAACTTCGGTGCGCAGCACCTCGGTCTTCATCGACACCTTCGCCGTCGACTTCGCGCCGCGCAGGGCGACGAGCACCTGGGCGAGGTCGGTGAGCAGTTGGGCGTCGCCGCGGGTGCCGATCTCGTCCTCGGTGGGCCAGGACGCCGTGTGCACCGAACCCTCCTGCCACCAGCTCCACACCTCCTCGGTGACGAACGGCAGGAACGGGGCGAACAGCCGCAGCATCACCCCCAGCGCGGTGCGCAGCGCGACCACTGCCGACGCCGACTCGGCGGCCCCTGCGCGCCGTAGGCACGCTCCTTGACCGTCTCGAGGTAGTCGTCGCAGAAGCCCCAGAAGAACGACTCTGACGACTTCGAGGGCGGCGGTGTACTCGAACCGTTCGAACGCCTCGGTGGCCTGGAACACGACTCCCTTGAGGGTCTCGAGCATGCCGCGGTCGAGCGGGTTGGTGACCGCGGACAGACCGGCCCCGGCGCCTGGCATCCCCAGCACGAACCTGCTCGCGTTGAGCACCTTCATCGCCAGCCGGCGTCCGACCTTCATCTGGGTCTCGTCGAACGGCGAGTCCATTCCCGGACGCGCCATCGCGGCGCGCCAGCGCACGGCGTCGGCGCCGTAGCGTTCGAGGATGTCGCTCGGCACGACGACGTTGCCCTTCGACTTGCTCATCTTCTTGCGGTCGGGATCGACCACGAACCCCGAGATCGCTCGTCCGCTGTCCACGGCACGGTGCCGAACTCGAAGTGTGAGCGCACCACCCGGCTGAACAGCCAGGTGCGGATGATGTCGTGCGCCTGCGGGGCCAGGTCCATCGGGAAGGTGAGCGCGAACAGGTCGTCATCGCGCTGCCAGCCGCAGACGATCTCAGGGGTGAGCGAACTCGTCGCCCAGGTGTCCATGATGTCGGGGTCGCCGACGAAGCCCGCCCGGCACGCCGCGCTGGGACTCGTCGAACCCGTGGGGGTCTCGGAACTCGGGTCGACGGTAGCCGGTCTTCGGCCACGCCGTGATCGGGGCCGAATAGTCGGGTTCGCCGTCGGCGTCGAGGCGGTACCAGACGGGGAAGGGGACGCCGAAGAACCGCTGCCGTGAGATGAGCCAGTCGCCGTTGAGCCCCGACACCCAGTTCTCGTAACGGTGCCGCATGTGGTCGGGCACCCATGCGAGCTCGTCGCCGCGCGCGAGCAGGGCACTCTTGAGGTCGGCGTCACGACCACCGTTGGTGATGTACCACTGCCGGGTCGAGACGATCTCGAGCGGCTTGTCACCCTTCTCGTAGAAGTTGGCCATGCGCTGGGTCGGACGCGGCTCGCCGTCCATCTCGCCGGCTCTCGCGCAGCCGCTCGACGATCGCCGCACGAGCCGAGAACGGTGGTCTTGCCGGCCATCTCGGCGTAGAAGCCGCCATCGGTGAGCCACTCGGGCGTCTCCGGCTGCAGTCGCCCGTCACGGTTGATGATCGGTGCGCATGGGCAGGTTGAGTTCGCGCCACCACTGCACGTCGGTGAGATCGCCGAACGTGCAGCACATCGCGATGCCGGCACCCTTGTCCATCTCGGCCGCCGCGTGCGCGAGCACCGGGATCTCGACACCGAACAGCGGCGAGGTGACGGTGCTGCCGAACAGCGGCTGGTAGCGCTCGTCGTCGGGGTGGGCGATCAGCGCGCACACGCTCGGGATCAACTCGGGACGGGTCGTCTCGATGTAGACGTCACCGCTGCCGTCGGACCGGTGGAACGCGATCCGGTGGTAGGCGCCGGGATAGTCGCGAGCCTCGAGTTCGGCCTGGGCGACGGCGGTCTGGAACGTGACGTCCCACATCGTGGGTGCCTCCGACAGGTAGGCCTCGCCGCGCGCGAAGTTGTGCAGGAACGCCAGCTGGGCGATCCGGCGGGAGTCGTCGGAGATCGTCGAGTACAGGGTGTTGTCCCAGTCGACCGACAGGCCGACCTGGCGCCACAGCTGTTCGAACACCTGCTCGTCGATCGCGGTGAGCTGTTCGCACAGGTCGATGAAATTGCGCCGGCTGATCGGCACCTGCCGCTTAGGGTCGGGCTTGGCCGGCGGTTCGAAGTCCGGGTCGAACGGCATCGACGGGTCGCAGCGCACGCCGTAGAAGTTCTGCACCCGGCGTTCGGTCGGCAGGCCGTTGTCGTCCCAGCCCATCGGGTAGAACACGTGCTTGCCCCGCATCCGCTGGTAGCGGGCGACGATGTCGGTGTGGGTGTAGCTGAACACGTGCCCCACGTGCAACGACCCCGACACCGTCGGAGGGGGGGTGTCGATCGAGAACACCTGCTCGCGGCGTTCTGGACGGGTGAAGGCGTAGACCTGCGACTCCTGCCACCGGAGCGGCCCACTTGTCCTCGAGACCCTCGAGTGCGGGCTTGTCGGGCATGGTCGGGCTGGTCATCTCTGGAGAGCTCACCCGGCGATTCTACGGAATCGCCGGGTGAGCGCGTCACGCGTGGGCGCCGGGTGGCGCCGGGGGCGGGTCAGCCGTTCAGGGCGGTGGTGATGGCGGCCATCACCGCGTCGGCCGTGGGCTGGGTGGCCGCGAGGTTGAGCGTGACGGTCTTGCCGTTACCGCTGACCTTGAACGTGGGGGTGCCGGTGACCCCCGACTGCTCGGCGGCGGTGTTCACCGCCTGTACGAACTTCAGCGTGGCCTTGTTGTCGTAGCACTGTTGGAACTTGGTGAGGTCGGCACCGGTGATGCCGGCGTCCTTGGCGAACGTGACCCGAAGCTGCTGATCGGTGAAGCCCGCGCCCTCGGTGGTGGGCTGGTTGGCGTAGACGACGTCGTGGTACTTCTCGAACTCGCCCACCGTGTCGGCGCAGGCCGCGGCCACGGCCGCCCGGGTCGACGCGTCGTTCTTCAGGTTCGTGTCGAGGAAGGTCATCGTGCGGTATTCGAGCTTGATCTTGCCCTGGCTCACCAACTGGTTGAAGGCCGGGCCGAACATCGTGTAGTACTCCTTGCAGATGGGGCACTGGTAGTCCTGGTACTCCATCAGGGTGGGCGCGGACGCCGCCGGCGTCTTGGCCCCCGCCGGGTGCACGGTGATGCCGACGTCGCCCACCGCGTTGGGCGGTGTGATCTGGGCGCCCGACGCCTGCGGGGTCGACGTCGAGCGGGCCGCGACACCCCACCAGACGGCCCCTCCGATCAGGACGATGGCGACGATCGCGGAGATCACCACGATGAGGCGGGTGCGCTGCTGGCGTTTGGCGGCCTCCAACTGACGCTGGCGCAGCTGTTCGCGGCGGCTCATCGGCTTGGTGGGCTGGGAGTTGCTCATGTTCAGCTCCTCAGGGATGGGTCGGCGGACGGACTGGTGGACGTGGTGTCGCTCGAGGCGTCGGTCAAGCCCGCGAGCGGGCCGGACAACCAGTGGTCGATGCTGGGAACGATCGGGGACGCACGATCAGCCACAGTCCGCCCACCAGGGCGACGCTGTCGCGGACGATGTCCTGCGGGTAGGTGGTCTGTCCGGCGGCCGACCTGGCCGCCGGTGCCGAAACAGCCGCAGTCGATGCTGTAGCCCTTCGCCCATACCCAGGCGATGGAGAAGATGAACACCGCCATCAGCAGCGAGCCGACGATGCGCGCTCACCCGGATGAACGCGCCCGCGACCAGCAGCAGGCCGACGAGCACTTCGAGCGGGGGAATGGAGTATCCGAGGATCTTCGTCCAGTTGTAGGGCACGAGATGGTAGGCGTTGATGTCGAGGGCGAACTTGGGCAGGTTACCGAGTTTGATGATCCCGGCGACCAGCAACATGCCCCCCAGGTAGAGGCGTGCGGCCAGCGAGACCCAAGTGCGCCAGTCCCTCCAGGGATGTGACGGTGAGGCATCGATCACCGCTCGATCATAGCCGGGCGGGTCGGCACGCTCGCAGGTCCTTGTCGGGTCGGACCTGAGGTCATCGGCGTCCGCGCTGACGCGGCGCGACCGCGGGCCCGTCTGGGTACGCTTGGCCATCATGTCAGCCAGCACCTCCCCCCCACGCCGGTTCCGCACGCCACGACGAGGTCGTCGCTGAGCTGTACTCGCGGTGGCCCGAACATCGCGTCGCCCCTTCACTCGGTCGGATCCAGGCGCTCTGTGACCTGCTCGGCTCGCCCGAACGGGCCACCCCGGTCATCCAGGTCGCCGGCACGAATGGGAAGGGCAGCACCGCGATCATCATCGATGCGCTGCTGCGCGCAACAGGGCTGCGCACCGGACGGATGACCAGCCCCCATCTGCTCGATGTGCGGGAGCGGATCAGCGTCGACGGCCATCCGATCTCCGCCGACCACTTCGACGACCTCTACGAGCAGATCGCCCCCATGGTCGAGATGGTCGACGCGCAGTCGATCGACGGCGTGCGGATGACAGCGTTCGAGGTCTACACGGCGCTCGGGTTCGCGGCGTTCGCCGACGCGCCCGTCGACGTGGCGGTCGTCGAGGTGGGGTTGGGCGGCACCTGGGACGCCACGAACGTCGCGGACGCCACGGTCGCGGTCGTGTGCCCGGTCGACCTCGATCACATGCACCTCCTCGGGTCGACGATCGCCGAGATCGCGGGGGAGAAGGCCGGCATCATCAAGCCCGGCTGCACCGCGGTGCTCGCGGCGCAGCGTCCCGAGGCGGCGGCGGTGCTGCTCGACCGATGCGCCCAGGTGGGCGCCACACCCGTGCTCGAGGGGGTCGATTTCGGAGTTCTCGACCGGGCCGGTGCCGTGGGCGGGCAGATGGTGCGCCTGCAGACGGCCTCCGGCCCGCTCGGCGACCTGCACCTGCCCCTGTTCGGCGCGCACATGGCTGAGAACGCGGCCGTCGCGCTGGCGGCGGTCGAGCACTTCCTCGGAGGCAACGGGCTCGACGGCGGGATCATCAACGACGCGTTCGCCGATGTCGTGGCGCCCGCACGGCTCGAGGTGCTGCGCCGCTCGCCGACCGTGCTGCTCGACACCGCGCACAACCCGCACGCCGCCCGCGCGTTGGTCGACGCGGTCGAGGAGAACTTCGGGTTCCCCCGACTCGTCGGGGTCGTGTCGATGATGGCCGACAAGAACATCGACGACGTGCTCACCGTGTTCTCCGAGGCCATGACCGATGTCGTGGTCACCCGCGTGTCGTCGACCGACCGTGGCCTCGACATCGACGAACTCGCCGACAGGGCCGCGGGCGTCTTCGGCGCCGACCGCGTCGAGACCGCCGCCAACTACTCGGAGGCCGTCGACCTGGCGATGCGGATCGCCGACGAGGCGGGCCCGGCGGCCGGCGTCCTGATCGCCGGCTCGGTGATCGGGGCGGGGGAGGCCAGGGCGCTGTTCGTGTCTCCGGAGCGCGAGGCGGCCCGCGACCAGATGGTCACCGTCGGAATCGGAGACCCGGCTGATCCGTACGATCGGACGACTACGGGTCGGAGTGCACGTGATGCGCCTCGTCGCCGGGCGAACCCGATGATCCGGGTGCTGTCACTGCAGTTGCTGTTCGACGTCATCGTGTTCGGTCTCGCCTACCCCGGCATGGTGATCGTGTCCGACGTGACACCCGTTGCCGGCGGGCGTCGCCGCCGGCGGCGCCGCGCTGCTCGCGATCCTCTCCGCCGCCACCCTGAGGCGCGCGATCGGCTGGCCGCTGGGCTGGGCGGCGCAGCTCGCGGGGATCCTGCTCGGCCTGTTGACGCCGATGATGTACCTCGTCGGAGGGATTTTCGCCCTCATCTGGGTGATGAGCTTCGTGCTCGGACGCCGCCTCGAGCATGCCGGTAGTCTGGGCGCATGACTGACGCTGCCCGCGCCTGCAACCGAACGCACGCTGGTCCTCATCAAGCCCGACGCGGTCGCGCGTGGGCTGGTCGGGCCGATCCTCACGCGCTACGAGCAGAAGGGCCTGCGGGTGGTGGCGCTGCAGTTGCGCAGCATCGACCGGAATGTGGCCGCCCGCCACTACGCGGAGCATGTCGGGCGCCCCTATTACGCGGGGCTGGAGGACTTCATCGTCTCGGGTCCGCTCGTCAGCCTCGTGCTCGAGGGCGAACGGGCGATCGCCGCGGTGCGCTCGCTCAACGGCGCCACCGACGGGGTCGAGGCCGTGCCCGGCTCGATCCGCGGAGACTACGGCACCTCGAAGAGCCTCAATCTGGTCCATGCGTCCGACTCGCCCGAGTCGGCTCAGCGCGAGATCGGCATCTGGTTCCCCGACCTCCTGGCCTGAGCGGCTGCCATGACCTCGCAGCTTCCGGGCCCGTGGCAGGGCGGTCGCCCGCAGCCCCACTACGTCGAGACCGCATCCCCGCGGCAGTCAGTCCGCGTTCCCTCCGGTACCGACCGGCTACCTGCACTTCTGGCGCGGCCCGCGGTGGCGGTGGTGGAAGGCGCTGGTGATTCTCGTCGTCGGCGGTGTGTTCTTCCTGCTCGACCAGACCGCTGGCGGTGCTCATCGCCGCCACGATCGACGCGATCAGCGGGCGGGTGCCGTTGAGCGATTTCGTGAACTCCGCCCGGCAGGGCACGATGACCACGACCCCCGCGATCTTCATCGCCAACAACCTGTCGCTGGTCGTGCTGGTGCCGGCGGCCATGCTCATCAGCTGGAGTGTCACCGGCCAGCGTCCGCGCTGGTTGTCGTCGGTCGCCGGCGGCATCCGCTGGCGGTGGCTGGGACTGTGTCTCGCGATGACGGCACCGCTGTGGGTTGCGCTCATGGTCGTGCAGTACTTCGGGTCGGGTGGTCCGGCCGCCAACCCGCTGCATGTCACGGGTGACACGCTGCCGCTGCTGCTCGCCGTGATCTTCACCACACCGCTGCAGAGCGCCGGTGAAGAGTACACATTCCGTGGTGTGATCAACCGCAGCGTCGCCAGCTGGATACCGCACGAGGTCTGGGGGGCGGTGGCCGGGGGACTGGTGAGCTCGACGCTGTTCATGCTCGCCCACGGTGCGGGTGATCCCTGGCTGAACCTCTTCTATTTCTGCTTCGGATCGATCGCCACGTTCCTCACCTGGCGTACCGGTGGGCTCGAGGCGTCCATCGCCCTGCACGTGATCAACAACGTCACCTCCGAATGGACGTTGCCCTTCGTCAACATCTCGGGCATGTTCGACCGCCAGGCCGGCACGGCCGGTCCCGGCGTGCTGTTCCAGTTGGCGCTGCCGGTGATCGCGCTCGTGCTGATCGTCTGGCAGGCCCGTCGGCGCGGGGTGGTGCGGAGGTCGACTCCCGAACTCGGCCCAGCTGCAGCGCCCCGGGGTGCCGCCGACGCTTCCGCCCTGGCCCGGGACGCCGGTCGGGGGGCAGGAGGCATGGGCCCGCCAGCCGTCGCAGCAACCCTGGCAAGGCCCCTGGCCGCCCGTGTCGGACCCGCCGTCCGAGCCGTCCCTCCCGGCCACCGTCCGCGCCGCCACAGTGACACGGCGCGACGGTTGCGGGGCTCCGAATCCGGCGGCGCGTTGCGTACACTGGCTCAACCATGAGCACCAACACCACGACCGCCGCCGCAACGATCACTGCCGGAGAGTCGCTGTTCCCCGTGCTCGAGCCGTTGCTCGCTCGGGTCAGCAAGCCGATCCAATATGTCGGCGGTGAACTCAACAGTGTTGTGAAGCCGTGGGACGCCGCCGACGTGCGCTGGTGCCTCATGTACCCCGACGCCTACGAGGTCGGCCAGCCCAACCAGGGGATCGCGATCCTCTACGAGATCCTCAACGAGCGCGACTGGATCCTCGCGGAACGCACGTACTCGGTGTGGCCCGACCTGGCCGGGCTGATGCGCGCCCACGGCATCCCCCAGTTCACCCTCGACGCCCACCGGCCCGTGCGGGGCTTCGACATCCTCGGCGTCAGTTTCTCCACCGAACTGGGCTACACCAACCTGCTCGAGGCGCTCGACCTGGCCGGCATCCCCGTGCACAGCAGCGACCGCGGTGCCGACGACCCGATCGTGGTCATGGGTGGGCACGCCGCCTTCAACCCCGAGCCGATCGCCGACTTCATCGACGCCGCGGTGCTCGGCGACGGCGAGGAGGCCAGTCTGCTCATCAGCGGCATCGTCCGTGGGTGGAAGGCCGACGGGTGTCCGGGGGGTCGCGACGGACTGCTGCTGCAACTCGCGGGCACCGGCGCCGTCTACGTTCCGCGGTTCTACGACGTCGACTACCTGCCCGACGCCCGGATCCGGCGGGTGGCTCCGAACCGCCCCGGCGTTCCGTTCCAGGTGCGCAAGCACACTCTCATGGACCTCGACCAGTGGCCCTACCCGAAGAAGCCGATCGTGCCGCTGGCCGAGACCGTGCACGAGCGCTATTCGGTCGAGATCTTCCGCGGCTGCACCCGGGGTTGCCGTTTCTGCCAGGCGGGGATGATCACCCGTCCGGTGCGCGAGCGCAGCATCGAGACGATCGGTTCGATGGTGGCCGGAGGACTCGACGCCACGGGGCTCGAGGAGGTCGGTCTGCTGTCGCTCAGCTCGGCCGACCATTCCGAGATCGGCCAGGTCACCAAGCAACTCGCCGATCGCTACGAGGGCACCAATGTGTCGCTGTCGCTGCCCTCGACGCGGGTGGACGCGTTCAATATCGACCTGGCCAACGAGCTGTCGCGAAACGGTCGCCGCTCGGGGCTCACCTTCGCTCCCGAGGGCGGCAGCGAGCGCATGCGCAAGGTGATCAACAAGATGGTCACCGAGGACGACCTCATCCAGACGGTCGCGACCGCCTTCGGCAACGGCTGGCGCCAGGTGAAGCTCTACTTCATGTGCGGCCTGCCCACCGAGACCGACGAGGACGTCCTCGGTATCGCCGCGATGGCGCGCCGCGTCATCGAGACCGGTCGCAAGGCGGCGGGCAGCCGTGACATCCGCTGCACGATCTCGATCGGCGGGTTCGTGCCCAAACCGCACACGCCGTTCCAGTGGGCCGGTCAGGCGTCCCCCGAGACGATCGATCATCGGCTCCACCTGTTGCGTGACACGATCCGAGCCGACAAGCAGTTCGGCCGGGCGATCGGCATGCGCTACCACGACGGCAAGCCGGGCCAGATCGAGGGGCTGTTGAGCCGGGGCGACCGCCGGGTCGGCAAGGTGATCGAGGCCGTGTGGCGCGACGGCGGCCGGTTCGACGGGTGGAGCGAGCACTTCTCCTACGACCGCTGGACGCGGTGCTGCGCCGAGGCGCTGGCCGGAGACGGGGTCGACCTCGACTGGTACACGACACGCGAGCGCGACTACGACGAGGTGTTCCCCTGGGACCACCTCGACTCCGGCCTCGACCGCGACTGGCTGTGGGAGGACTGGCAGGACGCCATCGACGAGGTCGAGGTCGACGACTGCCGCTGGACGCCGTGCTACGACTGCGGCGTCTGCCCACAGATGGACACCCAGATCCAGATCGGGCCCACCGGCAAGACCCTGCTACCCATGCCGAGCGTGCGCGGCGACCTGCTCGCCGACGCCTGATCGGCGCGGGCCATCGGCGCGTGCAGGCGGGGGCCGTCAGTCGATTCCGAGTTCGTCCTCGATCGTCTCGGCCCGCATGGCCATCGTGCCGAGCACAGACATCGGCGCGAACATCACGAACAGCACAAGCAGGGGCACGGTCCACGAGTGGGTCAGTTCGTGCAGCACGCCCATCCCGAACGGGCCGAGCGCCGCGAGCAGGTAGCCGACGCTCTGGGTGAATCCGCTGAGCGCGGAGGTGCCGGCCGAGGTGCGGGCCCGCAGGCCGAACATCGCGAGGATCATCGGGAACGATGACGTGCCCACGGCCAGCAGGGCCGCCCACAGCACCCCCAACTCGGTGGGACGCGGGGCGACCAGCAGGCCGATCGCGGCGACGGCCCCGCAGATCATGACCAGCCCCAGCACCCGCACCGGGCGCGGGTGCCGGATCATGTACGCGGGCCACAGGAACGCGAGCGGAATCCCCATTCCGGTGGCCACTGCCAGCATCAGACCGCCCTGTGCCTCGGTGTATCCGGCGTCCACGTAGATCGTCGCCAGCCAGCCGAACACCGAGTAGGCCATCGCCGACTGGATCGCGAAGAACAGCGCCATCACCCACCCCAGGCGGGTGCGGGCCACGCGGCCGAGCGCGATGTGGGGCGAGGTGTCGGATGTCACGACCTGCGTCCGGTTGGTGCTGAGGATCGCCCAGGGGATGATCGCGACCGCGGCGACCCCGCTGCCGATGAGGAACGCGTTGCGCCATCCGCCGACGGCGTCAGCGGTGGGAACGACGAGCATCCCCGCCAGCGTGAGTCCGATCGTCATCGATACCGAATACAGGGCGGTGACCAGGCCGATCCGTTCGGGGAAATGTGTCTTCACCAGACTCGGCAGCAGCACGTTCGCGGTGGCCATGCCCGACAGGGCCACGGCTGACAACAGCAGGAACATCCACGGAGACGAAACCAACGCCCGGGCAACCTGGCCCGCGACGATCAGCACGCTCGCCATCAGCACGGCCCGGGTGAGGCCGATGCGCCGGGCGAGGAGTGGCGCCAGCGCGCCGAACCCGGCGAAACACAGACTGGGCAACGCCGTGAGCACGCCGGCGACCGTGTCGTTCATGCCGAGGTCGTGCTGCAGTTGGCCGAGCACCGGCCCGATCGACACCGCCGCCGGACGCAGGTTGAACGCGAGCACGAGCAGCGCCACCAGGACGAGCGCCAGGTGGCGCCCACGAGAAGCGGTCGCCGGGGGCGTGGTGGTCGGCATGGATCTCCTGCTCAGAGGATTGGTCGGGGTCACCGCCGGGCGTCAGCCACGGCACGACGCGCCACTACGGCCAGCCGAGCCTACGCCCGGCCTCGCCACGCGCGCATCTCACGCTTCTCCGGCGTCCCTGCCTCCGGCGTCCCTGCCTCCGGCGTCCCTGCCTCCAGGGCCCCTGCCTCCGGCGACCACCCTGCTGGCGTGCGACATGTCGCTTCCCGTGCCTCCGGCGTGCGACTTGTCGCTGGCGGCGTACGACTTGGCGCTTGTGGTGCGTCAACTCGTACGCCCTCGGCCAACTCGTACGCCGACGCACGGCAGACGTCGGCCTCGCACCGCAGGGGCGTGCGTCGTCGCGCCGGCCGCTCGTCGTCGCGCGGTTAGGATCGTCCGGTGGTGAAACAGCAGCCCGAGCAACAGGCCCCGCCCGTCCAGCGACTGCGCCTGCAGTACACCAAGCGCGGGCGCGCCCGGTTCCTCAGCTCCCGCGACTTCGGTCGCGCGTTCGAGCGGGCGCTGCGCCGTGCCCGGGTGCCGATGGCCTACTCATCGGGGTTCACACCCCACCCGCGCATCTCCTACGCCAACGCCGCGCCCACCTCGGCCGCGAGCGAGGCCGAATTCCTCGAGATCGGACTGGCCGAACTCTGTGACCCGGAGAGGGTGCGGGCGGCCCTCGACGAGGCTCTTCCCGACGGGCTCGACATCGTCCGGGTCGCGGAGGCATCGGGCGGGTCGCTCGCCGACCAGCTGACGGCGTCCGAGTGGCTGGTCGAGCTCGGCCCTGTCGAGGCCGGCGTGCTGGAGTCGGCGATCGCCGATCTCCTGGGGCGCGACGAAGCCACGACCACGCGGATGACCAAGTCCGGGCCCCGGACGTTCGACGTGCGCGCCGCGATCGAGTCGATCGCGGTCAGCGGTGACGGAGAACTGACCATCGTGATCCACCACATGGTGCCGCTGGTGCGGCCGGACGACGTGGTGGCCGTGCTGCGCGCCCTGCGTCCCGAACTCATCGGCGAGCGACCGCTGCTGTTGACCCGCCGAACCCAGGGGCGGCTGGTCGAGGGGCGCATCGTGCACCCCTTCGATTGAGCGCCGCGCCGCGGGCATGACGGCGTCCCGGTAAACCTGTGACATACTTTTCCACAGGTTGCAGCCCCTGCCAGGGGCTCGCGACGGACCTGGCATGGCCCTCCGATCCGCGACGAGCACGTCCGATGGACGCCCTTCGACCGCGGGGGAAGGCCCCTGGCAGGCGCCGGACCACAAGCTTTGCCGCTTCGCCGCGGCCTTGACCCTGCACCCCCTGGGGTGCTGAGGAGCGTTACATGTCCGATCATGACGACGACCGCACCATCGATACCCACGTCACCGACATCGCCGGGTTGGGTGTCGAGCACCCCGACCCGGACGCCGCGGCGCCGCCGCAGTGGCAGGAGGGGTCGGCCCAGGAACACGCCGGGGCTGACGACATCGCGGGTGCAGAACTCCCCGTCGCTGAGCCCGTCGTCGATCAACCCGACCTCGATGAGGAACCCGCCGTCGAGGAACCCGCCGTCGAGGAACCAGTCGTCGATGAGGAACCAGTCGTCGATGAGGAGCCAGTCGTCGAGCGGGAGCCTGTTGGCGAGGAATCCGTCGTCGTCGCGGAAGAGCCCGTCGTTGCCGAGCAGCCCTCCGCGGAGAATTCACAGGTGACCACGGAGGCGGCGGGCGGATCGAGCGGCGAGCACCCGTCGGGCGATGAGCGCGACCCCGCCACGACTGCGCACGCCGACTCCGAAGCGCCGGCAGTCGTCGAGTCGTCCGCGGTCGACCAGCCGGCCCCCACCCGCAGTCGCCGACGCCGCGCGGCGTCCCGACCCGCCGGGCCGCCGGCTCCCACTCCTGAGCCCGCCGCGGAGGTCCCGGTGACCACCGCGGCCGCCGCCGAGGCACCGACCAGCACCGCGGACTCCGAGACCGTCGTCTACCCCGATGGTGCGGTCGTTATCCGGGCCGGAGCCGAGCGCGCCGCGCAGCCCGCCGAGCCGACCACCGACGCTTCCGCCCCGGGCACCGACGCTTCCACGCCCGCCACTGACGCCTCCGCGCCGACCAGCGAACCGTCCACCCCCGACGCCGAATCCGCCCCGTCTCGTCCGAGTCGCCGTCGGCGCGGTGCATCCCGCCGACAGGGCCCGCCCGAGGTCCCCGCTGCGGCGCCCGAGCCTACTGACTCCGAGACCGGCGACCAGGTTGCCGAAACATCCGAGCCGTCCGAGACGTCAGAGACGTCCGCGCGGATCGCCGAGGCGGTCGCTCGCAAGGGCCGAACCGGTCGCGGCCGTCGTCGGGCAGTCCCGCCTGACGAGCGTGACCAGGCGCTCAACGACATTGTCGCGGCCCTGGCCGGTGGCGCCGAGCAGCCCGAGGGCGAGCCCGTGGCGGCGAGCGACGACACCGAGCATGGGGAGCCTGCGGCGGGGACCGCGGTGAGCGAGGCGAAGACCGTCGAGGGGGTCGACTCCGAGCGCGACCTGCGCGACGACGACTCCGATGACGACTCGACCGAGACAGCCGATGACGAGTCCGGCGAGGGTGGCTCACGTCGGCGCCGTCGTCGTCGCGGCGGGCGCCGTCGTCGTCGCGGCAGCGACTCGTCCGAGGGGTCGGAGTCCGAGGGCGATGACGACTCCGAGAGCATCGAAGCAGAGCCCGAATCCGAGTCCGATCAGGACACCGAATCGCCCGGGGCCGAGTCCGGTGAGGGAACCCGTCGTCGTCGTCGCCGTCGTCGCCGTCGCGGCGAAGACACCGGCGCTGCCGACGACGATCCCCACGATGTCGTCGTCCGGGTCCGCGAGCCTCGCGCTCCGAAGTCGGCCGCCGACGAGGTGACCGGCATCGAGGGGTCGACCCGCATGGAGGCCAAGCGTCAGCGCCGCAAGGACGGCCGTGCGGCCGGGCGTGCGCGGCGTCCGATCCTGTCCGAAGCCGAGTTCCTGTCACGGCGCGAGTCGGTCAACCGTCAGTTGTTGATCCGCCAGCGCGACGAGTACACCCAGTTGGCCGTGCTCGAAGACAACGTGCTCGTCGAGCACTACGTCGACCGCGAGTCGGCCACCTCACTCATCGGCAACGTCTACCTCGGCCGCGTGCAGAACGTGCTGCCGAGCATGGAGGCCATCTTCATCGACATCGGTCGCGGCCGTAACGCGGTGCTGTACGCCGGCGAGGTCGCCTGGGAGTCGTATGCGGCCGAGGGCGAGGCACGCCGGGTCGAACAGGTGTTCAAGTCGGGGCAGACGGTGCTCGTGCAGGTCACGAAAGACCCCGTGGGGGCCAAGGGTGCCCGGCTCACCAACCACGTGTCGGTGCCCGGTCGCTACGTCGTCTACTCCCCGGGTGGTCACCTCTCGGGCATCAGCCGCAAGCTGGCCGACACCGAACGCCACCGCCTGCGCGACATCCTCGGCGACCTCGTCGGCGACGACGCGTCGGTGATCGTGCGCACGGCGGCCGAGGGCGCGTCCGAGGACGAACTCGTCCGCGACGTCAACCGGCTCAAGGCGCAGTGGGAAGCGATCGAGAAGAAAGCCAAGCAGGGCAGCGCCCCGCAACTTCTGTACGCCGAGCCAGACCTCACGGTGCGCATCGTCCGCGACCTGTTCACCGAGGACTTCACCGAACTCGTCGTGTCGGGCAACGGCTCGGCCGTCGACGCGTTCGACACCATCGATGCCTACGTGTCGCACGTCGCGCCGCACCTGCGCGAACGCGTCAAGCGGTGGGACTCCGAGGCCGACGGCGACCTGTTCGCCAAGCACCGGATCGACGAGCAGATCACCAAGGCGCTCGAGCGCAAGGTGTTCCTGCCCTCGGGTGGGTCACTGGTCATCGACCGCACCGAGGCCATGACGGTCATCGACGTCAACACCGGCAAGTTCACCGGGTCGGGCGGCAACCTCGAGGCCACCGTCACCAGTAACAACCTGGAGGCGGCCGAAGAGATCGTGCGTCAACTGCGCCTGCGCGACATCGGCGGCATCATCGTGGTCGACTTCATCGACATGGTTCTTCCGAACAACCGCGAGTTGCTGCTGCGCCGTCTGGTGGAGTGCCTCGGGCGTGACCGCACCCGCCATCAGGTCGCCGAGGTCACCTCGCTCGGGCTCGTGCAGATGACCCGCAAGCGGATCGGCACCGGCCTCGCGGAGGCCTTCACCGCACCCTGCGAGTGCTGCGGCGGACGCGGCTACGTCCGACATGACGAACCGGTCACGACCCAGGCGCCGGCAGACGGTGGGGAGCGCAGGTCATCGCGTCGTGGCGGCCGACGCAAGTCGTCGGGCGCGACGTCGTCGGACGCCTCCTGAGGCCGTTCGGCCTCGCCAGGGCCGCTGCCAAGGGCCTACCGGAGGGGTCTCGACCCCGCCCGGAGGCCCCTGCCGGCCCGGTCCGACGTGGGGTGACGCCCGCGGCGTCCGGTTTGACCGGGGCCGGACGCCTGCGTAGTCTTGTCCCTCGGTGCTTTGTCGGCCCAGGCGTCGACGCCCCAGGCGTCCGCCGGTGAGATGGCACCGTGTATGGCAGGGAGCTATCCCGGCCGACGAGACATCGACCGAGTAGAACGAGAGTAGGTCAGGCGTGTACGCGATCGTGCGCAGTGGCGGACGACAGCACAAGGTGGCTGTCGGCGACGTCGTCGAGATCGACAAGGTGACCGACGAGGTGGGCAGCAGCATCGAGCTGACCCCGCTGCTCGTCGTCGACGGTGACTCGGTCACCTCCGACGCGACGGGCCTCGGCAAGGTCAAGGTCACGGCCGAGGTGCTGGGGCTCACCAAGGGTCCGAAGATCCGCATCATCAAGTTCAAGAACAAGACCGGCTACAAGAAGCGCCAGGGGCACCGTCAGAAGTACACCCAGGTCAAGGTCACCGGGATCAAGGGCTGAGGGAGGCTCGACATGGCACATAAGAAGGGCGCGTCGTCGACGCGCAACGGTCGGGACTCCAACTCGCAGCGCCTCGGTGTGAAGCGCTTCGGTGGGCAGGTCGTCAACGCGGGCGAGATCATCGTGCGCCAGCGCGGCACCCACTTCCACCCCGGTGACGGCGTCGGTCGCGGTGGCGACGACACCCTGTTCGCCCTGGTCGAGGGGGCAGTCGAGTTCGGCACCCGTCGCGGTCGCCGCGTGGTCAACGTGGTGCCCGCCGCCGAGTGAGCTGACACCACACAGTCTCCGGATCGGCCCCCGCCCTTCGAGGTGCGGGGGCCGATCCGCGTTCACGGGCCCCGCCGCGCACGCCGCCCCGCCCCTTCTCTGCGAAATTGACCTCACGTGCCACACCCCCGCCCGGGTATGGCAGGTGGGGCCAATTGCGCAGAAGTCGCGGGGGCTCCAGCGGCGGGTCCGGAACGAGGGAGGGCCTTCGGGTCGTGCCGGTAGACTGGCCAACCGCGTGCCGGACGCCGGCGGGCGTCCGCCACCCCCTCGTGAAAGAACAGCATCATGGCCATTCCCTCCTTCGTCGACCGCGTGACGCTACGTGTCAGCGCCGGTAACGGCGGGCACGGGTGCGCCTCGGTGCGCCGCGAGAAGTTCAAGCCGCTCGGAGGCCCCGACGGCGGCAACGGCGGTGACGGCGGATCGGTGATCCTCCGCGTCGACCCGCAGGTCACCACGCTGGTCGAATACCACCGCCAATCGCAGCGCAAGGCCACCAACGGCCAGCCCGGTCGCGGCGACAACCAGAACGGCGCGCGCGGCGACGACGTCGTGCTGTCCGTGCCCCCGGGCACGGTCGTCACCGACGACGACAGCGGCGAGGTGCTCGCCGACCTCACGGCGGCGGGCGCCGAGGTGATCGTCGCGGCGGGTGGCAAGGGGGGCCTGGGCAACGCCGCGCTCGCCTCGGCGGCACGCAAGGCGCCCGGGTTCGCCCTGCTCGGCGAGGAGGGCGACGAGCGCACGGTGCGCCTCGAACTCAAGGTGGTGGCCGATGTCGGCCTGGTCGGATTCCCGAGCGCGGGCAAGTCGAGCCTCATCGCCGCGATCAGCCGGGCCCGGCCGAAGATCGCCGATTATCCGTTCACGACGCTGGTGCCGAACCTCGGCGTGGTCGTCGCGGGCGACGTCACCTACACCGTCGCCGACGTCCCGGGACTCATCGAGGGCGCCAGCCTCGGCAAGGGCCTCGGGTTCGACTTCCTGCGCCACATCGAACGGTGCCAGGCCATCGTGCACGTGATCGACTGCGCCACGTTCGAGCCCGGACGCGACCCGCTGACCGACCTCGACATCATCGAAGCCGAGCTGTCCGCCGCACGGCGGGCTGGATGACCGGCCACGCCTGGTGGCGCTGAACAAGGCCGACATCCCCGACGCCCGGGAGATCGCCGAGATGGTGCGCGCCGACGTCGAGGCGCGCGGGCTCACGACGTTCGTCATCTCGACCAAGTCGGGGCTCGGGCTCCAGGCACTCACCTTCGCCATGGCGCAGGTCGTTGCCGATCGTCGCGCACGGCTGCCTCAACCCGCGCCCGCGCCCATCGTCATCCGTCCCGCGCCGGTGAGGAGCAGTGGCGACGACTTCACCATCGTGCGCCAGGGTGACGGCGACGGCGGCTTCGTCTGGCGGGTGCGCGGACTCAAGCCGGAGCGCTGGGTGCGCCAGACCGACTTCAGCAACCCCGAGGCCGTCGGATACCTCGCCGACCGTCTCAACCGGCTCGGTGTCGAGGACAAGCTGCTCGAGGTCGGTGCCCTGCCCGGTGACGCGGTCGCAATCGGTGGCGAGGATGCCGTCGTGTTCGACTTCGCGCCCCAGGTGGAGATCGGCGCCGAGGCGCTCGGACGCCGCGGCGAGGACGATCGGCTGATCGCCGAACGTGAGTCAGTCATCCGCCGACGCCAGGCCGACGCCGACTATCACGCCGCCCGCGAGGAGCGGGGGGACTACGGGCGCCATCAGACGCGCGCCAACTGGCGGGCAGCCGGCGACGACGACCTTCCGGGCGGGCCGGCGGGCACGGACGGAACCGGCGTGGGCGGGACTCCCGACGACCCGGCGAACGGGGGCGCCGCCCCGAACGTCTCAGACTCCGGGGCCGATGCATGAGCGCTGCCCGCCCCCAGCTCCCGCACGCGCAGCGGATCGTCGTCAAGGTCGGCTCGTCGTCGCTCACCAATCCCGAGGGCGGTATCGACAAGGCTCGGATGCGCGACCTCGTCGACGCCCTGGTCGATGTGCGCGCGAGCGGCCGTGACGTCGTGCTGATCTCCTCGGGAGCGATCGCGGCCGGACTCGCACCCCTCGGGATGCCGCGGCGTCCCCGAGACCTCGCGAACCAGCAGGCGGCGGCGGCGGTGGGACAGGGACTGCTCATCCACGAATACACCCAGCTGTTCGCCGAGCAGGGGCTGAACGTCGGCCAGGTGCTGCTCACCGTCGAAGACATCACCAGACAGGCCAGCTACCGTAACGCCGTGCGCACGCTGGGGCGGCTGTTGCGGCTGAAGGTCGTGCCGATCATCAACGAGAACGACACCGTGGCCACCCACGAGATCCGCTTCGGTGACAACGACCGGCTGGCCGCGCTGGTGGCCCAGCTCGTGCGGGCTGACGCGCTGGTGCTGCTCAGCGACGTCGACGGCCTCTACACGGCCCATCCCGAGGAGCCCGGGTCGGAGCTCATCCCGCACGTGGCCGACGCGCACGCGGTGGCAGCCGACACGTCGCGGGTCGGGTCGGCGGTCGGCACCGGCGGCATGGCCACCAAGCTCGAGGCCGCCCAGATCGCGGTGTCGGCGGGCATCTCGGTGGTGCTCACCTCCGCCGACCAGGCGCGCCCCGCGCTGTTCGGCGAGCAGGTCGGCACGTACTTCGCCCCGGTCGGCAAGCGTCGCCCGCGGCGGCTGCTGTGGCTCGCGCACGCGTCGGTGGCCAGCGGTCGGCTGCACCTGGACGCCGGCGCCGTCGAGGCGGTGGTGCTTCGCAAGGCATCGCTGCTCGCCGCCGGCATCACCGCGGTCGAGGGACGGTTCGTTCCCGGCGACACGGTCGACCTCGTGGCGCCGGACGGTGTCGTGGTGGCCCGGGGGCTGGTGAACTTCGACAGTCGCGAACTCCCGGTGATGCTGGGGCGGAACTCGCACGAGCTGGCGTCATCGCTGGGCCTCGAATACGAGCGGGAGGTCGTGCACCGCGACGCCCTTGTGGTGGTGCACCGGCGCGCCCGCTGACGTAGGCCGCGCATCGACGCTGATGCGCGGTTACATCCGACTCTGCCACGATTCCGCGCAGAACCGGCATAGGACGCGCCCGAGTGGACGCCGACCGGGGTCTGCGCCGCCGGGCGGGAACGGTGCGGGTCGTGGCGGCGACGCGAGGGGGCGTGCCACCGCCTACAATCGCGGGCGTGAGTGACTCCGGATCCGCGTTCCAGACCCAGGCCCGTGCCGCGCGAGCGGCGTCCCACGACCTCGCGCCGCTGACCAGAGCCCGCAAGGATGCAGCTCTCCATGCCATGGCCGATTCCCTGGCCGACCATCGGGCCGAGGTGCTCGCCGCGAACGCCGTCGACGTGGCCCGGGCGGCCGACGCCGGCACGTCGTCGGCGCTCATCGACCGGTTGCGTCTGACGTCGGACCGGGTGGCGTCGATGGTCGCCGGACTCCGCTCGCTGGCCGGCCTCGCCGACCCGGTCGGCGAGGTGGTGCGGGGTTTCTCCACGCCGACCGGCGTCCGGATCACTCAGGTGCGGGTGCCGCTCGGTGTCGTCGGCATCATCTATGAGGCGCGCCCGAACGTCACCGCGGACGCCGCCGGTATCTGCCTCAAGTCGGGCAACGCCGCGCTGCTGCGTGGGTCGTCGTCGGCGCTCGATTCGAACCGGGCCGTCGTCTCCGCGCTGCGCGCCGGGCTCACGGACGCCGGCATCAGTCCCGACGCGGTCCAACTCGTGGAGGGGGGCCACGAGGTCACGGGTGAGATGATGCGTGCCCGCGGCCTGGTCGACGTGTTGATTCCGCGCGGGGGAGCCGGGCTCATCGAGGCTGTTGTCACCGGGTCGAGCGTGCCGGTGATCGAGACCGGCACCGGCAACTGTCACCTGTTCGTCGACGCGTCGGCCGACCTCGCGATGGCGGAGGCGATCATGATCAACGCGAAGACCCAGCGCCCGAGCGTGTGCAACGCACTGGAGACGCTGCTCGTGCACGCCGACATCGCCGCGGAGTTCCTGCCCCGGGCCATCGCCGCGCTGGCCGCGTCCCGGGTCACCGTGCACGCCGACCCGAGTGTCATGGAGTTCGTGCCCGCCGAGTACGCCGACCGGGTTGTGGCGGCGGGCCCCGGTGAGTTCGACGGGGAATACCTTTCCCTCGACCTGGCCGCCCGTGTCGTGCCCGACCTCGACAGCGCGATCGAGCACATCCGCGAGCACACCACCGGGCATTCCGAGACCATCGTCACTCGTGACACGCGCAGTGCCGACCGGTTCGTCGGCGCGATCGACGCCGCTGCGGTTCTCGTCAACGCGTCCAGCCGCTTCGTCGACGGGGGAGAGTTCGGTTTCGGCGCCGAGATCGGCATCTCGACCCAGAAGTTGCATGCGCGTGGCCCGATGGCGCTGCCCGAGATGACCACGACCAAGTACGTGCTGGTCGGTGAGGGGCAGACCCGGGCCTGAGCGAGGGCGTCGGGCCGGAGGGGGCCTGTGCATCGTCTTGTAGAGTCTGGCTATGCTCTTTCACATTCCCGGCCCGATGTGGGCCGTCTACGGCGTCGCGCTGTTGATCTTCCTGATCGCGCTCGCGTTCGTGCTGCTGTTCGGTTCCTCCCGACCGCACAACTGATCGATGGGCCGTCCCACCGACGTCGGGTTGGCCAACGTCGTGTCCGGACGCCGCCGACGTCTGGGTGTGATGGGTGGCACGTTCGACCCGATCCACCACGGGCACCTCGTGGCAGCTTCCGAGGTCGCCGCGCTGTTCTCCCTCGACGAGGTCGTCTTCGTTCCCACCGGCGTCCCGTGGCAGAAGAAGTACCGCGCGGTGTCGCGGGCCGAAGATCGCTACCTCATGACGACCATCGCGACGGCGTCGAACCCGCAGTTCTCGGTGTCACGAGTCGACATCGAGCGGCACGGTGACACGTATACGGTCGACACGCTGAAGGACCTGCGGAGCGAACGGGGCGACGACATCGACCTGTTCTTCATCACCGGTGCCGATGCTCTCAGCCAGATCCTCACGTGGCGTGGAGCCGACGAGCTGTTCGACCTGGCCCATTTCATCGGGGTGTCCCGCCCCGGCACGGCCACCGGTTCGGGTGACGTGGCCCACCTGCCGGCGGGCAGCGTCACCCTCGTCGAGGTGCCCGCCCTCGCCATCTCGTCCACCGACATCCGTGACCGGGTGGCCCAGCGCCTGCCGATCTGGTACCTGGTGCCCGACGGCATCGTGCAATACATCGCCAAGCGTGGGCTGTACGCCCCCGGCAGCCGGCAGAGTCCGGCGATTGATCTCACCGCCGAGCCCGGACCGATACTCCTCGGATCCGAGCGCCCGGCACCAACCCTTGAGGACCGCTCGTGACCGACACCCCCGACCACCAGACCGCCGACGATCAGCCCGCCGCGACCGCGCCGGCGTCCACCGGAGCAACCGACCAGGCGCTCACCATCACCCGGATCGCCGCGCAGGCGGCGTCCGACAAGTTGGCCCGCGACGTCATCGCCTTCGACGTGAGTGCTCACCTCGCGATCACCGACGTCTTCCTCATCGCCAGCGCTCCCAACGAGCGTCAGGTGGGTGCGATCGTCGACGGCATCGAGGAGGCCCTCGTCAAGAGGGGCTTCAAGCCGGCCCGCCGCGAAGGTGACCGTGAGAACCGCTGGGTGCTGCTCGACTACATCGACGTCGTGGTGCACGTGCAGCACGACGAGGAGCGTCAGCTGTATTCCCTGGAACGGTTGTGGCGCGACTGCCCGCCGATCCCGCTGCAGCTCGAGGCCCCGGCCGAGGCGGCAGCGTCCAGCGAGGAGTGACCGCTCCCATGAACGACCCCCACACGCGGCTCGTGCTGCTGCGTCACGGGCAGACCGACTGGAACGTCAGCGGCCGGTTCCAGGGTCAGACCGACATCCCCCTCAATGAGGTCGGACGCCGGCAAGCCGCGCTCGCGGCCCCGATGATCGCGGCCCTGGAACCGCACCACCTCTACTCGTCGGATCTGGGGCGCGCCGTCGAGACGGCCACCGCGGTGGCCGAGGCGACCGGCCTGAGCATCCTTCGCGACCAGCGCTTCCGCGAGATCCACGTGGGGTCGTGGCAGGGACTCACCCGCGACGACATGGCCGCGCTCGACCCCACCTTCCTCCCGGCGTTGCGCGCGGGACTCGACCACCGGCGCTCGCCGACGGGGGAGACCGCCCACGAAGTCGGTGCCAGGGTCAGCGCGGCCCTCCGGGACCTCGCCGAGCGTCACCCCGGGCAGACCACGGTGATCGCCACCCATGGGCTCGCCCTGCGGATGGGAGCCGGCTACCTTCTCGGCTACGGCTACAACGAAGCGTGGCGGCTCGGCCCAATGAGCAACTGCGGATGGACGATCCTGGCCCATCGAACCGACGGCTGGCACCTTGAGTGCTACAACCGGGTCGCCCCGGAACCCGTCATCAGCGCGGTCGCTGGGGCCTGACCGCCCGAATTGCGTGGCCGGTGTGCCGTCGGGTAACCTCTACGAAGCTCACCCGGTGAGGGTGAACATCCCACTAGGGGCTATGGCGCAGTTGGTAGCGCGCTTCCATGGCATGGAAGAGGCCAGGGGTTCGAATCCCCTTAGCTCCACCCTTGTGATGATTCGCGACATGTGAGTCGCCTGATGTGTCACGAAGAGCCTCGGCCATTGGCCGGGGCTTTTGTATTTGTTGCGCCGGTAGGTGCGGTTGGGGTCGATGTCGTGTTCGGACGGGACCTGTCCGGTGGTGGTGTTGATCACGGTGACGGTGGTCGGGTCGGTGAGGATCAGTGCGGGGGTGCCGGCGTAGGCGCGGCCGACGCCGAGGTGGTGCATGCGTCCGGCGAGGCGGAGGCTGGTGTGGCCGGCGGTGTCGACGTGGTCGTTGCGGACGCGGTACTGCGGTTGGCCCGGCCGGGTGAGGGCGCTGCCTTGGGAGTTGTGGCGTAGGCGTTGGCGGGTGTGGCTCCGTTCAGGGCCCGGTGGGGGCGGGTGTGGTTGTAGATCTGGGCGAAGGTGTCGAGTTGGGTCTGGAGGTAAGGTGACCGGACGAAAACCTGTGGCATGAGCAATGTTGGCGGGGTTCGGTTCGTCCGAGTTTCCCTGGTCTGAGAGCCTCCCGGTTTCGGGCTCTTCGCGTGTCTGGCTTTGTGCGCCCGCGTGTCGCGTTGGTGCGGCGAGGACGTGGCTCAGGTAGGGGTTGAACTGTTCGACGGCGTGGACGGCGGTTCCGCCGGTTTCAACACCGGTCTCCGGGTTGATCAACACCTTCTGGAAGAAGGCTTGGTTCATGAGCTTCTGATGTGTGCCGGCGCCGTCCGATAGGGGGTCTGTCAGGAAATCGGTGTAAGTGGCTCCATCGCCCGTGAGGCAGAAGGGGTCATGATGACCGAGTTGAACAGCAGTACGGTCGAGCCGGTCGAGGCGGTCTCGGCCAGACTGGATGACGGAACCAACCACCACCCTCGCCGGAGGAGCCGGCCGGCTTGGACGTTCCCAGCGGAGTGATCGCGCAGATGGTGCGCCAGGCCAAGGAGCCGGTGGCGCTGACCGGCCCCGGCGGGCTGTTGAAGCGCTGACCACAGGTCGTCGAGACCGCGCTGGAGAGGAGCTGACCGAGCACCTCGGCTACGACAAGCACGACCCGAGTCGCCGCGTGTGGCAACTCCCGCAACGGCACCAGGTCGAAGACGTGCTGACCGACAACGTCGGCGCGTCGAGATCCAGGTCCCCGGGACCGGACGGCCGTCGAACCGCAGCTGGTGAAGAAGCGCCAACGTCGCTGTCGGACATCGACGAGCATGTGTTGTCGCTGTCGCGAAGGGTCGACGACCGGGGAGATCGCCGCCCACTCGCCGAGGTCTACGGGCCAGCGTGTCCAAGGACACCATCAGCCGGATCACCGACCGGTGGTCGAGGAGATGACACCTGGTCGTCTCGACCGCTCGACCGGTGTACGCGCGATCTTCATCGACGCGATCGTGGTCAAGGTCCGTGACGGCCAGGTCCGCAACCAGCCCTTCTACGCCGCGATCGGCGTCGACCTGGACGCCACAAGGACATCCTGGGCATCTGGCCGGCCGGGACGGCGATCGGCGAAGTTCTGGCTCGCTGCCTGAACGAGCTGCGCAACCGCGGCGTCAAGGACGTGTTCATCGTCGTGTGTGACGGGCTGAAGGGGCTGCCCGACAGCATCTCGAACGCGTCTCGGCGACGCGATCGTGCAGAGTGCATCATTCACCTGATCCGCAACAGCTTCCGCTACGCCCCAGAGCACAGGCACCGCGATCGCCGTCAACCTCCGACCGATCTACCAGCGCCGTCACGGGGACGCAGCCGGGCGTCGAGGAGTTCGCCGAGAAGTGGGGCAAGCCGTATCCGGCGATCATGCAGCTCTGGCGAACGCCTGGACCGAGTTCGTGCCGTTCCTGGACTACGACGTGGAGATCCGCAAGGTGATGTGCTCGACGAACGCGATCGAGACGCTCGAACGCACGGTACCGCCGGGCGGTCAGGGCCCGAGGCCACTTCCCCAACGAGCAGGCAGCGATGAAGACGCTCTACCTGGTCGTGAGATCCTTGGACCCCAAGGGCACCGGTCAAACCAGATGGGGCATGCGCTGGAAGCCAGCCCTCAACGCATTCGCCATCACCTTCGCCGACCGCATGCCCGCGGCCTCAGCACCCGACCAGTAGAAAACGCCACTTACACCGAAAATCTGACCCCTGAAGCGCTGGTCCCCGAGGAAATCTCCGCGAGCGAAGCTCTTACGGCCGGCGCTACTGACGCGACAAGTTCAGTTGCGGTAGAAGAGGCCGGGGCCGCGGGGACTGCGGCGCGCACCTCAAACGTGGTCGAAGATGTGATACGTGAGACATCAAATGCAACACAGAATAGCTTCACTAGTTCCCACACACAGACCGGACCTAACAACGGGGGCGGCGCAATAACTACGTCGAATTAGGCAAAGAGCCGGGCAGCGGTGTATACCGGAGTGCCGACGGCCTGAGGGGTCTTCCGGATCGACGACAACTCGCTGTTGGGTCGTCACAGACCTTGGGTGCCGCACGTGCATCTGGAGTTATTCGACGAACCTTGGGCACCATTGCTACTCGATCAACAATCACATCCCCTTCTTGGAGTGACGATGAAAATCAAGATTGGCGTGCTCGGACGCATCGTTGCGGGCGTAGACGCGGGACGGTTTGTGGAAGTCGAGGACGATGCGGAGTCAACAGGCGGCTTCCTCATATTCAGCCTACGACAACATCGATCGCTCGGGCAACTGCTACGACGGCTGGGTGGAGTCGGAGATGCGCTTGGACCTTCTACTTCCGCCAGTTGCCCCGGTGGGAGATCGAGTGGCTCGAGTGATCCTGTTGGGGCGAGTCCTTTGCCGTGCCTCTCCATCGGGCAGGCGTCCGCGAAACGGCGGAGCTCGCGGGAGACGTGCCTTCATCGGTTGTTCTCAAGCTGCGGGTTGTACCATGGGAGGATTCTGGTCATGAGTGACGATGACGCCCTGCCTCGCACTAGGGTCGCTCTCGCTGAACGCCTCAACCAATTGGGCGTTGCTGAAGACAACTACCGCCTTTATGGCGCCCATCTTGAAAACGCCGTAGTCATGGATCAGCGTTCGCATGGGTGGGTGGTGTTCTACTGCGAACGTGGCAGTGAGACGGATCTTCGTGTTCACCCAACCGAGGCCGCGGCGTGCGCCGATGCTTTGGAGCGGTTGACTCAGGACGAGAACGTCTTCTACACACTTGTGGCGGGGCCAGCCCTGGCCGAAGAGGCTGATGTCGCTTTCGATGCGTGGTTGGCCGAACGCGGAGCGAACCGGGAGTCGATTCTCGCGAAGGACTGGAAGTATAGCGACATGATCCGTGGCTCCGGTCTCCCATTGCGTCTGTACTTCGTTCGGATAACTACGCTTCGGCTGCTTGAAAGGTCCGAATGGGATTCATAGGCGCGAGGCGAGCGTTTGATGGTGGACGGGCGGGATCGTAGGGGTCCCACTCGAGCCGCCAGAAGGCTTCGAGTCCGTGGTCGCGGAGGGACTGTCGTTCGGTGCGGTAGGTCGGTACATGCCGACCGAGTTGATGGGGAGGTCATCGCCGACGTCGATCCGGGCGTCGTCGCGTCGACGACCCATGGTGCGAAGCCCGGATGCTGCGAGCGCAGTTGACTCAGGACCTGTAAGTTGCCCGGCACCGACGAATCGGTCGAGGTGTTCAACCGTGCGGACTACATCGCTTCAGGGGGCAGAGCGCTTCGCCGACCTAGCTGAGAGCCTGTTCCGAAGAGCGGCGCAAGAGACCTTCTCGCTCGAGGCAGGGTCCAGTCCCAGGTACGTCTTCAGAGCGAGTGGCAGGTCTCGAGACGGTGGCTCCCATCGACCCGTCAGCGCATGGCCACTTGGCGCTCGAGTAGCCGTCTCCTCACGGTGTGGGCGTCGACGTTGAACCGCTTCCCGATGCGTGTCGAGGGACTCGCCGGCGGCATACAGCTGGACCGTCTTGGTTCGATCTGCTCCGCGCTCAGGCCACGTTCGTGCTGGGGGAGTCCTGCTCTCCGGAGCGTGGCCCTCACCGTCTCCCTGTCGATGCCGTACAGCTTGGCGAGTTGCATGGTCCCCACACCGTCCTGGTACTCCTTGAGCATCCGGGCCTTGTTCCGGCAGGTGTGAGTCGGCGTCAACCGTCGCGGGCACCATCTTCTCGCCGGCGTAGTCGCGGCCTTGGCAGGATCCGGAAGGGCCTTCGAGAGTCGCTCAAGGGCTGTGCACTTCATCGAGCTTCTCGTTCGATAGTTGGCTCCAGTTGTGCCCACCCTTGTGATGATTCGCGACATGTCGCAGTCGCCTGATGTCGTCCACGCAGTAGCCTCGGCCATTGGCCTTGGCTTCGTCATTTGTTCGCGCCGGTCAGGTCGCGGTTCCGGTCGTCGATGTCGTCTTTCGGACGGGACCTGTCCGGTGGTGGTGTTGATCACGGTGACGGTGGTCGGGTCGGTGAGGATCAGTGCGGGGGTGCCGGCGTAGGCGCGGCCGACGCCGAGGTGGTGCATGCGTCCGGCGAGGCGGAGGCTGGTGTGGCCGGCGGTGTCGACGTGGTCGTTGCGGACGCGGTACTGCGGTTGGCCCGGCCGGGTGAGGGCGCTGCCTTGGGAGTTGTGGCGTAGGCGTTGGCGGGTGTGGCTCCGTTCAGGGCCCGGTGGGGGCGGGTGTGGTTGTAGATCTGGGCGAAGGTGTCGAGTTGGGTCTGGAGGTCGGCCAGGGTGGCTGCCGGTGGTTGGGCGGTGAGTGGACCGTTCCCGGTTTGGTGGAGGGTGGGGCGTATTCCGCGGGTTCCTGATCATGGGAGGAACCGACGATGGGATCGACTCGGAGGAGTTTCACGCCGGGTATAAAGCGGCGGCGGTAGAATTCGTGGTGAATGACGGGCGGACGATCGCGGATGTGGCGCGCAGTATCGGCGTCCACGAGATGACACTGGGGAAATGGGTGAAGAAAGCACGAGACGAACGCGGCGAACCTCCGCGCGTGTTGAATGAGGATGAGCGGGCCGAACTGGAACGGCTGCGCGCGGAGAACCGTCGGTTGAAGATGGAGGCGGAGTTCGCGAAAAAAGTAGCGGCCTGGTTCGCGAAAGCCAGCAGTGATCTTCGCTGCGATCGCGGACTGGGCCGAAGCCAAGCAATACCCGGTCGAG
Organism: uncultured Actinomycetota bacterium; assembly: GCA_963798885.1. Taxonomy (GTDB): domain Bacteria; phylum Actinomycetota; class Actinomycetes; order Propionibacteriales; family Propionibacteriaceae; genus JAJYQH01. The sequence continues at coordinate 89,552 of CAWCUX010000009.1, read as the reverse complement.
TTCATGTGCACCCAACTGGGCGTGTCGGTGTCGGGCTACTACGCGTGGCGGGCCCGGCCGCTGTCGGCCCATGACCGGTCCGATCAGGCCCTGCTGGGGCTGATCGGGATGCTGTACGACCGGTTGAAGGGCAACCCGGGGGTACGGCGGATGCACGCCGAGCTGGTCAGCCTGGGGCATCGGGTGTCTCGCAAGCGGGTGTGGCGGCTGATGAAGGCCGCCGGCCTGCAGGGACGCCACCCCCGGGCGTGGAAGAAGACCACCATCCGTGGTGGCGGCCGGTGCCGGCTCCGGACCTGATCGGCCGCGACTTCACCGCCGCTCGGCGTGATCAGCGGTGGTGCGGCGACATCACCTACATCAAGAGTTGGGACGGGTGGGTGTACCTGGCCACCGTGATCGACCTGCACTCGCGGCGGGTGGTCGGCTGGGCGGTCGACGACCACATGCACACCACCCTGATCACCGACGCCCTGACAATGGCACTCAAGAGCCGTCGCCCGACAGGCAGAGTTATCTTCCACTCGGACCGGGGAACCCAATACACGTCACACGAGTTCGCGAAATTCTGCAGGAAGAACAAGGTCCGTCGTTCGCTGGGTAGGACTGGGATCTGTTACGACAATGCGGTCGCGGAGAGTTTCTTTGCCAGCTATAAGAAGGAACTGATCCACACCCGACCGTGGCCGGACCTGAAATCGGTGAAGAAGGCCACGTTCAGTGATCGAGATGTACTACAACCGTACCCGCAGGCACTCGACACTAGGCTATTTGACGCCAGACGAAACGAGCTAGGATATCGAAACATCCACGAACTCGCGGCCTAAATCATCGCCTCCACTTTTTCGGAACACTCCAGACCAGCGTTTCAGGGTCTGGTGGAAGCCCGACTCGTACTGGTGCGGCCTCGCAAGCCAGATCAACCCCAACAGCCAATGCTGGAACGCGCTGGCCGCGAAGGCCTCCGCCGGCGACCGGACTGCACGGGTCGCTCATCGGGTTCGTCGGGTTAGCCGCCATGCTGCCCTGCCAGGTCTTCTGCAGGGATTCCATCACGTCCACCGGTGGATCGCCGGTGGGGTCCTGGTCGCCCACCCCGCGACGGCGTTCACGTCGTGGGCAGCCCCACGCTGTTCCGGTCCCGCCGGCGGGGCCAACGGTGTCGCCGGAGGCGACATCCTCACCGCTCTCACCGTGATGCTCGGCGCGATCGTCGCCCTGACGGTCACCGCGATCGGGCGGCGTCAGGACCTGCGCAGCTGGCGGGAACTGTCCCTGCCCGTCGCGTCCGCGTCGGCGCTCGCCGTCAGCTTCGCCACCGTCGTGGTCGCCGGGTATGCCATCGAGCTGAACGCGACCTACTTCGGGGCCGGTGATCCCGCCCAGAGCGCCGCCTGACGCGGGGTGGTGTCGAACCTCGAGGGCGTTGACCGAGGGACCCGTACAGTGGCGCCGTGGTTGACGACCTCGTCGGCGCCTTCGAGGTGCGCCGCATCCCGCTGCGGCAGTTGATGACGATCGACGGGCTGGACGCCGTGACCCCCGGGCACCGGACGGTCGGACTGGTGGAGTTCGACGTCACGGCGCCGCTGGAACGGATCGACGCCCTGCGCTCGGCGGGTCGTCACCTCAGCCTGGTGAGCTTCGTGGTGTCGTGCATCGGGCGGGCGCTGGCCGAGCATCCGGCGCTGAACAGCGTCCGTACCGGCCGGTCCGTGTACCGGTTCGACGACGTCGATGTGAACCTCGCGGTCGAGATCACCACGCCGGGTGGTGTCTTCCCTCACCAGATCACCGTTCGCCGTGCGCAGGACAAGGACCCCGAGGCGGTCTACGCCGAGGTTGCGGACGCCCGGCGGCGCTATGCGCTGGGCCGTGGCGCGTCCGTGGAGGATCGGCGGCTCGAGCGTGGTGTGCGGTGGCTCTCGCGCACGCCGCGGTTCGTCCGGATCGGGGTGCTGCGGGCGGCGACACGCTCGGCGCGGCGGGTCAAGCGGTGGTCGGGCACCACGTTGGTGACGTCGGTCACGAGGTTCGCCGGCTCGGGCGGCTTCGTCATCCCGTTCGCCGCTGGGCCGGTGGCGGTCTCATTCGCTCTCGGTGGGATCAGCGAGCGGATGTCCTGCCGTGACGGTGTCCACGAGAACCGGCGCCATCTCGCGGTCACCGTGATCGTCAACCACGACCTGGTCGACGGCGCACCGGCCGCCCGCTTCGTCCGCCGTCTCAGGGAACTCGTCGAGACCGCGGACGCGCTGGCCGAGGGGACGCCGGGCCGTGCCGGCGTGCCCGCCCAAGGGTCGGACCCGTCCGAGTAGTCGTCCGGCCGGTGCCGGCGCTCACCGCAGCGTCGATGGGCACACCGGCCCCGCACCGGCGCGCCGGGTGCGGTGCTCACGACCCGGGCCGGCCGGATTGCGGTCGACGCGTCGGCCGGGCGGAGTGAGACCGCTCCAGGCCCCGCTGACCTGCTGGCCGCGACGTTCGCTGCCTGCGTTACGTGCACCACCTGCCATACGTCGGCGTCTGGGTGGGGGGTGTGGCGGGTGAGGTCGATTTCGGGGGTGTTCAGCGCCCGGGTCGGCTCGTCCCCGGCGTTACGTGCACCACCTGCCATACGTCGGCGCCTGGGTGGGGGGTGTGGCGGGTCAGGCCAGTTTCGCGGATGTGGCGGGGACGCCCGCTCAGTCCGGTTTCAGCATCGGCGACCAGCATGGGGCGGGCCGTCGAGGTGAGGAGGTCCGGATGACTCACGGCATGGTCGACACGCGCGAGGTCGCCCCGAGCAGGCGCGGAGCGCTCCGGGTCCCCCGGATCACGCTGATGTTCTGGGTGATCAAGGCCCTGTCCACGGCGATGGGGGAGGTGACCTCCGATTACCTCGTGCATGCCATGTCGCCCGTCCTCGCCGTGCTCCTCGGGTTCGTCGGCTTCTGCGCGGCCCTGGTCGTGCAGCTCCGCCAGGGCCGCTACGTCGCGTGGGCCTATTGGCTGGCCGTCGTCATGGTCGGCATCTTCGGGACGATGGCCGCCGACGTGCTGCACGTCGGGTTCGGCGTCCCGTACACGGTCTCGTCGGCGCTGTACGCGCTGGCGTTGGCTGCGGTCTTCGTCCTCTGGCGTCGTGTCGAGGGGACCCTGTCGATTCACCGGGTCGACAGCGTGCGGCGGGAGTTGTTCTACTGGGCGGCCGTCGCGGCCACGTTCGCCATGGGCACCGCGCTCGGCGACTTCACCGCCTACACCGCCCACCTCGGGTTCCTCGTCTCCGTGATCCTGTTCGCCGCGCTCATCGCCGTGCCGCTCGTGGGGTATTCGCGATACCGGTGGAACCCGGTGTTCTCGTTCTGGTTCGCCTACGTCGTCACCCGCCCCCTGGGGGCATCGGTGGCGGACTGGTTGGGCAAGCCGGTGGCCGTGGGTGGGTTGGGATACGGCGACGGTCCGGTCGCCCTGGTCCTCGGCCTGCTGATCGCGGGGTTCGTCGGCTACCTGAGTGTCAGCCGACGCGACGTGCAGGCCCCCGCGGGCGTGGAGCTCGACGAGGCGTGACCGCTCGCCCGATCCCGCGGCCGGCTCTCGGTGCGGCACCCACACGCCGGCCCGGCTCGGACGCCGTCGCCTCGCGGCGGATCGTTTCGTCCCGCCGGTCGGAGGGTCAGCGGGACGGACGCACGGGTGCCCAGGTCTTTCCGCCGTCGCGGGTGGCGAGCAGGACCGCGGTCTGGGAGCTGGGGTCGGATCCCTCCGTCACCTCGATCCAGGCCCGGGTCGGGCCGGCCGCCTCGAGCAGTGACACGAACCCCTGCTGGGACGCGTACTCGTCGGTCGAGGGCTGGTACGGGGGGATCCCCGTCACGGTGGTCGAGGCCCAGGTGCCGCCGGCGTCATGGGTCACCGAGACGGTGCGGACGCCGCTCGTCGAGGTGCCGATGACCCAGAAGGTCGACCGGGAGGCCACCGTGACGACTGGGAAGGCGCCCATGACGTGCGTCGGCGCCGTGCCCCCGTAAGACACCGGCAGGAGGTCGCTGCGGGTGGCCAGCAGGGTCCCGAGGGTCCAGGTGATGCCGGAGTCGGTGCTGCGGTAGAAGGCGACCCAGGTGCCGTGTGCGGTGGTGTAGGTGACGGGGAGCACGCCGAGATCGCCGAAGAAGTGCGGCAGGCCGTAGAAGGCGGTGGCCTTCGCGAGGGTGGACGGCGCGGTGACGGTGGCGCGGGCCCAGTGGTTGCCCCCGTCGGTGGTCCGCCACACCGCGGATTGCGGGCCGTAGCCCGGGCCGGAGGGGTTCGAATAGGTGAGCGGGTCCCCGGCGAAGGCGATGCTCGGCGTCGCGAACACGACGGGCAGGTTCTGGTCACCGCCGTGGGTGCCGATCGCCGGGGCCACGCTCCACGTGGTGCCGCCGTCGTGGGTCAGTTCCAGGGTGTAGGGCCTGCTGGAGCCACCGGCGAACTGCTGGCGCCACCCGAAGCGGGCATCGGCGAACCCGATCGTCTCCCAGCCGCCGTTGCTGCCGGTGCTCCCGCCGGGCTCCCTGGTCCAACTGCTCCCCCCGTCGAGGGTGCGGTAGAGCACGGTGTCGGAGCCACCGCCGTCGCGGCCCAGGATCCACCCCTCGTCGGGGGACACGAACGACGCGTCGGTCCAGAGGTCGGGGCACGGCTCGCCCCGGAGCGTGGGATTGGGTGGGGTGATGGCGCGCCAGTGGACGAAATCGGTGGTGCGGTACACCGTCGAGCAGCCGGAGTGCGGGACGTCGGCGACGACGCCCACCTGGGGCGAGAGGAACAGCGGGAGCATGGTGGACGCCGCCTCGCCGCCCGCCGATGGGGTCGGTGTGCTCGCCGACGGGGTTGCCGGCGACGGGCTGGGCTCCGGTGCCGACGTGTGCGTGGTGGCCGGGGGAGAGACCGTCGTCGCCGGGGTGGCGGACCCGTGCGGGCTTGAGCCACGATCCCCGGCCAGTGCGAGCGGGACGCCGACGGCCGCGGCGACGGCGACGACGGCGACCGCGATCCCGGCCGCCCGCCGGCGCACCGAACGACGTCGGGCGTTCACCGGATCCCGGACATCCACCATGGCGACCGTATTCCCCCCTGAATCGGCGCGCGATCGGCGCAAACACCTCGCAGGCTATCCCGCCCCCGGGAATCCGTGAAGGGGGGCTCGCGTGGCCGATGGGTCGGCGAGTGGTGCCGGGGCCCGGTCGCACGAGGGTGACGCGGGATCCCTCCCGGGTGCCGAGGAGCGGCCCGGTCGGACCCTTGGTGGGCGATCCTGAGGGTGTCGATCACAACCAGCGAGGTGAGTGATGTCCGACCCCGTCCATACCGGCCACCGGCACGCCCCCACCGACACCGCCATCGCCTGTCACGGCCTGACCAAGGATTACGGCGAGGGCCACGGCCTGTTCGGCCTCGACCTCGACGTGCTGCGCGGCGAGATCTTCGGGTTCATCGGCCCCAACGGAGCCGGGAAGACCACGCTCATCCGCCTGCTCATGGGCCTGATCCGGCCCACCCGGGGTTCGGCGTCCATCCTCGGGCTCGACTGTCGCCGCGACAGCCTCGAGCTCAGGCGGCACGTCGGCTACCTACCAGGGGAGTTGCCCGAGTATCCCGGCGTCCGGGCGGGGTACGTCGTGTCGTTCCTCGCCGGCCTGCGCGGCGGGATCGATCCCCACCGCATCCGTGACCTGGCCGGACGCCTCGAACTCGACCTGGGCCGCAAGTACGCCGACCTGTCGCACGGCAACAAGCAGAAGGTCGGGTTGGTGCAGGCGTTCATGCACGACCCCGACGTGCTGATCCTCGATGAACCGACCCTGGGTCTCGACCCGCTCATCCAGCGCGAGTTCTGGCGGCTCATCAATGAGGCCTCCGGCCGCGGGGCCACCGTGCTGCTGTCGTCGCACGTGCTCGCCGAGGTGGAGGCCGGCTGCCATCGCATGGGCCTCGTGCGCGCCGGGCACCTCGTCCGCGCCGGGTCGCTCGACGAACTCCGCGAGGTGCGCAGCCACCGGCTGCAGGTGGTGCTCGGCGAGGCGGTCCGCCCCGACGACCTCGCCACCGTTCCCGGCCTGTCCGAGATCTCCATCGACGGCGCCCGGGTGGAATGCACCGTCCGTGGCCCGGTGGGTCCGCTGCTCGACCGGCTCGTGCCGTTGTCGGTCATCGAGCTCGACAGTCGCGAGCTGTCGCTGGAGGAGGTGTTCCTCCGTGAGTTCGAGCGGACGCCGTGACCCTCGCGGCCGTGCGGCGCTGATCCTCGACACCCTGCGCTCCCAGTGGGTGACGGCCACCGTCTGGGTCGTCGGCGGTGGCATCGCCAATGGCGTCACGATCATGAGCCTCAAGAACGAGATGGACTCATTCGAGGGCGGCCCGCAGGCGTTGGCCGCCAGCGTCACGCCCGCCGCCGAGGCGATGCGTCCCCTCCGCTGGCCCGCCGAGCGACTCGACACGCTCGGCGGATACTTCACCTACCACAACCTCACCCTGATCACCTTGTTCCTCACGATCTACGGCGCCATCCAGGGGGCCCGCGCGATCCGGGGCGCCGAGGACCGGCACGCGCTCGAGGAGATCCTCGCGACCGGACGCTCGCGGGTCTCGGTCGTCCGGGACCGGGGTGTCGGCTTCCTCGTCACGGTCACGTTCATCTCTCTCGGGCTCGGGCTCGGCGTGGCGATCGGACTGACCGCCGTCGGCGAACCCGACCTCAACCATGCGGTGGCCGCGTTCGTCGGGCCCGGGCTCGGCATCCTCGTCGGCTACGGTCTGGGGATCCTGCTGGCCCAGCTCACCGGGTCGGCGCGCTCCGCTTCGGGGCTGGCTTCGGCGCTGCTGGTGACGCTCTACGTCGTCGAGAACATCTGGGTCGACCTGGGGTGGTTCGCCTGGCTGAGGTTCATCTCCCCGTTCCACTACATCAACCTGTCGCGCACGCTCGTGCCCGGTCACGGGATCGACCTTGCCGGGTCGGCGGTCCTGGCGATCGTCGCCGTGGCGCTGGTGGGCGCGGCCATCTGGGCGTTCCTCCGGCGCGACTACGCATCGGGCCTGGTGACGCGGCGTCACGTGTACGCTCGCCGGGCGCTTCCGGGTCCGACGGTGCGGGGCCTGTTGCACTCGGTCGCCGCGGCCCTGGTGCTCCGTGGCCGCTACGGGGTGCTCGGATGGGCGGGCGGGGCCTTCGTCTTCGGGTGGCTCATGTTGTTCCTGGAGCCGTCGGTGATGGAGATGTGGTCGTGGTTCGCCGACTTCATGCCGGGCGGTGTCGGCCCGTCCACCAGCCCCACGGCCCAGTACGTCGACGTGTCCACCGCCCTCGCGGTGCCGTTCGTGGCCGGCGTGGTCGTCTCGCAGGCGTCGGGGTGGGTGCGTGACCTCGCGCAGGGACGGGTCGAGACGGTGCTTGCGCACCCGGTGTCGACCGCCCGCCTGGTCGGGGCGCGGCTGGCGGCCTCCGTCGTGGCGTCCGCGGTCGTCGGCCTGGGCGCGCTGGCCGGGGTCCTGCTCGGCGGCGCGTGGTCCGACGTGCCCATGGACGCCACCGGGCTCGTCCGGGTGGAGGCGGCCTGCGCCCTGCTGGGCCTCGGCCTCGCCGGGATGGCGACCGTCATCGTCGCGGTGTTCCGGGGGTCGGTCGCGGTCACCGCGTTCGGAGTGGTGCTCGGCGCCTCCTACCTCGTCGGATTCCTCGTCGAGATGCTGGACTGGCCCGACTGGGTCAACCGGTTGAGTTTCTTCACGCTGTTCGGTCACCCCTATCTCGACTGGCTCCCGGCGATGAACGCGGCGGTGCTGGCGGGGCTGTGCGTCGTCGGCGCGGCGTCGAGCGTCGTGATCGTCGAGCGCCGGCCGAAGGTGGTGTGACCACCGGGTTCGATCTGCGTCGGACGTGCGGGTTCCGAGCCGGGTGTTTTAGGTAAGGCGTACCTTGATTGTGGGAGGTCGGCCCCCTGCACCGATGCAGGCTCTCCTCGGTGGTCCGACTCATGTCTTCATCCGAATCGTCGGACTGACCGACCCGTCCTCCGCAGATGCCCCCGCACCGCGTGAGAGGAAACGTCGTTGAGCACGAGATTCTTCAGCGAAGCAGAACCGACGCAGCAAGCAGATGTCGTCATCGTGGGGGCCGGGATATCCGGCCTTTACTGCGCCTGGCGCCTGATCCAGCAAAATCCCCACCAGAAGATCACCATCGTCGAGCGCCTCAACCGAACGGGTGGACGCCTCGAGACCGACCGCATCGAGATCCGGCCGGGCGAGGTGGTTCGCGTGGAGCAGGGCGGCATGCGGTTCAACTACGGCATGACCGAACTGATGCAACTGAGCTACGCCCTGGGCCTGTGCGACCAGATCGTGCCGTTCCCGATGGGAAGTGACGTCGGGGGGATCAACACGAACCGGTTCCTGCTTCGCGGACGCAATTTCACCGCGGCCGAGGCAGCCGCCGGGGCGAACCGCATCTGGGGCGAGATCTACGACCTGGACGAGAACGAGCGGGGCCTCAGCCCCAGCGACCTGGTGACCAGGGCTTACCACGCGGTCCTCGCGGCCAACGGCCAGAAGCCGCCGAAGGATCAGACACCGGAGTTCTGGACGACATTCCGCGACACCTTCGTGTGGAACGGCAGCCCCCTGCGCGACTGGCAGATGTGGGGCCTGCTGAGAGACATGGGCTACTCGCAGGAATGCGTCCAGTTGCTGTGTGACAGCGTCGGCTTCGGGGGCCCCTTCAAGGCGCCGATCAACGCCGGCGACGCCTTCCAGATCCTCGCCGACTTCCCGAAGGATCCGACCTACTTCGCGTTCGAACAGGGATTCTCGACTCTCCCGGACACCGTGCGCGACCAGCTGCCCGATCAGGTTCAGATCCTGCTCAGCACCAACGTCGACCGCATTATCCGCACCGGGTCGGGCTTCGAACTCACCATGACCGAGGCGCCCGACGAGCAGGACTCCAACCCGTTCATCCCCGGTGGGACGACGAAGACCCTGACCGGCTCGAAGCTCATCCTCGCGGTGGCCACCAAGGGCATGGAGGACCTGTTCATCACCTCGCCGGCCCTCAACGCCGACCCGGACGCCGAGCGCCTGTGGGAGAACATCCATGCGGCGCGCGGCATGCCGCTGATGAAGATCAACCTGTACTTCGACGACGCGTGGTGGCGCGACGGACTGGTGAGCCCGCCGGTGGAGTTCGGCCCGAACTTCTCCAGCCTGCCGATCAACGCGGTCTACCCCTTCTACTCGCTGCCCGTCGAGAAGCGGGGGCCTCTGGCGGCGAACCTGTCCGCGGAGGAGATGCAGCTGCAGGAAGCAGCCGCACTCACCATCTACTGCGACTTCGACAACACCTACTTCTGGCAGGGCCTGCAGGGTGTGGGGAAGCTGTTCTCATCCCCGCTGCAGGAGAGGCAGAGCAAGCCGCCCCAGACCATTTTCCCGGCATCGATGGCGGTGGTGCAGGAGGCGCTGAAGCAACTCCGCATGCTGTTCGGCCTCTCGGACATCCCCGACCCCGTGCTCACGAGCTACCGCCTGTGGGATGGCACCGACGATTTCGAGAACGCCTACCACCAGTGGCGGATGGGAGTCTCCGACGCCGAGGTGCGCGAGTACCTCGCCGCACCCATCGAGGACGTGTACATCTGCAACGAGGCGATCTCCGACATGCAGGGCTGGGTCAACGGGTCGATCCGCTCCTGCGACATGGCCCTGGCCCACTTCGGGTTGGCGCCGCTCACAGGCCCGGCGTGTCAGTCGGCAGCACAGAAGGACGAGGCCACGCCCACGCGAAGGGTGGCCGCACGGGGACTCTGGGGAGCGTGAGCCATGCTGAACGAGATCAGGATCAACGACTTCGACCGGGAATTCCGTACGCAGGCGACCGCGCCCGCAGCGACGGAGACCGTGGGTGGCTACCTCAACAAGCGACTGCGCCAGATCGGCGTCGGGCACGTGTTCTGCATCCCCGGCGACTACCTGGCCGAATGGGCCATGACGCTTGACGATCCCACCATCAACGCCGGGCTCGTGCGCGTCCACCCCAACAACGAGACGACCGCGACCTACGCCGCCGACGGCTACGGCCGGGTGGCCAACGAGACCGTGGGTTGCGTCGCGTTCACCTACGGCGCGGGGATGATCAACGCCGCCCAAGCCGTGGCCGGGGCCTACGTCGAGCGTTCCCCCGTCGTGCTCATCAACGGCAGCCCGTCGGTCGCCCAGTTCAACTCCGACCGCGATCAGGGCGTGATGTACCACCACACGGTCGGTGGCGGACAGACCGACCTGCAGATCTTTCGCGAGATCACCGAAATCGCCGTGCGGATCGACAACCCGGCCACCGCCCCCGGGCTCATCGATGTGGCCCTGCAGACCTGCCTGACGGCGAGCCGACCGGTCTACATCGAACTGGCCAACCAGACGTCGCAGATGGCCTGCAGCCCGGTTCCCGACACCCCGCTGCGGGCGAGTCAGATCCCCGCATCGCCGGCGTCGGTGGCCGAAGCGTGCGGGGCGGTGATGGACCATCTCCGGGCGGCTCGACGCGTGGTCGTCGTGGGCGGGGTGGAGATCGCCCGGCAGGGCCTCCAGAGCCGGTTCGCGGAACTCGTCGCGAAGATCGACGCGCCCTACGCGACCAGCGCGCTCGGCAAGAGCGTGCTGTCGGAGTTCCGCACCGACCTGCGCTTCGCCGGGGTCTACTTCGGGAAGAGCTCCCCGAAGAACCTCCAGGAGCTGATGGAGTCGGCCGACTGCATCCTTGACCTGGGAGTGCTCAACACCGACTTCAACTACCTCGGCGTGGTCACCCCCGACTACAACCCCGCGACGGCGTCCCACCTGCCCGGGCCGACGCACATCCAGGCCCGGGACGGTGCGGTGCTGGTCGGCCGCGGCCTGGCCTACTGGGGCGACGTCGGGCTGGCTGCCCTCATCGACGCCCTGTTGACCGCGCTCGACACGGGCGGGGCACTGCCGAACGCGCCGTTCCCCGGCCTTCACGGCTCGCCCTTCCAGATTCCGCCGCCCAGCACGTACCCGGCCGGCGACCCGATCACGTACGACAGCTTCACCTCGCTGCTGCAGTACGAGTTCCTCGACGGCGCACGACGAGGACCATTACCCGCAGATCGTCGCCGACTCCGGGTTCTCGTTCCTCGGCAACATCGGCCTCAAGGTCGCCGAGGCCGGTTACATCGCCCAGCTGGCCTGGGCCGCGATCGGCTACGGGGTCGGGGCGACGTCGGGGGTGACGCTCGCCAACGAGGTGGTGGGCCGGCACCGGCGCACCGTGACGATCACCGGCGACGCCGCCTTCGCCGAATCGCTCACCGCGCTGGGCACCGTGGCACAGCTCGGCCAGGACGCCGTGGTGTTCGTCATGGACAACCGGGTCCTCGCGGTCGAACAGTGGCTGATCAACGCCGACGCCTTCTGCGACAACCCCGACCGGCCCCCGTTCGCCGACCTGGCCCACGTGCCCCAGGGCTGCTTCTGGGACTACGCGAAGCTGGGAGAGGGGTTCGGCGGGCAGGGCTTCGCCGTGTCGACGAACGAGGAGTTGTCTGAGGTGCTGCGCGCCATCGCGACACCCCCGATCAACCCGGTGACGGGCAAGCCAACGTTCACCCTGGTCGCGGTGCGGCTTCCGGAGCGGTCACTGCCGGGCAACGCCCGCTGGAAGATGAGCTGCCCCTGAACCTATGCGTCTGAGCCCGTGCGCCTGTGCCCGTGCGCCTGAGCCCACTGCTGAACCGTCAGCCTCCGGATCTGCAGGCGACCGAGCGGGTCTCCGCCCTGATGCCAACGCCGCCGGGCAGCCGCCTGCAGATCCGGAGGCCACGCCCCGGCGCACGGTCGAGGGTGTCGGCTGATTCCATGCCGTTGGAGGTGGCCGCCGTCGTCCGCTCACCATCGAGTGGACGACGGCGGGCCGCAGTGCTGGGACGCTGGGACCGCTCGCGGGTCTGCTCGGCTCGCTACAGTTTCGCCATGACGCCCACCGTGCGCAAAGCCAGCAAGTTGTCGATCATCGGTGCCGGATCGGTCGGCACGTCGATGGCGTACGCGGCCCTCATCCGGGGATCGGCCTCGGTCGTGTCGCTCTACGATGTCAACGAGCGGAAGGTCGACGCCGAGGTGCGCGACCTCGCCCACGGCACCCAGTTCACCGCGTCGGTGGTCATGGGTGGCGCAGACATCGAGGTCGTCCGCGACTCCTCGGTGGTCGTCATCACCGCGGGCGCCCGGCAGAACCCCGGCCAGAGCCGCCTCGAACTCGCCGCGGTCAACGCCGGCATCCTCGAGACTCTCATGCCCCAGCTGGTCGAGCATGCTCCCGATGCTCTGTTCGTTCTGGTCACCAACCCCTGCGATGTGCTCACGGTGGTCGCGCAGCGCGTCTCGGGCCTGCCCGCGTCCAGGGTGTTCTCCACCGGCACCATGCTCGACTCGTCGCGGCTGCGCTGGCTGATCAGCGAACGCACCAACATCGCCCAGCGCAACGTGCATGCGACCATCGTCGGAGAGCATGGCGATTCGGAGTTCCCGGTGTGGTCGAGCGCGCGGATCAGCTCAGTGCCGATCCGTGAGTGGATGGTGCACGGGCGGCACGTGTTCACCCAGGAGGAACTCGACTCCCTCGCGCACGAGGCCGCGCACGCCGCCTACGCGATCATCGAGGGCAAGGGATCCACCAACTACGCGATCGGGTTGACGGGGGCCCGCCTCACCGAGGCTCTGCTGTCTCCGACCAGGTCGATCCTGCCGTTGTCGACGATCATGGACGGCTATCTCGGGGTCGAGGGCGTCGCGCTGTCGATGCCCACCCTGGTGTCGTCGGCGGGAGTCAAACGGATCATCGAGATTCCCATGGACTACGCGGAGCGTGCCCAGTTCCTCGCATCGGCGAGCACTCTGCGCGCGAACCTCGCGAGCATCGGCTTCTGAGCCGGCTCGAGTGGAGGAGCGGATCCCCGGCCCCGTGGTGCGCCCACCGGGTGGCCCGGCGACGAACGAGTAGGCTCTGGCCACGTGCCCCGCAATTTCGAATACGAGCAGCGCGCCGATGGAGACGTGCTGCACGTCTACGCCCGTGGGCGAGACGTCCTGACCAATCCGCTGACCAACATCGGCACCGCCTTCAGCAAGCAACAGCGGGCCGACCTCGGAATCACCGGGCTGCTGCCGCCACAGGTGATGAGTATGAACGTGCACCTCAAGCGCAGCTACGCCCAGTACCGGCGCCAGCCCGACGACCTGTCGAAGTTCCTCTACCTCAACACGATGCACGAGCGCAACGAGGTGCTCTACTACCGGCTGCTCACCGAGCACATCGAAGAGATGATGCCGATCGTGTACACCCCGACGATCGGGCAGGCCATCCAGGAATACAGCTCCTGGTATCACCGCCCGCGCGGTGTGTACCTGTCCATCGACGAGCCCGACAACGTCGAGACCGCGCTCACGAACATGGGCCACCGCTCCGACGAGGTCGACCTCATCGTGGTGACCGATTCCGAAGGCATCCTCGGCATCGGCGACCAGGGCGTCGGCGGCGTGGCGATCACCATCGGCAAGCTGGCCCTCTACGTGGCCGCGGCGGGCATCAATCCGCACCGCGTGCTGCCGGTGGTGCTCGACGTCGGCACCGACAACCTCGACCTGCTGAGTCAGGAGGGCTACCTCGGTGTTCACCACGCCCGAGTGCGCGGGCAGCGCTACGACGAGTTCATCGACCGGTTCGTTCGCACCGCCACCGACCTCTACCCGAACGCGATGATCCACTGGGAAGACTTCGGCCCATCGAACGCGCACCGGATCCTCGAGAAGTTCCGCGAGCGCATCTGCACCTTCAACGACGACATCCAGGGCACCGCGGCGGTCGTCGTCGCCGCCATCCTGAGCGCCGTGCGAGCGAGCGGCTCGGCCCTTGACGAGCAACGGATCGTCATCCACGGGGCCGGCACCGCCGGCATCGGCATCGCCGACCTCATGGTCGACATCCTGGTCGACAAGGGCATCGACCGGGACGCCGCCCGGCGGATGTTCTGGGGGCTCGGGTCGCGGGGCCTCATCCGTGACGGGGTGCGGATGCGCGACTTCCAGGAGCCTTACGCCCGCTCCGCCGATGAACTGTCCGACTGGACCCTCGAGCGTCCCGGTCGGTTCGAACTCGCCGACGTCGTGCGCAACGTGCACCCGACGATCCTCATCGGCTCCTCGGCGCAGCCGGGCTCGTTCACGCCCGAGATCATCACCGAGATGGCGGCGCACTGCGAACGGCCGGTCATCATGCCACTGTCGAACCCGACGTCGAAGATCGAGGCGCTGCCCTCCGACCTGCTGCTCTGGACCGGCGGCCGCGCCCTCATCGCCACCGGGTCTCCGTTCGAGCCGATCGGCTTCGGCGGAGTTACGCACCACATCGCCCAGGCCAACAACGCGCTCGTGTTTCCCGGCATCGGGCTCGGTGTCGTCACCAGCCGGGCGACGCGGGTGAGCGACCACATGATCGCGGCGTCCGCGCGTGCGGTCGCGCGGGTGGTCACCGACCGCAGCCCGGGTGCGTCCCTGTTGCCCGACGTGGGCCAGTTGCGCTCGGTCTCGGCCAAGGTGGGCGTCGCCGTGGTCGAGGCGGCCCTGGATGAGGGCCTCGCAGCAGGTGGAGATCGACAATCCGATACAGGCCGTCTACGCCAACATGTGGCAGCCCGTCTATCCCAGGATCGTTCCGGGGTGAGTGTGCCGGACGATCCTCGGGCGGTGCTCGACCGGGGCGCCTGGGAAGGTCTCCGGTCGGATCATGAGCAGCGGGCGCTCGCGGTGCTCGCGCCGGTGCTGGAGCGGCGTCGGCGGGGTGAGCGCCACCCGGTCGAGGACTTCCTGTTCGACTACTACACGCTGCGTCCCGGCCAACTGATCCGTTGGCACCCCGGGCTCCATCGCGTGCTGGCCGACGCCACGGACGAATTCGGAAGCCTGCGCGATCACCGGGTGCGCAACGGGTTGGTCGAGGTCGACGTCGGCCCGATCGTGACACGACGCCGCGACACCATCACCTGGATCCGGCGGCTGCTCGGCGCCGAGGCCGCGAGACCGGCGTCGTTCGGCTGCTTCGGCATGCACGAATGGGCGATGGTCTACGGGCTCACCGCGGGGCAGACGCGGCATCCCCAGTTACCACTGCGCCTTGCCCCGGACGGCATCGCTGACGTGGTCGAACGGCTCGGACTGCGCTGCAGCCACTTCGACGCCTTCCGCTTCTTCACCCCCGAGGCGGCCCCCTACAACACGGTGCAGCTCACCCGCGGCGACCAACTCGGCCACGACCAGGGTGGCTGCCTGCACGCGAACATGGACCTCTACAAGTGGGCCGGCAAGCTGCTGCCGCTCACCCCTCCGGAGTTGCTGCTCGACAGCTACGAACTCGCCCGTGACATCCGGGTGCTCGACATGCGGGCCAGTGCCTACGACCTGAGTGCCTTGGGCTACGACCCGGTACCGGTCGAAACCGTCGCCGGCCGGGTCGACTACGTCGACCAGCAGCGCCAGTTCGCCGCCCGGGCCGTGCCGCTGCGTGAGCGGATCGTCGAGCTCATCGACGACATCCCACGAATCGTGGGGTATCAGGCGGGGATGAGCAGCGCCGTCACCTGACGGCCGGTGGAGTCGAGCAGGAAGACGGTGCTCTCGGCATCGGGCATCTCGAACGTGACGGTGCCGGTGATCGTCTGCCCGGGGCGAACGACCCGACCGACGAGATCGTTGGCACGTCCGCTGGGCTGGGGTTCGTAGGCCTGCGACGTGTCGGAATTGGTGAACGCGAAGAACCCGAGCACCTGGTCACCCTGTGACACGGTGATCGTCATCGTCAGCACGACGCGGGGTCCGGACCAGGTCACCTGATCGATCGTCCATACCCCCCGCGCGTTGTCGAAGGTGTTCACGAACGGGATCGAGTTGGAATTCTGCGTCGCGGCCGGTTGCGTGGCGGCCGGTGCCGGCGAAGGGATCGGGGGATCCTGGTGGGTGGTGCGATAACCCAGCCACACCGCCAGCGCGACCACGACCAGAACGGCGATCGTGACCACGACCGGCCGGCGGCTCGACGGGGGATGGTATTGCCCGATATCGACAGCCGGTGGCACATGGCCACCCATCGGCGCGCGGGGGTCGCGTCCCGGTTCTCCCGGGGGACGGAATTCCGGCTGCGATCCGGACGAGGAGTGCCAAGGGGCCGGCGGCGGCGCGGCCGGTGCGGACCAGTGGCCCTGCTGGGCGGTGGGGTCGTGGTTGCCTTCGCCGGAAGGAGGGTACGCCTGCCATGGGCCACCGGCGGGGCCCGACCCGTTCTGGTGCCATGGCTGGGTGGGTGGTTGGCCCTGATACCCGGGGTAGGGCGGCGGTTGATTCGGGTACCCGGGGGAAGGGGGCGGCCATGGCGGCTGATGCGGCCCGGTCGGCGGAGTGCTCATGGTGGGGCCACTGTAGCTCGGGTGCCCGGGGGGACATCGTCCACAGCCATGGCCCGGATCGGCGCGCAATCCACAGCGGACCGTTCTCGACGGCCAATCCGCGGCGCACGTCCACACAATCCGCACGTGATCACCCAACGAGCCTCCCTCACCAAGCGCCTGCCCACCCGCGACCTGCCCGAGCCCGACCACCCCCGCGACGCTGCGCGTGTCCGGGCCCGACGAGATGATCCTCGTCGTGCCCCACCTGCTCGGGTTCTGGCCCGACCGATCCATCGTCGTGGTCGTGCTCGTCGACGGCCGGGTCGAGGTCACCGCCCGCGCCGACCTCGAGTGCACTGCCGACGAGTTGGCCCAGGTGGTCCGACCCCTCGTGCTGCGCTATCCCCACCATCGCGTCCTGCTCATCGGCTACGGGCCCCGCGAATCCTGCGATCGCGCGGTCGCCGCCTGCTCGATGCTGTTCGACCCCGACGTCATCGTCGAGCGTCTCGGTACCGACGGGCGTCGATGGTGGAGCCACAGCGGGGCGGAAGGGCCGATGTCGGCGCGGAACGTGACCGCGATCGCCCGCACGGTGCCGCGGCTGGCCGAAGGGCTGTTGCCCGATCGTCGAGCGCTCGAGCGCGCGTACTCGGGTCCTGCCGGCGACGTGCTCGCCCGGTCGCAGGCACTCGTCGACCAGGTGTACGACGAGGTGCGGCGACTCGGCCGGCGCGCCCGCATCGCCCGGGTCGGCGACCTCATCCGGCATGCCGTTGCCGGCGATTCCGAATCGGGCTTGCACGACGAGCAACGTCTCGAGCTCGCCGTGCTCGTGCAAGACATCGCCGCTCGCGATGCGGCGTGGATGCTGATCACGCGACACGACGCCGCCGAGCACCTCGCCCTGTGGCGATCGGTCGTCGAACTCGCCCCCGACGACGAGGCCCCACCCGCCCTCTGCCTGGCGGCCACGGCCGGCTGGCTCACCGGCAACGGAGCCATCATGAACATCTGCCTCGAGCGGGCACTCGCGATCCGACCCTCGTACGGCCTCGCGGGGCTGCTCACCGACATCATGCATCAGGCGATTCCGCCGCAGACATGGGACGAGTTGGCGGGCACCAGCGTCGATCCCGCCGACTACGGTGATGAACCCTGACGGCTGCGACCCGGCCGAACCCCCGTCGCGCGCCGGCGGCGCCATCGGCCAGGGCGTCGACTTCGCCCGCGAGCATCTCGCCCTGGTGCTGATCGCCGGCGTGGTCGCCATCGGTATCGCGTTCACCTATCTCACCCGGGCCCAGGGGGAGCGGGTGCCGGTCGCGATGACGAACGCCACGAGCACCGACGCGGTGCAGATCGCGTCGCAGGTCGCCGGAACGCCGCCGGGGTCGACCGGACCCCCGACCGGCGTCGGGTCGACCCCCGCCGGCCCGCCGAGCATCGTCGTCCAGGTGCTCGGGCCCGTGAAGCGTCCAGGGGTGATCACCGTGCCCGCCGGAACCCGGGTCACCGAAGCGATCGCCCGGTGCGGCGGGCTGACGTCCTCGGCAGATCCCGGCGAACTGAACCTCGCCGCGGTTCTGCACGACGCCGACCAGGTTGTCATCGGCACCCGCGACGCCCCCGGCGGAGTGGTGCGCAACGGTGGGCAGGCGGCACCCGGCGGCACCACCTCCGGAACCACCCAGAGCGTCGTCGACCTCAACACGGCGACGCTCGCTCAGCTCGACGCGATTCCTGGCATCGGGCCGATCACGGCCCAGAAGATCCTCGATTGGCGTGCCCAGCATCAGCGGTTCACCTCGGTGTCGGAACTGCGGGAGATCGACGGGATCGGCCCCAAGACCTACGCCCGCATCGCGCCTCACGTACGGATATGACCGCCATGCCGCCACGCGCCGCCGACCTGCGGCTGGTGCCGGTCGCGGTCGGCGTGTGGACCGGAGCCTGGTGGGGCACCGCCGAGGACTGGTCGGTACCAGGGCTGGTCGTCACTCTGGTCGCCCTCACGTCTGCCTGCCTGCTCACGCTGTGGCGGAGCTCGACCGGTCGGCCGGTGTGGCACCTCACCGCGCTGGCGTCGATGACGATCGTGGGCGCGACGTGCGGGATGCTGCGATTGGCCGCCCTCGAGCACTGCCCACTCGCGACCCCGGCGCACGAGCACGGCTACGCCCAACTGGTGGCCGTCGTCAGCTCCGATCCGGTGCGTTATGCCGCCGTGGGTACGCGGCCCGAGTTCACCGTGGTGCGGGCCGACACCCTTCAGGTCACGGTGCGTGGCCACGAGGTCGACGCGACGGTGCCGGTGCGGCTCACCGCGACGGGCGACCTGGCGGGCGACTTGGCGACGCTGCCGGTCGGCCAGCAGGTGCGGGTGGGCGGGCTACTGCAGCCCCGCGACCCGGGTGATCCGGTGGCCGCGTCGGTGCGTCTTGCCGAGGCTCCGCTGCTCCTCGCGGGCCCCGGCGCCGTCGATCGGGCCACCAACCGGTTCCGCGCCGCCGTGCGCGAGGCGGTGCGCTGGGCCCCCGCCGACCAGGCGCGGCTCGTGCCGTCACTCGTCGTCGGCGACACGTCCGACGTGGGCACCGGGCTGCAGGACGCGTTCCGGGCGACCGCACTCACCCACCTCATGGCCGTGTCCGGGGCGAATCTCGCCCTCACCCTCGCCTGGATCATGGGATTGGCCCGATGGTCGGGGGTGCGGGGCCGGGCGCTCGACATGCTCGCGCTCGCCGGGGTCGCGGGGTTCGTCGTCGTGTGCCGCGGCGAGCCGAGTGTGGTCCGGGCGGCGGCGATGGGACTGGTCACCCTGGCGGCAGGCGGTCGGCACGCGAGCGCCGGACGTGGCATCCGGCACCTTGCCGCCGCCTCGATCGTCGTGGTGCTCGTCGACCCGTGGCTCTCCCGTTCGGTCGGATTCGCCCTGTCCGTCGCCGCCACCGCGGGAATCATCTGGTGGGCCACCGCGTGGGCCCGCTCGCTCGGTGACCGGGTGCCCGCGTGGATCACCCCCGTGCTGTTCGTGCCCCTGGCCGCCCAACTGGCCACTCAACCGCTGGTCACCGCCATCAGCGGGGGAGTGAGCACGGTCGGGATCCTCGCCAACGCCCTCGCCGCCCCGTTCGTCGCACCGGTCACCGTGCTCGGACTCGTCGGCGGCGCTGCTGCAACTGTTCAGCCCGCCACTCGGGGGGCTGGTCGGATGGCTCGCCGGGGCGTGCATCCAGCCGATCATCTGGATCGCCACGTCGTTGGCCGCCACGCCCGGGGCCGTGTGGCCGCTGCCCGCGTCTCCCGTGACCATCGGACTGCTGGCGCTCGGCTGCCTGCTGCTCGGGGTGTTGGTGCCCCGGTTGGCCGGCCGTCCCGTCCTCGCCGCGGTCGTGCTGGTCAGCCTGGCAGTGACGCCGTGGGTGCGACCGAGGCCGCTGGGCTGGCCCGGTAGATGGGACGTCGTGTTCTGCGACGTGGGGCAGGGTGACGCCACGGTCGCGCGCGCCGGGCCCGGCACAGCCGTGCTCATCGACACCGGCCCCGACGACGCCGGCGCGGCGCGGTGCCTGAGCGATCTCGGGATCAGCGCCGTGCCGCTGCTCGTGCTCACCCACTTCCACGCCGACCACACAGGTGGGCTTCCCGCGGTGCTGCGCGGCGTCGACGTCGGCCAGATCTGGGTCAACCCGGTGGTCAGTCCGAGCGCCGATGCCCAGCGGGTCGACCGGCTGGCGGCCGGCGCCGCGACGCCGATCTCGGTCGCGCCGGTGGCCACGGGCGTCCGCGTGGGCGACGCCCTGATTGAGGTGCTCTTCGGGGGAATCGCCGGTGGCGACCCGTCGGGTGGCGAAGGGGAGTCGTCCGCCGAGAACAACACGTCGTTGGTGCTGCGGGTGACGGTGGGCACCCTGAGCGTGATCATCGCGGGTGACGCCGAAGCCGAGGAGCAGCAGCGGATGTTCGATCGGGGTGTCGATGTGCATGCCACCGTGTGGAAGATGCCCCACCACGGTTCCTCACGCCAGAGCGCGGACCTGTGGGGGGCGTCGGGCGCGGTGAGCGCGGTCGCGAGCGCCGGCGTCGACAACGACTACGGGCATCCTGCGCCCTCGTCGCTGCGCCTGGCGGGGCAACTCGGGATGACCGTGCTGCGAACCGACCGTCAGGGGGCGATCGCCGTGCGCGGTGAGGCGCACGACCTGGCCATCCGCGTCCAGCGGGGATCCCCGTGATCCGGCGGGCCGGGTGTCGGTGGCGACTGGCATGCTGTGTTCGTGACTCCCGCAACGTCCCGTTCCGCCGCCGGCCGGTCCCAGGGCCCGGTCCTCGGCACATCCGTGCTGGTCATCGGGCCCGAGTCGCTGCTCGCCGAACGGGCGGTGAACCAGTGCATCCTGGCGGCCCGCCGTGAGGTGCCCGAGGCCGAACTGGTAGAGGTCGAGGCCCTCGAGCTCGAGGGTAACCGACTCACCGAACTCACCGGGGGTTCGCTGTTCGCCGCCGCGACCGTCGCCATCATCCGTGACCTCGCCAGCCTTCCGGCCGAGCTGTACGACGCCCTGGTGGCGGTGGCCGCTCACCCCGGCCCCGACCTGTGTCTCGTCCTCGTGCACGGGGGCGGCAACAAGGCCAAGGGCCTGGTCGAGAAGCTGCGCAAGGCCGGGGTCGAGCGGGTCGACGCCGCTCCCGTCAAGGCGTGGGAGGTTCCCGGGTTCGTCCTGCACGAGGCCCGGCAGCACCGCCTGCAACTCGACCAGCAGGCCGCCCAGGCGCTGGTCGACGCGGTCGGCAGCGATCTCCGCACGGTCGTGTCCGCGATCCAGCAGTTGCGTTCCGATGCCGCCGGCGAGCCGATCACCGCGGCGTTCGTCACCCGCTACTTCGCCGGACGCGCAGAGGTCACCAGTTTCGCCGTGACCGACGAGTTGCTCGCGCAGCACCGCGACGTCGCGCTCGAAAAGCTCCGCTGGGCGCTGACAACCGGTGTGCCCCCGGTGCTCGTCACGAGCGCGATGGCCGCATCGTTCCGGGCTCTCGGCAAGTACCACGACGTGCGCTCCGCCCGGCTGTCCGACAACGAGCTGGCCCGCGAAATCGAGGTGCCCTACTGGAAGATCAAAGACCTCGCGAAACAGTCGCGCCTGTGGGCCCCGGCGGCCGTCGCCCGGGCGATCCAGCGGGTGGCCCGGGCCGACGCCGACGTCAAGGGCGCCGCCAGCGACGCAGACTTCGCCCTCGAGAAGATGGTGCTCGACCTCATGACGATCGGCGAGGCCGCCTGATCGCGACCGGCCCAACACGGGAAGGTCACCGCGGGTGTGCGGGCATGCCGAACGCCAGCATCTCGACCCCCAGTCGGATCGTGACGCTGGCGTCAGAAGGAGATCAGCGAATGCTGATCAGAGTGCGTTGGCGGCGCGCGAGATGGCCGACTTGCGGTTCGCCGCCTGGTTGGCGTGGATGACGCCCTTCGACACGGCCTTGTCGAGCGCGCGGTTGGCGGCGCGAGCGAGCAGCTCGGCCTTCTCGTTGTCACCGGCGGCCACGGCCTCACGGAACCTGCGCACGTGCGTGCGCAGGGCCGACTTGACGGCCTTGTTGCGCTGGCGCGCCTTCTCGTTGGTCTTGATGCGCTTCATCTGCGACTTGATGTTTGCCACGGGGCAAGCCTCTTTACACCTGGACGGACTGGGAGATTCTGCGGAGTCGAGGGCGCACGCGGGACGCGGCGTCCTGTCGACGCGACGAGCCAATCTACCATCGAGCTTCGACGCCACCCAAATCGGCCGGTGCCCCCATGCGGCTCCCGGGATCGACCCCCGCGCGGGCCTTCTCGCGCGGAACGCCGACGGGTCCGTGAGAAGATGGCAGCTGCCCGCCCCCCTGACCCGGACGACGAACTGGAACCGCATGCCCGCACCCGACCCCGGCCGCACCGATCCGGCGATCATCCGCAACTTCTCGATCATCGCCCACATCGACCACGGCAAGTCCACCCTCGCCGACAGGATGCTGCAACTCACCGGCGTCGTCGATGCCCGGGCGATGCGTGAGCAGTACCTCGACCGGATGGACATCGAGCGCGAGCGGGGCATCACGATCAAGTCACAGGCGGTCCGGATGCCGTGGACGCTCGAGCGGTTCCACTTACGTACTGAACATGATCGACACCCCTGGTCACGTCGACTTCACCTACGAGGTGTCCCGGTCGCTCGCAGCGTGCGAGGGTGCACTGCTGCTGGTCGACGCCGCCCAGGGCATCGAGGCGCAGACGCTGGCGAACCTGTACCTGGCACTCGAGGCCGACCTGCACATCATTCCGGTGCTCAACAAGATCGATCTGCCCGGCGCCCAGCCCGAGAAGTACGCCGAGGAACTGGCCGGCATCATCGGATGCGCCGCCGACGACGTGCTCCGCGTGTCGGCCAAGACCGGCCAGGGCGTGCGCGAACTGCTCGACCTCATCGTCCGCCAGGTGCCCGCTCCGGTGGGCCACCCCGACGCTCCCGCCCGGGCGCTGATCTTCGACTCGGTCTACGACACCTACCGCGGCGTGATCACCTACGTGCGGGTCGTCGACGGTGCGCTGTCCCATCGGGAGCGCATCCTGATGATGTCGACGAAGGCCACCCACGAGGTGCTCGAGGTCGGCGTCATCTCCCCCGAACCGATCCGGACCCAGCGCCTGAGCGTCGGCGAGGTCGGCTACCTCATCACCGGTGTGAAGGACGTGCGCCAATCCCGCGTCGGCGACACCGTCAGCCTCTCGACCCGCCCGGCCACTCAGGCACTGGCCGGCTACCGGCATCCCAAGCCGATGGTCTACGCGGGCCTCTACCCGATCGACGCCGACGACTTCTCCGAGCTGCGGGAGGCACTCGAGAAGCTGCAACTCAACGACGCGGCGCTCACCTTCGAACCCGAGACGTCGGGGGCGCTCGGTTTCGGGTTCCGGGTCGGGTTCCTCGGGCTGCTGCACATGGAGATCGTGCGGGAACGGCTCGAGCGCGAGTTCAACCTCGACCTCATCAGCACCGCGCCCAACGTCGTCTACCGGGTGGTGATGGAGGACGGCACCGAGCACACCGTCACCAACCCCAGCGAATATCCCGAGGGCAAGATCGCCGAGGTCTACGAACCGGTGGTCCGGGCCACGCTGCTGTCGCCGAGCGACTACATCGGCACGCTCATGGAGCTGTGCCAGACACGCCGGGGCGTCCAGTTGGGCATGGACTACCTGTCGGCCGACCGGATCGAAATGAGGTACACCCTGCCGCTGGCCGAGATCGTGTTCGACTTCTTCGACGCGCTGAAGTCGCGCACGAAGGGGTACGCGTCGCTCGACTACGAGGACGCCGGGGAGCAGGCCGCGGAACTGGTCAAGGTCGACATCCTGCTGCACGGTGACCCGGTCGACGCCTTCAGCGCGATCGTGCACAAGGACAAGGCCTACCAGTACGGCGTCGCGATGGCCTCCAAGCTCAAGGAACTCATCCCCCGCCAGCAGTTCGAGGTGCCGATCCAGGCGGCGATCGGGGCGCGGGTGATCGCCCGCGAGACGATCAGGGCCCTGCGCAAGGACGTGCTCGCCAAGTGCTACGGCGGCGACATCACCCGCAAGCGCAAACTGCTCGAGAAGCAGAAGGAGGGCAAGAAGCGGATGAAGATGGTGGGCCGGGTCGAGGTTCCCCAGGAGGCGTTCGTGGCGGCCCTGCAGACCGGGGAGGGCGGCAAGGACAAGAAGCAGCCGCAGGGCTGAGACGAGGCGGCGGGGACGAGCGTCAGCGCAGCCCGGTGGTCTCGACGCCTCGCACGAGGAAACGCTGCAGGAACAGGAACACGAGCAGCACCGGGATGATCGCCACCAGCGCCCCCGCGAACAGTTCCGGGTAGTTGACGAGCTGCGATGTCATGAACTGGCTGAGGGTCACCTGCACCGTGCGGGTGCCGCTGCGGGTCACGAGCATCGGCCACAGGAACGCGTTCCACGACCCGATGAAGATGATCGTGCCGACGGCTCCGACGATGCCCATCGAGTTCGGCACGACCACGTGCCAGAACGTGCGCCACGGGTTCGCGCCGTCGATGAGCGCGGCCTCCTCGAGTTCCCGGGGGAACCCGAGGAACGACTGGCGGAACATGTAGGTGGCGAAGGCCGAGAACATGCCCGGCACGATGAGCCCCCGGAAGGTGTCGATCCAGCCGAGGGCCGAGGTCATGACGAAGGTGGGGATGAACGTCACGGCGGCCGGCACCATGAGGGTGAAGATCGTCAACGCCGTCAGCGTCCGGGCCACGCGGTGGCTGTAGCGGGCGAGTGCGTACCCGGCCAACAGGGCGACCACCACCGTGAGCGCCGTCTGCACCACCGACATCACCGCGGAGTGCCACAGTGAGGCCCCCATTTCGACGTCGGAGTTGGTGAACAGCTCGGTGATGTTGTCGAAGTTCCACTTGTCGGGCAGCCACTGCCACTGCGCGGCGGCGATGAGCTTGGACGACGCGAACGCGTTGCGGACGATCACGTAGAACGGCAGCAGGAAGAACAGCGCCAGCACGACGAGGACGGTGTACCTCACGCCCAGCAGTGCCCGGGCGCGTCGGCTGCGGACGGCCCTCATCGCTCATCCCTCTCGGTGCCGCGGTTCGTCAGCCAGTTCTGCGCGACACCGAACACGACAATGATCACCGTGAGGATCATCGTGCCGGCACCCCCCAACCCGAGATCCTGGTTCGACCCGCCGAGGCTGATGACGAACAGGTGCACCAGGGGCGGGCGCCCGTAGGGCGGGTAGGTGCCGTTGACGCCTGACAGCATGTTCCAGAACTCGTCGAACGCCTGGAACGCGTTGATGAGCAGCAGCATCAGGACGGCCGCGCTGGTGGCCCGGAGCTGCGGCAGGGTGATGTATCGCAGCATCCGCCAGCCGTCGGCACCGTCGATGGCGGCGGCCTCGTAGGTCTCGCCGGGGATGCGGTTGAGCCCGGCGATCAGCAGAATCATGAAGAAGCCCACCTGCAGCCACAACCGCACGGACACCAGGGCGACCCAGTAGCCGTAGTTCGCGCCACCCAGCCAATCGATGTTCGACCCGCCGAGCCGGCGGAGCAGCGAGTTCACCAGCCCGAAGCGGCCGCCGTTGAAGAACGAGATGCGCCAGATCATCGCGGCGATGACATAGGACACGGCGGTCGGGATGAAGAACACCGAGCGGAAGAACGCCTGGGCCACCCGGAGCCCGTTGAGCAGCAGCGCCAGGGTCAGGGAACAGACGTAGGTCAGTGGCACGATGAGGATCGCGAAGGCGATGAACACCATCAGCGACGACCTGAACTCGGGGTCGTTCAGGAGGTACGCGTAGTTGGCCAGCCCCACGAACTTCGTCGGCGTGACGGTCGCGCGCGCATCGAAGAACGACAGGTACGCACTCCACCCGATCGGCACGTAGACGAACACGACCAGTCCGGCGAGGAAGGGCAGCACGAACAGCCCGAACCACAGGTTGCGGTCCTGCCGACCGCGCAGCCGGCGCCCCCACGTGGGAGGCCGGCGCGCGGCGGTGATGGCGTCGGTGCCGGGTCCGCCCCGCGCGTCCGCGGGGAGGCTCATCAGCCCTTGATTCGCTTGAGCTCGGCAACTGCCTTCGTGCCCACCGACTTGAACTCGGTGGCCGGATCGGCGCCCTTGACGACCACGTTGGTGATCGCCGAGCTGAAGGCATCCCCGATGGGGCCGGTCCACATGATGTCGGACGCGAATCCCTCGTTGGCGACCATGTCGGCGGCCTGCTTGCCGGGACCCTGGGCGATCTTGGAGCACTGGGGCACCAGCGCCGTCTGCGACGGGATGTGCGTGCCGTAGCTGTTGGCGAAGTCGACCTGGTCGGCGGTCTGATCGACCCACAGCCACTTGGCGAACGCCTTGGCCGCGTCGACGTGCGCGCTCTTGGCGGCCACGCACGAGCTGTAGGCACCGAACGGCACCGCCACCCGACCCGAAGTACCCATCGCCGGGAAGGGCACGACGCCGAAGTCGCTGCCGAAGGCCTTCTGCACGTCGGGCATCGACCACAGCCCGCCCCACTGCATGGCCGTCTCGCCGTTGATGAACGGCGTGGCGTCGTACCAGTCCTTCGACGCCGCCTTGAGCAGCGCGTTGCTCTTGTAGAACGTCTGATAGGCCTTCAGCGAATCGTAGAAGTTCGGCTGGAGGAATCCCAGAGCCGTGCGCTCGGAGTTCAGCTGGTCGTAACCGGACGCCCAGACGAACATGTTGCCCAGCACGCCGACGCCCCCGTCGTTGCCCGCGAAGAACCCGCCCATGTCCTTGGTGGCCTGTGCCTTGGCTGCTGTGACCAACTCGCTGAAGGTCTTCGGCGGTTGCACCCCCGCCTTCTTCAACAGCGAAGGCCGGTAGTACAGCAACTGCATGTCGATGACCTGCGGGATCGCCCAGATCTTGCCCTGGAACGTCAGCCGCTTGATCACCGACTGGTTGAACTTGCTGACCGACGACCCGATGACGTCGGTCATGTCGACGACCTGGCCCGCCTTGATCATGTCGAGAGTGGGCCCGTTGGCGTACTCGAACACGTCGGGGAACGAGTTGGTGAGCAGTGCCGCCGGCACGGCGGTGTCGTAGTTGCCGGCGTACCACGTGACGTTCACCGTGGCGTCGGGATACGAGGCGGCGTACCGCTTGACGGCCTCCTTGGTGCCCGCCTCGCCGTACTGGTGGTACCACTGGGCCAGCGTGGGCTTGGAACCACCGGACGCGCCGGACGACGAGGAACTCCCGGAATTGTTGCCGGACAGGCCGCTGTTGCTGCCACAGGCGGCGAGGCCCGCGGTGGCGGCGAGTCCACCGGCGGCGGCGAGGAGATGGCGACGGCTGATCTGCATGCGGGGAGTCTACGACAGCATCGCCCGAAGTGGCAGGCCCTGCGCGGCCCATGGGGAGGGGGGTATGTCCGGGCGGGGCCCGGCCCGGCCGGCGTCGGCGATCCGCGTCCCGAGCCCGGCGTAGCCTGACCTGCATGCCCTCGACCCCGCCCCCCGGCGACCCCGTGCCGTCCGATGGCGCACTGCCGCACCAGGCGCTCCGGCGGGTGGGCGACACCCCGCTCGGGGTCTACCTGCATGTGCCCTTCTGCGCGGTGCGATGCGGGTACTGCGACTTCAACACCTACTCGCCCGACCAGGTCGACACGGACGCCGTGAGCGTGTGGGCCCGCTCGGCCCACGCCGAGATCGAGCTCGCCGCCCGGGTACTGGGCGGGCGTGCCCCCCGCCTCTCGACGGTGTTCATCGGCGGTGGCACCCCGACGATGGTGCCTCCCGCGCTGCTCGCGACGCTGCTCGACCACCTGCGCGACGTGTTCGGGCTGCTCCCCGGCGCCGAGGTGACGACCGAGGCGAACCCGGAGACGATCACCCCCGCCGTGCTGGAGGCCCTGCTGTCGGGCGGGATCACCCGGCTCTCGCTCGGCATGCAGTCGTCGGTGCCGCACGTGCTGCGCGTGCTCGACAGAGTGCACACGCCCGGGCGTGCCCTCGACGCGGTGCGGCTGGCCCGCACGGCCGGGTTCGACGACATCTCCCTCGATCTCATCTACGGCACACCCGGAGAGTCGCTGGACGACTGGCGGGCCTCACTCGACTCGGCGCTCGGTGTCGGCCCCGACCACCTCAGCGCCTACGCGCTGATCGTCGAGGAGGGCACCGCCCTGTCCGCGCGGATCCGGCGCGGGGCGGTCCCGGCGCCCGACGACGACGACCTCGCCGACAAGTACCTGGTGGCGGAGGAGACGCTCGCCGCGGCCGGATACTCGTGGTACGAGGTGAGCAACTGGAGTCGGGGGCCGCATCACCGGTCGCGGCACAACCTCGCGTATTGGCGCGGCCACGACTGGTGGGGGGTCGGGCCGGGTGCCCACTCGCACGTCGGCGGCGTGCGCTGGTGGAACGTCCGCCACCCCAGGCGTTACGGAGCCCTGCTCGCCGCGGGCGACAGTCCCGGCGAGGGCCGGGAGGTACTGGACGCCGAGCAGCGTCGCGTCGAACGGGTTCTGCTCGAGGTGCGGATCGCCGAGGGACTGCCGGTCGGGATCCTCACCGTCACCGAGCGCGACCGTGTTCCCGGGCTGGTCGACGAGGGTCTGGTCGACGTCACGCCGGCAGCCGCGGGGACTGACGCCCGGCTGGTGCTGACGCTGCGCGGCCGGCTGCTGGCCGATGCCGTCGTGCGTCGCCTGCTGGATTGAGCGATCCCGGCGTCCCGGCCCGGCCGAGCGCCCCTGCGTGCCTAACCGGCCGGGCCCGCCGCATTGGGTAGCCTCATCCGGCGTGAGCTTTCCCTCCAGATACGGACCCGACGTTCTGTCCGCGGGTTGGCAGCAGGCCGGCCGGAAGGCCTCCCGCGATGTGGTGCTCGACCTCGACCTGGTCGTCGAGGACCCGACGAGTGGCTTCTGCGGAGCGGTCGTGGGCTGGGAGAACGGGCTGGTGATCCTCGAGGACCGGCACGAGAAGCGACGCTCGTTCCCCGTCGGGCCCGGCTTCCTCCTCGACGGGGAGCCGGTCGCGTTGCGGATCCCCGCACGCCGCGGCACGTCGGCGCCCGGCCGCACCGCCTCCGGGTCACGCGTCGGCGCCCCTGCGGGGGCGAAGGTCGCACTCCCGAGCCGGATCTACGTCGAGGGCCGCCACGACGCCGAACTCGTCGAGAAGGTGTGGGGCGACGACCTGCGCCACGTCGGGGTGGTGGTCGAGTTCCTGGGCGGTATCGACGACCTGTCCGCGGTGGTCGACGAGTTCCGACCAGAGCCAGGTCGCCGACTCGGCGTGCTCGTCGACCATCTGGTGCCGGGCTCGAAGGAGTCCCGGATCGCTGCCCAGGTCGCCCACAGCGGCTTCGGCGATTTCGTGATGATCACGGGCCACCGGTTCATCGATGTCTGGAACGCCGTCCTGCCCGGCACGCTCGGGTTGAGGGCCTGGCCGGTCGTGCCCCGCGACGTCGACTTCAAGAAGGGAACCCTGGCCGCCCTCGGGCAGCCCCACCGCGATCAGGCCGACATCGCGCGCGGCTGGCAGGCGATCCTCGCACGGGTGCGGACGTGGCGCGACCTCGATCCGCGATTCAACACCGAGGTGGAACGCCTCATCGACTTCGTCACCCAGGACCACCTCGACACGCGATCGTGACGCCAGACCTCCAGCGGTGAGACGGAGCCCGCTTCTGGTGGGACGACTCGCCGCGGTGGGGGACGATGGAGGCATGCCGAGCAGACGCGAGCCCTCGTCCGATCAGATCCTCGAGTTGATGCAGGAGGTCGCCGCGGAGCACATCCTGCCCCGGCATCGTCGGCTCATCGGAGGGCGACGTCGATCAGAAGTCGCCCGGCGACTACGTGACGATCGCCGACCGGGAAGCCGAGAGGGCGCTCACCCGCGCCCTCGGCGCGATGTGTCCCGAGGCCCTGATCATCGGCGAGGAAGCGTGCTTCGTCGATCCGGCGCTCGAGGGCGTCGGCCGCGGGCGGCCGACCACGCCTTTCTGATCGACCCCGTCGACGGCACCCGGAACTTCGTCAGGGGCAGCGCCGACTTCGCGGTGATGATCGCCGAGGTGAGGTCGGGGCGGGCGGTGCGGGCCTGGATCCTGCAGCCGGTTCACGATCACGCCTACGTCGCCGAGGAGGGGGCGGGTGCGATGTGCGACGGGCTGGCGATGCCGCGCCGGGCGGGCGCGGCCACGCGGCCGCAGGGGCTCGCGTCCCAGCGACGGCTCATCGGCTTCGACGCCGACGCCACACTGTCACCGATCGTCTACGGCGCGTTCGCCGCCGGCATCGACTACCCGACGCGTCGCCACCGGAGCGCATCGATTTCGTCGTCTACAAGAATCTGCATCCCTGGGACCACGTGCCGGGGTCGCTGCTGTTGCGCGAGACGGGTGGGGTGACCCGGCTGCGCGACGGTCGGGACTACCGTGCCGGGGACGTCGGGCCCGGCCTCATCGGGGCGGGCACCGAGCAGATCTGGCGGATGGCCAGCCCGGCCCTGTCGGTGTGACGCGCACCCGGCGGCCTCACCCCAGGCTGCGGACCAGCATGTAGGCGGCGACCAGTGCCAGGATCCCGGCGAACGCGCGGGTGAGGATGCGGTAGGGCAGGCGCGACGCGACGTGGCCACCGACCAGGCTGGCGAGCGGCGGCGGCGACGGTGAACGGCAGCACCACGCCCCAGTCGATGGTGCGCCCCCGAGCCGAGCCGGCTCGCCAGGGCCGTCGCCGAGTTCACCGCGATGACGAGCAACGACGTGCCCACCGCGACGGTCATCGGCGTGTCGAGGGCGAGCACGAGAGCGGGCACGACGGCGAAACCGCCGCCGACCCCGAAGAACCCGACAAGCAGTCCCACGGCCGACGCCGTGAGCAGCAGCCTGAGGATGCGCCGCGGCGTCCACACGATCGGCCGGTGATCGGTGACCAGCCGGGTGCGCCGCGGCATCGACTTGCGCCACATCAGCGCGGCCACGACGACGAGCAGCACCGCGAACGACACCAGCAGCAGTCGTGGGCTGATGTGCTGGGAGGCCTGGCCACCGGCCCAGGTACCCAGGGCCCCGAGAACGCCGAACAGCAGGCCCTGGCCCCAGCGCACGTTGCCGCGGCGATGGTGCCCCAGCGCGGCGACGAGTGCGGTGGTGCCGACCACGACGAGTGATTCGGTGGTGGCGGCGTGCGCGCTCTGGTGCAACGCGTAGACGAGCACCGGCACCGCGAGGATCGAACCCCCACCACCGAGTGCGCCGAGGACGACTCCGATGACGATGCCTGCAAGAGATTGCGAGGATCACGAACGGCTACCTTCCGGATAGGGAGTGGTCCGTGACATGACTATACCCCACGGGGTATGATGCTCCTGTGAGTGAGATCGCCGGCCACCGGACCCGCACATTCCTCCCGAGCGGGGGATGGCCGGGGTCGTGCCGAGCCCCGCGGGTTCGACGCACAGCGCTCGGCAGGACACGGGGGTGTCACGACGATGTCTGAGATCGAACGCGTCACCGCGGCGCCGCCACCGGCCGTCGCAGACCCCGAACCGTCGGGGTCCGAGGCGCACGGTCATGACGCTCACGGACCCGCGCGGGGCCTCGAACCCGAGGGCGTGCCCGAGATTCTGGCCAGGCTCCGCCGGGCACACGGCCAACTGGGCGGGGTCATCCACATGATCGAGACCGACCGCAGCTGCCAAGACATCGTGACCCAGCTGTCCGCCGTGGCGAAGGCGGTGCAGCGGGCCGGGTTCGCGGTGATCTCGCAGGGCATGCAACAGTGCCTCGCCGACCCCGAAGCCAGCGAGGTCGACATCGACGCGATGGAGAAGCTCTTCCTGCGACTGGCCTGACCCGGGCCGGTCCGGGTGGACCCCCGCGACTCCCGCTGGATTCGGGGGTCGCGGGCGTTCCGATCGGCGACCGGGGGTCAGTGCTTGCCTTTGAGCACCATCCGCATGATGCGGGCGTTGAACACCGCGAACTTCCACGTCTGAACCACGGGATTGCGGCGGTAGCGCTGTGTGTTCTCCGTGGGGAGCGGCGCCTTGCTGAGGTCGGCCACGGGCAGGTCGGCGTTGTCGGGCATGTCGATCACTCCGGAATCAGGTGCCAGCCGGGAAGGCCCTTGGCTTTGTAGATGAACAGGTGATGGAGCATCAGCTTGACCCAGTGGCCCGCCAACCCGAGTTCGCCGCGTGTCTCCCGGAGGTCGCGGCCGGTGGGATAGCGGCTGAAGTCGGGAACCACGGGCATCATGGTCATCGCCGCGGCCGATCCGGTGCGCAGGTTCGCCCCGGCGGAGGCGACGCACGCCGCCCCCATGTCGGCCATCGACGCCCGGTGGGCCACGGCCATGGGGCCCTTGCGGATGCGGTCGGCGATGGTCAGGGCGACCGTCTTGCCCATGACCCCCGACGGCATCCCGGTGCGCGGCGGTGCCGGAGTGATCGGCGTGCCGTTGGGCGAGGTGTGCGGGCGGCTGATCTGGTGTGGTGGGGCGAACGCGATCCCGACCGCCCAGATGTTGTCGACACCGTGCGCCTGGTAGGTCTCGGGCCAGTCGCTCGCGCTCCACTGGTCGTAGGCCTTGCCGGAGTAGTCGGCGTCGACCTTCATGAACCCGTTCGGCGCGAACAACTGGGAGGTGATGTCGCTGCCGTCACGGTCGTAGGCCGCCAGTCCGACGCCGCCGAACGGGGGCAGCAGCATCGCGAAGTCGAAGCCGAGAGAGTGGTGCCGGCCGTCGAGGGTCTCGAAGTGCACCACGCCCGGCTCGACCCGCTCGACGTGTGCCCCGAGGATGGCCTCGACGCCGCGTTCGCGGAACAACGAGGCCGTCCACAGTTCGGAGGTCGTCTGGAACCCCTGATCGGCGAACGTCATCCCGCCGACGCCGAAGTCGCCGAGTTCGCTCTCGTTGGTGAGGTAGACGACGCGCGCCATGTCGCGGACGCCGGCCTCGCGCAACTCGTTGTCGACGTTGAACACATACTCGAAGGCCGCGCCCTCACACGTGCAGGTGCCGTGCCCCATGCCGACGACCACGGTCTGGCGCTCGCCGGCGCGGCACCTCGCGATGACCTCGCGCAGGCGTTCGGACGCCGCCACCGCGTGGTCGGGGGTGCAGACCGAGACGGTGTTGCCGTGCTCGGGTCCGAGGCCCTCGGTGGCGCTGGAAGCGCAGTTGTGGTCCGGTGGCGTTGACGAGGTAGTCGTAACGGATCCGCTCCTCGCGTCCCGACCGGCCGGGCGCGGTGTGCACGATGTCGACGGCGGGTCGCTCGCTGTCGACATCGCCGTGTGGGCGGATCGCGACGGCCCTGGCCTGAATGAACTCGATGCCCTTGCGTCGATAGATCGGGGCCAGGGGGAAGACGACGTCGTTCTTCGACATCTTGCCGACCCCGACCCAGATGTTGGAGGGGATCCAGTTCCAGTTGGAATTGGGCGACACCACCGTGATCCGGTGCTGTCGGCCGAGTAGACGGCTGAGGTGCAGGGCGGCCGTGTGGCCCGATATCCCCGCCCCCAGGATGACAACGTCAGACACCGCTGCTCCTTCGAAGCGTTACGCACGTTATCGGGGTGACCCGACCACGATGACTATATACCCACCGGGGTATATGTCATCGGACCCGTCCGGGTGTCGCAAGGACGGGTCACCGACGGCTTGACGCCGGCACCTACTTCGCGGCACCGGTTCCGATGCCGAACAGCCGGTAGATGGGGCAGAACCTCAGCAGCGCCGTCGCGGCGAGGACGATGCCGACGATCAGCAGGATGATCCCGCCGGCGCTGGCGATTCCGACGGCGAACGCCACGATCACGGCCACGACGGCGGCGACAAGGCGGATGAGGCGGTCGGTGGTTCCGACGTTGGTGGTCATGGTGGGCTCCTCGGTCACGATTCCCGGTGCAGGGTGCGACGCACCCACGGGACTATATCCAAGATACCCCGTGGGGTGTCTGAATGTCGGCGCGGGGCCATACTCGTTGCGGCGTTCGGGACGGGTCGCGTTAGTCTCACTCGCATGCGTGATTTCGCGAGATCGCCCTGGCGACAGGTGCGCGACGGTGTCCACATGGCGACCCTCGAGCCGGCAACCGTCAATATCGGGCTCGTCGTGGGTGACGATGCCGTGCTGCTCATCGACACCGGGTCGTCGCCCGAGCAGGGTGCCGACATCGCGCGTTCTGTGGTCGATCTCCTCGGTCGGCCGATCACCCACGTGGTGGTCACCCACTGGCACTTCGACCACTTCTTCGGACTGGCCGGCCTCGGCGGCGTCGTGTCCTACGGGCATGAGTCCCTACGGGCCAGGCTGGGCGGGGATGACATCGATCCTGAGGTGATCCGGCGCGAACTCGGGTTCGACGTCGCCGAACTCGTCGCCCCCACCGACGACATCGCCATCGTCAAGGCACTCGACCTCGGAGGCCGGCGGATCGAGATCCTGGCGCCGGGGCCCGCCCATACCGACGGCGACCTGTGCGTCTACGTGCCCGACGCCCGCGTGGTGTTCACCGGTGATCTCATCGAGACCTCGGCCGACCCCGCGGTCGGCCCCGACTCGAGCCTCTCGGGGTGGTCGATGGCCCTCGACGGCGTGCTGTCGGGTGCCGGTCACGCCGAGGATCTGGTGTTCGTGCCCGGGCACGGAGAACCCGCCGACGCGATGGCGGTGGCCGAACAACAGGCTGCGCTCGCGGCGATGTGGACCAGCGCCGAAGACCGGTTCCGCGAAGGGGTCGGCCTCGACGACGTCGTCGCCGACTTCAACGGCCCGCGCAACTATTCCTGGCCGTTCGCGCCGCAGCACGTCGTCGACATCCTGCCGCACATCTACGACGAGCTTCGGGGTAAGGGCGTCGCCCCGCGGCGCGGCCTGCCCATCAGCTCGGTCTGACGGGATCGGCCGGCACGCAGAGCGGGCAGCGACGGGTCCGGATTCCCGCGGATTGACGTTGCCGGGTAAGCTGGCACTCGCACGACGTGAGTGCCAGGTCTGCCGTGCCCACCCCAGCCGCCGAGTCCGTGTGCGGCCACGGCCAGGGATGGGGGAGGGCGCACCTCGAGATGGCGTGAGGAGGGACGATGCTCGACGACCGTAAACTCGACGTGCTCAAGGCGATCGTCACCGATTACGTGTCGAGCAAGGAGCCCGTCGGGTCGAAATCGCTGGTGGAGCGACACGGCTTGCGGGTGTCGCCCGCCACCGTGCGCAACGACATGGCCGTGCTCGAAGAGGAGGGCTACATCGTCCAGCCGCACACGAGCGCCGGGCGGATCCCCACCGACAAGGGCTATCGCCTGTTCGTCGACCGACTGGCGACGGTGAAGCCGTTGTCGCCGGCGGAGCGCCGGGCGATCAGCACCTTTCTCGCGGGGGCGATCGACCTCGACGATGTCATGGGTCGCACGGTGCGGCTGTTGGCCCAGATCACCCGGCAGGTCGCCATCGTGCAGTATCCCGCGGCGCCGGCGGCCCAGGTGCGGCACGTCGAGCTCGTGGGGCTCACCACCGATCGTGCGCTGGTGGTGCTGATCACCTCGAGCGGAACCGTCGACCAGCGCACCCTCGAACTGCCGCACATCAGCGACGACCAGATCGGCCAGCTGCGGGCCATGCTCAACGCTCAGATCATCGGGCTTGCGCCGTCGGCGGCCGTCGACCGGCTGGCGATCCTGGCCACCGAGCTCGATCGGGCGCTCCGTCCGGTCGGCACGCCGGTGATCGCCCTGCTGCTCGACATGCTCGCCAGCGACGCGTCCGAGCGGGTCGTCGTCGGCGGGGTGCCCAACCTGGCGCGCTTCGGCGACCAGTTCGACACGACGGTGCGGCCGGTGCTCGAGGCACTCGAGGAGAACGTCGTGCTGCTCCGGCTGCTCGGCGAGGCCGCGACGGCCGCCGAAGGCGAGGTGACCGTGCGGATCGGT
This sequence comes from uncultured Actinomycetota bacterium, assembly GCA_963798885.1. GTDB lineage: Bacteria > Actinomycetota > Actinomycetes > Propionibacteriales > Propionibacteriaceae > JAJYQH01. The sequence continues at coordinate 53,566 of CAWCUX010000009.1, read as the reverse complement.
CACGAGAATCCCTACGAGACGCTGCAGACGACTTCGCTCGTCGCCAGCAGCTATGGCACAGTGTCCGATGGCCGCGCGACCCTTGGCATCGTCGGCCCCACCCGCATGGACTACCCCTCGACGATGGCCTCGGTGCGCGCCGTGGCCCGATACGTCGGCCGTTTCCTGGCAGAAGGATGATCGACACCACTCATGAGCACTGACTACTACGAGGTGCTCGGCGTGCCGCGCGATGCGACGCCCGAGCAGATCAAGAAGGCCTATCGGCGGATGGCGATGAAGGTTCACCCCGACGTCGCCCAGGAACCCGACGCCGCCGAAAAGTTCAAGCAGGTGCAGGAGGCCTACGAGGTGCTCCACGACCCGCACAAGCGGGACATCTACGACCGGGGCGGCGACCCGTTGGGCGGCGGCTACGGCGGCGGGTTCGGTGGATTCGGCCAGGGTGGCGGTTTCAGCGGTGGATTCGACTTCACCAACCTGGTCGACGCCATGTTCGGCGCCGCGACATCGCGGGGCCCCCGGTCCCGGGTGCGCAGGGGCCAGGACGCGCTGGTCCGGATGGATCTCGACCCTCGGCGAGGCGGCGTTCGGGGTCACCAAGGCCCTCAACGTCGACACCGCGGTCGTCTGCCCGCGCTGCAGCGGATCCGGTGCGGCAGATGGCTCCCAGCCGGTCACGTGTTCGTTGTGTGACGGGCGGGGCGAGGTCACCCAGGTGCAGCGGTCGTTCCTCGGTGACATCCGCACGTCACAGCCGTGCCCCCAGTGCCGCGGCTTCGGCACCGTCATCCCGCACCCGTGCGGGGAGTGTTCCGGCGAGGGACGGGTGCGCAGCAACCGCACCATCAACGTGAAGATCCCCGCCGGCGTGCACACCGGCAACCGCATCCACCTCGAGTCGCACGGCGAGGTCGGGCCGGGCGGGGGACCCGCCGGCGACCTCTACGTCGAGTTGCACGTGCTCGACCATGACACCTTCAAGCGCGACGGCGACAACCTCGAGACGGTCATCAAGATCCCGATGACCGCCGCGGCTTTGGGCACCACGATCACGTTGGGCACCCTCGAGGCCGAACGCGACGACTCGCGGCCCGAGGAGCGCCAGGTCGAGGTGACGGTACCCCCCGGCACGCAGCCCGGAACCCGGGTCGCGCTCACCGGGCGGGGCGTCCCGCGGCTCAGGGGCGGCGGACGCGGGGATCTCGGCGTGACGTTCCTCGTCCAGACCCCCACCCGGCTCGACGATGAGCAGCGCGACCTGCTGCGCCGGCTCGCCGAGTTGCGCGACGAGACCACCGTGACCGCTCGGCACCAGTCACCGAACAGGTCGGTGTTCGGACGCCTCAAGGAGGCATTCGGCGCATGACCGACCCGCTGTTCCTCGTCGACCGACCCGATCGACGCGACCGCCGTCCGCGTCGGAGACGTGGTCGCGATCACGCGGTGACGAGGCACGCCATGCGGTCGCGGTGCGTCGCGTGCGTCCCGGCGAGCAGGTCTACCTCGGCGACGGCGATGGGCACGGCATTCAGGGTGAGGTCGTCGAGGCCGAACGGCAGCGGCTCGCGGTGCGGGTGTCGGAGGTGCTGTAGCGCGCCCGCGCGGCGGGTGCGATACACCGTCGTCCAGGCCCTCGCGAAGGGCGATCGCAGTGACCTCGCGGTGGAGACCCTGACCGAACTCGGCGTCGACGCCGATCATCGCATGGCAGGCGTCCCGGTGTGTCGTCCGCTGGGAGGCCAAAGTCCGACAAGGGTGTCGCGAAGTGGACCTCGACCGCCCGCGAGGCCGCCAAGCAGTCCCGTCGGCTCCGGGTGCCGCGCGATCGGATACGCCACCACCGATGACGTGATCGAGATCGTGCGCGACGCCGACCTCGCGGTCGTGCTGCACGAGTCCGCCGACGCCTGGCTGCACCAGTTGAGTTTGCCCACCCACGGTTCGGTGGTGTTCATCGTCGGCCCCGAGGGCGGCGTGAGCGACGAGGAGCTCGCCGTGCTTCGCCGCCGCCGGCGCGCGGACCGCGCTGGTGAGCGACGCCGTGTTGCGCACGTCGACCGCGGGAACCGTCGCACTCGCCCAGGCGACGGCGCTGGCGGCCGTGACCTCCGCATGAGCGCGGGATTCTCGTTCGAGCGCACCGCCGAACTCGGTAACGGTCTCGGACGCGCGGGGGTCATCCACACCCCGCACGGTGACATCCAGACCCCGGCGTTCGTCGTCGTCGGCACCAAGGCCAGTGTCAAGGCCGTGCTACCGGAGGCGGTCGCCGAGCTCGGCGCCCAGGCCGTGCTCGCCAACGCCTACCACCTCTACCTGCAGCCCGGGCCGCACATCGTCGAGGCCGCCGGCGGGCTCGGGCCGGTTCATGAACTGGCCCGGGTCCCACCTTCACCGACTCCGGCGGGTTCCAGGTGCTGAGCCTCGGCGCGGGCTTCAAGAAGGTGCTGTCGATGGATTCGTCGCGCTACACCAGCGCGGAGGTCATCGCCGGAGGACGCGATCGTCTGGCGACCGTCGACGACGACGGTGTGACCTTCGTCAGCCACCTCAACGGGAGCCGGCACCGCTTCACGCCCGAGGTGAGCATGCGGGTCCAGCACCAGCTGGGCGCCGACGTCATGTTCGCCTTCGACGAGTTGACCACCCTGCTCGACACCCGCGCCTATCAGGAGGGACTCACTGGAGCGCACCGCGCGATGGGCACGAGCGCTGCCTCACCGAACACGGCAGCTTGACCGCTGACCGGCCCGAACGGCCGTATCAGGCCCTGTTCGGTGTCGTCCAGGGCGCCCAGTACGAAGACCTGCGCCGGCGGGCTGCTGGCGACCTCGCGGCGATGGAGGCCGCCGGCCGGTTCTTCGACGGCTTCGGCATCGGGGGAGCCCTCGAGAAGGAGAACCTGGGCACCATCGTCGGCTGGGTGGCCGAGGAACTCCCCGCCGACAGGCCGCGGCACCTGCTCGGTATCAGCGAGCCGGACGACTTCTTCGCCGCCATCGAGATGGGTGCCGACACGTTCGACTGCGTCAACCCGTCGCGGGTCGCCCGCAACGCGGCCATCTACACGGCCGACGGGCGGTACAACGTCAACACCGCACCCCACCGCGGTTCCTTCGCCCCACTGGAGGACGGCTGCGACTGCTACACGTGCGGCAACTACACCCGCGCCTACCTGCACCACCTGTTCAAGGCCAAGGAGATGCTCGGCGCCACCCTGGCGACGATCCACAACGAACGCTTCACGGTACGCCTCGTCGACGCCATCCGGCACGCCATCGCGAACGGCGACTTCCAGGCTCACAAGGAAGAATTCCTCGGTCGGTTCTACGCCCGGCGATCCCGGCGACGTGCTGGCCGACGTCGAACGCGACTGCCCGGCACGCCGACGAATCCCCTGTGTTGGTGGGCACCTAGTGGCAAGATCGGGTCATGGACACCGAGTTCGACGAAGCCATTCCCGACGAGTCGGAACAGCTCGACCAGTTGCAGCGTGACGAGACGCTCATCAACCGGGGCGTCGACGACGTGCTCGACGAGGGCTACATTCCGCCCGACCACTGGTCTCCGGCCGAGGGCTACGGCAACACACCCAACGAAATGCACCGCGGAGAGACCCTCGACCAGCGGATCAACCAGGAAGAGGTCGAACGCGAGCCCGACGACGGTGACTGGAACCCCGACCACGAGAAGCGTCAGGTCGGAAGCCGCCGGGCCGGTCGGCTCGTCGACGGCACCCACGGATACGGTGGCGTGCACGACGCCGACAACGAGAACATCGCCGAAGAGGTCGGGCTCGCCGGTGGGGCCGCCTCCGCCGAGGAAGCCGCCATGTACGTGATCGATGAGGACGAACTCGACTCCGACGGCGGCGACGACGAGTGACACGCGGCACTGATCCCGTCGGGCAACCGACGGGTCCGGCGTCCGCCCCACCTGCGCCGACGCCCGTTGACCTGTCGAGCATGGTGGTCGCCGGCGCGCAGTTCCCCCCGTCCGAGGCCCTCTATCCGCCGCTCGAACCCTACGATGCGGGGATGCTCGACGTCGGTGACGGCCAGCTCGTCTACTACGAACAGAGCGGGCGTGCCGACGGCAAGCCGGCCGTGTTCGTGCACGGCGGCCCCGGAGGGGGCGGGGGCACCGACCGGCGCCGGTTCTTCGACCCGGAGCGTTATCGGATCATCTGCTTCGACCAGCGCCAGTGCGGCGCGTCGACCCCGCACGCGGCGACCCCCGACGCCGACCCGATGGTCAACACCACCTGGCACCTCGTGGGCGACCTCGAACGGCTGCGCACCCACCTCGGGGTCGAGCGCTGGCTGGTGTTCGGGGGATCGTGGGGGAGCAGCCTTGCGCTCGCCTACGCCGAAGCCCACCCCGACCGGGTGACCGCGATGGTGCTGCGGGGGATCTTCACGCTGCGTCGCAGCGAACTCGACTGGTACTACAACGAGGGTGCCGGGCACATCGCCCCCGAATGGTGGGACGTGTTCTGCGAGCCGTTGCGCCGGGCCGGCCACGACCTCGGCCAGGACAACATCGGCGCCTACCACCGCCTGCTGTGGCACGATGACCCCGCGGTGGCCCGCGCCGCGGGGCTCGCATGGACCCGGTGGGAGGCGGCCACCTCGACCCTGCTCTACTCGCCGGCCCACGTCGAGTCGATGTCCGACCCCGACTACGCGTTGGCGTTCGCGCGGATCGAGAACCACTACTTCGTCCACGGCGGCTGGTTCACCGAGGGCCAACTCATCGCCGACGCCGGGAAGCTGCGCGACATCCCTGCCGTCATCGTGCAGGGACGCTACGACCTGCCGTGCCCGGCCACCACCGCGATCGACCTGCACCGGGCCTGGCCCGAGGCCGAACTGCGGATGGTGCTGGCCGGCCACTCGGCGATGGAACCGAACATCTGCCGTGAGTTGGTCACCGCCACCGACCGGTTCGCCCGCTGAGCGGGCCGGCTCAGCTGCCGTACGTGGGCTCGACCCGCTTGAGCCACCGGATCACGCCCAGGCTGATCGGCACCACACACAACTCCACGAGACACTTGTAGACGTATCCGGTGATCGTGTAGTTCGCCAGTTCGCCCCACGAGATCGAGAAAGCGTAGGCGATCGTGCAGAACAGCAGGGTGTCGACGAACTCGCCGACCAGGGTCGAGGCGATCAGCCGCAACGCCACCGCGCGTTCGGCCATTCGGGCCTTGATCCGCACCACCACGAGGGAGTTGAGCAGTTCCCCGGCCAGGTAACCCGACAGGCTCGCGATGGTGATCCGGGTGACCGGGGCGAGTACCTGGTTCCAGGCCTCGAAACCCGGCACGGGGGTGGTGAGGGCCACCACCCGGTAGGTGATCGCGGCGAGGATCATCATCGCGAACCCCATCCAGATCGCCCGCTTGGCCCGGCGCCACCCGTAGACCTCGGTCATCACGTCGTCGACCACGTACGACAGCGGGAACAGGAACGCGCCACCGTCGAAGATCAGGTTGCCGCCACCGTAGAACCACGAACTGAACCCGGGGATGCGTGGGCCCTCGAACAGCTTCGCCGCGGTGACGCCCGAGATGAGCAGCAGGCTCACGAACAGGGCCACGACGAGGTCGTAGTGGGTGGTGGCTCCGGTGGCGTAGTGGACGCGGCCGGCGTCGGGTGAGGCCACGGGCGATCGCGACTGGGTATCGAGAGGCATCGTCACGGTGGACCATCCAAGCACGAGCGGTCCGCCCTGGGAACCGGTCCCGCCGTGCCGATCGCTGCCCGGCCGACGCACGCACCCCGTCGCGGCTGGTCCCGACCGACCGGGGACCGTAGCATGGGATGCGGTGAGCCTCGTCGCAGACCTCACCGTGGCCGAGCCGACGCTGCGGCCACTCGCCGCACACCCGGGAGACACTCTGAGCACCAGCCAGCCCCACGACATCGCCCACCTGCCGGGTCACCGTGTGATCACGGTTCCCGCATCGATCGACATGGTGAACGTCGTTGGCCCCCGGGACGAGTTCCTCCGTCTGCTGGAACAGCAGCTGACCGCCGACATCTTCGTGCGGGGCAACGAGGTCACCGTCGACGGCACCACCGCCGATGTCTCCCACGCCACCGAGGTGCTCACCGAGATGATCACGGTACTGCGCACGGGGCAGGGGCTCACCTCCGAGACGATCGAGCGGATCGTCTCCATGAGCGCCGCCAACCCCGACGTGCGGCCCGCCGAGGTGCTCACCCACAACATCCTGTCGAGCCGGGGCCGCACGATCCGCCCCAAGACGCTCAACCAGAAGCGGTACGTCGACGCCATCGATGCCCACACGGTCGTGTTCGGCATCGGGCCCGCGGGCACCGGCAAGACCTATCTCGCGATGGCCAAGGCCGTCCAGGCGTTGCAGGCGAAGGTGGTCAACCGGATCATCCTCACCCGACCGGCCATCGAGGCGGGCGAACGGCTCGGGTTCCTTCCCGGCACGCTCAACGACAAGATCGACCCCTACCTGCGTCCGTTGTACGACGCCCTGCACGACATGGTCGACCCCGACTCGGTGCCCAAGCTGTTGACGGCCGGAACCATCGAGGTGGCACCCCTGGCATACATGCGCGGACGCACCCTGAACGACGCGTTCATCATCCTCGACGAGGCGCAGAACACCTCGATGGAGCAGATGAAGATGTTCCTCACCCGGCTCGGGTTCGGCTCGAAGGTGGTCGTCACCGGCGACATCACCCAGGTCGACCTGCCCGGCGGGCAGCCCAGCGGACTCCGCGCTGTGCAGGGGATCCTCGACGGCCTCGACGACATCGCCTTCTGCACCCTGACCAGCCACGACGTAGTGCGGCACAAGCTCGTGGGGCGGATCGTGGCGGCCTACGACCGGTACGAGTCGGCCCTCACCCCGCCGACGGGCATGCCCCGGCGCGACCACCGACGGGAGTCGCGGTGATCGACCTCAACAACGAGTCCGGTGTCGAGGTCGACGACCTCGCCCTCGTGCGGCTCGCCCGGTTCGCGTTGTCCGCGCTGCGGGTGCACCCCCAGGCCGACCTGTCGGTCGTGCTCATCGACCCCGACACCATGACCGCCCTGCACGTCAAGCACATGGGCCTCCCCGGCCCCACCGACGTCATGAGCTTCCCGATGGACGAACTGCACGAGCCCGGATCCGACGAGGAATTCATCACGGGAGATCTGGGAGAGATCTACCTGTGCCCCCAGGTCATCAGCGAACAGGCTCCCGACAACGGTCGGCGTCCCGACGAGGAAGCTCAGTACCTTCTCATCCACGGATTACTGCATCTGCTCGGGCATGACCACGCCGAGCCCGAGGAGCGGGCCGTGATGTTCGCGCTCAACGACCGGATCATCGCCGATTGGGAGGCTGCGCGGGCCCGTGGCTGAGTGTCCGGGTCGACCGGGCCGTAGAATCATCCCCAATCTCCTTGTCCGAGCGGCTCCGGGGCACCCCACGACCTTCGTCCCGGTTGCCCCCGCCTCCGAAAGTGTGTGGTGACCGTGCCCCAGATCCAGTGGATCGAACTGGCCGTCGCACTGGTCGTCGCCGTCCTGGCCTTCGTCCTGGCGATGTTCGAGGCCGCGTTGGCGGCCACCTCGAAGGCGCGTGCCGAACATCTCGACGAGCGTGGGGTGCGGGGCGCTCGACGGCTGCGGACGATCGCCGAGGACCCCGCGCCGTACCTCAACGCCTCACTGCTCCTCCGCACGCTGTTCGAGGTGGCCACCACGGTGCTGGTGGCGCTCGTGGTGTTCGCGGCCGTGTCGTCCCTGTGGGAGCGGCTGCTCATCACCGTGGCCGTCATGGTGGTCGTGCGCTATATCGCCTGGGGTGTGGCCCCCCTCACCATCGGCCGCCAGCGCGCACTGCGGATCGCGCCCGCCGCCGGCGGTCCCATCTCCGCGCTCACGAGAGTGCTGGGCCCGATCCCATCGCTCATGATCCTGTTCGGCAACGCGATCACGCCCGGGCGGGGCTACAGCGACGGCCCGTTCTCCTCGGAGGCCGAACTGCGGGAACTCGTCGATCGGGCCGAGGCCAGCGACGTGATCGAGTCCGACGAGCGCCGGATGATCCATTCGGTGTTCGACCTCGGCGACACCCTGGTCAAAGAGGTCATGGTTCCGCGTACCGACATCGTGTACATCCAGCAGGCCAAGACGCTGCGCCAGGCGCTCTCGTTGGCTCTACGCTCCGGCTACAGCCGGATTCCTGTGATCCGCGACGGGCTCGACGACATCGTCGGCGTCCTGTACGTCAAGGACGTCATGCGCAGGGTCCACGACCATCCCGAGGGGGAACGCAGCGAGCTCGTCGCCGACATGATGCGCCCCGCCGAGTTCACACCCGACTCGAAACCGGTCGACGAGCTGCTCCGGGACATGCAGCTGAAGCGCAACCACATGGTGCTGGTCGTCGACGAATTCGGAGGCACGGCCGGTCTGGCCACGATCGAAGACATTCTCGAGGAGATCGTCGGTGAGATCGTCGATGAGTACGACGCCGAGCCGACCCACACCGAGCAGATCGAGCCCGGTCTGTACCGGATCTCCGCCCGGATGCCGGTCGAGGATCTCGGTGAGATGTTCGGGTTGAGCGTCGACGACGAAGACGTCGAGACCGTCGGCGGGCTCATGGCCAAGCAACTGAGCATGGTGCCGATCCCGGGCAGCGCGATCGACTGGGAGGGCATCCACATCGTCGCCGAGACCACGACCGGCCGGCGACACCAGATCGGACGCTGTCTGGTGAACCTCATCGACCACTCCGACAGCGACGAGGCCGACGCCTCCGTGAAGGGACACGACCATGACTGACGCCCAGTACACCGGGCCCGAGGGGTTCCGATCGGGCTTCGCCTGCTTCGTCGGACGTCCCAACGCGGGCAAGTCCACCCTGGCGAACGCGATGGTGGGCAGCAAGATCGCCATCACCTCGTCGAAGCCGCAGACCACCCGGCACGTCATCCGGGGCATCGTGCACCGGCCGGACGCGCAGCTCGTCCTCATCGACACCCCCGGTCTGCACAAGCCGCGCACGCTGCTGGGGGAGCGGCTCAACGGGCTGGTCTACGAGACGTGGAGTGAGGTCGACGTCATCGGCGTCTGCCTGCCCGCGAACCAGCACATCGGCCCGGGCGACGAGTTCCTGCTGGCAGAGATCGCCAAGTTGCCCACCCGGCCCCGGCTCGTGGCGATCGTCACCAAGAGCGACACCGTCTCAGGCGAACGGCTGCGCCGCCAACTCATCGAGGTCACCGAGGTCGAGGAGAAGCTCGACCTGCGGTTCGACGCGATCATCCCGTGCTCGGCGGTGTCGGGGGATCAGCTCACCGAGGTGGTCGACGAGATCGTCACGTTGCTTCCCGAGGGCCCCGCCTACTACCCGGCGGGGGAGATCACCGACGAGCCCACCGAGACGCTGGTGGCCGAACTCATCCGCGAGGCCGCGCTGGAGGGCGTCCGGGACGAACTGCCGCACTCGATCGCCGTCACCATCGAGGAGATGCGGTTGCGGGAGGGGCGGCCCGACGACCGGCCGCTGCTCGACGTGTTCGCGTCGATGGTCGTGGAGCGTGACTCCCAGAAGGGCATCGTCATCGGGCACAAGGGGGAGCGGCTCCGGGAGGTCGGCAGTGCGGCCCGTCAGCAGATCTCCCGCCTGCTCGGCACCCCCGTGCACCTCGATCTGCGGGTCAAGGTCATGAAGGACTGGCAGCGCGACCCCAAGCAGCTGAACCGCCTGGGGTTCTAGCTAGCCGGCTCGGGTCGCCGTGTGCCCGAGCGTCGAATGCACGACCCGCCCTCCGAGCACGGTCATGGCCGACTCGATGCTGTCCAGCCGCTCGACGCCGACGGAGAACGGGTTCTCCTCGAGGAGGAAGAGGTCGGCGGAGGCGCCGGGCACCAGCCGGCACACGCCCCCGGTCGACGCCCGGAGCGCGTCGGACAGTGGGAGTCCCTCGCCGGGTCGCCACCGATCGGGGCGCACGGCCGCCTGGATGGCCACCCACGGATTCAACGCTGACGCGGCGGCGTCCGACCCGAGGGCGAGCCGGACGCCGGCTCGGGCGAGGGTGCGGAGCGACAGCACGGCCCGCGCCGACCCGGGAGAGCCCGTCGATCCACCGGCGCCGAGCGGATGTCCCGGCCGCATCGTCGCGGTGAGCCCGAGGGCGGCCATGGCGGCCGCCTGGTCGACAGAGCCGAGGTCCGGGTGCTCCAGCGACCCGTGGGCCCCGCTGTCGGCGAACGCCGAGAGCGCCGCGTCGAGCGCCGCCTCCCCGACGGTGGGCACCGCGCAGGCGAGCCCGGCCCGCGCGGCTCGCCCCACCAACACCGTCAGCAGGTCGTGGTCGTCGGCTCCGCTCACCGTGAGCGGGCCCTGCTGCACGAGTCCCCGATCGTCGAGCGGGTCACCGTCCTGACGGCCGGCGGCGATCGTCCGGTCGAGGTGTTCGGGCCACACCGAGACGCGGACGCGCAACTCCGCGAAGCCCTCGGCGACGCGGCGACGCCAGATCTTCTCGTTGTCGGCACGTGACATGTCGACGACGCCGACCAGCCCCCGGGCCGACGCGGCACGGGCGGCGGCGCGGACCATGCCGTGGAGGTCGGCCGACCCCGGCCCGCTGGTCGGCGTGGACGCCTCCGCGTGGCGTTCCGCATCGTCGCGTGGGCGATGGTCCCGGGCGGCAAGCGTCGACCCCGTCATGTGCACATGGGCGTCCCACAGCCCCGGGAGCACGAACCGGCCCTGGGCGTCGACGACGGTGCCGTCGTCGACGGGGGAGCGGGCGATGCGGTCGCCGCGGATCCAGATGTCGGTGGGCTCATCGACCCCGCCGGTGAGCAGGTCGATCCGACGGGCATTGGCGATTCGCACCCTGTCATCCAATCGGGCGCCGTCACCGCCGGTGCGCGGGTCCAGGTGGCGGACCGGTGGACGCCCGGGGCGGGGGCTGCGTATGGTGGGTGCATGGCGTGCACACTTCCGCCACGTGCGTCCACCCTCGGGTGGCCATGGCGACGACTGTTGCTTGTGTGCCGCAGCGAGGTTCGGTGACAACGATCCGGCCAAGCAGTCCTCGCTGCGGAGCTGCGTCGTGCCTGGCAGCCGCCTGAGCGGCATCACCACGAGATCACCGAGGATTCACCATGACCACGTTCGGCACCCTGCCGCAATCCACCCCCGTCCAACAGCCGAGCCCGATGCCGTTCCGGCGATATACCCCGTTCGAGCCCATCGACCTGCCCGACCGCACCTGGCCACAGCGGAAGATCACCCGTGCGCCGCGCTGGCTGTCGACCGACCTGCGCGACGGCAACCAGGCGCTCATCGACCCGATGACGCCCACCCGCAAGCGCAAGTTGTTCGATCTGCTCGTGCAGATGGGCTACAAGGAGATCGAGGTCGGGTTCCCCTCGGCATCGCAGTCGGACTTCGACTTCGTGCGTCACCTCATCGAGCAGGACGCGATTCCCGACGACGTGCAGATCTCGGTGCTGACGCAGGCCCGCGAAGACCTCATCGCCCGCACCGCCGAATCGCTGCGGGGCGCTCGGCGCGCCAACATCCACATGTACAACGCCACGGCCGAACTGTTCCGTCGCGTCGTGTTCAAGATCTCCGAGGCCGAATGCATCGCGATGGCGACCCGCGGCACCGAAATGGTGCTCAAGCACGCCGAGTCGAACCTCGGCGACGTCGAGTTCGGCTACCAGTACAGCCCGGAGATCTTCACCCAGACCCCCACCGACTTCGCCGTCGAGGTCTGCAACGCCGTCATGGACGTGTGGCAGCCCAGCGAGGGTCGCGAGATCATCCTCAACCTGCCGGCCACCGTTGAGCGCTCGACGCCCAACACCTACGCCGACCAGATCGAGTACTTCTCGCGCACCATCCGCAACCGGGACCACGTCGCGATCTCACTGCACCCCCACAACGACCGCGGCACCGCGGTCGCCGCGACCGAACTGGCACTGATGGCCGGGGCCGACCGTGTCGAGGGCTGCCTGTTCGGCCACGGCGAGCGCACCGGCAACGTCGATCTGGTCACACTCGGGCTCAACCTGTTCAGCCAGGGGATCGACCCCCAGATCGACTTCAGCCACATCGACGAGGTGCGTCGCACCGTCGAATACTGCACTGGCATGCCGGTGGCCGCGCGGCATCCCTACGCCGGGGATCTCGTCTACACCGCGTTCTCGGGGTCGCATCAGGACGCCATCAAGAAGGGACTGGAATACCTCGAGAAGCAGGCCGCGGCGCAGGGCACGACCATCCACGACATCGCCTGGGAGGCGCCGTACCTGCCGATCGATCCCCATGACGTGGGCAGGTCGTACGAGGCCGTGATCCGCGTCAACTCCCAGTCGGGCAAGGGCGGGATGGCCTATCTCATGCGGGCCGATCACCAGATGGAGTTGCCGCGTCGGCTGCAGATGGAGTTCAGCAGGGTCGTTCAGGCGCACAGCGACACCGCCGGTGGCGAGGTGTCGTCCGACGAGTTGTGGCGGATCTTCTCGAAGGAATACCTCGAACGGACCCAGCCGCTCGAACTCGTCGATTCGACCTCCAGTTCGCGGTCGGGGCAGCACACCCTCACGGCAGACCTGCGTGTCGACGGCCGCGAACGCAGCGTCAGTGGTGAGGGCAACGGACCGCTGTCGGCCTTCGCCGACGCACTGAGTTCCCTGGGCATCGACGTGCGCGTGCTCGACTACACCGAGCACGCCCTCACTTCCGGTCGGGACGCCCGCGCAGCCGCCTACGTGGAGACCCAGGTCGGAGGTGACGCCGACGCGCCGATCCTCTGGGGGGTCGGCATCGACTCCGACATCACCACCGCGACTCTCCAAGCTCTGGTGAGCGCGGTGAACCGGGCGTCCTGACGTCGCGCACTGCGTGGGAACCGGCGTCGGCCCTCGGGCCGGCGCCGGTTCTTTGTCTTGCCCCCACATTGATCGGCAGTTGATAATCGCGCGACAAGTGACATGCACCGGATAATTCAGTGCTCATGCGCATGGGTGATGCTAATGTTCCAGATGTCCCGGTCGATGGGTTGGCCGGGTCGCGCGTGGGCCCGCGCAGGGCGGGCCGTGTCGTAGTCACGAGAAGTGGGGTTGATCATCATGCGGCGGTTCATGAGTGGCATCGGACGCCGTCAGCCGGGCGGGGGGCGCATCAGGTCAGGGGCGCGACGTCCGGGCCATCCGGCACGCGATCGAAGACGCGCCCAGCCCCGGGCTCGCGGCCGATCTGCTGGCCGCGGCGACCCGGCAGGGCATCCACGTGTTCCGCTGATGCTCGGCCCGGGCCCCTCCGTGAGGGTCCGGGTATCACCACCGGTGGCGCGTCACAAGGGGGTGGCGCGCCACCGGTGCGTCCAGCGGAAGTCGGCGCGGATCATCCCTCGACGGGTTGGGCTCCCCCGAAGCGACGGTCCCGGTGCACGTACGTCTCGACCGCCGACCACAGGTCCCTCCGGTCGAAATCGGGCCACAGCCGATTCAGGAACACCATCTCGGCGTAGGCCGACTGCCAGATGAGGAAATTCGAGATCCGCTGCTCGCCCGAGGAGCGGATGAACAGGTCGACGTCGGGCACGTCCGGCTCGTCGAGGAACTGCCGGAACCGGTCCTCGGTGAGCCGGTGCGGATCGAGTTGGCCGGCCGCGGCGAGTTCGGCGATCCGCCGGGCTGCGTCGACGATCTCGGCGCGGCCACCATAGTTGACGCAGAACTGCAGGGTGAGTGTCGAGTTGTGCCGGCTCTGCTCCTCGGCCTCCTCCAGTTCCCGGATGACCGTTCCCCACAGCTTCGGCCGTCGCCCGGCCCATCGGATCCGCACGCCCATGGCGTCCAATTCGTTGCGACGGCGGTGGATCACGTCACGATTGAATCCCATCAGCCAACGCACCTCATCGGGGGAACGCTTCCAGTTCTCGGTCGAGAACGCGTAGGCGGAGATGTAGGGGATCCCGATTTCGATGGCGCCCGCCAAGACGTCGAGCAACGCACGCCTCGCCGCGGGCGTGGCCCTCGGTGCGCTTGAGCCCCCGCTGCTTGGCCCACCGACCATTGCCGTCCATGACGATGGCGACGTGACGGGGGATCGCCTGCGGGGGCAGGGCGGGCGGACGAGCCCCACTCGGATGGGGTGTGGGCGGACGCGACGCGGGGCGGGAGATCGACGCCATGAGGCGAATCTAGCCGATCTCCCACCCCCCGAGCGTGTCGGTCAGGAGCGGTGCTTCAGGCTGCCCTTGAGGTCGGGGACGTCTGAGAGCAGACGCTTGGTGTATTCGTGTTGTGGTTCGAAGATCACCTTGTCGGTCTCCCCGCGTCTCGACGACAGTCCGTGTTCCATCACGATGACCTCGTCGGCCAGGTAGCAGGCTTGGCCGATGTCGTGGGTGATGAACAGCACGGTGAGTCCCAGATCCTTGCGCAGGTCTTGCAGCACGTTGAGCACGCTGACTCGCAGGGATGCGTCGAGCATTGAGGTGGCCTCGTCGGCGAGCAGGACTTTCGGGTTCATCATCAGTGCTCGGGCGACCATGACGCGTTGGCGTTGGCCGCCGGACATCTGGTGGGGGTACTTCGGCAGTGCCTCGCCGGGTTTGAGTCCGACGTAGCCGAGACATCGCTGCGATGAGGTCATCGGTGTCACTGTCCCTGGCCGGCGAGCCTCAGGCTGCGCCTGAACATGTGCCCGACGGTGAAGAACTGGTTGAACGATGCGAACGGGTCCTGGAACACCGCCTGGACGTCTTGCCAGTACCTGCGCAGTTCGGCGCCGCGGATGTGGGTGACGTCGCGGCCCTCGTAGATGATCTGCCCGGACGTGACGGGCAGCAGCCTCAGCAGCATCCGCGCCAGGGTCGACTTGCCCGAGCCGGATTCGCCCACGACGGCGAGTACCTTGCCGGCATGGAAGTCGACGGTGACGTTGTCGACGGCGGTGAAGTGGCCGCCGGCGACCGAGAACTGCTTGGTGACGTTCTTCGCCGACAGCACCGGTTGGGTCGTTGTCGCGCCGCCTGGCTGGTGTGCGTGGTCTGCTCATCGCTACACTCCCTGCAGCGGAACGGTTTCACGGGGGTGGTCCTGGGCCCACCAGCACGACGCCGAGTGGATGCCCTCGGAGACCAGCGGTGGGTCCTGGCGGGCGCACACGTCCATGGCGAACGGGCATCGGGGGTGGAACCGGCAGCCGGTGGGCGGGTTGGCCAGGTTCGGAGGCGAGCCGGGGATCCCTTCGACGCTCTTGGTGCGGGTCTCTTCGGTCGGGTCGAGTACGGCGGCGAGCAGTGCCGAGGTGTAGGGATGGCGGGCGCTGTGCACGAGTTCGGCCGTCGGCCCGGTTTCCACGATCCGCCCGGCGTACATGATCGCGAGCTGGTCGGTGACCATCGACAGTACGGGAAGGTCGTGGGTGATGAAGATCGCGCCACCCATGATCTTCTCCTCGACCATGTGGATGAGCATCTCGATGAGTGCCTTCTGGCTGGACACGTCGAGGGCGGAGGTGGGCTCGTCGGCGATGAGCAGTTGCGGGTTCAGCAGGGTCGAGATGACCGTGACCATCCGCTGGCGCATGCCGCCGGACAGTTGGTGGGCGTACTGGTCGAGAACCCGTACCGGCATGCCGAGCATGGTCAGCCGGTCGCGCGCCAGGTCGAGGGCGTCCGAGCGCGATTTCGACTTGTCGTGGGCCCGCACCACGTCGCAGACGAGGTCGCGGATGCGCAGGGTCGGGCTGATCGAGTTCATCGCGCCCTGGGGCAGCATCGAGACGATCTGGCCCCGGTAGCGGACGATGCCGGCCGTCGGCACCCTTGTCGAGGGTCGACAGGTCGATGGTCATGCCGGCGATCTCGAGGGTGCCGCTGAGCACGTAGAAGGGAGCGTTGGCGATCATCGCCAAGGTGTTGCCCAGCGTCGACTTGCCGCATCCCGATTCGCCGGCGAGTCCGAGGATCTGGCCCCGGGGCACCTCGAGATTGACCGCGTCGACGGCGGGCACGTCGCGGGTGCCGTCGGTCGAGTAGGCGGCGTTGACGTTCTTCGCCCGCATGAGCAGGTCTGGTGGTGCCGCGACAGTGGAGGTCATGATGCCGCCTTTCCTGGACGTCGGCTCGCCTGCTGGCAAGGCGGCGGGCAGCTTCGGCTCGGCGTCCGCGGCCGCCTTGACAGCCTTCTTCTTGCCCTTGCGGAGACGTGGGTTGAACACCTCGTCGAGGCTCGACTGCAGTAGCAGCAGTGCGAACGACACCAGGGTGAGCACGATGGTCGGTGGGAAGAACGCCCACCAGGCCCCCGAGCCGACGGCCTGGAAGGCCAGGGCCCAGTGCAACTGGATGCCGAGCGAGTTGGTGCCCTGCGGGCCGAGACCCAGCATCGACAGCGCGGCCTCGGAGAGGATCGCGTTGGCGACCTGGAGCACGAAGGCCATGACGATGTAGCTCGCGAGGTAGGGGAACACGTCGATGGCCATGATGCTCGGCAGTCGTGCCCCGGACAGCTTGGCGATGTCGATGTGCTCACGGGTGGCGACCGAACTGGCCTGGGCTCGCACGGCACGTGCGGTCCAGGGCCACGATGTGATGCCGATGACGATGGCCAAACCGATGATGCCCTTGAGCAGTGCGATGTTGCTGTTCTGCACCGAGACCGAGATGAGGATCAGCACGATCAGGGCGGGGATCGCGAGCACGACGTTGGTGAGGCCCATGAGCAGTTCCTCGAGCCAGCCGCCGACGTAGCCGGCCAGGATGCCGATGAACACCCCGATGCCGGTGGCGATGACCCCGGCGAGCAGGCCGTTGAACAAGGAGTTGCGTGAACCGGCGATCAGCACGGCGAGCACGTCGTGGCCGAAGTTGTCGGTGCCCAGCCAGTGCTGCACGCTCGGGCGGATCGTAGAGGCCACCGGCGGTGTCGTTGGGGCCGTAGGGGTAGACGAACGGGCCGACGAACGCCAACAGCATGACGAACACGACGAGCACCGCCGCGACCCAGAAGCGGGCGCTGACGTTGAGCCCGCTGCGTCGGCGCTTGGCGGGCCCGGCGGGCGTCTCGTCGGGTCGGGCGTCGCCGGGCTGCCCGGTCGGGGGAGGCGCGGAGCCGACGTCGGTTCCGGCGACCTCCTCGGGGAGGTCCTCGCCGCCACGCGGTTCGAGGGCGTCGGTGGGAATCATTCCGGTCATGTCACTTCTCCCCACTCTTGGCCGCGCGGATGCGCGGGTCGATGATGCCGTAGACCACCTCGACGACGAAGTTCGCCACCAGCACGGCGACGGTGATGATCAGCGTGATCGATTGGATGACCGGGTAGTCGTTGGCACTGATCGCGTTGAACAGCAACGTGCCCATGCCCGGATAGTTGAACACCAGTTCGGTGATCAGCGCGCCACCGACCATGGTGCCGATGGACAGCGCCAAGCCGGTGATCTGGGGCAGCATGGCGTTGTGGAAGATGTAGCCGACGATCTTTCCCTGGCCGATGCCCAGACCACGGGAGAAGTTCACGTAGTCGGAGCCCGAACTCGTAGATGGCCATCGATCGCATGCCGACCGCTTGCCCGCCGATGATCACCAGCACCAGCGACAGGAACGGTAACCAGTAGTAGTGCATGGCATCGGTGATGAACTGCATGTTGAAACCGGGCGACAGCCCGTAGGAGTACGCCCCGCCCACCGGGAACAGTCCGGCCTTGAGTGCGAGGAAGTACAGCAGAATGATCGACAGGCAGTAGTACGGCATGGCCGACAGGAACAGTGACGAGGTGAACGCCCCGCTGTCCCAGCGGCCGCCCTTGAAGGCGGCGATCGCGCCGAGGGCGTTGCCGATGATCCAGCCGATGATGATGCTCGGGAACTGGATCGCGAGAGTCCACGGGACGGCCTGGCCGACCAGATGGTTGACGCTCACCGGATACGAGGCGAACGACACCCCGAGATTGCCGTGCAGGATGTTGCTCAAGTAGACGAGGAACTGGTCCCACAACGGCTTGTCCAACCCGAACTGCGAGACGAACGACTGGTAGATCTTCTGCTGCTGGTCGGCGGTGACGCTGCCACCTCGAGCCAGTTGACGACACGATCGTGTCGACCGGGTTTCCTGGTACGAGTCGGGGAAGGATGAAGTTCAAGACCAGTGCGGCCACCAGCGCGCCCGCATACCACAGTGCCTTCTTACCGATGTAGCGACCAAGTCCCATGGGTCTCTCCTAACCTCCCGTGCCTGCGCCCGCGAGGGCGCAGGCACGGGATTCGGTGGGTGATCGGCTCAGGCGCCGATCTTCTTGATCTTGTAGATCCAGGTGTTGCCGGCACCACGGAACATCGGCGGGGCGTAGTTGTTCTTCTCGTCGGCCCAGTTGTAGAAGTTGGTCGCGTTGTACTCGTAGAACTCGTCGGGACGGTACATCAGCGGGCAGGCCGGGATGCCCGTGCGGAAGAGCGTGTCGATCGCCTGCAACGCGGTCTTCTTGCTGGCCTCGTCGGGGGCCGCGGCCGCGGTCTGCAGCATGCCGTTGACCTTGTCGTTCTTCCAGCGACCGTAGTTGCTGAACGTCGCGGTGCCCACCGCGGCGAGGTTGACGTTGCTCATGACGTCGCTGAAGCGCTGCCACGGGGTGGCGGGGCTGGTGCCGGCGACGTACCAGCAGGCGCAGTCGAACGTGCCGTTCTGGATCTGGTTGGTGCAGTCGGCCTGCTGCGGGAAGTAGGTGACCGCGTCGATGCCGATCGCCTTGAAGTTCTTCGCGCAGATCGTCAGGGCCGCGTTCCAGTCGGTCCAGCCCGGTCGGGGTGATCAGCTTCCACTGACCGAGGCGGACACCGCCCTTGGCGTAGATGCCGTCGGAGCCCTTCGTGTAGCCGGCGTCCTTGAGAATCTTCTCGGCCTTGGCCGGGTCGTACTTCCAGCCGTCGGACTCGGCCTTGGACTTGTCGATCCACTTCGACTCGGCACCGGTCGGCAGGATCAGCGAGGCCATGCACCTGGCCGGAGTAGCCCGACATGGCGGTTTCCGCGATCGACTCGTAGTCGATCGCCCACGCCATCGCCTTGCGCACCGCGGGATCGCTGAGGCCCGGCTTGGTGGTGTTCATGAAGAACATGGGGATCGAACCCGGCACGTAGTAGGGCTTCTCCTTGAGGTAGGTGCCGACCGGCTTGCCGCCCTCCCACATCTTCCAGATCTGCGGCACGAACTGCTGCATGACGTCGAGCTGGCCGTTCTGGAACTGCAGGTTGCCGTCTTCGTTCGACTTGAAGATCGGGTGGATGATCTGGTTCATCGATCGGCAGGCCGCCGTAGAGGTCCTTGCCCCAGTAGCTCTGGTTGAGCTTCAGCACCACCTGGGTCTGGTCGGCCTTGTCGAGCATGTACGGGCCCGGAGCCGATGGGCTGCATCGTCTGGTAGCTGGTCGAGCTTCGGGTTGGACTTGATGATGCCCTCCCAGATGTGCTGCGGCAGCACGTAGTTCTGGGCGACGTTCTGCAGCACGACGTCGGTGTTCTTGCGGGTCGGGTTGACCTTGATGACCACCGTCTTGGCGTCGGGCGCGTCGATGCTGTCGACCTCGTTCCACATGGACGCGAAGCTGATGCTCGAGTCCATCTTCGCCAGCTGGTAGGTGTAGGCGAAGTCGGCGGCGGTGCAGGGCTTGCCGTCGCTCCACTGGGCGTTGTCCTGCCAGGTGAGGGTGACCGTCTGGCCGTCGACCTTGTAGGACTTGGCCAGGCCGGCCAGCAGCTCGCCGGTGACGATGTTGAACCGCAGCGCGGTCTCGTAGATGTACTGCGCGACGTTGAGCGAGGCGGGCCACGCGGGCGTCGGGGCGAAGGGGTTGAAGTTCGTGGCGGGGCCCCACTGGAAGCCCGCGATGAACATCGTGTCGGCGAGGGCGCCGGAGCGGCCCTTGCCCACCTGGCCGTTGTTGCCGATGCCCATCATCGTGGCGGCCGAGCCACTGCTCGCGCCGGACGATGTGGTGCCGGAGTTGGTGTTGCTGCCGCCGCAGGCGCTGAGGGCGGCGGTGCCGCCGACCGCCAGGCCGGCGATGGTGAGGAATCCGCGCCGGGTGGTGCGGGGGAGAATCTTGTCAGACATCTTTGTCTCTCTCTGTCGGTGTGTCTGGGGATACGGGGCTCTGACCCCGATCGTGACGTTCGTGCTCGTGGGGTGTCTCAGGTACTCACACAGTGCCTCCCATGCGGCCGATCCGGTCGTTGACTGCCCGCACGACCGGCGCGGCCAGCTGGTCGTCGGTGGGTGCTGTGCGGCACCCGACGAGTTCGAAAGACGCCGTCTCCCCCGGGAACAGATCGACCATCTGCCGGTCGGCCCAGGACAACTCGTCGATGCGGTCGGCGAACACGCACAACGAGCGGACGAACGAGGTGGCCGTGACCGTGACCGTCGGGGTGGTGCCCGGCGTGACCTCGGCGCTGAATGTCGGCGACGGGCAACCGGGCGTCCTTGTCCTCGGCCAGCAGCCGGACGCACCGCTCGGCACCCTCGGCGGCGGCGACGAGGGCCCGCCCGGGATCGGGCTGCAGGGACGCCCCGAGTTCGTCGAGGCCCACGCGGGCGCTGGATCGCGGGGCGACGGCGATCGCCTGCACGAGTGAGCGTTCGACCGTGCCGTCGAGG
This sequence comes from uncultured Actinomycetota bacterium, assembly GCA_963798885.1. Classification (GTDB taxonomy): domain Bacteria; phylum Actinomycetota; class Actinomycetes; order Propionibacteriales; family Propionibacteriaceae; genus JAJYQH01. The sequence goes on along the minus strand of CAWCUX010000009.1, from coordinate 32,884 downwards.
TGACGCAGTTCCGCGTGCAGCGTCGGGATCCACTCGGTGGTGCCGTCGTTGACCAGCACGGCCTCCCAGCCGTGGCCGGTGGGCTGGATGGTGACCAGCCTGTCGGCGTAGGCCGACCGCAGGGCGTACCACAGGGGCTTGCGTCGCGCGACCGCGTTGCCGTCGGCGTCGACCCCGAGGTCGAGGGCCGCCCAGGAGCTGACCGGCCAGCAGTCGTTGATCTGCCAGACGACCGTGCCCATGCAACGGCCCCGCATCGAACGCCACCACTCGATGCCGAAGCGGACCGCGCGGGCCTGGTTCAGCTGGGTGAGGTACAGCCAGTCGTCGAAGCCCTCGGGGCCGGCCGCGGGCGCGGGGAGGTGTTCGCGCAGCCCCCGGGCGAGCTTCGCCAGGCCGTCCTGTGCCTTCTCGTGCGCGGCCATGGTTGCGGACTCGGCGAAGCGTTCCTCGGGGGCGACCACGTGGTTCCAGGTGGCCCAGGTGGCCGGGCCCTGGAAGCCGAACTCCGCGACGAACCGCGGGGAGTACTGCATGTAGTGGGTGTAGTCCTCGGCGTTCCACACGTCCCAGACGTGGACGGTGCCGAAGTTGTCGTTGTTCGCGTGGATCGCCCGCTGCCCGGATCCGGGACTGCCGTACCAGTAGGGCCTGCTGGGGTCGAGTTCGGCGATGATCCGGGGGAACAGGTCGTAGTAGTAGCCGGCGCCCCAGGCGCGCCCCTGCAGCTGGTCGATCCAGCCCCAGGAGTCGAAGCCCCAGAGGTTCTCGTTGCATCCGTTCCAGACGACCAGCGACGGGTGCGGCGAGAGCCGCACGACGTTGTCCCGGACCTCCGCCTCGATCTCGGTGCTGATCGGATCCTCTTCGGGGTAGGCGGCGCAGGCGAGCAGCATGTCCTGCCAGACCGCGATCCCGAGTTCGTCGCAGGCGTCGTAGAAGGCGTCCTGCTCGAAGATGCCGCCGCCCCAGATGCGCAGGAAGTCGATGTTGGCCTCACGGGTCTGCTCGAGACGCTCGCGGTAGCGCTCGGGGGAGATGCGGCTGGGGAAGCAGTCGTCGGGGATCCAGTTGGCGCCGCGGGCGAACATCTCGACGCCGTTGATCGAAATGACGAAGCGGGCGCCGCCGCCGGCGGGATCGGGGGTGGTGTCGAGGTCGACCGAGCGGAACCCGATCCGTCGGTGGATCGTGTCGAGGACCGCGACGTCGTTGTGCAGCACGATCTCGACGTCGTACAGGGGCTGGTCGCCCATCGAGTGCGGCCACCACGGGCGAACGCTGGTCGAGGTCGAGCCGGTACTCGGTGGTCTCCTCGGCGACGCATCCCGGCCTCGGCCCGGAGGTCGTGACCGTTGACCCGCACCGTGACGCCGGCGAACCGCAGTTCACCCTCGAGGTCGAGAGTGAGGTCGAGCACGCCACTCCAGCCGTCGGCCGACGGCGTTCGTGGTGGCCAGCACCGAGGCCGACGCGATCCGGGCGAGGTTCCAGCTCTCGATCCGGATGGGCTTCCAGATGCCGGCGGTGATGAGCGCGGGGCCCCAGTCCCAGCCGAAGTTGCAGGCCATCTTGCGGATCATGTTGAAGGGGTACTTCTCGACGTGGGGGAGCGCGCCGATCTCCGATCTCGGTCGACGCGGGCCGCCGCGAGGGCGGGGGCGAATTCGATGACCAGTTCGTTGTCGCCCTCACGGAGCAGGGGTTGGATGGCGAACCGGTAGCCGCGGTGCTGGTTGGCGGTGCGCGCGACCAGTTGGCCGTTGAGCGTGACCGTCGCCACGGTGTCGAGCCCTTCGCACACGAGGTCGGCGTGGTCGTCGTCGAGTGCGGGGTCGGACGCGGCCAACCGCGAAGTGGGTCGTGTAGCGCCAGGTCTGCTCGACCGACCCAGGCCTGCGCCGCCTCGTTGCGCGCGAGGTAGGGGTCGGGGATCAGCGAGGCCGCCAGCAGGTCGGTGTGCACGACACCCGGGACCTGCGCGACCAGACCCTCGGCCGAGCGCGTCGCGGGCACCAGTCGGGTATCGCGGACGCCGGTGGCGTGTCCATCACGGTGGTCAGGACCCAGGGTGATTGGGCGAGGTCCAAGGTGTTGACGCTCATCGGTTCGGTCGACGCTCCCCACATGGTCGAAGGTGGTTCAGGGTTGTGGTGGTCACGAGGGTTTAGACCAGAACGGGACACCAGTGTCTGGCCGGGAGCCCTCGCGTCGGCGTTTCCTACCACCTCGTAAGAAACACCGTAGATGCATTCAACCAAGCCCTCGGTGGATGTCAAGCATCGTCACCGGATTGCAACATTTGGGCTGGGCAACCCGTAGTGAGGCGCCGGGTGCGAGCCCATCATGGCACCTGCTGGGATCGGTACCGCGGCGCCCCCGGCGTGGCTCATGTGTCGTTTGCGACGGTGCGCACAATGGTCGGGTGCCCACCTACCGAGATCGCGCCGTGGTGCTGCGCACCCACAAGCTGGGTGAGGCCGACCGCATCGTGACGGTGCTCTCACGCGAGCACGGCAAGATCCGTGCGGTCGCCCGGGGGGTCCGGCGCACTTCGAGCCGCTTCGGGGGTCGTCTCGAACCGTTCAGCCACATCGACGTGCAGTTCGCGGTCGGGCGCAATCTCGACGTCGTGGCGCAGGTCGAGTCGCTCCGTCGTTCGGGGATCCGCTGTCGCTCGACTACGGCGCCTACACGGTGGGTCAGGTGATGCTCGAGACCGCTGACCGGCTGGTGCTCGACGACGGCGAGCCGGCCCTGCAGCAGTACCGGCTGCTCGTCGGTGGCCTGCGCACCCTGTGCGAGGGCACCGTCGACGGGCCACGTCCGGCGGTCATGGTTCTGGATGCCTACCTGTTGCGCGCGCTCGCGGTCGCGGGCTACGCCCCGTCGTTCGGTCCTGCGCGCGGTGCGGTTCAGCCGGTGCCCACGAGTGGTTTTCACCCTCCGCGGGCGGGATCGTGTGCCAGGCGTGCCGCCTCGCCGGGCACCCCCGTCGTGGACGCCGGCACGCTCGCCCTGCTGCACGCCCTGCTGGTGGGGGACTGGCCGGCGACGCGCGACACGCCATCCGACGCACAGCGCCGGGCATCGGGCCTCGTCTCGGCCTTCGCCCAATGGCATCTCGAACGGGCACTGCGTTCGCTGCCGCACGTGGAGTGGGATTCGCCGCGCAGTAAGCGGCGCCGGGCGGCGGTCGCCGGTCGCGGCCGACCCGAGCCCATTGGTCACTACGATGAGCCCATGCTGGTGCTCTCGCGATTCAACGTGCCCGCGCCGAATCGGAGGGGTTCGAGGACGCAGCCCGCGCCGCGGTCTCCGTGCTCGCGTCGCGTCCGGGTGCCGAGTCGATCGACCTGGTCCGCAACCTCGACGAGCCGGAGTTGTGGGCGATCGTCGGCCGCTGGACCGACGTGGGCTCGTACCGGCGGGCCTTGGGCGGCATGGAGTCGAAGATGGTCGTCGTACCCCTGCTGAGCCGAGCCATCGACGAGGCGTCGGCCTACCTCGATCCCGCCGCGGTCGGGATCAACGTGCCTCGTGGGCACGCCGAATCCGAGGCGCGGGCCGGGGGCACGTCGGGCGACCGGTAGGCTGCTGCGCGCGTCGTCAGACGCCCGTGGGCGCCAGCCTGGTGCCCACGTCCAATGAGGACTTGGAGACCATCACATGGCACCGCTGAGCAAGCTCGACAACGTCATCAACCTCGCCAAGCGGCGCGGCTTCGTGTTCCCCTGCGGCGAGATCTACGGCGGCACCCGTGCCGCCTGGGACTACGGACCCCTGGGCGTCGAACTCAAGGAGAACATCAAGCGCCAGTGGTGGCGCGCGATGGTCACCAGCCGTGATGACATCGTCGGCCTGGACTCCTCGGTGATCCTGCCGAAGCAGGTGTGGGTCGCCTCGGGCCATGTCGGCGTGTTCTCCGACCCGCTCACCGAGTGCCTGAGTTGCCACAAGCGGTTCCGTGCCGACCACCTCGAGGAGGACTTCGAGGCCAAGAAGGGCCGCGCGCCGGAGTCGATGGCCGAGATCAACTGCCCCAACTGCGGCACCAAGGGACAGTGGACCGAACCCCGCGACTTCAACATGATGCTCAAGACCTATCTCGGCGTCATCGAGGACGACTCGGGGCTGCACTACCTGCGTCCCGAGACCGCGCAGGGCATCTTCATCAACTTCAAGCAGGTGCTCAACGCCACCCGGCAGAAGCCGCCGTTCGGCATCGCCCAGACCGGCAAGAGCTTCCGCAACGAGATCACCCCGGGCAACTTCATCTTCCGCACGCGCGAGTTCGAGCAGATGGAGATGGAGTACTTCGTCGAGCCGGGCAGCGACGAGAACTGGCACCAGTACTGGATCGACACCCGCACCGACTGGTACGTCAACCTCGGCATCGAGCGTGACAACCTGCGCCACTACGAGCACCCGCAGGAGAAGCTGTCGCACTACTCGAAGCGCACCGTCGACATCGAGTACCGCTTCGGCTTCGCCGGCAGCGAATGGGGTGAACTCGAAGGCATCGCGAACCGCACCGACTTCGATCTGACGACGCACAGCCAGCACTCGGGCACCGACCTGTCGTACTTCGACCAGGCGAGCGGGCAGCGCTACATGCCCTACGTCATCGAGCCGGCCGCGGGCCTCACCCGCTCGCTCATGGCGTTCCTCGTCGACGCGTACGCCGAGGACGAGGCACCGAACACCAAGGGCGGGGTCGACAAGCGCACCGTGCTGCGTCTCGACCACCGCCTGTCGCCGGTCAAGGCGGCGGTGCTGCCGTTGTCACGGAACGAGGCTCTGTCGCCGAAGGCCCGAGACCTCGCGGCGGAGTTGCGGCAGTACTGGAACGTCGACTTCGACGACGCCCAGGCCATCGGCAAGCGCTACCGGCGCCAGGACGAGATCGGCACGCCCTACTGCATCACGGTCGACTTCGACACCCTCGAGGACAACGCGGTGACCATCCGTGACCGCGACACGATGGCTCAGGAGCGGGTCGCCCTCGACCAGGTGCGGGGTTACCTGGCCCAGCGGCTCATCGGCTGCTGATCAGACCGACTGAGCATTCCGCCGATCCTTCGAAGGTGCGGGCGCGCGAGTGGGTACGGTCGGCGGGTGCGAATCAGCTTTGGTGAGACAACTGTCCAGGGCGCTGTTCCCGGGGGCGGCGACGGATTGCCGATCCTCGACGCGGGCGGTGCGCCCAGCGTGCCGGCGTCCGATCTGGAGCGACTGGGCGGAGGTGGGGTACCGCGCTATCCGAGCGTGCTGCCCTACGACCGTCAGGCGGAGTACTCCCGCGAGGTGGGTCCGCGCGTCCTGCGCACCGTCACCGTGAGCGACGCGCGCGCCCACGCCACGTTCCTGCTCGACCTCGGTGGGCGGTTGTGGAGTCTGGTCGTCGACGGACGCGAGCTGCTGCACCGGCCCGAGCCGCTCATGGTCGGACACCTCGCGCTGCGCAACGCGTGGTTCGCCGGTGGCACCGAGTGGAACCTGGGGTTCACCGGCCACTGGCCGCTCACCTGCTCACCGGTGTTCGCCGGGATCGTCGACGACGGCCAGAGGCGAGGTGCTGCGGATGTGGGAGTTCGAGAGGATGCTCGGGCTGGTCTGGCGGATCGACGTCCGGATGGTCGACGGCGTACTTCTCGTGCATCCGGTCGTGCACAACCACACCGCCGCGACCGTGCCGGTCTACTGGTGGTCGAACACGGCGGTGCCGCTCGAACCGGATTCCCGGGTGCTCGCGCCCGCCACCGAGGCCTGGCACTACGACGAGCGGTCACTGCTCGACCTCGTCCCGGTACCCGGCACCCCCGACGCCACCCGTCCGGGACAGCGGGACGGTGCCGCCGACCACTTCTTCCGGATCGCCGGGCGTCCCTGGATCGCCGCGGTCGGCGCCGACGGCACCGGCCTCGGGCAGGCGTCGACGTCGCGCCTGCCGGGTCGCAAGCTGTTCCGCTGGGGCACGGGCACGGGTGGACGCCGGTGGCAGCGGTGGCTCTCGCCGTCGGGCGGCGACTACCTCGAGATCCAGGCCGGTCTGGCGACCACCCAGCTGGAGCACCTCCCGTTGCCCGCCGGTGAGGTCTGGGAATGGACCGAGGCGTACGGGCTGGTCGCCCCGGGGGACGACGCCCACGGCGAGTGGGAGCGGGCGGTCGAGTCCGGTGCCCGGGCGATCGACGCGATGATCGGCGGCACACGCCTCGGCGAGGCCGATGAGCGGTTCGCCGCGCTGCGGGAGCGGCCGGCGGAGGTAGCGACGACCGCGTCGGGATGGGGGGCGCTCGAGGTGATCGCCGGCGCGAGCCTGTCGGCCGGGACCCCCTTCCCCGCCTCGACCCTCGGTGCCCTGCAGCGACCATGGGTCGAGTTCGTCACCAGCGGCGAGTTCCCGAGCGACGACACGCTCCCGGCCCCGGTCGCCGGTGAGCGGTGGCGCGCCCTGCTGTCGTCACCGACGGGCTGGCGCGAGTGCTACCTGGCGGCCCTGTCGGCCATCGCCGACGGGCGGCCCGCCGAGGCCGAGCGACTGCTGCGATCCTCGGTGGCCGACCGGCCCTCGTGGCAGGCACTGCGCGCGTTGGCGCACCTGTCTCCGCACCCCGAGCGGGCCGATCTGCTCGTGCGCGCCTGGCACGACCATGCCGTCGTCCCCCTGCTGGTCGAGGCGCTCGGCGCGCTGCACGAGGCCGGGCGGGCCACCGAGATGCTGAAGCTCATCGACACGCTCGACGACGACGCCCGCCGGGTGCCGCGGGTACGGCTGGCCGAGGCCCGGGCGGCCGTGCGCACCGGCGACCTGTCGCGGGCCGGCGGCATCCTCGACGGGGGAGCACTTGAGGTGCCCGACCTGCGTGAGGGCGAGGACAGCCTCGCCGACCTGTGGTTCGCCTACCAGGCCGCGGCGGGCACCAACGCACCCCTTCCCGCGGCCTACGACTTCCGGATGCACTGACCCCGGACGCCGCGCCCCGTACAACACTCACAGGCGTTCGGCGACGAGGATCCGGGTGCGTTCGGGCAGCACCTCCGGGGCGCGGACGCCGAGCGTCGCGAGTTGGCGGCCGGTGAGCTCGATCGGTGCGGCGACGTGCCCACGGGCCGCCGGCACGGTGAGGTCGAGTTCGGTGAGCCGGTAGGTCGCGTCGGGATCCAGTCCGGGCAGCGTCAGCATGCCGATGCTCCAGGTGGGCGGCAGTTCCAGCAGCGTGTACCCGTAGATCGCCTTGTCGGGGGTCACCACACCGTGCAGGTAGGCGCCCGGCTGCTGCAGGTCGACCCGCACCAGGCGTCCGGCGTTGAGCACCGCCCGGTTGTCCTTGTACCAGCGGATCCATTGGCCGAGGTGCTCCAGCTCCGCTGGCGTCGCCTGGGCGAGATCCCATTCGATGCCCAGATGCCCGAACACCGCGGTGGCGGCACGGTAGTCGATGTCGTGGTGGCGCCCGGTCGTGTGCGAGGCCCCGGAGGCGATGTGCGACCCGAGCATCTCCGGAGGCAGCAGCTGGGCGGTCCACCGCAACATCTGCTGGCGGTCCGTCGGATCGATGTTGTCGCTCACCCACACGCGGTCGCAGTGCTGCATCACCTCGAGATCGATGCGGGCACCCCCCGAGCTGCACGACTCGATCTCGAGCCCCGGGTGCGCCGCCTTCAGTTCGTCGACCAGCCGGTAGAAGGCCCGGGTCTGGGCATGCACCCCCGGACGCCCGTCGGGTGAGGTACCGGCGTCGAGCAGATCGCGGTTGTGGTCCCACTTGATGTAGCCGATGTCGTACTCGTCGAGGATCGCCAGCATCTGGTCGCGCACGTGCGCGTACGCCCCGGGGACGCCCAGGTTCAGCACCCACTGGTGCCGTGAGGTCAGGGGCATCCTCCCGGGCACCTGCATGACCCAGTCCGGGTGGGCGCGGGCAAGGTCGGAGTCGGGGTTGACCATCTCGGGTTCGAACCACAGGCCGAACTGCATGCCGAGGCCCGTGACCGCGTCGACCAGGGGATGTAGCCCGTCGGGCCACAGGTCGCGGCTGACCACCCAGTCGCCGAGGCCCGAGCGATCGTCGCGACGCGACCCGAACCACCCGTCGTCGAGCACATAGCGTTCGACGCCGAGTGCGGCGGCCCGCTCGGCGAGGTCGATGAGTCGGGGGGCGTCGTGGTCGAAGTAGACGGCCTCCCACACGTTGAGGGTGACCGGACGGACAGCATCGACGGGTTGACTCCGCCCGCGCAGGAACGCGTGATGGTTGGCCGCGATCTCATCGAGGCCGGTGCCGTGGTTGAAGTAGACCCACGGGGAGTCGTAGCGGTCGCCGGCATCGAGCACGATCTCGCCGGGCAGCAGCAGTTCGCCCCCGCCGAGCACCTGTTCGCCGGTGAGCACCTTCTCGGCGTAGGTGACGTGGTTGCCGCTCCAAGCGGTGTGGGCGCTCCAGATCTCGCCGTGCGCGAATCCGAATCCGGGTTCGCCGAGATGCATCACCGAGGCGGCGTCGGCACCGGTGCGGCCGTGGCGCCCCTCACGGACGTGCGCGCCCATCACCATGGACAGTCGCTGGGGCACCCGCTCCTTGCCCCAGCGGCCGGCGAGGTCGAGCAGTTCGGTGGCACGTGCGGGCACGGGCAGGGCGAGGGCGAGCCCGTCGAGCTGGTATCCGGCGGCACCGGTGTTGCTGAGGCGGGCCCGCGATCGGACGAGGCCGGTGGGCAGCATCTCGACGACGAGGTCGAGGTCGAGCGCGGCCGCGTCGTCGCCGGCGTGGAAGACCACCGTGACCGGTCCGGCTGCGGCATCGACGCGCACCACATCGAACGCCGGGAGCGGGCCCCCGTTGAGGTCGATCCCGCGCACCACGAACCTCGGTGCCCATCCCCGACCGGAGCGTGACCCGGTGACGCCGGGCCGGCCCGACCAGCCGGTCCACTGCTCGGGGACGATCGACAGGCCGTAACCCTCGCCGGGCAGGCCGTTGCGGACGCCGCCGAGCCTGGTGACCCGCACCGCCTGGTCGAAGCGGGCGGCGTTGAGGTCGCCGAGAGGTTCCCCCCAGTGCACGACCTCGGGCAACCGGCCGCCGTCCACCCACAGGACGAGGTCGGTCGTTGCGCTCGTGAGGATCAGGCGGGCGGTTCCGGCCGGCGTCGCGGAGTCGGGGTCGGGCGTAATGAGCGGTGACGTGGACATGCGCACAAACTATCGACTCGTAGCCCCCGATGTCCGTGGCGGCGGCGTGCTCGACACGGTGCAGAACCCGTGGACCGGTCCGGAGCACGGTGGCCGGGCCCGGGCGTGGAAGACGGACCGGGGAGGGTGGAATCGATGGAGGAGTCGCAGGAGCACCCCCACGGCCATGCGACACTGGGGACGCTCCGAGCCGGGCCGTGGGCCGGCCGACGTCGGGGCGACCCCGTGCCGAGGATCAGCAGGAGGTGTGCGTCGTGCCGCATGACGTGAGTCTCATGTTCCGCATCGTCGATCTCACCGGGGTGCTGCTCAACGCCATCATCGGCGGTCTCGTGGCGCGCGAACGCCGGTTCGACATCGTGGGGTTCGTCCTGCTGGCCATCGTGTCCGCACTCGGCGGCGGCATGCTGCGTGACGTGTTGTTGCAGGCGGGGCGTCCGCTGGCTCTGACCGACCCCCAGTACCTGCTGTTCGCCCTGGCCGGGGCGGTGGTCGCCTACCTCGTCAACGTCGAGGGCCGGGTCTGGAACACGCTGTTCCCCGTCGCGGACGCGCTGGCCCTCGGCACCTGGGCCGCGACCGGGGCCACGAGGTCTCTGCAGGTGGGGGTCGGCTGGCTGCCGGCCATGCTGCTGGGCCTCACCACCGCCGTGGGGGGCGGGTCGATCCGTGACATCGCCGTGGGCCGGGTGCCGGCGATCTTCGGCGGCAACAAGCTCTACGCCATTCCGGCGATGCTGTCGGCCGGCATCGTCGTGGCCGCGCACGGGTTGGGGTGGTCGAGTCCGGTCGGTCTGATCGTCGCGACGGTCGTCGGGGCGGGGTTGGCGCTCGGCGCCCACGTGTTCGGGTGGACCGTTCCGGTCTACGGCGAAGGCACCCTCGACGGCGTCCGGGAGCGGTTCGCCGGCCGGGCCCGGGGGACCCGCAAGCGCCGCCGCTGAGGCCATGCCCCCAGGGGTGTGCTGCACTGTATTTCCTTGTCGCAGGGCTATCGGAAACCTGACCCCCCTGGCCCGCGCGGGCGGGCCCACCGGTAGCGTTGAGCCATGACCGAATCACCGCTGTCATTGGCCGGTGACTTCGCCCGACCCACGCGGGAACAGTGGGAGACCGAGGTCCTCAAGGTCCTCAACCGGCGACGTCCACCTGGTAAGGAACTCACCCTCGAACAGGCGATGGGCCGCCTGCGAACCACCACCGTCGACGGCCTCACGATCGAGCCCTTGTACGTCGATACCGACCAGCCGCTCGGCTACCCCGGCGTGATGCCCTTCACCCGCGGCAACAAGGTCAAGTCGGGCGAGATGGCCGGCTGGGACGCCGCGGCCCTGCACGAAGATCCCGATGTCGCGTTCACCAACGCCGAGATCCTGCGCGACCTCACCAACGGGGTCACGAGCATCTGGGTACGCGTCGACCCCGACGCGGTCCAGCCGGCCGACCTCGCGGGGGCGCTCGCCGGGGTCGAACCCGCCCTCGCGCCCCTCCGCGTGTCGAGCCGCACCGATCAGGAGACGGCCGCCCACGCGCTGGCAGACTTCTGGCGGGCCAGTGGTGCGGCCGACGAGGTGGTGGGCAATCTCGGTCTCGACGCGATGAGCCTCGCGGTGCTCAACGGCACCACTCCCGATCTGTCCCTGCATCGGGTCTGGGTCGAGCGGGCGCGACGGGAGTTCCCGAAGGCCCGGGCGCTCGTCGTCGACACGCTCGCCCTGCACAACGCCGGGGCCGGCGACGTCGACGAGGTCGCCTATGCCATCGCCACCGGCGTCGAATACCTGCGCGACCTCGCCGAGGCGGGGGTCGGTCCCACCGACGCCGCTCGCCAGATCCTGTTCCGAATGGCGGCCACCGACGACCAGTTCACGACGATCGCCAAGTTCCGCGCGCTGCGGCGGCTCTGGGCGCGGGTGCTCGAGGTGCTCGACGTTCCAGAAGCCCAGCGTGGCGCCGTCACCCACGCGGTCACCAGTTGGCGGATGATCACCCGCGACGACCCCTACGTCAACCTGCTGCGGGGCACCATCGCCGCGTTCTCCGCGGCGGTCGGAGACGCCGAGATCGTCACCGTGCTGCCTTTCGACGCCGCCCACGGGCTGCCCACCAAGGCGTCGCGGCGCTTCGCACGCAACACTCAGCTCGTCGCCATGGAGGAGTCGAACATCGGCCGGGTCAACGATCCGGCCGGCGGCTCCTACTACGTCGAGCAGCTCACCGATCAGGTGGCCGTCAAGGCCTGGGCGAAGTTCCAGGCACTCGAGAAGGCCGGTGGTATGAGCGCGGTCGTCGTCACCGGAGCGGTCCGCGACCAGATCGCCGCCACCGCGACCGAGCGCGCCAAGCGGCTGGCCACCCGCAAGCAACCGATCACGGGGGTCAGCACCTTCCCGCTCAGTTCCGAGCGCGACGTCGCCGTGCGACCCCGGCCCGAGACGGCGCCCGCCGCCGGGCTGGCACCCCATCGCGACAGCGAGGTGTTCGAGGCGCTGCGCGACCGGGCGTCGGCGGCGTCCGACAACACGGTGTTCCTCGCCTGTCTTGGTGAGCGCCGAGACTTCGGCGCCCGCGAACAGTTCACCAGCAACCTGTGCCTGGTGGGAGGGCTGTCGATCCCCGAGAGTGAGGGCGGCACGCCCGACGAGATCGTCGCCCGGGTGAGCGCCGCGGGAGCGCGGATGGTCATCCTCTGCTCCTCGGCGAAGGTGTACGCCGCCCAGGCCATCGACGTCGCCCGGGCGCTCAAGACGGCGGGCGTGCAAACAGTCCACATCGCCGGACGCCGGGCCGAGACCGGCTCGGCGGAGGCCGACGACCTCATCGACGGCGAGGTGTTCGACGGCATGGACGTGGTCGGATTCCTCACCGCCACCCTCGACCGGTTGGGAGCAGCGAAGTGACCAGCGTTCCACGATTCGACGACATTCCGCTCGGCGAGGCCACCGTGCCGGCCGACGCGGCGTCCCTGTTCGAGGCGGTGAAGAACTCCCAGGGCCGCTTCACCGAGGGCTGGCAGACCCCCGAGCACATCCTGGTGCCCCCGCTGTTCGCGGCCGACTCCCTCGAGGGCGTCGACTTCCTGCACAGCTACGCGGCCGGCATCCCGCCGTTCCTGCATGGCCCCTACGCGACCATGTACGTCAACCAGCCGTGGACGATCCGCCAGTACGCCGGGTTCTCCACCGCCGAGGAGTCGAACGCCTTCTACCGCCGCAACCTGGCCGCCGGCCAGAAGGGCCTGTCGATCGCGTTCGACCTCGCCACCCACCGCGGTTACGACTCCGACCACCCCCGGGTCACCGGCGACGTCGGCATGGCGGGCGTGGCGATCGACTCGATCCTCGACATGCGCCAGCTGTTCGATGGCATCCCGCTCGACCAGATGTCGGTGTCGATGACGATGAACGGTGCCGTGCTGCCGGTGCTCGCCCTGTACGTCGTGGCGGCCGAGGAGCAGGGGGTGCAGCCCGCGCAGTTGGCCGGCACCATCCAGAACGACATCCTCAAGGAGTTCATGGTCCGCAACACCTACATCTACCCGCCCCTGCCCTCGATGCGGATCATCTCCGACATCTTCTCGTTCACCAGCGCGAACATGCCGAAGTTCAACTCGATCTCGATCTCGGGTTATCACATGCAGGAGGCCGGGGCCACCGCCGACATCGAGATGGCCTACACGCTCGCCGACGGCGTCGAATACATCCGGGCCGGCGAGTCGGTGGGGCTCAAGGTCGACCAGTTCGCGCCGCGTCTGAGCTTCTTCTGGGCGATCGGCATGAACTTCTTCATGGAGGTCGCCAAGATGCGGGCGGCCCGGCTGCTGTGGGCCAAGCTCGTCCAGCAGTTCGGACCCTCGAACCCCAAGTCGATGTCGTTGCGCACCCACTCCCAGACCTCCGGCTGGTCGCTGACCGCGCAGGACGTCTACAACAACGTGATGCGCACCTGCCTCGAGGCCATGGCCGCCACCCAGGGCCACACCCAGTCGCTGCACACCAACGCGCTCGACGAGGCCATCGCCCTGCCCACCGACTTCTCCGCCCGGATCGCGCGCAACACCCAGCTGCTGATCCAGCAGGAGTCGGGCACCACCCGCGTGGTCGACCCGTGGGCCGGCTCGGCCTATGTCGAGCGGCTCACCTACGACCTGGCGCGCAGCGGGTGGAACCTCATCCAGGAGGTCGAGGCCGCCGGTGGCATGGCCCGGGCGATCGAGGCGGGAATCCCCAAGATGCGGATCGAGGAAGCTGCCGCCCGCACCCAGGCCCGGATCGACTCCGGTCGTCAGCCACTCATCGGCGTCAACAAGTACCTCGTCGACGACGATGCGCCGCCCGAGGTGCTGAAGGTCGACAACGCCAAGGTCCGCACCGAGCAGATCGCCAAGCTCGAACGGCTCCGGGCCGACCGCGATGCCGATGCGTGCGCGGCGTCCCTCGAGAAGCTCACCTGGGCAGCGGCCAACCCCGACCCGACCGACCCCGACCGCAACCTGCTCAAGCTGTCGATCGACGCGGCCCGCCACAAGGCCACCGTCGGCGAGATCAGCGACGCGCTCGAGAAGGTCTTCGGCCGCTTCACCGCGCAGATCCGTACCATCAGTGGTGTGTACCGCAGCGAGGCCGGCGACGACCAGGGACAGGTGAAGAGCGCCCGTCGGCTGGTCGAGGAGTTCGAGGCCGTCGAGGGACGCCGCCCGCGGATCCTCGTGGCGAAGATGGGCCAGGACGGCCACGACCGGGGGCAGAAGGTCATCTCCACCGCATTCGCCGACCTCGGCTTCGACGTCGACGTCGGCCCGCTGTTCCAGACCCCCGGCGAGGTGGCGCGCCAGGCCATCGAGGCCGACGTGCACGTCGTGGGGGTCTCCTCGCTGGCGGCCGGGCACCTCACCCTGGTGCCGGCCCTGCGCGCGGAACTCGATCAGCTCGGGCGGCCCGACATGATGATCGTCGTGGGTGGGGTGATCCCGTCGCAGGACTTCGAGGAGTTGTACGCCAAGGGGGCCGACGCCATCTACCCGCCGGGCACGGTCATCCCCGACGCGGCGGTGGAACTGCTCCAGAAGCTGCGTGACCAACTCGACGACCAGGAGTGATGCCGGTGACCGAGCCGTCACGACGACCTCGGATGGGGGCCGCTGAACTCGCCGAGGGAGTCCTCGAGGCCAAGCGGCCGCTCATCGCCCGCGCCATCACCCTGGTCGAGTCGACCAATCCCACCCACCATCTGCAGGCCCGCGAACTGGTCCGGCTGCTTCGCCCGCACTCGGGCAACTCCGTGCGCGTGGGGATCACCGGCGTGCCGGGGGCCGGCAAGTCGACGTTCATCGACGCGCTGGGCACCCGGCTGATCGACCAGGGTCACCGGGTCGCGGTGCTCGCGGTCGACCCGTCGAGTTCCCGCACCGGGGGCTCGATCCTCGGAGACCGCACGCGGATGGCCCGGCTCGCGGCGTCTGAGCACGCGTTCGTACGCCCGTCACCCAGTGGCGGCCAGCTCGGAGGCGTGGCGCGGGCCACCCGCGAGTCGATGATCGTCGTCGAGGCGGCCGGCTTCGACACCGTGTTGGTCGAGACCGTCGGGGTCGGCCAGTCCGAGGTCACGGTGGCCGGCATGGTCGACACGTTCCTGCTCATCACCCTGGCCCGGGCCGGTGACCAGCTGCAGGGCATCAAACGGGGAATCCTCGAACTGGCCGATGTCATCACGGTGAACAAGGCCGACGGCGAGCACGAGGGTGAGGCGCGGGTGGCGGCACGGGAACTGCGGACCGCGATGAAGCTCATCTCGTCCGACCCGCACGCGCGGCGCCCCCCGGTGCTCACGAGTTCCGCGTTCACCGGTCGTGGACTCGGTGAGGTGTGGCAGGCCGTGCTCGACCACCGTGCCGCGCTCGATGCCTCCGGCGGGCTCGAGAAGCGTCGCCGCGAGCAGCAGCTCGAGTGGCTCGGGGCACTGGTCGAGGAGGACATTCTCGGGGCCGTGAAGCGCTCGCCCGCCGTACGCGAGATCCGCGATCACATCCGTCGCCGGGTGGCGGCGGGGGAGATCTCGGCCATCGAGGGCTCGGAACTGCTGGTGCGGGCGTTCGTGCGCGACGTGCCCCACCTGTGGCCCGACTATTGGCCCGGATGAGTCGAGCCGCCGTGTCGCCGACTCACGAGGCCGGCACGGCAGCGGCGGTGCAGCCCGCGACTCGGGCGGGTGCTTGTCAGGCGGAATGCCCCGGTGGGTGGAGGGACGGTGGCCCAACGGCACCGCACGTGGCCGCCGAGTATCGGGTGCATCATTCGTGCGGGAACTCGTAGACGGTGTCGGACCGCTCATGATGCGCTCCCAGCGAGCCGTAGAAGCCCGCGGCGACAGCGCTGTCGGGTGACACGAGCCACAGCTTCGACACCCGGCCGACTTCGTGCCGGAAGGTGCTGATCAGGCGCGATCCCACTCCCTTGCGCTGATAATCGGGCCAGACCTCCAACACGTAGAGATTCGCCATCGGGGCATCGTCGGGCCGGCTGAGCACGTATCCGTAGGCGAATCCCACGATCTGATCGCCGGCGAAGGCGCCCACCGCGACGACCGATGAGTCGCGCAGAAACACCTCGGCCGCGTTCGCGGTGGGACTGTGCCCCAGATGCCGCACGGCGGCCTCGACCAGCGATTCGTCACCGGGTTGGAGCACCCGGACGGCGACCTCAGTGCCAGCGGAATCGACGCTCATAACCCGATGCTATGCCCGTGTGCCAGATGAGGCGAGACGCTGCCCGGGGATTCGCGACCGAGGGAGCGTCGCGGTGTCGTGAACCGTCAGCGGGCGGCGCGCAGGGTCGAGATGATCCGCGGCCGCAACCCGGCGACGCTGACCACCTCGTCGACCGACCCGACCTCGACCGCGCGCTGGATGTTGTGGATGGCGTCGAACTCCGCCGCCAGGGCCGAGATGGTCTCCGCGCGGACGCTCTGGCGCAGGTCGGCGAGCTCGGCACGAACGGCCGCCCGCTGGGCGTCCGGCGCCTTCCCGGCCGCCTCCCTCAGCGCGGCGACGCGCGGGTCGGCCTCCGTGCGACGGGTGACCTCCCGGGAGAACACGACCGCCGCGGCGGGCGCACCCCCGATCACCGACGCGTGCGAGCCCTCCAGCGCCAGCACCGTCATCCTCGGGTTGAGCGACTTGGAGAACACGACGAACGCCCCGCCGTGGTAGCGCGAGATGACAACGAACACGATCGGTCCACGGAAGTTGACGATCGCCCGGCCGATCTCGGCACCGTATTCGAGTTGCAGTTGGCGCATCGACTCGGGTGATCCGTCGAACCCCGAGAGGTTGGCCAGCACGACCAGCGGCCGGTTGCCGCTGGCCGCGTTGATGGCCCGTGCGGTCTTCTTCGACGAGCGGGGGAACAGGGTGCCCGCGGTGAACGTGTCGGGTCCGTCGGCCGGGAGATAGCCCGGACGCTGGATCGACCGCGACTCGATACCGATCATGGTGATCGGCATGGCGCCGATCGTGGTGTCGAACACCACCGCGGTGTCGGCGTCGGCCATCCCCGCCCACCGCTCCAAGGGGTCGTGGTCGGAATCGGCGACCGCGCGCATGACCGTACGGATGTCGAACGGCTTCTTGCGGTCGGGGTTCTTGGCCGCGGAGAAAATCTCTCCCACGGTCGTGAAGTCGCTGCCGTCGAGCGTGTGGGGTGCGGAGGAGATGTCGCGGTCGTCGGGGTCGGCGGTCGCGACGTCGCGGGGTCGTGCCTCACCCGGGTGCACGTAGGTGTGTTCGTAGTGACGCATGAGGATGGCCTGGGCCCCGGCGAGATCCTTCGCCCAGTACTGCGCCTGCCCGTTGGGGCCCATGACGCGGTCGTATCCGCCGATGCCGAAGTTGTCCTCGGCCGACACGCCGCCGGAGAAGTCGAGCGACTGCTTTCCGGTGAGCACCATGGCGCTGTCGGGCGTCATCACGAGGATGCCCTTGGTGTGCATGAGCATCGTCGCTTCGGCGTTCCAGTAGGGCTGGGCCCCCACGTTGATGCCGGCGACGATCACGTTGATCTCACCGCCGGCCTGGGTGAAGCCCACGATCCGCTTGAGTGCCCACGCGACGGCGTCCATGTTCTCGGTGCCCGAGTCCATGGCGATCCGCGCGCCGGACGACAGAGTGAACCAGTCGAGCGGAACCTGGAGGTTCTCGGCGAGGTCGATCGCGGCGACGATCCGGGCGGCCTCCTCGCGCCCGATCGAGCCGAGCGCCTTGAGCGGGTCGCCGAAGATGACGACCCGGCGCACCCCTTCGGGGTGGGTGGGTGTTGGGGTCGACACGTCGGCGCAGATGATGCCGGCGGTGTTGCGCCCCGGCTCGCGGTCGACGGGCACGAGGCGCCCGGTGTCGTCGAGGTCGAGTTCCTGGGCGGTGCCGCGGGAGCTGCTGACCAGGCCGAACAGTTCGTAGGGGTAGACGAGCCCGCGACGGCGTGCCCGCAGCACCTGTTCGTCGTATCGGCTCACCCCCGCCAGACCGGCTCGGTGGGCGGATCCTCGATCTGGAACCGGACGCCGAAGCCGGGTTGGTGGCTGAAACGCACCACCGTGGGCACCGCCTGGTCGTGGCCGGGCCGGGTCACCACCGACTGGATGCACACCTCGGTGATTCCGGCGTCGGCCGTGATCGGGGCGAGCGACCGCTCGATGTTGGTGAGCCCGCGAAGGTCGAGATCGAATTCGCCCCACACGTGGATCCACACATGGTTGTGATCGAGTTGTCTACGGGGTCCGGCGGCGGCGCGGGTGCGCCGCACCGCGTCGACGGCGTTGACCAGGGCACGTTCCAGGTTCGGCAGCCCCGACACCTGTCCCTGCGCGTCGCGCACGATCGACAGCCGCCGCACCTGGGCGAGCGCGACCAGCCGCTGGTCGTCGGGATTCGTCTTCGCCGTGGCCTCGAGCAGCAGGATGTTGCGGGGTGCGTCGAGCCGGTGCAGGTCGAAGGTCGACAGCCGCCACAGGTTGAGTTGGCGCGCGACCATGGGGTGGACGCCGCGGCTGACCCGGTCTTCGTGCGCGCGCCCGTCGCTGCCGGGCCGGAAGGTGAAGTAGCGCACGTGACCGTGCTCGACCTGCAGCACGGCGACGGCGACACGGCGCACGGTGCCGAAGAACGGCATCGTGGCCAGGGCGGTCGCGAGCGCGGCACCCTGGGTGTCGGCGTCGTCGTCGACTCTCGGGGTGGTCAGGTAGAGGTCGAGCACCACGTCGCGACCGTCCGTCCGGCCGTCGATCTCGGCGCCGAGCTGCTCGATGAGTTCGTCGCCGGCGAGGAACCGGTCGAGTGCGGCGACGGCCGACACCAGTCGGGTCGGACGCTCGAACATGGTGTAGGTCGCCGTCACCATCGCCCCGCCCGGCAACGGGAGGTCGCGTACGTCGGCCAGCCCGTAGCCGCGGTAGTGCCGCTCGGCCAGGATCGACAGCAGAGGTTCGTCGCTGGGCGCACCGTCGCCCGCGGAGTGCGAGAGGAAACCGACGAGCCGATCCGGCGCGCCGACCAGCTCCTCGACGACCGCACGCCGGGCGGGGCCGTCGGGCAACGTCCGAAGGTGACCGAGCAGTTCTGGCACCTGGGCGAGGGACGCGGCCTGCTCCGCCTCGACGGCCGGGCGGTCGAACCAGTAGTAACGGATCGACCTGGCGAGGTCGCCGATGGTCGGGAACCGCCGCTGGGTGGCCACGGTGAGTCGCTCCAGCACGTGGCGCACCGCGGTGCCGAGCCGGGCCGGGCGCGACTCGGCGCTCCAGCGCTGGAGCAGTCCGGTGACGATCGACACGCCCGGTGTCCACCGCTGCTGCAGCAGGAACAGTCGGAAGATCGCCTGGTGGAGTTCGTCGGACGGGTCGAGGGAACTGACGCCGTAATGGGACAGCACCCGGGTGAGGCGGTCGGCGAAGTCGGCGGGCAGCTGCTCGCGTTCGATGTCGAGGCTGTGCAGGTATCGCTGGAAGTATTCGCGGGCCGAGTGCACCCGCGAGTCGAGGTCGGCGTCGGCCCCGGCCGGCTGGTTGCGGCTCAATTCGGCGATGTCGGCGAACATGTCGAGCAGTTCGGCCTCGGCGGCCACGCTCGACCCGTCGGCGGGACGAGAGTCGAGATACCGCGTCAGCGGCCCCGCAGGGTTGGAGGGGTCGGTGTCGAAGCCGAGGATCACCGAGCGCAACTGGGCCAACGGGCCGTCGCCGGCGGCGGGGCCGGTGACGTCGTCGGGCAGGTCGAGGTCGACCATGTCGCCGGCCCGGGACGTCTCGGCCCGGTCGTCGAGCGGTTCGAGCCGGGCCAGCGGCGCCCCGGTTTCCACCTGGCTGCCGGCCCGCACCGAGACCTCACGCACCCGGGCCGCGAACGGCGCGGTGATGATCGTCTCCATCTTCATGCTCTCGAGCACGACGACCCGGTCGCCCGCGGCCACCTCGTCACCGACCTCGACGGGCGTCGCGACGACGAGCGCGGGCGCCTGGGAGCGCAGCACGCCGCCCTCGTCGCGGCTCACCCGATGGGCGATCCCGTCGATCTCGATCATCTGCACCGGTCCGGGGCTCCCGAACACGACGCGGTGGGTGCGTCCTCCCATCGACAGCCGCCCGGTGAACTCGTCGACACGGGTGAACCGTGCCTCGACGGTGACGGCTTCATCGCCCGACCCGAGGGTGACCGCGTACTCCTGGGGCGCCGTGCGCAACACCTGAACCGTGTGACCCGCCGCCTCGCAGCTTGAGCTCGACGGGGCGGCCGACGTCGTGGGCGGCGACCGGCCGGCCCCTGCGGGCGGTGTCGAGGAACCGCGCGCGCTCGATCGCCTCGGCGTCCTGGTAGGCCTGGACGCCGGCCACGACCAGCGCCGCGCCGGCGTACCGGGTGTTCTGCAGGCGTCCTTCGGCGCGGACCCGGTCGATCCAGCCGGTGTCGGCCCAGCCCGCCGGGCCGCTGCCGTCGACGACCTCGGACTGGCTCAGCAGATCGAGGATGAAGCTCTTGTTCGTGGCGCCGCCCTCGATGACCACCGACGTTTCGGCCATCGCCCGACGCAGCCGGGCGAGCGCCTCCTCGCGGTCGGCGCCGAAGGCGATGATCTTGGCGATCATCGAGTCGAAGTCGGCGGGGATGGTGTCGCCCTCGGCCACGCCGGTGTCGACCCGGATGCCTGGGCCCTGGGGCAGTACGAGCCGCTGGATGTGGCCGGGCGCGGGGGCGAAGTCTCGGTCGGGATCCTCGGCGTTCAGCCGCGCCTCGACCGCATGCCCGATCTCGGCGGGTCGCTCGCCGGTGAGCCGGCCCCCCGAGGCGACGTGCAGTTGCAGCTTCACGAGGTCGGTACGGGTCGTCGCCTCGGTGATCGGATGCTCGACCTGCAGCCGGGTGTTCACCTCGAGGAAGGCGAACTGGTCGTCGTCGGGCTGGTAGAGGAACTCGACGGTGCACGCCCCGCTGTAGCCCACCTTCACCGCGAGCCGCTCGGCGCTCGTCTTCACCTCGGCCACCCGCTCGGGCGACAGCAGCGGCGACGCCGACTCCTCGATGACCTTCTGGTTGCGCCGCTGGATGGTGCAGTCGCGCACGCCGAGGGCCCAGGCGGTGCCGAACCCGTCGGCGATCACCTGCACCTCGACGTGCCGCGCGCCGGTCACGAGCTTCTCGAGGAACACGACCCCCGACCCGAACGCCCGCTGCGCCTCGCCACGGGTGCGGTCGAACACGTCGGTCAGTTCGGCGTCAGATGTCACCTTCTGGATGCCGCGCCCGCCGCCGCCGGCGGTGGCCTTGAGCATCAGGGGGTAGCCGATCCGGCGGGCGGCCTCGAGGGCGTCGTCGACGGTCGCGACGTCGCCGCGGCTCCACGGCGCCACCGGGACGCCGACCGATTCTGCGATGAGTTTCGAGCCGATCTTGTCGCCCAACTGGCGCATGGCCTCGGCGCTCGGACCGATGAACGTCACCCCGATCCGTTCGCACAGATCGGCGAAGCCCGGGTCCTCGGCGACGAAACCCCACCCGACCCAGGCGGCGTCGGCACCGCTGCTGACCAGTGCCCGTTCGAGCACGGCGTAGTCGAGGTAGGGGCGCGCCGAAGCGGGCCCGAGATTCACCGCGTGGTCGCTCTCGCGGACGAACATGGCGTTGGTCTCGCCCTCGGTGTGCAGGGCGACGGTCTCTATCTGCTGACCGGCTCGCTCGGCGTTGAGGTCACGAACGGCGTGGATGAGCCGGATCGCGGCCTCACCACGGTTGATGATGGCGACTCGCTTGAACACAGAACGTCCTGGAGGTTCGGGATATCGGATTGTGTCAACATAACCGCACCCGCGCCGTTGCGCGCGCCATCCCATCCACAATGTCGTTTCGGGGCCGTTGTGGGAATCGGCCAATGGCGGGCCATCCCATGCCGCTACGACGCGGCGCTGATTGTCGTGTGTCCACAGCGGACCGGCGGATTCGGGGGCCCTCGGCGGGCCGCGGCCGGGCGACGGCCCGCAGCCGTCGACTCGATAGAGTGGACAGCCGATGACCGCCCGCGGAACCGACCGAACGGAGTGCCATGAGCCCGCTGATGCCCCCGCTGCGCCTCAGCGCTCCGAGTCGGGCCGATGCGGTGGTCGTCGACACTCCCGTGGTGCTGGCGCCGATGGCCGGGATCACCAACGCGGCCTACCGACAGCTGTGCGCCGAGCAGGGGGCCGGGCTCTACGTGTGCGAGATGATCACCTCGCGGGGCCTGGTCGAAGGTGACCCCAAGACTGACGCGATGGTGCGGTTCGCTCCGAATGAGACCTACCGGTCGGTGCAGCTGTACGGGGTCGACCCGTCCGTGGTGGGGGAGGCCACGACGGTGCTCATCGAGCGCTACGGCGTCGACCACGTCGACCTCAATTTCGGCTGCCCCGTGCCCAAGGTCACCCGCAAGGGTGGGGGAGGGGTGCTGCCCTGGAAGCGTGACCGGCTGCGGGCGATTCTCGAGGCCGCGGTGCGCGCGGCGGATGCCCACGGCGTACCGGTCACGATGAAGACCAGCGTCGGCATCGACGACGACCACATCACCTACCGCGACGCCGGCCGGATCGCGCAGGACGCCGGGTGCGCGGCGATCGCGCCTGCACGGGCGGACGGTGGCGCAGAGCTACTCGGGGCACGCCGACTGGTCGACCATCGCCGACCTCGCGGGGATCGTCGACATCCCGGTGCTCGGCAACGGCGACATCTGGGAGGCGGACGACGCCGTCCGGATGGCCCGCGAGACCGGTTGCGCAGGGGTCGTCGTCGGCCGCGGCTGCCTCGGGCGTCCCTGGCTGTTCCGTGACCTCGCCGACGCGTTCGCGGGACGCGAGAGCCGTGCCACGCCCACCCTCGGTGAGGTGGCGGCGGTGGTGCGACGACACGGCGAGCTGCTCGCCGGGATCATGGGCGAGCGGCACGGGCTCACCGATCTGCGCAAGCACATGGCCTGGTATTTCAAGGGGTTCCCGGTGGACGGGGAGACCCGGCACGCGCTGGCGATGATCTCCTAGTTCGACGAGCTCGACGCGCTGCTCGCCACCCTCGACGCCGATGCCGGAGTTCCCCGAGCGGGAGTTGGGCCGTCCCCGCGGCCGCCAGGGCAGCCCGCGGCACAAGGTGGTCATGCCAGAGGGCTGGCTCGACGACACCGGCGGCGCCCGATCGACCTGCGGACGCCGAGCTCGACGTCTCGGGCGGCTGAGGTGGACGCCGCCCCGACGCCCCGGGCCAGTGCCTGGGCCACGACGATGCACGGCCATGGCCTCGAGGAGCAGGTCGTCGCCCATCGTGACACCGCACCCGCGGATCGCCCCCGGCGAGCCCATCGGCCGGATCGCCCGCGAGGAGCGGGAGGCGGCGACCCTGCGCGCAGGCGCGACGTCGTCCCACGGCGCCGGACATCGGCCCGCGAGGAGGAGCCCGACCCCGAGCGCACCTGCTTCGAGCGCGACCGCGACCGGATCGTGCACTCGCGCCGCGTTCCGCCGGCTGGCCGGCAAGACCCAGGTCGTCGTGCACCCGCGCGACCACGAGCGCACCCGGCTCACGCACGCCCTCGAGGTCGCCCAGGTGGCCACCTCGATCGCCCGGGGGTCGGTGCCAACGTGGCCCTCACCGAGGCGATCGCGCTCGGCCACGACTGCGGCCACGGCCCCGGCGGTCACGCGTCCGAGGACGCGTTCGACCGCTTCGTCCCCGGGCGGCTACGACCACGGCCCGTGGGGCGCCGACGTCGTGCTCGCCCCGCTCAACCTCTGCCGCGAGACCCTCGACGGGATCCGCAACCACTCGTGGTCGCGGCCCGCCCCGGCGAGCATCGAGGGCGAGATCGTCTCGTGGAGCGACCGGATCGCCTACTGCGCGCACGACCTCGAGGACGCCGTGCACGCCGGCATCGTCGACGCCGAGCGACCTGCCCGATGAGATCGTCGACGTCGCCGGCGGCACCCGGCGTCGACCAATTGGGCGTGTTCATCCGGGCCGTCGTCGGCACCGACCTGCGCGACGGGCCGGGTCGGCATGGACCCCGGCACGGCCGGTGCACTGGCCGCGCTGCGGGCGTTCAACTACGAGCGCATCTACACCCGGCCCGAGTCGTTCGCCCAGTCGCGGGCTCGTCGTCGAGGTGCTCGACGCGCTGGTGCGCCACTACCTGCGCCACCCCGGCCTGCTGCCGGACGACCATCGCGACGCCGAGGACCCGGTCATCGGCGTCGGTCAGCTATGTCGGTGGGATGACCGACCGGTTCGCGTTCGACGCAGGCCGTCGACCTGCTCGGCTGGCCTGTGCCCGGCTGCCGCGGGCGATCGGCTGGGCCGACCCAGCGCCGCGGTCAGGGCCGCAACCGGGCCCGCAGATCGGCGGGCATCAGCCGTCCGGCCATCATCAGCCGGTGGGCGACCCCCACGACCACCGCCTGGCCGGCCATGATGCCGATGAGCACGAGCACCTGCGCGGCACCGGCCTGCAGCGGTGACCCGCCGCCGAGCAGCACGCCGATGAACGCCCCCGGCAGCGTCACCAGCCCCACCGTGCGGGTGGCGTCGAGGTTCGGGTACAGGGCTTCGGCACCGAGATCTCGGTGGTCAGCCGGATCGCCTCGTGGCGCGGCAGCCCGATCGCCAGCGCCGCCTCGTAGATGGTGACGCCGTCGCGGAGTGCGGCGAACTCGCGCCGTCCGACCAGCGTGTGGGCGGTCATCATGTTGCCGATGATGATGCCGGCGAGTGGCACCACCGCCATGCCGCTGAGTGGCGCGGTGCCCGACCCGAACACGATGATCAGCACCGGGCACCACCCCGCAGCCCATCGCCAGCGCCGACCATGGCCACGCTCCACCGACCCCGGTGCGTTGCGCGGTGGTGCGCACCCCGATGGCGAACATCAGCACCGCGAACGCGATCGCGTAGAGAGGTGGGTGACGGCGGCGACGATGATGACCGACACGGCGCCCAACTGCAGGATCGCGCGCACCGCCGCCCACGACCATCGTGCGCTGCACGCCCAGCCGGGCCACGACGGACGCGGCGACCGCCAGGGCGAGGAGGAGCACGAGAGCGATCGCGAGGTGCCAGGTGGGCTCAACAGTCACCTCGGCAGCCTAACGGCATCGGGCCGGCGTCCCGGCTGGCTGCCGCCCCGATCGGCCCGCCGCCCCGCGTGCCCCGCGCCGGGGTCGAATCCGGGTCACCCCGCCCATGATCGAGGCTGCCCGTCTGCCAGAGTGGAAGGATGAGCAGCCAGCGCGAGCATCGCCGTCCGAGCCACGGCCCGGACGACGAGGGCGTGCTCGACCACGTCGAGGAGGCGCTGCACGAGTTCGACGAGCAGCACCACGTGTTGCGCACAGCCGATGACGGTGACCGTTTCCGGTGGCGGGCGAAGATCCGCCGGAACCCCTACAGCCTGTTCTGGTACCGCATCGGGGTGGGCGTGCTCGGGGCGCTGCTGATGATCGCCGCCGCGCTCACCGGTTGGCTGCCCGGCCCCGGGGGCATTCCGCTGTTCATCCTCGGGCTGGCGGTCTGGGCGTCGGAGTTCGCCTGGGCGAAGCGGCTGATGGACTGGTTCAAGCGCCTGGTCGCCCGGTTCCGGGGGCTCGACCGCCGCACGAAGCGCCGGGTCGGATGGGTGAGCCTCGGCGGCATCCTCGCCACGTGGTACGCGGTGGCGGCGGTGGCCGGACTGCCCGACTGGCTGCCCGATCCGGTCGGCGGATTCCTGTCGAATCTGCCGGGCATCGAGCCGGGCTGCCGGCGCCGGCTGAGGGCGGCGTGGCCCGGTTCGGGCGATGCGTAAACTCCTCCCCATGGCCGGGCGGATCAACGATGAAGACATCGCGCTCGTCCGCGAGCGGGCCCGGATCGACGAGGTCGTCTCGTCGTACCTGACGTTGAGGCGTTCCGGTGGTGGGTCGATGGTGGGCCTGTGTCCCTTCCACGACGAGAAGACGCCCAGTTTCCAGGTGACTCCCTCCCGCGGGTTGTTCTACTGCTTCGGCTGTGGCGAGGGTGGCGACGTCATCACCTTCCTCGAGAAGGTCAACAACCTCACCTTCACCGAGGCGGTGCAGCAACTCGCCGACCGGGTCGGCGTCCAGTTGCGGATCAGCGACGACGGCCAGCGCACGGCGAGCGGGCCGTCGCGGATCCGGATCCTCGAGGCGAACCAGGCCGCCCACGAGTTCTTCATGGCGCAACTGGCCGCCCCCGACGGGTTGCCCGGACGCCAGTTCCTCGCCGGACGCGGGTTCGACCGGGACGCCGCCGAGCACTTCGGGGTCGGCTATGCGCCCACGTCCGGACGCGCGCTGAAGCAGCACCTCAACGGCCGCGGCTTCAGCGACGCCGAGCTGGTGCGTGCCGGCCTGATCCGGGAGGCGGGCTACGACTTCTTCCAGGGCCGGGTGCTGTGGCCGATCAAGGATTCCGGTCGGGCCGTGCTCGGGTTCGGTGCCCGCAAGCTGTTCGACGACGACCGGATCCCGGCCAAGTACATCAACACCCCCGAGACCGTCGTCTACAAGAAGTCGCAGGCGCTCTACGGCCTCGACCTCGCCCGGCAGAACATCGGCCGCAAGTCCCAGGCGGTGGTGGTCGAGGGCTACACCGACGTGATGGCTGCCCACATCGCGGGCGTCGACACGGCGGTGGCGAGCTGCGGCACCGCGTTCGGTGACGACCACGCGCGCCTGCTGCAACGTCTCATGGGCAACCACGACGTGTTCAACGGTGAGGTGATCTTCACCTTCGACGGAGACCAGGCCGGCCAGAACGCGGCGATCAAGGTGTTCAACGGCGACCAGAACTTCATCACCCAGACCTACGTGGCCGTCGAGCCCACCGGCCTGGACCCCTGCGACCTGCGACTGCAGCACGGTGACGCCGCCGTGCGTGAGCTGGTCGCGCGGCGGATCCCGCTGTACCAGTTCGTGATGGGAAACGTCCTGTCGCAGCACGACCTCGACCGTGGCGACGGACGCCTGGCGGCGCTGCGGCAGGCCGCGCCGCTGGTCGGCAGCATCCGTGACAGCTCGCTCGTCAACCAGTACCTGCGCGAACTGGCGTCGATGCTCGGCATGGACATCGACGAAGTGCGCCAGGAGGTGTCGCGCAGCAGCCGGCGACGGATCCACACCCGCCCCGAGCCGGCGAGCACCCCGGACCCGACGCCCGACGACTCGCTCATGGGCACGACGCTGCCCTGGCCCGACCCGGCCGATCGGCAGTTGGACGCCGAGCGCTCGACGCTCAAGCTGATGCTTCAGAACCCCACCCTGTTCGACACCGAGTGGGACGGCGTGACACCCGACGACTTCTCGCATCCGGCCTACCGGGCGGTGTTCGCGGCGATCAGCCAGGTGCCGTGGAGACCCGACCGGTGGACCGACGGCGTCCGCGAGGCGACGCCCGACGAGATCGCCCAGCAGTTGGAGATCGCACTGCTGGTCGAGCCCCTGCCCGGCGAGCCCGACGAGCACTACGCCACGGCCTATGCCTCGCGCCTGATGCTCATCGCGGTGACCGCCCGGATCCGTGACCTCAAGGGTCGTCTGCAGCGCACCAATCCCGTCGAGCACCGGTCAGACTACGACGCGATGTTCGCCCGCCTGCTCGAACTCGAGATGCGCCGCAAGCAGCTGCAGCAGGGCGTCGCCGGCAGCGAGTAGTCCGTCCGCCCGCGTGCGAGGGGTGGGGACGAGCAGGTGTTGTCCGGCCGCTTGTCCACCGTGGTTCCGCAAGCCCCGTGCCGTGGTCGGGGTGCAGCGTCAGGATCTCCCCATGACACGCCGACAACCCATCAGCGATGCGTACCCGGGGCGGAAGGTGCCGCCGCGCGGATCCGTCGGTCGGGCGGCAATTCCCCGCCTGAGTGCCGACGAGGAACTCGAGCTGGCCCGCCGGATCGAGGCCGGCGTCCTGGCCGCCGATGCGCTCGCCCGGCCGGTACCTCCCGCCGGCGCGGACGAGGCCGGCCTCACCGAGTTGGTCGCCATCGGTAACGCGGCACGGGACAGGTTCGTGCTCGCCAACCTCGGGCTCGTGCACCAGGCGGTCCGGGAGTTGGCCGACTCGGCGGCCGATCCGGACGACCTGTTCCAGGAGGGGTGTCTCGGGCTGGCTGAGGCGATCATGCGATTCGACCACACGCGCGGGGTGCGGTTCTCCACCCACGCCTACCGATGGATCCGGAGGCGGATGGTGCCGCTGGCGCGGCGGGCCGGTTGTGCGGCCGACGAGCCGGCGTCCCGCCTGCACTTCATCTCCGTGGTCATTGGGACTCGTCGCCGACTCGAGGAGACCGGATCTCCTAGTGGCCCGGACGCCGTCGCGCGCGAGCTGGGTCGCTCCGTCCGATGGGTCGAGTCCCATTGGACCCGAAGCCTGCGCACCTACGACGACATCGGAAGTTCCCCCGACAACCCGTCGCTGGCCACCCCGGCGGCCGCGCCGGTCGAGCGTACGGACTGGTGGCTCGACCAACTGCCGCCGCGTGAGCGAGACCTGCTCGTCCATCGTTACGGGCTGCGCGGGGCACCCGCCCTCGCAGACGTCGACCTGGCGGGGCTGCTCGGCGTCGCCCCCACGAGCCTGGGGCGCATCGACCGTTGCGCCCGCGAGCACGTTCGCCAGCTCTTCGTCGAGGGTCAGTGCGAGTCGTTCACGCTGCCCGGGTTGCCGGAACCCGCGGGTGGCCCGCGACAATGGAGCCATGAGACTGCCTTGGCGACGCGCGCACGATGACGATCTGATCGCCGAACTGGCCGACCACCTCGGCCAGGCACCGGCATCGGTGGGTCGCCGTCGCCTCGCCAGTGCGCGCGGGCCGGAGGACGCCGTGGTCGCGCTGCGCGACGCCCTGGCGCTGCGCCACCCCGACGCCGGAGACGGTGACGTCGGCGGGGGAGGGGCCGCCGGCCCGTGGAGGGTGCTGGAATGGCCGGAGGTGCGCTCCGGCTCCTGGGACGGCGAGACCGGACGGCTCAGCGTCACGACGCTCGACGGAACCACCCAGCGGCTCAAGCTGACCGAGCCCGGCCGTCTCCCCGGGGTGTTCCACGAACGGGTCCAGGCGACGATCCTCGTCGAGGAGCGGATCAGCGTTCCGGGGGGCGAGGTTCTGGTGTCGGGACGACGTCAGCCGGCAGGTGTCGACACGGGGTCCCAGGGGCAGCGGGTGGTGTGGCACGCGGTTGCCATCGGACGTGCCGATCTGGCCGATCCGCAGGTGTCACGCCTGGTCGTGGCGGCCACGGAACGACTCCGATCCGATTACGAGTTGTGAAGGGCTTTCTGCTAGTGTTCACACCGCGCTGAGGCGCTGATCCCCTGTAGCTCAATTGGCAGAGCATCTGACTGTTAATCAGAGGGTTCCTGGTTCGAGTCCAGGCGGGGGAGCCACTAGGAAGGCCGTTGTGACTAGGTGAAACACCAGTCACACGGCCTCTTTCATTTTCCGGTGTGCACCCTACGTGCACCAGGTCTTGTGGCGTGATCCGGAAGGACTTCACCATGACCACCACGACCGACTACCGCACCATCACCCCGACCGACTGCCCCGCGTGGTGCCAGGACCACGACGGCGACCACGTCGACGCCGGCGGCGAGACCGTGCACACCTGGGTTCAGGAATGCGGCGAGGGCGACCCTCCAGGTGTCGCGCGTCGACGGGACCGACCCGGACACCGACAGGGCAACCACCGAGTGGTGGATCGGCTTCAACCGCGACGGCGTCGACGTGCTCGACATCACCGGCCAGGTTCACGGCATCCTCGGCGCGCTGCACCAGGCACAGACCATCACGGCAGGCACCGACGCCCCCGACGACGACGGCGACCCCAACGACCCAAGCCTGACCGAAGTTGCCCGGGTCGCGTCGGCCCTCGGGGTGGACATGGTCGCGCTCGTGCGCCTGCACGAGGAGAACAACCCTGGGCGCTACCACTGACCCCGGCGCGTGCTCGATCACGCGACTGACAAGCGGCACCCGCCCGGAATGGGGAGGTGCCGCTTGGGCGTCTGGGTGCCCGCGCGAGCCGGTCGGGCAGGTTCGCGCGGGCTTGGGCCACGCTACCCGGCCCGCACTGTTTGTACAGCGCACAAGGCACAAGCGCGGCGGGTGCACCGGCGGTCCGTGCCATAGTCGGGTGCACCTGGCGAATGTCTGGTCACAGGTCACCGCCGGGCGTAACGTGCCAGCCATGGGTCTATTCACGAGTGGAGCGAAGACGCTCGGCAGTGACGCTGCTGAGGCTCGTCGTACTGGTATGCCGGTGTTCGTCTCATCGCTTCATTCGTCGGCGTTGCTGAAGACGACGGGTGCGATGCCTGACTGGTCGGAGAGGATCGCTGAGGTTGAGGCTTCCGGTTGGCGGCTCGATCAGATGACGGCCGCGAGCACGCAGGGCAACATCTGGGCGTTCTGCACGTTCCGCCCGGTCTAGTCGGCTTTGTGGCGTTCGCCCCGGCGACCATCGACGATCGAGCAGGGACGCAACAACTGAACACCTGCACGATCACGCAAATAAGCGGCACCTATCCTCGGGGCGGGTGCCGCTTCGGCGTGGGCTAGCCTGCACCCCATGGTGACGTTCTGGGCCGCACTCATGGGTGGAGCACTCGCGTTAGGGGGCACTATCTGGGCGAACTGGTGGGCTGGTCGGGAGGCATCAACGGCGCGCCGTGAGATGCTGTTGGCCGACTTGAGCATGCAGCGGCGGCGCTTCGAGCTTGCGACGCTGGATGAGTTGGGCCAAGTGCTGCCCAAGATCATGCGGGTCGCTGCACTCATGCATGCGGAGTATCTCAAGGCGGCGCGGGCGACAGGCCACTATGGCGGGCAGTGGCTGGATCTCCCCCCAGAGGTAGAGATGGCCACTCGGGAAGAACTCGACACAGGTCCCGGTAGATCAGCTGATGCGGTCACTCGACCCCACCATCCGAGACGCCGTCACCGAGTGTCTCGAGCGTTCCGCGGAGATAGGAATCCGGAAAACGAGTATCGAGGCCGGTGAAGCACTCTTCGATGCAGGATTTCGCAACGTCCATCCGCGCCAATGAGTTGATCGGCGAGGCTACCCGGAAGCTGCACGAGGATGCGCCGGCCTCTCCCATGGAAACGATCCGAGGGGCGAGCGTGAAGACGAAGCACAGCGGGCAGCTCAACTGAGTCGGTAGGGGTCAGCGGCTCGCCTTGACGCTTGTCCGCCGCCCGCCTCGCGGCCTCGGAGCGTTCCTCCGGGGTCGTGGCAGCCCAGCGGGCCAGCGCAGCGCTACGGGCCGCCTCAGACCGTTCCTCGGGGTCAGCCTCGGCGGCTTCGGCGTAGCCTGCCGCGGGTGCGCGGTATAGAACTCGCGGTGACGCTCCGACTCCTGCCGTGACCTCGGCGTCGCATGCTCCGGACAGGCAGCCGGCGGGCGACCACGCGACGACGGACGCGACCATTCATGACCGGCTGAGCACATCAGAACCTGCATGCGAACCCCCCTCGTGTTTCCGAAGACAGCCGGACGGCGGACGCAGGATTGGCGCGCTAAGGAGCATCGCGCAGCGAGGAAGGCGGCAAGGGTGCCCTCCCCACCCCCCTAGGTGAGGCAAGCCTCGGTTGGTTGGTGCGTGGCGGCCCAGAGCGCGGCGACCAGTGGTTCGGCTGGTGGGCGCCCGCGGGCGGCGTGTCGGGTGCTGCCTCGTGCGGGTTGGGATACTCAGACGGTGGGCGGCGCTTTTGATCCCATGGCATCGGGTGTCGTCCGTCCCACTCAGGGCTGGACATGGACGATCGTTCCATCAAGCGATGCCACCACCGCTTCAGCAGACGCTTTCTGGCCGAGGATGTCTGGAGGTGGCGGCGTCTTCCCTGCGAAGGCGTGGGCAAGGAGGGCAGACGCGTCGTTGGTTAACTGAAGCTGGAGATCTGGGTCGTCAGTCGGGGTGACGGTCCACCCTTCACCCTCGGCGAAGTACGCCTCAGCCTTGTTCGCCGAGAATGAGCTTGACGCCATCTCTGGCATCAACAGTGGACCACGAGTTGATCGTGACCGTGCGTCCGTTGAGGCTGCACGTCGCTGTCGACGCCATGTCGGCACACTGGCCCACATCTCCTGCCTTGATATCGGTGCATCCCTTGATCTGAGCCGCGATAGCCGTTGCTGTCTCGGTGTAGTAGGTGCTCGCTCTGGGCGTCGGCGTTCCGGTGGTCGCTGTCGCTTGTGTCTTCGCGTGAGGCGCACCTGAACACCCCGCTACCAGGATGAGGAGACCTACCCATGTGGCTGTGATGCGCTTCATGGTGTCATGGTGCCACTGCCGGTTCGGGGTCGCCGTCCTGGTTGGCTCGCCCGTCATCTCAGATTGGCGAAGCGCGGGTCGTCGGCGGTCTGCTGCATCCGGTAGTCGTTTGACGCTTCGAACCCGGTGGCATGGGCAGCATGTACATGAACAAGTCAGTGCCGCTCATGCTCGCCAGACTTGGCGTCAGCTGGTGCAGTTCGGCGTTCGCGGCGGCCGCGGCTGGGCGCGTGGCGAAGTACGCCCCGGCCACGTCGTCCCAGCCAGCTTGGTCGGCGTGCCCGGCGACGGCTCGGGCCAGCAACTCGTCGCCGAGCGTTCCGCGGTGTCCAGCAGGGTCATGGCGTCGTGCGGGTGGTCGAGGGCGGCGGCACGGTCCTGGGCGTCCCTGTAGCTCACACTCTCGCGGCGGCGCGGTCGCCCGCGTTGGTTCCGGCGATGTCGTCGACGCCCCACACCTTCGCGGTCAGGGCACGTCGACGGGCATCGGCGACCGCGGCGGTATTGCCGCGGAGTTCGTCCATGGCGGTCTTGGCCTTGAGGTAGGCGCGAGCGACGAGGCATCGCTGTGCGTCGGTGCTGAGTCCCGGCTGGGATCGGATCCGGTCCACGTCGGCGGTCAGGCCCTCGCGGATCGCGTTGGCGGTGGCGGAGCGTTTCCGGCTGGCTTTGCATGTACAGGCCCATCAGGTTCTCCTTGATTAGGCCGCTCTTGCGGCTTTGTAGTGTTCGAGGTCGAGCCGGCCGATCCGCCATCTACGGTCGATCTGCTCGGCGGCCAGGGCCTTACCGCGGATGATTTGCCGGACGCGGCTTTCAGTGACACCGAGCTGAGCGGCCGCTTCCGCGGTGGTCA
>CAWCUX010000008.1:0-139172 GCA_963798885.1 uncultured Actinomycetota bacterium | reverse complement strand
AGTCCCGCAAGTCGCCCGCCCTGCGCAACACCACCTGCCAGCCCGGGTTTGGTGAACTCGCCATACTCCCATGACTCACCGTCACCCACTCCACACCGGCCACCCGCACCGACCACCGCAAACAGCGCACCACGCCTCGACGAACAACCCACACGTTCGGCCTGAGGTAGTTCACGAAAATCCAACCCGACACGATAATCGTCGGTAGCCCTAAGTACAGGCCGCCAGCTGAAGGTTCGATAATCATGCCGACACCGAAACCGACGAATAGCGCACAGGCAAAGAACATGAAGAGCAGCCACGGGCTGATGAAGATTCGCATCAGACGATCCTGAATCCCCAGTGACGCCTCGTTGACCCAGATGAGGCCACATTGCCAATCGCGACAGCACTCACCCCACAACCCACGTCGAGCGGCCCGTGAGTGACGGCCTCATTCTTCGGCCGCGGTTGCCCCATGGGGCAACCGCGACCCCAGCAAGCCCCACCTGGCGTGTCCCACCAGCTTGCCCCCATGGCCCTGCAGGCCCTGTCGTTGACCCCCCCACAGCCCCTACGAGGCAGCGAGCGCGGACCGAGTTGCCGTCGGCAACACGATGGGGCATGCACAGGAGACCCGCCCGCAACCCATTCGCCACCACCCTCGCCGACCGCACGCCCGCCGGTCAAGTCCCTGGGGGACTGACCATGCTGCTCGTCTGGGACGAGAACGCCTGGCAGGACTACCTCTGGTGGCAGACCCAGGACCGACGCGTCCACACACGCATCAACACCCTCATCGAGGACATCGCCCGCAATGGCAACCACGGCATCGGCAAACCCGACGCACTCACCCACGACTTCGCCGGCTACTGGTCACGCCGCATCACCGACGAACACCGCCTGATCTACAAACTCGCCGATGATGAGATCCGCATCGCCGCCTGCCGCTACCACTACGGCCGCTGACGCTACACACTCCCCAGGCCACCCTGCCGGCGCGACCACGCCGAGACACAGCCCGACCAGCCCACGCGGGCACATCGCGCCCCTGGCGGTGACACTTTAACACCACCGCAGGATTGTGCTCCCTGAGCTTGCCCCAGATAAGCCCCAACTGCCCGACCGAACACCTCGAATGCTGATGTAATCACCTTGTGAAATGCCACTTGGAGCGACTTAGCCGCCGGTTCGAGTCCTGTCGCCCCGACCAGTGAAGTTCCTAGTCAGGACGAGGTCTCTTGCGAACTGGCGTCCTCGCGCGAGATTCATGCGAGGTCGCACCCGCAGCAAGCGCAAGCCGCGGCCGCCGGCAGTGCACCCCTCGTGCCGACTCGCCATCAACGGGCGATCCTGCCGACCGGGTCTGCAGACATCTCGACGCGTCGGCAGCCGCCGACGAATTGCCCCCCGAGGGTCGCCGTCCGGCGGCGGGCGGCCCGGAGGCCGCACTCGCCATGGGCCCGGCCGCCCTACTCGAGACGTCCGATGTTCAAGCCTCCTCGGGCCGACGGCGTGCCTACCCCTACAGCACTGGGCGAACCCCCATCTGAGCCGAGACCGTGTGCGTTGTGATGCCTGATCTCGGGTGAGAATTGGCCCGAGAAGGGGTGATCCACGATGTAGAGGCGGGCCGGGATCCCATGAGGGTGGCGGTCCTTGCCCGTGTTCCATGGGCAGACGGGGAGTGGCCAGGTTGGCGGGGTAACCGCCCTCGATCCGGTGGTGCTCGCCGCTTCCACACTGGATGATGCGTCCGCTCAGGGGCAGAAGGTCTCCACCGAGCCGGGCCCAACTCAGCCGCAGTCTCCGGAGGTCGAGTTGCCAGGTCATCCGGAGGTGAGCAGAAGCCACACAACCGATGCGGTGAAGATTGTGTTGTCCCCCGCCGCCGACTGGTGTACCCCTTCTCACGACTACGGCGTTACTCAATTCGACGCGGCGCCCACGTATCGGTGGCGGCGCATCGCGCGCCAAACGCTGTTCCGGCATCGCTGTCAGTCCTTGTCGCGGGTCTCCTCACGACTATCTCGATCGTCGGGTTGCGACCGCGTGGGCTCCGACCCATCCCGGCTGTTCTGGGACACGGCCGTAGCGGGTGGGCTTGTCCCGTCAGACAGCGAGTCAGCTACGGCGAGGGCGGTGGCCACATCGCGGGCATAGGTCCGCCGCGCGGCGAACCACAGCAGGGCCGCGGCGAGCATCAGCGGGGCGAGCATGATCAAGAAGGTGCGGTCGAGTCCGAGCGCGCCGCTGGGCTGGGGCGAGTCGGGGTGGCCAAGGCCGCTGCTGCTGCCGCGACCGCCGAGTTGGGTGGAGATCCAGCCGAACGCCAGCGGCGCGCCGCTCTGCAGGGCGGTGCGCAGCACGGTGCGCACACTCTCCGCCCGCCCCCACAACGGGGCGGGCACAACGTCCAGCCGGGCCGCGTCCAACGCAGGGTTGGCTCCACCGACCCCGATGGCGGCCAGGAACAGCAACGCCGCCGCAACCAGCAACGACGAAGTGAGCAGGCCCGGCAGGAACAGCACCGCCGCGAGGAGGTAGCAGCCGGCGGCCACCGCGGGTCGCGCGCTGATGTGGTGCCGGGCGATCAGGGCGTCGCTGAGCCGCCCCGCGGACAGCAGGCCCACCACGGCGCCGGCCCCGATGGTGAGAAGGAACAGGCTCGCTTCGGCCTGGTTCAGTCCGAAGCGAGCCTTCGCGAACATGACGGCGAACGTCTGGACGCCGCCGTAGAAGAAGTAGCCCAGCGAGGAGGCCACGATGAGAACAACATTCGTGCGGACCGATAGCACCGCGCGCACCGCCCACCACAGCGTCCGCTGGCCCGGATCACGCTGCCAGATCTGCCCGCCGGCCGGTGGGACGTCGGCCCGCTCGACTTCTGTGGACGGGTCGTGGGTCGCCCCCTCTTCCTGAGAATGTGAATGATTGCCGGGCCGATCCGGCGACTGGTCACCGCCGGGCCGGCGTAGTCGACCGCGCCCACCGCGCTGAGGTTCCTTCAGCAGCCACCCGAGCGTGGCGGCCAGTGCGAAGCCGAGAACCGCGAGTAGCCCGAACGCCGCGCGCCACGTCCATACCGCGGCCACATCACCACTGACCAGCAGGCCGAATCCGGCGCCCAGCACTTCGCCGGTGAGGATGAAGCCGTAGATCCGGCCTCGCTCCGACGGTGCGAACAGGTCACCGATCAGTGAGGCCAGGACCGGTCCGGCCGCAGCCACAACCGCACCCAGCGCCAGCCGCGACCACAACAGCCACCCGAAGGACTGAGCGGCGGCGCTGGCAAGCATGGCGAGGCTCCAGACGACGATGCTCGCCACGAGCAACCGGACCCGGTTGCGGCGATCGGCCAGCCACCCGAACGGCAGCGTGGTCAGGAGCCCCACCGCTCCTGATGCGGTGACGAGTAGCCCGACGTCGGTGTTGTTGATCGCTAGCGAGCGACGCAGCTGGCCGGCCACAGCGCCGACCGTCGACTGATCGGCACTGGTCAAGGCCAACACCCCGGCCAACAACCCAATGACCCGCAGCCGGACAACTCCCCCGGCGGCGGTCAGCAACCTGCGCCGCAGTCTGCCCACCGAGGCCGCCACCCAGCGGCCCCATTCCTGTGGCGCGCTCCCGGTGGGCGGGGAAATCACCAGTACAACCGCCGCATCGCCTCCGCGCTGGTTTGCCTCCTCGCGCCCCCCGGCCGGCCCGAGCGGGCGACCCTACGAACGGCCGCCGATTGCGGACCAGCATCGCGAGACGGCAGCGCACGCCGGACGCTGCCGGCCAGCGACCCGCGCGCCGACTCTCTGCTCATGAGCCCGACCCGCGATGGCCGACGAGCACCGGCGGCGCAGTCGCCGACCCAACCCCACCACGACGACGACTCGTCAGGGTGTTCGCGCGCGCAGTCCGCGGGTTCGCCTTCGCCCGGTACTGCGCTACCTGGTCTCAACGCCATGAGCGCCCCCTCGAATATCCCGTCGGCGTCGGCGCATCGGTGGAGCCCACCTGGGTGGCAACCGGCGTCGATCAATGCGCTGCGCACCAACTCTCCAACGGGCTTCCGGCGCGGTGCTGCGACCCGCCAGCACGGCCTTCTTGCAGCAGATGGTCGACGTCGGCCAGAGTACCGATCTGCTGCTGTCGCCACAATGACGGCGTCGTCGGTACTGCGGGCGTTGGTGATCCCGCCGGCCGCGCGTGCGCGATTCAGTCCGACGGACATGACGAGCCGACCGACTGAGACCTGCTTGAGTAGCCGTTGTCCGGACGAGGGGTCACCGTGCACCGCCTCACCACCCACCACGAGGGGACCAGCCGATGCTACGGCAGATCGCTGACGGCGTCTGGGTCCACAAGAGCACCTTCATGCAGAGCAACGCCGTCATCGTCCGAGGCGAGGCGGGCGTGTTGCTCGTCGACGCAGGGGTCCGAGGCGACGAGTTGGCCTGCCTCGCGAGCGACCTGCACCTGCTTCGCCAGCCGGTCGTGGCCGGCTTCTCGACCCACCCCCATTGGGATCACCTGCTCTGGCATTCACACCTCGGCACGCCGCCCCGCTACGGAACGGCTCAATGTGCGTCCTCGCTCGAGGCGCACCTGTCGGACCCCAAGTGGAGGACAAGCATCGCCGGGATGATCCCAACCGACATCATCGATCAGGTGCCACTCGACGCCCTGTTCGGCCGCATCACCGGCCTGCCTGCCGGCACCGCGCGGATTGCCTGGGACGGCCCACAGATCCGGATCCTCGAGCACCAGGCCCACGCTCCAGGCCATGCGGCGCTGCTCATCGAGGAACCCCGCGTCCTCGTCGCCGGGGACATGCTCTCCGACATCCTCATCCCGATGCTCAACCTATTCGCGACGAATCCACTCGCGGACTATCTCGCCGCGCTGGACCTGATCGAGGGAATCGCCGACGACATCACGGTCGTCGTCCCAGGCCATGGGTCTGTCAGCCGCGGCGATGAACTCTTCGCCCGCATCGCCCGGGACCGGAGGTACCTGAACTCCACCCACGAAGGGCGCGCTCCCAACGACAGACGCCTTGGCCCCGACTCCGCCTTCGGCACCGAGATGACCGGTGTGCACGACCGGCAAGTCCACCGCCTCACCGCACCTCACCTGAACCAAGGACACGACACGAACCCCGGCTAGACCCGCCACTACCAGCCGGCGCACTTCCCACCCACGTGACCACCCGACGTGCTGAGGACGTCGACGACAGCAGGCACACGGCCGGCCGTGGGCTCACCGACATCCGGAGACATGGTCTCCCCCACCGATTCGAGGCCCCGCTGAGACCCCCAGATACTCAGGGGGCCTCGGTGTCTCGCGGTGGCGCCAGGAGTTCCTCCATCAGGGCCAACGCCTGCGCCTGGGGGGCGGTGTCGTCGAGCAGGTGCTGGGACTGGAGTCCGTCCGAGGCCGCGATAACCAGCGCCGCGACCGTCTCGGGGTCGACGTCTGCCCGGATCAGTCCGGCGGCCTGGTTGCGGCGGACCCGCTCGGCGAGGTCCGTTCGTGCCCGGGCGAACCTCTCGGTGGCGAACCGGGTGGCCTCGGGATGCCCCGATTCGAGCGCCGCGGCGACGAGGGTCGAGTAGAGCTGCACCAGGCCCGGGACGGCATGGTTGCGGCGGGCGGAGTCGGCCATCACCGCGACGGCGGAGATGTCCGGGGCGTGGGGGTGTTTCTCGTGGACCTGTCGCTCCGCCTCCCGGTAGACCTCGACGAGCAGGGCCTCCCGGGAGCTGAAGTAGTGGGTGAGCGCCGCATGCGAGACGCCGATCTCGCGGGCGATCGCCCGAAGACTCGTGCCTTCGGAGCCCCGCAGGGCGAACACCTCGATCGCCCGGTCGAGGATCTCCTGGCGGCGCGCCACCCCCTTGGCGTAGGAGCCGCGAGCGGCGCCCGACGGCCCACCCGGATCCTGGGAGGTCGGCGGTTCGCTCATGGCGCGGATTCTAGTCACCAAAAACCACCACGCGGAGGTTTTCGGTGATACTGTGCGGCGGTCGTACCAATCGGCCTGTGCCAGGCCACCGCTCGAAGGGGAGTCAATGTCGGCACTTACGTCCATCCAGTTGTTCACACTGAGAGAGGCCATGGAGGCCGATCTCGATGCCACCCTCGCTGAGGTGGCTCGGCGGGGCTTCACCGCGGTCGAGGCGTACAATTTCGTCGCCACGGCCCCCGAGCTCGCCGCGTCACTGAAGAAGAACGGGCTCGTCGCCCCCACCGGCCATGCGTTCCTGGCCACGACCTACTTCGTCAACCCCGACGGCAGCGATTCAACGACCCCCGTGCCCACACCGGCAGAGGTGTTCGACGCCGCCGAGGTGCTCGGGATGACCACCATCATCGATCCCTACACCCCACCTGCTCGCTGGAAGACGCGTGAGCAGATCGAGCAGACCGCCGAGTTGCTCAACGCCGCGGCCGAGCAGGCGTCGGCACGGGGGCTGCGCGTCGGATACCACAACCACAACCACGAGATCGAGGCCCGCATCGACGGCCAGGTCGGCCTCGAACTGCTCGCGAGCCTGCTCGACCCGCGCGTCGTGCTGGAGGTCGACCTGTATTGGGTGACCCGCGGGGGCATCGATCCGGTGGAACTGGTGAAGCGCCTGGGCGACCGGGTGGTCGCCGTCCACGTCAAGGACGGCACGCTCGACGCCGAGGCCATCAAGGCCTATCCCCCGGCCGATCAGGTGCCCGCCGGGCAGGGTGTTGTTCCGCTCGCCGAGGCGCTCGCCGCGGCATCGGCGCTGGAGTTCGCCATCGTCGAATACGACGCCTACTACGGCGGCGACGTGTTCGACGCCGTCGAGGCGAGCCGCAAGTTCCTGGACCACGAGGAGGCGTGATGACCACGATAAGTCTTCAGCTGTACACACTGCGCGACCAGCTCGCCGCCGACCGGGACGCGACACTGGCCGCATTGGCGACGATGGGCCTCGACGAGGTCGAGCCCTTCGGTATCGAGAAGTTCGACTGGCTGCCCCAGGCACTGGCCGATCACGGGCTGAAGGCCGGCAGCGCCCACGCCGGCGTGACCAAGGACCCCGAGGGGGTGCTCGCCGCGGCGTCCGCCCTCGGTGTGAAGACGGTGTTCCTGCCCAGCACCGACCGGGACGCCTGGAGCACCGGGGACGGCATTCGCGGGGAGGCCGCCGCGCTCAACGCGCAGGTCGCCCGGTTCGCCGACGCCGGCATCGCACTCGGGTACCACAACCACGACTTCGAGTTCCTGGCCCCCGACGTCGACGGCGTGTCGGCCTACGACTACTTCGTCTCGCAGCTGGACGAGCAGGTGAAGCTCGAGATCGACACCTACTGGGCCGTGGCCGGGGGGCGGAGCGTGGCCTCCCTGTTCGACGCCTACGGCGACCGGATCACCCACCTGCACGTCAAGGACGGCCCGCTGGAGCCGTCGCGGAGCGGGGCGGTCAACGTGGTGCTGGGCGAGGGCAAGATGGACATTCCCCCGATCCTGGACGCGTCGCCGAAGCGCATCTGGGTGCTCGAGTTCGACCTCACCGGCGCCGACCCCCTCGACGAGGTGCGCCGCAGCGTCGAGTACCTGAAGGCGGCCCGCTGATGGGCGTCGGAGTCGGCATCGTCGGGGCCGGGAACATCTCGACGCAGTACCTCACCAACCTGACCACCTACCCCGACGTCACGGTGGTCGCGATCGACGACCTCATCCCGGAGCGGGCCCAAGCCCAGGCGGAGAAGTTCGGCGTCCCCACCTGGGGCGGCGCGGGAACCGTCGTCGGGCTGCCCGAGGTCGAGATCGTGGTGAACATCACCCCACCGGAGGTGCACGTCGACGTGTCACTGCAGGCGATCCGCGCCGGCAAGCACGTCTGGAGCGAGAAGCCGTTGGGACTCAACCGCGACGCGGCACGAGCCCTGCTCGACGAGGCGGCCGAACGCCAGCTGTGGGTCTGCTGCGCCCCCGACACCGTCCTCGGCCCGGGCATCCAGGCAGCGTTGAGGTCGGTCGGCGACGGGTCCATCGGACGCCCGATGGCCGGGCTCGCGATCATGCAGGTGCCGGGGCCGGATCTGTGGCATCCGGACCCTGCTTTCTTGTTCCAGACCGGCGCCGGACCGGTGCTGGACATCGGCCCCTACTACTTCACCTCACTGGTCCTCGGCCTGGGGCCGGTCACCTCGGTGACCGCGGCCGGCGGCAGGGCGCGGGACGTTCGCACGGTCATGTCGGGACCCAAGGCGGGCACCGACTTCGAGGTGACCGTTCCGACCACCGCCAACGTGCTGCTGCGGCACGCGTCGGGCGCCTCCTCGGTGTGCCTGTTCTCCTTCGATTCCGGGCAGGCGCGCGCCGGCGTGCTGGAGTTCCAGGGCAGCACCGGCACGATCGTCGCACCCGACCCCAACGTCTTCGGCGGCTCCATCACCACCCACACGGGCGGCAAGGCCACCAACACCACCACGGTGGACAAGGGCGGAAACGGTCGTGGGATCGGCGTCGTGGACATCATCCGATCCCGGGCCGCGGGGGTTCGTCCACGCCTGCACGCCGACCTGGCGTTCCACGTCCTCGACATCATGCTCGCCGTGGAGGAGTCCATCAGCACCGGCCAGACGGTGACGGTGGGTTCCGAGCCGCCCACCGTCAACCCGCTCCCGCAGGGGTGGGACCCGACCACGGCCCAGTGACGCCGGGCCCCGGCCACTCACCGACCCCGACCCGGGGCGTGAGTGGCCTCCCCGACACCATCTCGTGATCGCGACGCAGTCGGAGCCGGCCACCCGATCGGCCGGCTCCGACTCACGTGGTGCGGTTCACGGCAGGGGTCCCGCAGCGTCCGAGCCGCCACACCGGCGAGTCGTCCGCTCCCCTCGCCACGCCCCGAGTCTCCCGGTGGGATTCCGCACGGGACCCACGGCACGCGCGGCCCTCGGTCTCTATACATCCGCAAGAGGTTTGCGTAAGGTTCTCCGACGGCGGACCCGGCCGGGTGCGCGGCAACGACATCGGCGTCCCGGCCGCCACCTGCGTCCCCCGTGCCGCCCGCAGCCCGAGTCTGATGCGTGACCAAGCCGGGAACGGTGCCGGTCGGGGTGAAGTTCAGTTGCCGCTTACCCTCCCCGAACCTTCGCCGCTGCTGGACGATGGACTGCATGTGGCGCGCTACCGGCTCACTCGTCATGGCGCTGGCTCTGGTGGTGGCCGGCTGCCGGCAGGAAGGCTCAACGACCCCGCAGCCCGCCCCGAGTTCATCCTCGCGAACAACGACGCTGGCGGACTGGCCGACGTACCACCACGACCCGGCACGCACCGGGGTCGTCGCTGCCGGGCCCACCGGGGCGCTCGAAGTCGGCTGGAAGGCCAACCTCGACGGGCCGGTGTACGGGGAACCCCTGGTCGTGGGGAACCTGCTGCTGGTGGCGACCGAGCGGAACCAGGTCTACGGCCTGGACGCACGGACCGGAGAAGTCCGCTGGCGCAGGGGCCTGGGGACGCCGCAGCCCCTCAGCGGGCTGCCCTGCGGCAACATCGACCCTCTCGGAGTCACCGGCACACCCGCCTACGACGCCGCCACCAAGACCCTGTTCGTCGCGGCGGAGACCGACGGTGGCCACCACACGCTCTGGGCGCTCGACCCGCGAGATGGCAGTACCCGCTGGCGGCGAAACCTCGACACGCAACCCGGTCGAAACATCAAGGCCGAGCAGCAGCGTGGAGCGTTGCTGGTCTCCCACGGTCGAGTGATCACCGTCTTCGGTGGGTTGTTCGGCGATTGCGGCAACTACGTCGGCTACGCCACCTCGGTGCCGGTGGACGGACACGGCACCACCA
This sequence comes from uncultured Actinomycetota bacterium, assembly GCA_963798885.1. Classification (GTDB taxonomy): domain Bacteria; phylum Actinomycetota; class Actinomycetes; order Propionibacteriales; family Propionibacteriaceae; genus JAJYQH01. The sequence goes on along the minus strand of CAWCUX010000008.1, from coordinate 129,352 downwards.
CCAGTTACGCCGTCCCCACCGCCCGCCGGGCAGGCATCTGGGCCACCCCTGGAGCGGTCGACGGCCCGGGCGGCACGGTGCTCGTGGCCAGCGGAAACGGTGCCGACCTCGGGGGCGCCTGGGACGGCAGCGACTCGGTGGTCGCGCTCGATCCGGTGTCCATGAGACCGCAGTCGGTGTTCGCACCCTCGTCCTGGCCCCAGGACAACCAGCGGGACCTCGACCTGGGCTCGATGTCGCCCGCCTACGTCGCGAAGAGTCACCGTGTGGTGATCGCCGGGAAGAGCGGTGAGGTGTACCTGCTCGCGACCCCCTTCGGGGGCGTCGGATCCCAGGTGGCGACCACCCACGGGTGCCATTCCTACGGTGGCTCGGCCGTGGACGGCAGCGTCGTGTTACTACCGTGCCTGGGAGAGCGGGCGGTCAAGCAGCTCACCGTCGGCGCAGACTCACTGTCGTGGGGCTGGACCGCCGAGGGCGTGTACGGCTCCCCGGTCATCGCCGGCGACAAGGTCTACGTCGCCGATCGCGGCTCCGGCGACCTGGTGGTGCTGGCCCTCGCCACCGGGCAGGAGATCGCGCGGACCGCGTGCGGCCCGCTGCCGCACTTCCCCTCGGAGGTCGTCGCCGGCGACTGGGTGTTCGTTCCCACCCTCGACGGCGTCACCGCCTTCCGCGGCACCTGAGCCCATGGCTGCGAGGCGCTGCGGGGGGAAGCGTCGACTCGACAACCACAGCGCAGCCATCCCGGGGCGGTCGACGTCGAGGGCCACGTCGCCGACGGCGGCCAGATCCTCCCGCCCCGGCCGATGCGGGATCACCGGATGCCGAGGCCGGTACGGGCGTCGCGGAGCTGAACTCAAGACTTTCCCAGCCACCCATCGGTGGCGGTGGAACCATGGGGCCATGGGTTGGGCAGTCACGCTGGGCGCCGTCGTCGCGGCCGGACTTCTGGTGGCGTCCTGCGCCGACCCCACCGTCGGCTCGGGTGTCGTCGGCTCCGGGACGCCCGGCACCGCCACGGTCGGCGTCAGCACCGCCACGGCGGGCACGGGCACCGTCTCACCCGGCACATCCGCTCCACCCACGACGCTCCCCTCCAGCACGACATCGGGGCCGTCACCCACCCCGACACCGCCGCCACTGCTGCCCGCGTCCGGCACCGGCGCCTACGGTTACGTGAGCGCCGGGCCCACCTGCCCCGTCGAGAAGAAGGACGAGCCCTGCCCGCCGCGCGCGGTCTCCGAGACCGTCACCGCCCGCGACGCGAGCGGCGGCACGGTGGCAACGACCCACAGTGATTCCCATGGCCGCTATGGCCTCGATCTCGCTCCGGGCAGTTACACGCTGGTGGTCGTGACGACCTCGGGCTGGCCCCGGTGCCCCGACACGGCCGTGACCGTGCGACCCGGCTCGCCCACCCGCGCCGATATCTCCTGCGACACCGGCATCCGATGAACCCCATGGCGGCACACGCCACCCGCGGGTGACGACGCGCCACCGCACACCCCGCCAGCACCCCACGCCGCCCCGCAGGTTCATCGTGGGCCGGGGCCACACACCCATCACCCCTTGAGGAATTCCGCAGGGTTCACCCCTCACCGGCCCGGGAAGGTTCAGCCATCAGCGGTCACTGTCCGGGTCCGACGTCAGTGCCCGGCGGGCCTTGTGCCGCTGGTACTCGCGGGTGGCCAAGTACACGATGAACGCATCGAACACCGTCAGGAAGACGAGCCCCCACGAAAAGTGCACGACGAGCTCGTAACCCTGGAAGCCGATGAAGGCCACCAGGAACGCGATCAGCCACGGATATGCCCACAGGTGGTCGCGCAGCACCGCCACGACCAGCAGCACCTTCACCACGCCGTGCACGAGGAAGTAGAGCGCACCGAACACGGTGAGCGAGACGTTGAGTTGGCCCGCGTAGCGGACCAACAGATTGGCGATCAGAGAGTTCGGATCCTCCGCGAGTTCCCCGCGGGTGACCGCCGCGACGGCCCTCTGGATCTGGGCGGGACTCAACACGAAGAGCACGACGCCCCCGACGAGTTCGATCACGCCGTCAGCCAGTTTGGCGATCAAACTGACGAAGAACGTGCGGTCGAGCAACCTGTCTCCCGATGAGATTCTCACACGTCGACTGTACCGATCGCCCGAGAAAACCCCTGTGAGAAGCGCAAACGCTTGAGGACGTCGGTGCGGGGGCTCGCCGTCGGGCGAGCGACCCGCGGACACGCGGATGCCCCGAGGCTAGTTCTCCACCGTCCCCGGAACCTGGCCTCGGGCCCACGCGATGACGGCGGCGAGGTCGAGACCGTAGGTCGGGCTCCCAGAGTCGTCGTACGACTCGAGCCGCCCCACCCCCCTCTCGACCAAGCGCCGGGCCCCGGCAGTGTTGCCGCGGGCGGCGTGGGTCAGGCCGACGCACAGCTGCGCGAGTCCCTGCCACAGGTCGCGCTCCTCGGCCGGACACGCCTTCCAGCGCGCCTCGAGCACCTCATGCGCGGAGAACGGCCTGCCCTCCTCCACCAGCCGCCGCGCCACCTGGAGCGACTCGAGGGGCGGCAGCGGCTCTTCCGGAACCGGCTCGACGCCGACGGCCCCGTAGGGCAACGGGCGACCCAGCGCATCCCTCGGCCTGGCCTGCCTCGGACGACCTGCCGAGTCACGGTCACGAGCCATAGCCGGTCCCCTCCTGTCGACGATCACCACGTGCAGCCCATCGTACGGTTCGCACGCAGACTGCACCCCGTTCGCCGGCGCCCCTCGGGGCCGCCGGAGGTGCGCTGCATCCCTGCCACTGCCCTGTGGGCGAGCGGTCAGGACCTCGATGAGAGGTTGATATAGCCGAGTCGATCTTGGGGAATGCACCAGCCACGGGATAGCCTCGATCTGCTGGCCAATGGCACGTCAAGATGCGGGGACTGTGATGATTCATATGCGTGGTTCGGTGCGGTGGCGAGCCGCCGTCATCCTCGTCGCAGGTGTCACCACCGTGAGCGTCGGCGTGGGCATCGCCCAAGCCGAAGGCAATACCCCGCATGACCGGGCCGTGCGCGCCGCCGAGGCACGAGCAGCGCACATGCCGGCCTCGAAGGCCAGCATCTTCATGAAGGGCGTCAACCGGGCGTTCCCGACGCATCCGGCCAACAAGCCGACCTCGCTGCCCACTCCCTCGTCGCTGACGGCCGCGGCCGACCAGCCCGCACCCCGGGTCGCGGGCATCTCCGATCTGCGGCAGGCGCCGTTCAGCCAAGAGGGCTTCACCGTCACGAACGCCTACTTCGGCAAGGTCGGTGGACGCTGGTACGGCGTCTATGCGGGCACCGTGGGCCAGTTGAAGCCGGCGGCGATCGGGCAGGGTGGCATCTACATCGTGTCCACCGACGCACAGACGAACACGGCCTGGCAGAATCTGGGGCCGTTCCCCCAATCGGGCACGACCTGGCTGAAGGTCACGTCCCATTCGGGCACCATGCTGACCCTGGTGAGCAACACCGGGGCCACGTACAGGTTCGACCTCACCACCCTCACCTACCGGTGAGGCCGAGTTCCGTCACTCGGTGACGGAGCGCATCCGGTGCCCTGTCTGCCCGCGATCAGCGGGCACGCTCCGGCGATCACCAGGTGACCGCCCCGGCGCCGCACACCAGAGCCGGCTCGGCCGCCGAATGTCACTTCGCCTTGTGGATCTCCGTCGACGCGGAGCAGCTCTGCGACCCGGCTGCGCAGCCGAGGGCCGACCAGGCCTGCGAAGCAGTGAGGGTTGAACTGTCGAGGTCGTACTCATCCATCGGGGCCCAGAACAGGATGCGCCCCACCGTGTTGGAGATGTTTCCCCACTCCAGCGCCTGGGAGTTGTAGTAGATCTCAGGTTCCGCCTGTGCCTGCGGGAAACCCCAGGCGATGTTGTAGACGTCGGCCTGGGTCCAGCCGTTGCTGCAGTTGCCGTAGGGAGGGCAACCGGCCGCATCTCCGTAGTCGACGTACATCGCCGAGGTGCGGGACTGGTACCCGGACACCCAGTTCGCCGTGTTCGAGTAAGTGTTCCAGGCCAGTTCCATGTCGCTGCCGCCCCAGACGACCACCTGGCCGTATCCGTGGGAGTCGAGATAGCCGATGACCGCGTTGACGACACCCGCCCAGGCCGCGCCGCCGGCGCTGTTGACGTAGTACGCGGAGTTGTTCGTGCCGAGCGCCAGCGTCAACTGGGAGGTCTTGTCGTTGGGTCCAGCGCAACTCCAGTAGTTGTAGGCGAAGTTCTCGGCGTAGGTCTCGACCTGCGCGTACGTCACAGAGGTGTTGCTGAACGGCAGCAGCGTGCCGGTGTTGGTGGAGTTCTGGCCGCCGAAGTCGAGGGTGACGGTGCTGTTCTTGTTGCCGTGGGCGGCGTCGTACTTGCCTTGGTTGCAGCCCAGGGTGGAGGCCGTGGTGTAGTTCATCGACGTGACGTAGAAGCTCCAGTCCGTCGACGGCTTCGCCGTCTGGGAGTTGGTCGTGACGGTGGTGACCGTCGGGATGTCGTAGTTGTGGAGCTTGTCGAAGGTGAACAGGGCGTAGGTGTAAGTGACGCCCGCGTTGAGGCCGCCGTTGATGTACGAGGTGGTGGTTGTGTTCGTCGTGGTGACCAGCGTGCCGTCGGTGGGAGAGGTGGGGGCCGTGGCGCCGGACTTGCGGCGGATCATCACGCCGGCGAAGTCGGCGTCGGTCGGGTTGCTCCACGACAGGGCAATGCTGGTCGTCGTGGGCGTGGCGGTGACCCCCTTCACCGGTCCGGGGGGCGTGGTGTCGGCCGTGGCGCTGAGGAAGTAGCCCGCGACGTCGCCGATCAGCTGTAGCGAGGAGTCGCTGGAGTTGGTGATCGCCACCTTGCCGTTCGAGCCGAGCTTGACGCTGACCAGGTTGGCGCGCGTGTCGTTGGCGGGAAAGTTGAGGTTCGAGGCGGTGGGCCTCGTGGTGCCGTCGGGGTAACCGGTGAGATATCCGCCGAGTTGGGCTCCGGTCTCGGTCACGTTGATCACCGCGGCGATTGCTCCACTGGCGGGGACGCCGCCGTGCCCGGCGATCGGCACGCTCACGGTCGAGTTCGATGCGACCGGACCGCCGACACCCGTGCTGGTCCTGGTGTCCAATACTCGCGACGGGCTCAACGACACGAAGGCTCCCGCTGCGGTGGGTGTGCCGGCCAGGTAGTAGCCCGCGACATCACCGATCAACTGGATCGAGGCGTTGCCGGAATTGGTGAGCGCGATCTTGCCGTTCGACCCCAACCGAACCGTGACCAGGCTGGCCCGGGTGTCCCCCGCCGGGAAGTTCAGGTTCGACGCGTTCGGCTTCGTCGACCCATCCGGGTACACCGTCACATAGCCGCCCCGCGTCGCCCCCGTCTCGGTGACATTGATCACCACCGCCGACACCCCACTGCTCGGCACGCCACCACGCCCGGCGATCTGCACATGAATGGTCGAGTACCCCGCAACCGGCCCCGTCGCGCCGTTGCTCACACGGGTGTCCAGCACCCTGGAGGGTGCGAGGGCGGCGAACGCTCCAGGCGTGCTGGGGGTGCCGGCCAGATAGTAGCCCGCGACATCACCGATCAACTGGATCGAGGAGGTGCCGGAGTTGGTGAGGGCGATCTTGCCGTTCGACCCCAACCGGACCGTGACCAGGTTGGCCCGGGTGTCCCCCGCCGGGAAGTTCAGGTTCGACGCGTTCGGCTTCGTCGACCCATCCGGGTACACCGTCACATAGCCGCCCCGCGTCGCCCCCGTCTCGGTGACATTGATCACCACCGCCGACACCCCACTGCTCGGCACGCCACCACGCCCGGCGATCTGCACATGAATGGTCGAGTACCCCGCAACCGGCCCCCAGAGCCCGACGCCGGTTCGGGTGTCCAGCACCCGCGCGGGCGCCAACGACACGAAGGTTCCGGCCTGTCCGGACGCCGCGGCCCGCGCCGGATGCCAGGCGGAGAGCATCCCCGTCACCGTCACTATCGCGAGGAAGACCGCCACGATGCGGGACCGGCCCCAAGACCTCACGACTTCCCCGACCCCGGGAGCTTCACACCGCATGGCTGGCATTGAAGCACACGAAGAATCGACTCACGCGCTCGGGTCCCGCCGCCCTCCAGCGAGGGTTCAGACTTCTGCCGCCACGGCTCGGGCACCGGCGGCCGAGGACCCCGCGGTCACTGCCCGTTCCGGGTGCGATCCCGCCGCGCGGGCGGGCACACGGGCACCGACCGGCGAGGATTCAGTGGGTCTGCAGCCAGGAGACGACATCACCGGTGACCTCGTCGCGGTTGGTCTCGTTGAAGACCTCGTGCCTGGCTCCCGGATAGACGATGACGGTGACATCGGCGACCCCGGCGTCGGTATAGCGCTGGGCGAGCAGCCGGGGCAGGTGACCGCCGCCGGAGAGCGGGTCGTCGGAGCCGGAGATGATGAGCAAGGGCAGGTCGGGCCTGATCCCAGCCAACTCGGTGGGATCCGCGAGCCGGGCACTGTCCACCAACCACGTGGGGGTCGTCTCGGCCGGAAGCGAGAAGCCGCACCACGGGTCGGCAACGTACGCGTCGACCTCGGCGTCGTCGCGCGACAGCCACTCGTAGCCGGTGCGGTGCTCGAAGTCGGCGTTGAACACGCTCAGGTCACCCGCCGGCCCCGAAGGAGGCTGGGCCGCGACGACGTCGAGGGCGGTCGAGCCGGTCAGGACGACTCCGTCGTAACGCTCGGAATACTCGGGTAGTAGTTCCTGGGCGGCGAACGACCCCATCGAGTGGGCGATGAGGTAGACGGGCAGTCCCGGGTGGGCGTCTCGCAGCCGGTCGCCGTACTGCACCACGTCATGCCAGAGACCGGGGAACCCGGCCGGGCCGAAGTCGCCGGGGACACCCACGATGCTCGCGCCGTGGCCGCGATGATCGGTGGACCCCACGTGGTAGCCGGCCGCATTGAGCGCCGCGGCCAGGCGGCCATAGCGCGCCGAGTGTTCGGCGAGTCCATGGGCGATCTGCACCACCCCTCGAACCTCGCCCGTGCTGGCGGGCCACTCGAACGTCGCGATCCTCAGACCGTCCTGCACGGACACGAAACCGGATGTGTTCACGCTCGTCAGGCTAGTGGGCACGGGCGACCCCGTGGGGGTGGTTCTCGATCCGGATCGGCGCGTCGGCGTATCGAGTCGGCCACCTCGGCGTACGACCCTGCACAACCTGCCCGACAAGTCGTACGCCGTCGGCCGGGTCGTACGCCGCCCCCACCCCGGACGGCGCCGCGAACCACCCTCCGACGATGCCGCGAACCAGAACCGCGATGCCCGGCAACCCGGCCCCCTCGTGCGCGGAGGAACTTCGGATGGGCCAATCTCACCCGGTGAAGGTGACCGCCTTGAAGCGCTCGGTCTGCTGACGGATGCCGACCTCGGCCGGGAACCGCTCGATCGACGACGCGCCGTAGAACCCGACGATGCCCTCGGTGTGGTCGAGGACGTACTGGGCGTCCTCGGGGTTCGCGATCGGCCCGCCGTGGCACAGGCACAGGATGTCGGGGTTGACGCTCTTGGCCGCATCGGCGAGCTCCTGCACCTTCGCCGCGGCCTGCTCGAGGGTGAGCGCGGTCTGCGCGCCGATGGTGCCCGAGGTGGTCAGACCCATGTGCGGGACGAGGATGTCGGCCCCGGCGGCGGCCATCGCCTTCGCCTGGTCGGTGTCGAACACGTAGGGCGACGTCAGCAGGTCCATGTCATGGGCGAGCCGGATCATGTCGACCTCCAGCCCGTAGCTCATCCCCGTCTCCTCGAGGTTGGCGCGGAACACACCGTCGATGAGACCCACCGTCGGGAAGTTCTGGACGCCGGCGAAGCCGATCTCTTTCACCTGCCGGAGGAAGTGGGGCATGATCCGGAACGGGTCGGTGCCGTTGACACCGGCCAGCACAGGGGTGCGCTTCACCACGGGCAGCACCTCCCGGGCCATGTCCATGACGATGGCGTTGGCATCGCCGTAGGCGAGCAGTCCCGACAGCGACCCGCGTCCGGCCATCCGGAACCGCCCTGAGTTGTAGATGACCAGCAGGTCGATGCCGCCCGCCTCGGCGGACTTGGCGGTGATGCCCGTGCCGGCACCGCCTCCGATGATGGGTTGACCTGCCGCGACCTGGGCACGGAAGCGGTCGAGAATTTCCTGGCGTGACATGTGGTGTTCTCCTGAGTCGGTCTGGTTACTTGCCGGCGATGAGTGCGTGGAGGGCTTCGGCCATCGCGCGTCCGAAGCCGGGATCGTTGATGGCCCCGTCGATCTCGTGGACGACGACGCTGCTGCCCTTCAGTCCGCTGCGCAGGGCGGTGAACAGTGCCTCGTCGGCGTCGGCGTCCCGGAACGGACCACCCTCCACGTCGATGGCGCTCACGCCTCGAAGCGGGATGAACAGTTCTGTCGGGCCGGTCGCATGGGCCAACTTGGCCGCGATCCGGCGGCCGAGCTCGGCCATCTCCGTGTCGGTGGTGCGCATCAGCGTGACGGTGGGGTTATGGACGAACAGATTCCGGTCGGCGAACCGGTCGGGAACCGTCTCCATCGGCCCGAAGTTCACCATGTCGAGCGCCCCGAGGCTGACCACCTGCGGCAGGCCCGTGGAGCCGGCCATCTCGAGTCGGTGCGGCCCGGCCGAGAGGACGCCGCCGACCATGTCATCGGCCAGTTCGGTGGTGGTCAGGTCGCAGACGCCGGCGAGCAGCCCGGATTCGACGAGCTTCTCCATCGCCCGCCCCCCGGTGCCGGTGGCGTGGAAGACCAGCGGCTCGTAGCCGAGGTCGGCCAGCGTCCTACGGGCTTCATCGGCCGCGGGGGTGGTCACTCCGAACATCGTGATGCCGATCAGCGGTCGGTGCTTCTGCGCGCTCTCGGGCTCGGCCAGCCGTGCCTCGTAGGCCGTCGCCATCCCCGCGACCGCGGCAGCCGCGTTGCCGAGAACCGCGGCGGAGATCGAGTTGATCCCCGCGACGTCGACGACCGAATACATCAGGGTCACGTCGACCTCCCCCACATAGGGGCGCACGTCACCGGAGGCCATCGTCGAGACGAGCAGTTTCGGGAAGCCGACGGGCAGCGCGTGCATCACCGTGGCCGCCACCGACGACCCGCCCGAACCACCCACCGCGAGAAGACCGTGGACGCGGCCCTCGTCGACGAGGCGGCGCACGACGGTGGCCGCACCGCTGCCCATCACGCTCATCATTTCGCCGCGGTCGCGTCGAGAGCGCAGGCTGTCGGCGTCCGCGCCGGCGGCGGCGATCACCTCGTCGGCGGAGATGTCGGCCAGAGGACTGGTGGAGAACGATCCGACGTCGACCGCGACGACGTCGATGCCCCGATCCTCGAGACGGGACTTCAACCAGGCGTACTCCTCGCCCTTGGTGTCGAGCGTGCCCAGCAACGCGACGGTGGTCATGGCACTCCTTCATCGTGACGCGATCCACGCTAGAGGCGGCGGCGGGAACCGGGCAGGGCCAATCGCGGGTGATTGGCCCTTCTTCGCCTGCTCGGCTGGCAGCCTGGTGCCATGGCTGCGTTGATGTGTCGCCCGGACGAACTGAGCAACCTCCTGGGCCGTTGGTCCACCGGCTCCGCCACGCTGGTCGACGATCTCGTCGAGGCCCTCGTCGGGCTCATCGACGCGGGCATCCTCCCCGCCGGTATCGGCATGCCACCCCAGCGGGGCCTCGCCGAGGCCCTCGGGGTGTCACGGGGGGTGGTGACCTCCGCCTACGCGTCGCTGCAGGGACGCGGCTACCTGGCGTCCCTGCAGGGGTCCGGCTCGCGGGTCACATCGTCCCGCGGGCTGGTGCAGGCCCGGTTGGGCGGACGGTTGTTCTCGTTCACCAGCGCTCCGGTGGACATGATCGACCTCTCGACCGGGGCGCTCCCGGCGTCCCGGGTCGCCACCGAGGTGGTTGCCGCGGGCCTCGGCAAACTGGTGCAGCCGTATCTGCACACCGACGGGTACTTCCCCGGTGGGCTGCCCATCCTCCGGCAGGCCATCGCCGACCGGCTCACGGCCGACGGCGTCCGGACCACCGCCGCGGAGATCCTCGTCACCGCAGGGGCCCAGCAGGCGACGTGGCTCACGGTGACCTCCCTGGTCGCGGCGGGTGACCTCGTCCTCGTCGAGGAACCGACCTATCGGGGCGCGCTGGAGGTGATCCGATCCCAGGGCGCCCGCGTGCAGGGCGTCGAGATGACCCGCGGCGGCATCGATCCCGGCCAGGTCGCCGCCGCCCTTCGGCGGCGTCCCACCCTGCTCTACTGCCAGCCCGGCATCCACAACCCCACCGGTCAGGCGAGCACCGCCACGACACGCCGCGAGCTCGCGGAGGCCGTCAACAGCGGTGGGCTGGTGACCATCGAGGACCGCTCCTCGGCGGACCTCACTCTCACCGGCCCAGCCGTGGCCCCCGCACTGGCCGGACTGATCGAACCCCGGCTGCTGATCACCATCGGGAGCCTGTCGAAGCTCTTCTGGGGAGGCCTGCGGGTCGGCTGGGTCCGCGCCACCCCCGAGCGGATCACCGCCCTCGGGGAGGTCCTGACGTCGGTCCATCTCGGATGTTCGGTCGGGGATCAGTTGCTGGCGGTCGAGATGCTGAGGCGCACCACCGACGCCAGGCTCGAGCGACGCGCGATGCTCACCGAGGCCCTCCGCTCCACCGAATTCGAGCTCGCGGCGCGCCGTCCCCGGCTGGACATGGGAACCGATCCACGGAGGTTCGGGGCTGTGGGTCGACACCCACACGGACGCCGTCGAACTCAGTGAGCGGGCCAAGCGTTCGGGGGTCAAGCTGGTCGCCGGCCCCAGCTTCTCGGCCCACGGGGGGCAGCGCAGCATGCTCCGACTCCCGGTCTGGCACGAACCGGAGGTGCTCCGCCGGGCGCTGGCGATCCTGGCCTCGCTCGGGACCAGGCCCGGCTGAGGTCACCGTCGACCCGCGCGGGAGGCCAATTCCCGGTGATTGGCACGGCATGCCGGCGCCACCGCGCGTAGCGTCAGGGACGTCCCGAGGTCACTCGAAGCGGAGGAGCAGGAATGGCCGTTCACACCACCCAGGCCGGCATCGCGACCGATGTCTTCGACTGGGGTTCGATCAAGTGGGGCGTGTCCCCCGAGTTGTTCCCGAACGCTCCCCTGAGCGTCGGTGAGGTCGTCATCAATCCGACCAAGGGACACGATCGCCACAATCACCCGGAGTCCGACGAAGTGCTCTTCATCATCGAGGGCCAGGGCGTGCAGACCGTCGACGATTCCGAGTTCGAGGTCGGTCCCGGCGACAGCGTCTTCATCCCGATGGGCACGATGCACTCGACCTTCAACACCGGCTGGAAGCAGATGCGACTGCTGGCGATCTACTCCCCCGGTGGTGCCGAGACGGTGCTGCGCACCCTGCCCGACTACGCACGACTGGCGCCCGGCGCGGTTCCCGTCTGGGAGCGTGGCTGATCGACGCGGACTCGGTTGCGGGTCTGGACGTGCTGCGTCATGGCGGCATGGGGAAGGTGTTCGACGGGCTGCGCGCGGCCACCACCCTGGGTACGCATCTCGGCGGCTATCGGTTCGGGCACGTCCGCCAAGTGGATGCGGTCACCTCCCGGCGGCTGGCCGCCCTCGCCCGGCCTAACTTGCTCAGGCTAGGCCAGCGCCGGAGCCCACAGCCACTCGCGGATCTGGTCGGCTAGTACTACAGCCGCACTTATGGTGAGGCGCCTCGGGCTGCGTAGTGGCATCGCTTGGCGCGTGCTTGGTGTCGGCGGCGCCAGTGGGACCAGGACAGCACGTCGTCGTAGCTGTCGTTGGGGGTCCAGATGAGGCGGGCGAGCAGGCGGCGGACCTCGGGGACGGTGAGCGGGATTAGCTCGCTGGCCGGACCGGGTGCCCCCCCTTTTGCGCCGGCGGCGGCGTGGGTGACGGTGAGGAAGGCGTGCGCGAGTATCGCCAGGGTGATGTGCCGGTACTAGCTGTCGTAGCGGCTGACCTGGTAATGGTCGAGGCCGACCTCGCCCTTGGCGGTTTGGAAGGTTTCCTCGATCGCCCAGCGGGCGCCGGCCACCCGCACACTGCCCGCCTGACCGGCGGTTTACGCATCGCCTTCGGCGCGAGCCGACTGATCAACCCAAAGGCACCCCGAGGGGGCAGGTCGTTACACGGGTCAGGCCCGGCCGAAGGCGGTGGAAAGATACTCGCAGTCGTTGGACACGTGGGGGCGTGAGTGGGACCGGGTGACGTGCAGGTCGGCGAGCAGGGTCGCGACCGTCTTGGAGGTCATCGACGTGCCCCGGTCGGCGTGGACGACGTGGGGAACACCGTGGAGGTCGAACACTTCCTTGATCATCTCCTCGGCCAGGGGCCCGGACTCGTGGGCGTGGACGTGGGCGCCGACGATGTAGCGGGAGTAGATGTCGATCATCACGTACGCGTCGAAGTAGGTGCCCTTGACCGGCCCGTGCAGCTTGGTGATGTCCCACGTGTACACCTGCGCTGGGCCGGTGGCGGTCAACTCCGGTCGTGCCCGGGCCGGATGGCGGGCCTGGCGGCGTCGTTGGTTGACCTGGGAGTTCGCAGTCAGGATCCGGTACATCGTTGCTGGTGAACACAGGTATTCCCCGCGGGCCAGCAGGCTGGCGTACACCTGGTTCGGGGCCTGGTCGACGAACTCGGTGCTGTTGAGGACTTCCAGGACGCGGGCCCGCTCCGCCTGGCTCAACGCGTTCACCGGCGCCACCTTCTGGCGGATCAACGGGCTCGGATGTCTGCGGCGACGGCCGGCGGTGGAACGCGGGACACCGGTCAGGGTGGCCGCCTGGCGGGTCGTGGTCCCCGCGGTGACCAGGTCGTCGTAGCCGCCCATCAGGACGTGCTGCGCGGCTGCTCGGTGTCCGCGCTCTCGGTGATGTCCTCCAAGAGCGCGTGTGCTTTTCCCATGATGTCCAACGCCGTCCTGGTGCGCGCCAGCCGCCGCTGCGCCAGAGCGAGCTCGCGGCGCAGCCGGGCGATCTCGGCCTGGTCCTTGCTGGGCCGTCCCACCGCCTGGCCGGGCGCCTTGCCTTCCAACATGCCGGCGTCGCGGAGCCGGCGCCACTCGGTGATGTGGGAGGTGTACAGGCCCTCGGCCCGCAGGTACGCGCCGCCGCGGCCCTGCTCGCAGGCGCTGTCGTAGGCGCTCAGATGGGCCAGCTTCTCCGCCGGGGTGAACACCCGCCGTCGGGTCGGGCCACCCGCACGAGGGCCGGGCTCGGAATCGGTCACCACCCCATCATCGGCTGTGGCCGGCGGTCGGGACGACAACGTCGAAACGGTCATGGTTGAACGATCCTGATCTCGCCCTGTCAGTCGGACTCGCTATGAACCCCTGGTCTCACCCCACCCTGACAGACAGCGGCTACAACCCCCTGAGTTATACGCCAGCCTGCTCGCCTCCGGGTAAGCCCAGTGTCACCAGCGACGAAGCACCGGGACCCGTCGGCGAAGGCTCAGCCCAAGGAGCGACTCTGCCAAGCCCGCTAGCCGGCCAGCCTCTGTCCGGAGCTGATCGCCGCCTGCCCGGGTCGACGGGAGCCACTGCGGAGCCTCTCCCATTCGCCCTCGGATCGGGAAAATGTGGCCGGTGCCTCAATTCCGGGGTTTTCCTCCAAATTGAGAGGCACGTTCCTTTAAAGCGGGCATGACGGGTGTGTAGAAATAGTCAGCAGCAGCGTGCGGAAGTGTGGATTCCTCGTTCAGGGCAGTCCTCGGCGCGCCTATGAGCCCCAAGAATATGTGGAATTCGCGCCCAGCGAATATCGCCTCGCTGTGAAGCCCGGCTCCCCTCGGCGAGCTTCGTGGCGAGCGTGATCCTGAGTACCCTGATTCAGCTTCATGAGTACCTGGGCTCGCGGATACCTGAGTATCTATCGCCATTGAATACCAGCTGGAGGGATGGCCGAGAACTCACCGCTTCCGGGTGTTCGGGCTCTGCACGCCACGATTCACAGTCGTTAAGTTTGCGACGGCTGCTCCACTTGTGCGGGCAGAGTTTCAATGAGGATTCTTGGGGGAGCGACTCATGCGTCACGCACGTACCAGTTGGATTTACCCTGCATTAGCGACGGCCATGATCGTCGTGCAGGCACCCGTGGCGGCACTGGTCGCCGCACCGGCGCACGCAGCGCCTGCGAGCTTCAGCGCCACGAATGAGTCGAAGGTCCCCCACTATTTCGGGCCGTATCCCAACTGGGCCAACAGTCCCCAGACCTTGTCGGACGCCATCGTCACACTCGAGAAGGTGCCGGTCGCACCCACGGACATCGGCAATCCGCTGGTGCAGCGCGGCGCCGCCACCGACTCGGTCACCGCTCCCGGCACACTGGGCCCGGTCTTCGTCGCCGTCGCGAGCGCGAAACTCCCGACGGGCCGAGTGAGCGCGTTCAAGATCTTCAATCAGACCGATGTCGGTACGGCACCCACCGCCTCTGCGGGCAACCTCTTCCACGCCTACATCCTTCGCCCCGACGCCGCGATCGACAATAAGTACACGGTCGTGTACGACAGCGGTGAACAGACGGTGCCGGCACCGGAGAACCCAGCGGGTGAGGTGACCACGTTCACCCTCCCCTCACCGGTCGCCGTGAAGCAGGACGACGTCATCGGCTTCTATGGAGAGGGCATTCCCTTCGACACGGATGCGCCGGACACCGCCGACAGCTACAGCACGCCCGCCTCGGCCGACGCCACGATGGCGACCACCGTGGCACCGGAGGAAGGCGACTCCCTGACGCTCGGCGTCGACGCCAACTTCCCGCTCACCTCCCAGAACCGCACGTACTCGCTCGCGGCCACCGTGACGCCAAGCGCTCCCGGAGACGGTGCGGCCGCCGTGGCCAAGGTCGACCCCAAGACCGGAGGCATCACCTCGATCGTCGTGACCGACGGCGGCTCGGGCTACGCCAGCCCGCCGCAGGTGACGATCACGTCACCGGGAATCACCCCGACGTCGACGGCGTCGGCGCACGCGACCATCTCTCCCGGGGTCGTCACCAGCATCTCGGTCGCGGAGAAGGGGTTCGGCTTCACGGCTCCCCAAGCGACCATCGCCGGTGGCGGCAGCCCGAGCAACCCGGCCCAGGCAGCCGTGAGTGGCGGCGTCGACAACCTCACGCTCACCAACGGTGGCTCGGGATACACCGTCGCGCCGATCGTGCACTTCTCCCTTCCCGACGCCGCGTACTGCACCAATCCGGGCGCGACCTGCGAGCAGCCCACCGCCAAGGCGACGATGGCCAACGGGGCCGTCACCGGCGTCGAGCTGCTGACGCGGGGCTCCGGCTACGCTCACGCTCCCTCGGTCGACATCTACGACGGCAGCAACCAGAACCTGGCCACCCCGGCCGCGGTGACGGCGACCATCGACGCCAGCCGCATCGACGTCACTGACGGCGGGGCCGGTTACGATTCCGTGCCGACGGTGACGATCACAGACAGCGTCGCCCCGCTCGACAAGGGCGCCTCGGCGGTGGCCAAGGTCGCAGTCATGGGTGCCGTCACCAGCATCACCGTCGACGATGCGGGCGCCGGCTACCTGACGCCCGGCCTGAAGAAGTTCGTCGACACCCTCCCGGGCGACGGCGCGACCGAGGCCAACAACATGGGGCAGTACATCCCCATCGCGGTGCCCGACACGACGACATACCCCGGCACCGACTACTACGAGATCGGCCTGGTGCAGTACCGGGCGAAGTTCGCCAGTAGCCTGCCCGAAACGCTGCTGCGCGGCTACGTGCAGATCTCGACCTCGAAGGTTCCCGGCAAGAAGGTTCCGCTCAGCAACGCCAACCTCGACCCGAGCAAGCCGGCCACCCCGCTGCCCTACACCGGGGTCGACGAACCCCACTACCTGGGCCCGACCATCGTCGCCCAGAAGAACCGGCCGGTTCGGATCGTGTTCCGCAACCTCCTGCCCACGGGCGAGGCCGGTGACCTGTTCCTGCCGGTCGACACCACGCTGATGGGTTCCGGGGCGGGACCGAACGCGATGACCCTCGACAGCAACGGCGTCCCGATGGCGATGGCCAAGGATGAGGGCACTGTCACCGACGGCGTCCGCAACCCGATGTGCGGCCAGACTCCCAAACCGTCGAGCTGCTACAGCGAGAACCGGGCCCTGCTTCACCTGCACGGTGGGATCACCCCGTGGATCAGCGACGGCACACCGCACCAGTGGACCACCCCTGCCGGCGAGCAGACCGATTACCCCAAGGGGGTCAGCGTCCAGAACGTGCCCGACATGCCAGACCCGGGCCCGGGCGCGACGACCTTCTTCTACACCAATCAGCAGAGCGCTCGACTGCTCTTCTACCACGACCACGCGTGGGGCATCACCCGCCTGAACATCTACGCTGGCGAGGCCGCGCCCTACCTCATCACCGACCAGACCGAGCAGAAGCTGTTGGCTCCCGGTGGTGCGCTCGACGGGGTCGACATGGGCAGCTCCGGGCTGGGGCATTCGCTGACCATCGAGGACAAGACGTTCGTCCCGGACGCCGCCACGATGGCCAAGACCGATCCCACCTGGAACTACGGCAAGTGGGGCGGCGAGGGCAACCTGTGGGTCCCGCACGTCTACATGCCCGCCCAGAACCCCGGCTCGGCGTCGGGGTCGAGCCCCTTCGGCCGGTGGATGTACGGGCCCTGGTTCTGGCCGCCGTCGACCGACCAGGAGTACCCGCCGATCGCGAACCCCTACTACGACCCCAACTGCGATCCGGACGTGCAGCCGTTCTGTGAGCCGCCGCAGATCCCGTCGACACCCAACGTGTCGGTCGGCATGGAGGCGTTCAACGACACCCCGATCGTCAACGGAACGGCCTACCCGAAGACCTCGGTCGACCCGAAGGCGTACCGCTTCCGGATCCTCAACGCCTCCAACGACCGGTTCTGGAACCTGTCGTGGTTCGTGGCCGATCCGACGACCGGCACGTTGAGCGAGGTGGCGCTGAAGAAGTCCGAGGTCGAAGCGGCGCAGAGCGACCCGGTGGTTCAGCCGACGGTCGACCAGAGCCTCAGTCCGAAGGGTCCCGACTGGATCCAGATCGGCAACGAGAGTGGGTTCCTCCCGGCACCTGCCGTGGTCCCCGCGCACGACATCACCTACATCACCGACCCGACGCGGTTCGACGTGGGCAACGTCGACCAGCACTCGCTGCTGCTCGGGCCGGCCGAGCGGGCGGATGTCATCGTCGACTTCTCCCAGTTCCGGGGCAAGACGCTGATCCTCTACAACGATGCGCCCGCCGCCTTCCCGGCCCGCGTGCCCGTCTACGACTACTACACCGGCGGTCCAGACCTCCGGCCGGTGGGTGCGCCCAGCACCCTGCCGGGCTACGGTCCCAACACCCGCACAGTGATGCAGGTGAAGGTGTCGATGAACCCGCCTACGCTCGCCTTCGACCGCCCGAACACCAGCAACGACAAGCTGGGCGCCCTCCAGGCGGCCTTCGCTCACCACAGTGACGGCTCGGGCGTGTTCGAGTCCGGCCAGCACCCGGAGATCGTCGGGCAGGCGGCCTACAACTCGGCCTACGGCTCGAACTTCGTCAGCACCGGCGACTGCAGCGCGCCGACGAACCCGAGCGCCCAGTGCGATGGGTACGCCCGGATCAACCAGCAGGGAGGAAATGACTTCAAGTTCGACACGCTGAGCGGCAACCAGCTCTCCATGCCGCTGCAGCCCAAGGCGATCCATGACGAACAGAACGCGGTCAGCTTCGACCCCTATGGCCGGATGTCGGCTCAGCTGGGCGTGGAAGCGCCGGGCGCGACACCGTTGTTGCAGAACGTCGTCCTGTACCCGTTCGTGAACCCTGCGACCGAGGTGCTCGACGGCTCCAACGCGCCGAGCAGCCTCGATGTCACACCCATATCGACGAACGCCGACGGCACGCAGATCTGGAAGATCACCCATAACGGCGTCGACACCCATCCCATTCACTGGCATCTGTACGACGTCCAGTTGATCAACAGGGTGACGTGGGACAACATCATCATCCCGCCAGATCCGAACGAGCTCGGGTGGAAGGACACGATCAGAGTCAGTCCGCTTGAAGACACCTACGTGGCCGTGCGTCCGATCCTGCCCACACTGCCGTGGGGTGTGCCCGACAGCAAGCGACCGCTGAACCCGATGATGCCGATCGGCGCCAGGGGTTCGGTCGCGGGTCAGGTCGGCTCCCAGGGCATCGAGGCCGGCTTCAACAACACCGACGTCAACGGCAACCCGATCGATCCGATCGTCAACACCGTCGTCAACTTCAACTGGGAGTACGTGTGGCACTGCCACATCCTCAGCCACGAAGAGATGGACATGATGCGGCCGGTGTCGGTCAAGGCCCCAGAGGCCCTGCCAGAGGCTCCCGTGGTCACACCCGAGGGAGGCGGCGTCATCAACTGGACCGACGCCACACCGGTCAACATGAGCGACCCCACCACGTGGGTGCTCACAGGCGCGGCGAAGGGGACCGCCGAGATCGGCTTCAAGATCCAGCGGGCCGACGTCACCAGTCAGAACATTCCGGGCACGTTCGCCGATGTGGGCCAGGCGCTGGCCAACCAGACGGCGTTCACCATCCCGGTGTCCGACGGCACGGGGTTCTACCGGGTCGTCGCCTGGAACGCCGCGGGTGATTCCGCGTCCGATCCTGTCCTCATCACCTTCACGGCTCCGGACGCCCCGACCAACGTGGCCGGAACCAGCGGCCCGGCCCTCGGCACGGTGAACCTGTCGTGGACGGCTCCGGCCAACGACGGTGGCTCGCCGGTCACCGGCTATGACATCCAGAAGAGCCCGGCCACTGGCACGCCGGCCTGGACGAGTGTCGGCAGCGTCGGCAATGTCACTAGTACCACGGCGACCGGCCTGACCCGGAACGCCAGCTACATCTTCCGGGTCCGAGCGGTGAACGCCATAGGAACGGGCATCTGGTCCGCGCCGTCGGCGGCCGTCCGAGCCACGACGGTGCCTGGTGCGCCGACGGGTGTGGTGGGTTCGGGTGCGACGTCGACGTCGTTGGTGGTGTCGTGGGTTGCGCCGGTGGATGACGGTGGTCAGCCGATCGACTTGTATGTGGTGAACGCGTCGTCTGATGATGGTGCCACGTGGTCGCTGTACGGGTACCCATCCACGGCATCCCCGTTGGCCACCTCATTCACCTGGACTGCTTTGACACCCAACACGACGTACCGGTTCCGGGTGTACGCGCACTCGCCTGCCGGCTGGAGCGCCCCGTCCGCAGCCTCCGCGGCGACAAGCACGTTGCAGACGCCGTCAGCGCCGCGCAGTGTCACCGGTGCGCCTGGCAACGCGAAGGTCGTGTTGTCGTGGCAGACGCCATCGAGTGATGGGGGTTCACCGATTACCGGTTATGGCGTGGATTACTCCAGTGACGGTGGCAGCACGTGGTCGACGGCAATTGCTGCGTCGGCGGCGATGTCGGCCACCACGTACACGATCACCGGCCTGGCCAATGGCACCGCATACCGGTTCAGGGTCGTCGCGGCCAATGTGAACGGCAACGGCACCTGGTCGTCGACCAGCGCCGCCTACACCCCGCACGTGACGGTGCCTGGTGCGCCGACGGGTGTGGTGGGTTCGGGTGCGACGTCGACGTCGTTGGTGGTGTCGTGGGTTGCGCCGGTGGATGACGGTGGTCAGCCGATCGACTTGTATGTGGTGAACGCGTCGTCTGATGATGGTGCCACGTGGTCGCTGTACGGGTACCCATCCACGGCATCCCCGTTGGCCACCTCATTCACCTGGACTGCTTTGACACCCAACACGACGTACCGGTTCCGGGTGTACGCGCACTCGCCTGCCGGCTGGAGCGCCCCGTCCGCAGCCTCCGCGGCGACAAGCACGTTGCAGACGCCGTCAGCGCCGCGCAGTGTCACCGGTGCGCCTGGCAACGCGAAGGTCGTGTTGTCGTGGCAGACGCCATCGAGTGATGGGGGTTCACCGATTACCGGTTATGGCGTGGATTACTCCAGTGACGGTGGCAGCACGTGGTCGACGGCAATTGCTGCGTCGGCGGCGATGTCGGCCACCACGTACACGATCACCGGCCTGGCCAATGGCACCGCATACCGGTTCAGGGTCGTCGCGGCCAATGTGAACGGCAACGGCACCTGGTCGTCGACCAGCGCCGCCTACACCCCGCACGTGACGGTGCCTGGTGCGCCGACGGGTGTGGTGGGTTCGGGTGCGACGTCGACGTCGTTGGTGGTGTCGTGGGTTGCGCCGGTGGATGACGGTGGTCAGCCGATCGACTTGTATGTGGTGAACGCGTCGTCTGATGATGGTGCCACGTGGTCGCTGTACGGGTACCCATCCACGGCATCCCCGTTGGCCACCTCATTCACCTGGACTGCTTTGACACCCAACACGACGTACCGGTTCCGGGTGTACGCGCACTCGCCTGCCGGCTGGAGCGCCCCGTCCGCAGCCTCCGCGGCGACAAGCACGTTGCAGACGCCGTCAGCGCCGCGCAGTGTCACCGGTGCGCCTGGCAACGCGAAGGTCGTGTTGTCGTGGCAGACGCCATCGAGTGATGGGGGTTCACCGATTACCGGTTATGGCGTGGATTACTCCAGTGACGGTGGCAGCACGTGGTCGACGGCAATTGCTGCGTCGGCGGCGATGTCGGCCACCACGTACACGATCACCGGCCTGGCCAATGGCACCGCATACCGGTTCAGGGTCGTCGCGGCCAATGTGAACGGCAACGGCACCTGGTCGTCGACCAGCGCCGCCTACACCCCGCACGTGACGGTGCCTGGTGCGCCGACGGGTGTGGTGGGTTCGGGTGCGACGTCGACGTCGTTGGTGGTGTCGTGGGTTGCGCCGGTGGATGACGGTGGTCAGCCGATCGACTTGTATGTGGTGAACGCGTCGTCTGATGATGGTGCCACGTGGTCGCTGTACGGGTACCCATCCACGGCATCCCCGTTGGCCACCTCATTCACCTGGACTGCTTTGACACCCAACACGACGTACCGGTTCCGGGTGTACGCGCACTCGCCTGCCGGCTGGAGCGCCCCGTCCGCAGCCTCCGCGGCGACAAGCACTACCCCCTGAGTCCGCACAACAAGGGAGGGGCGGCAGGCGAGAGCGTTGGTACTCTCACCCGTCGCCCACAACACCAAGACACCAGCGTATTCCTGAGCGCACGATCGTTGCGCACGGCTTCAACTTCTCATAGGGAGACCTGATGAATCGTCACGACGGACACCGCCTTCCCCGAACTCTCACTGTCGCACTCGCACTCACGCTCACGTATTCGCTGGCAGCCTGCACCCCGGGCCAACCCGTGGAGACCTCCAGCGCGGGTGCCACCACCCCGTCCCCTGCCGCATCCGGGGCCTCCTCCTACGCCTCCAGTGGCCCTTCAACGTCACGTGCCTTGTCCGCATCCACAAGCTCGAGCGCGGGTGCGGCGCAGGTAGGACGCTGCACCCGGTCCTCGATCCAGTCAGCTCTTCCAAAAGGCTCGAACGTGGTCAATTTCGATTGTGCCATTGCATCCCCTGCGATGTGGGCGGCCGCCCGGGTCAAGTCCGGATCGGTGTACTTCCTCACATCGGTGAGCGGACCGTGGAGGTCGACCGTCGCCGAGGAGTTGTGCCGGACGAGACAGGGAGAGATTCCCAAGGAACTCCGCAACTACTGCAACTGACTTGTTGCACGGAGCCATTCGTCGTCCCGGGCGCCAGTGCCAGTGCCCGGATAATCGAATCCATCGCACTACTAGCCGAGCGAAACAGGTGGAGTATGACGAATTTCCGCCAGCAGGGGGGAGAGCGAGTTCAGTGACGCCGCCACGGCAGCCTCTTATGCGAACGATTACCCACGCGGACCAGCCCATTGCCCTCACGTTCTTCCGGACCGCAAGCCCGACACCCACATGTGATCAGCCATGCCAGTTAAAGGCGACCAAGATAGCCACGATCATTCACTGATGGATTCTAGGTAGCCCTCAACGACACCATTCGTTGACATCGACGTCCACGACTAGCTCATGCCGCTCCGCCGGCAACTACGAACCCGCCTAAAACGGCACGCGACGAACTCCGATCACCTAGACGAATCCGATCCGAGGTTCCTAGATCAGCGCGGCCACTCCCGCCCATTAGGCTGGAGAAGGCAGGCACACTCAGCACACTAGTTTGCCTAGGCCTTGGAAGGGGGCCGCACGATTACGCTAACTACCAAGCCAACCGCTTCGCCAAGAAGAGGAGCCACAGCGACCCACACCGACAAATGCACCAGTACCCCTAACCCACAACTCAGCACCACGCCCCCCACAACCCCAAGAAGCAACCATAACGCCTCGCGTCCTCTCCCCGACGCCACGTAGGAGTATTGCACCCTCCGGTTCCGAGCATAAAGAGGCAACGCGAGCACGAAGAGAATCCACCAGCGGCCCGCACCTGCGACCAGAGTCAAGCTAAACACCCGCAATACCAAAGGTGTCGCCACAACGCCGAGGACCGCCGCGACGACAGCCAGCCTCACCGTCCACTTCTCAAACGGCGCAATCCAGGGATGGATAAGTGCAGACCCGCTCCGCACAGTCATCGCCGTGTACAGCCCAGAAATTAGGATGGCAGACAAGCTCTGTTGCGCGCTCAGTAACGAAGCAAAAGCTCCAGCCCCAGCACCAATCGCTACCAAGGGAATTACAAGAAATGGGAGACGGTTAATGGCGGAATCAAGCAGGGCGATGCCCATCAGGCTGGGCCTGTAGGCGAATCTTACCGCCTCGGTAAAAGACAGCCCCAGGCGGCGCTCGGCTCCCCCAACTGCGCGAACTCCAAGCGCCAGAAGGCAGAAATACAGCCCACTCGCAACAAGCATTACGAGGCTAAATCTGACACCCAAGGCAACAAGAACGAGTCCAATTACACGCGAAGCGAGTAACGACAGCGCAATCGTGGGCGTGTGCAAAAGACCTTGCAGATGGGCCGACTCCAGTTCAGCCAAATTGCTTCCAGCAACAGTCAGCCCGCCAAATAGCACCGGGAGAAATGCCAGACTGGTGCCACCAGAATAGACGAATGCCGAAGCCACCACGGCGACTACAACAACTGGGACTACAAGCACAATTCTGACCCTGCGAACACTGGCCCGAACCATAGGCCCGCCACTAGCGAAGGCCAGCGTCGTCCCGCCACCTACCGCGGTCGCCGTTAGCGCCGCAATACCTGCGCCTGCCGAATATGCTGCAATCTCAGGAAGTTCCGCCCTTCGCGTGGCGATCACCAAGACGCCCATGGTGAGAACGGACGAAGCCACCTGCGACGTCGGCATGAGCAGCGCCCGCAGAGTACCTCGCCGAGAATCCCCCGTCACTCGGCA
This sequence comes from uncultured Actinomycetota bacterium, assembly GCA_963798885.1. GTDB lineage: Bacteria > Actinomycetota > Actinomycetes > Propionibacteriales > Propionibacteriaceae > JAJYQH01. The sequence goes on along the minus strand of CAWCUX010000008.1, from coordinate 105,916 downwards.
CCGCCTCGCCACGAAGGGCCCCGGCCAGCAAAGCTCGAAGCAAAGAAGTCGGTCACCGACCTTACCGACAAGTGGCCACGCCTTGTACCCCCTCGGATTCCACCCGCTTCCGACAACCACGAGCACTGCAACCTGCGGGGGAGACTCGAATTGGCCACAGAGCCCAAAGGACTACAACTCTCCCCGCGACGAATTCTAGCCACCGTCACACTCGACCCCTCGAACGATCCCTGTGACTCGAGCAAGCGTCTCAAACAGATGGGGACCCGCTTGTTCGGCCCTCCACCGCTCATATGCCAGCCCGGCAGCCCTACGAGCATTTTCCCGCTCTACCCCAGAACAATTCGCCAACGACTCAATCGCCCGCGCAAATCCAGCCGGCGACAGCTCAACCACCCACCCTCCGCCTTGATGTAGGACCGAGCTCCAGGGCGTTGAATCAGGAACAATGACGGGGCAGCTAGCGGACAACGATTCCGCGACCACATGGCCGAAATTCTCCCCCATTGTGGGGAAAATGAAAACGTCACGGGAGGCAAAAACCGACCGAACCTCATCAGGCGAAGCGCTCCCCCTGTATCGAAGCGACACACGACTTGGAAGGAGACGCGACGCACGCTGACATGCGCTCCAATACTCCCCATCTTCGATAGGTCCCCACACATCGAACTCAACCGGAGACTCCACCATAGCCAGGGCCTGGATGGCCACCAGCAAGCCCTTCTTCGGAGCAATTCGCCCGACAAAGACAGCCTTCAGAGTCGCCGAAGTCGACGGGGAGGGAGGCTCAGCGACAAAGGGGAGGTCGACTAGGTTCGGCGAAACCAAAACACTACAGCCCGGTGCCCATGACCGAATGTCCGCTCCTTCCAGCTCCGTGGTCGCGTGCCAGATCACCCTCGGCCCCTTCAGCAACCAGGCAAGCAGCGGCCCAGCAACTGCCTTCCGCCAACGCTTGAGTTGCAGCGCACCAGGATGCAATTCACCTCGAGGAGCGATGAGGAAGTACTCGCCTGGAAGAACGTGCACCCTCCACAACAGCAATGGCAGCCAGCAAAACTCCCGATCCCAAACGCTATTTACATATATCACGTCGGGAGCTTCCCCACGCAGGGCCCTGCAGGCACCAAGCCAATGGTGCCAGCTCCTTTCGCGCATGTAGTGAACGATGGCTTGCCCGAACTGCTCAACCCCGTCTTCGGCGACCTCATACCGTTCTTTGGACCCAAAGTCTCGATCACGTGTAAACACCCTGATGCGCACGCCCGAGGGCGATGCGAGAACCAGGTTAGCCAATGAACGAATTGGACCACCACCACGAAACCCAGGGTAGAACACGCTTGAGAATATGGCGATATTCAAATTCGACTCGACCGCCCTCGAACTCCGAACGCGCTTTGCTGACAAGACCATTCCTCTCACGTCCGCAAAGCGGAGACAATCCCTCCACGATGCGAGCTTAATGGCGCGACTAGCCCGACGACTGCCGGGTCACAGCGAGGCAATTTTACGTGCCGGTACGCCGGCATATAGGCAATTTCCCTCGATATCCCGCAAGGCAAGCGAGCAAGCACCCAAAACACTCCCTTGGCCCACGTCTAGCTCCCCCACCAGAGTGCAGCGCGCCCCAATCCAAGAGCCATCCCCGACGCGGATGGTCGTATTGCGACCGATTCCCGCACGTCGCTGGCTATCACCGATTTCATGCGTCCCGGTCAAGAACGTCACATCCGGGGCGAGATCACAATTATCACCGATGAATACTCGACCGTTGCCGTGCACCGCAAGATTCGTTCCGATCCAACTCGCGCGCCCCACGGTCAGGTCGCACCAAGGCGAGATTCTAATCGGTCCAACGATCTTGGCTCCCACTCCCACCTCATACCCGACGAAGCGCAACAGCCATCGCTTGAGTCGGAATCCATGCGTTCCACGAAGAATTGTCGCGACTAGCAGAAGAACAAGTCGTCGCCCGACTCGCCTAGACATCTATCGACTCTCCATCATCTAGTTGCAGAACCCTCCTGGAACCTTCACGCCGAATAACCTGCGCGCAAGGGACAATTCGAACAAGAATAACTTGGCGGTTCCTATAGCGAGAACGATCAACGTCCGCGAATACGCACTCCCACTAGTGAAGCATCTAGGTTTACGAAGACTAAGAGGCCGCATCGCTAGTGAATGTACACGCGGTGGCGCTTCCAATTCTTGAACCTGGGACCTCACGGCCCTGCACGCCCCCTCCCATGTGCTTCAGGGGAAGTCCCGACCCAAACCGCAACATAGGCGAGCAACATTGGCCCTATAGTCGAAAGGAACCACCCTTCTGCGAGGCTGTGCACGATCCCCGCTAGGCACAGGGCAGTAGCTGAAGGGCCACTCCGCCATGCAGCTCGAATCAATACCAAATACATCACCACGACACCCGCGAGGCCAATTACCCCGCCCATCGCCAAGGCACGAAGAGGGGTACTCGCCACTTCAGCGCGCAGGCCCGAGTAGCCTACACCGAACACCGGAGAAACCCCAAGGGCACGCTGCGTCTCGTTCCAGCTGCCACTCCTTGTTGTTAGGCTGCGGAACAGCCCCATGCCACTGCGCAACGTGAACGCATCCGCCAGAGCGAGAACCGCGGCCACTACAAGACCGAACACCAAAACCTTTGCCCTGCGATTATGCGTAAGCGCGAGAAGGATAGCCAAGACCATTCCAGAAATCGCACTTGTCCTACTCCCGGACCATATAATGGAAACAACTGAGAGACTGGCGAGACCAGCAAAGAGAACGCGTCGCCTTACACTCAACATGGCTACCGCAAGAGCCAAGAAGGCGTAGAATCCTAGCAGATTAGCGTTCCAGAATAGGCCTCTCAGGCGTCCCTGCACGAGCGCCATACGCGGAACAACTATTCCCAGGCCTATAGATGCGGCAAGGGTCACTCCGAAGAGCGGGGGGAGAAGGCGCCCCAGCGTCTGGCCGTGGTCGCGAGCCAGCGCTGTTACAATGATCAACAGGACCGCCCCCCCGAGCGCTTGGATTATCAACTGTCCGATATCCCCGTGGAACAGTGTACTCGGCACGAGAAAAACAGCGAAGCCGAACAGAAAGTCGACAAAGAGCCCCACCTCTCGAGCCTGAAACTCGTCCATGCTCGAAGATTGGCTTGTCCGGGACCTCCAGCGAAAGGCAAATGGCGCAAGAAGCGCGCCGCTCATGATGCGCAGCAGCGTAATCTCGTATCCGTGGACGAAATAGCCGCCTGAAATGAGGAGCAGCACGAGCGAAAGTGTCACGACCAGCCCAAAGCGACGGCGCGCCCTCAACTCCCGCGCCGTCGGGCCAAGTGGCACGATCCCAGAGTTCCTGCCACCCCGCGCCCCCCTCCCGCGTCGGTGCATTTCGCGATCCAGTGTAGGCTTGAATTCCTCACGCTGCAGGTCATGGCCAGCACGCATATGCTCAGATGCATGTTCAATCATGCGCGGTGAAACCACCTAGGATCTCTTCATGTCGCTTGGCCATCTCTTCAATCGTGTAGTCAGCGCTAACCCTTAGCGCTTGCACTGCCATTAGCGCGCGCAGGTCAGTATCTCGAAGGAGTCGCTCGATGGCGTCCGCGAGTGCGGCAGCATCGTCAGCCGGTACCACTAAGCCGCAGTCATTTGGTTCCACCATTTCGAGTCCGGCCACGCATCGATCGGTGGTGATGACGGGTACAGCACGGGCGAGAGCCTCGTTGATCACGAGTCCCCATGCATCGCGGCGAGTCGGCAATACAAATAGATCTGCGGCCATAAAGTATTGCTCAAGGTCTTCGGGGTCCTGGAATTCTACAAAGTGCACGTTCTGCAATTGGTGTGCTTGCACTAGATGCTCGTATTCTTCGGTCGCGGTCCCGCCGACAATACACAGAGACACATTCGGCGCCTGTCGGGAGAATGCCTCAATTAGAACATCTATCCCCTTCAGACGAATGAACCTGCCCACTGAGAGAATCATGTTTGGCTGCGAGATTCCAATAGCGCTCTTCGCCTTCCTCCGTTGTTCTGGCGTCGGCGGCTTCTGGAGAACCTGACCAGCATTCACAGATGTGAAGGGATACCTAATCAGGAGGCCCGGGTCTGCTCCGTACGTGGCGAAGTATCGGTCACTCTCTCGCGAGGCACTCAGGTAGCCCTTAGCGCCCCAAATAGTCCGCTTTTTGATCCACGACTTGATCCTTCCGGAACTCGGCGAACCCCCGTCGCTTTCAAGATAGTACGGACGACCTATAGCACGCAAATAGGCAATCGCGATGACACCGGTGACGGAGGAAAAGTTGGTTATGACAATTGCATCATACTTACGTGCTCTCAGATGCTTGATAACCTCCAGTGTAAACGCCGAGTGAGTCGAGTACCGTATGCTCCGCATGAAGATTGGAGCGAAGTTCCTACAATCGATTTCGAGCCACGATTTGTGACGGGCTGGGGAGCCCCGCATCTCGAACAGCACTGTCAATTCGCAAGTCTTGCCCAATTCATTGAAGAACTTAACTCTCGAAGGAGAGGGGATATTCGTGATCCAGAGAGTTCTCATCTCCCGACCCACCTAGTCCTCGGACGACCGGGTGTATGTTTCTGGATCCCCACTACTTGGTACTTCGCCTCGAGCCGGGTTGGGCCTCGTGGTTGCGCAGTGTTGTGCAGGGTCGCCCGTTGCGATATTCAATCCAGTCGCCACTTCGTTGAGCAGCGACGTATTCTTTGGCTCGACAACACTCTGCTTGATGGTAGTCGGTTCTGTCCGTGGTCTGATTCCAGCCCACGCAGCATGTCGTGCCTGGCTTGACACGATGAAGTTGACAACCCTTTGCGCGGAGTTTGGTATGTCGTATTCGACTGGGGGCAGGGCCACGAATGCTCGATCTGTGCAGCGCAATGCCAAGAGTAGGTTAGCGGGCTCGAGGCCAGTTGCGATTATCGAGCCGACATCCAGGGCTTCCGGTCGCTCAATGGAATCCCGTAAAGTCACGGCAGGGAAGCGCAGGATCGCCGATTCCTCGGCGATTGTGCCGGAGTCGGACAGGACGCACCGTGCCCCCAGTTGTAGCTTGTTGTAGTCGTGGAAGCCAAGGGGGGCGTGGAAAGCTGCCCCCTTCACTTCACGTTGCAACGCGCTAAGGCGGTTCCGGGTTCGGGGGTGGGTCGAGACAAGTACGGGCAACCCGTACTCGGCGACGACTGCGTCCAGGCAGTCCAGCAGAGCAGCTAGGCGTGCCGGGTCATCAACGTTCTCCTCACGATGCGCGCTGACTAAGAAGTAGCCGTCTTGTTGTAGTCCAAGCCGCTGTAGAACATCCGAGGCCTCGATTGCACCGCGTTGCGCCGTCAGCACCTCCTTCATGGGAGATCCTGTGAGGAGGATTCGGCGGGGATGCAGCCCTTCGGCCAAGAGGTTTCGCCGGGCGTGTTCGGTGTAGACCAGGTTGAAGTCGGCAACGTGGTCGATCATCCGTCGGTTGGTCTCCTCCGGCACGTTCTCGTCGAAGCACCGGTTGCCGGCCTCCATGTGGTACACGGGGATGCGCATCCGCTTGGCCATCACGGCCGCAATGGAACTGTTCGTGTCACCGAGCACCAGGAAGGCGTCCGGCTTCTCCTCGAGCAGCACCTGTTCGGTCTTGATCAGCACCTCACCGAGCACCCGGCCCAGGCTCGAGGTGTCGACGTTGAGGAAGTGGTCGGGCCGTCTCAGCCCCAATTCCTCGAAGAAGATCTCGTTAAGCTCGTAGTCGTAGTTCTGGCCGGTGTGCACGAGCACGTGGTCGACGGTCGCGTCCAAGCGCTTGATCACCTCGGACAACCGGATGATCTCCGGACGCGTTCCCACCACGGTCATCACCTTGGTCATCAGACGTCCTCGCGGTAGGTGTCGGGGTCCTCGGGGTCGAAGAGCTCGTTGGTCCAGAACACGGTAGTCAGTTCTCCCTCCCCGGTGTTGGTGATGCTGTGTGCCCAGAGGGTCGGCATGTCGACGATCACCGGCGCACGGCCATCGACTTCGAAGTGGATCACCTCATCGGAGAGAACCTTACGCAGTGAGATCCGTGCGCGCCCCCCGACGACCACGAATCGCTCGACCTTGCGCAGATGATAGTGCTGTCCACGCGTGACCCCCGGGACAGTGGTGGACACGAACGTCTGGCCCTCGCTGCCGTGCGCCCGAACGGCTTCCACCAGGCTGCCCCGCGGATCCTCGTGGCGCACCAGGGGGATCGGGTAGTGAGCCGGGAACATGGTGGCACGGAGCGTGTTGAACAGGTTGATGTCCAGTCGGCTGGGAAGCGCTGGCAGGTCGCCCATCTGGTAGACGTCGAATTGATCGGCCAAGATGCCGAGCACAGTAGCGACCGTCGTGGTCGTGCCTGCCGGCCGCATGTGACGGCGTCCCGTGGTCGCAAGACCCCGGATCAGCGCATCTGCTGCATCCTGGACATGCAGCAACTCGACCTCACGGTCCTGCACATCGGGAATCTTGCCCGCCACGACCTTGTGTGCGAAGGTCGCCACGAAAGAGTTGTAGTTGGGGCGTCCGTGCTCACCGAACAGGTTCGGGAGTATGACATCGAGGAAGGGGGAATCTCGTTCCTCAGCCAGCTCCCGCAGAAGCTCGGCCGCCTTGCCCTTGCCGCTGCCGTACGGCGTGCCGTTGCCGGCCTGGATCGAGTCGGCGTAGACGACCGTCGGCGGCGTCGGGGCCGCGCGGACCGCCTCGGCGAGTTCGCGTGCCAGTCTGATGTTGCCCTGCTCGACTTCGGTCTCCGAGCCCCGGTTGACGCCCGCCAGATGCAGCACGGCATCGGCCGTGCGCACGACCTTAGCAAGCTGCGGCCAGTCGGCGACCCCGACCGGGATCACCTCGTGATCGGTGCGCGCGCGCAAGCGCACGCGCGTGTGCCAGCCGAGGAAGCCGTCAGCTCCCGTGACGACGACCCGCATCAGGCCACGCTCCGTTCCAAGAGTGCGTGCACCGGGGGAATGGTGAGCAACAGTTCCTTGGTGGCCTGCACCGACAGTCTCTCGGTGTTCTCCGACGTGTAGTCGTCCTGCTGGGCCGTGCGGGTCTCACCCTCCTCGAAGTACAGCTCGTACTGCAGCGACCTGGCGTCCAGCGGTACGCGGAAGTAGTCGCCCTCGTCGTGTGCCTTCACCATCTCCTCGCGGCTGAGCAGCGTCTCGTGCAGCTTCTCGCCGTGCCGGGAGCCGATCACTCGGATCTCCGGGTCGTCGTCGCCGAACAGCGATGCGACGGCACGCGCCAGTGTTTCGACGGTGCTTGCTGGCGCCTTGCGGACGAACAGGTCGCCGGGCTCGGCGTGGAGGAAGGCGTGGTGCACGAGGTCGACCGACTGCTCGAGCGACATGAGGAACCGGGTCATGAGCGGCTCGGTGATGGTCAGTGGCCGTCCCCCCTGCAGCTGCTGGATGAACAACGGAATGACCGATCCGCGTGAGTGCATCACGTTGCCGTAGCGGGTCAGGGAGACCGTGGTCGTGGACTTGGGATTGTTGCGAGCGAAGGCCTGGGCGGTCTTCTCCATCAGCGCCTTGGTCATGCCCATCGCGTTGACCGGGTACACCGCCTTGTCTGTGCTGAGGCAGACGACCGAGCGGACCCCGCACTGCGACGCCGCCTCGATGACGTTGTAGCTTCCCTGCACGTTCGTCTTGACCGCCTGCTCGGGGAAGAACTCGCACGATGGCACCTGCTTCAGTGCGGCCGCATGGAAGACAAAGTCAACTCCGGTCATTGCCCTCTGGACACTGTCAGCATCCCGGACGTCACCGATGAAGTAGCGAAGACGAGGGTCGTCGATCTCGCGCCGCATGGCGTCCTGCTTGGCCTCATCACGGCTGAAGATATGGATCTCCCCCACACCCTTGCGGAGTAGGTCCTTGGCCATGGTGGAACCGAACGAACCTGTCCCCCCCGTGATCGCAACGATCGAGCCCTCCATCGCGGTTGGTGTGGTCAAGGCCGTCTCCCCCCTAGCTTCTCGAATGGTGCATCTAGCTGGACTGTGGACGTGCGGAGCACAACGGCTCTGACAGTGGTCATGATGACCTTGATGTCCCCAAGTGAACTCCTGTTTAGGACGTAGTTCGCATATGCCTGCGCCTTCAGGGGCAAGAGTTCCTCTACGTAGGTGCGTTCGGGATCGGGCGACTTCGCCAGAATGTCCCCTTCGTTGCGGAGCAGAACCGTCATGGGGTCCGTCATCCCAGGTCGGATGGACAGGATTTTTGCCCGCAGTTCGGGTTCCCACAGCTCAACGTATCTGGGTAACTCCGGGCGTGGCCCTACCAAGCTCATGTCGCCACGCAACACATCAATGAGTTGGGGCAGTTCGTCGATCTTGGTTCTTCTGAGAATCCTGCCCACACCAGTGATCCGCGGGTCCACAGCAGTCGACACGGAAGGGCCTTCGACTTCAGTCTTCATGGTGCGGAACTTGTGGATACGGAAGGTGGAGCCATGCCGACCTACCCGAGTCTGTCTAAAGAACACCGGCCCCGGTGACTCCAAGCGGATAGCCATCGCACTGATCAGGAAGATGGGAGCACACAGAACGAGGCCCACGCCTGCCACTACAGCGTCTCGCAGCCTGGAAATCACCCCAACTCCAATGCCAGCAGGTTGCACTCATACCGATTCATCGGCCGCCCGCCCCGCGCGATGTACCGATCGCTTAGCACCCAGCCTTCACGCTGATACCAGCCGTTCACGGCATCATTTCGATCGGCATCCGTTGTGAGGAAGGCAAGTTGAGCACCCATCTCGTGCGCCCTAAGCGACCAACCTCGGAGAAGGGTCGACCCGATCCCTTGGCCGGCGAGCGACGGATCGACGCAGATGGAACTGAGCAATGCTCCCTCCCGTTCCGGGGGATTTTCGCCACGGTACGCCACGGCGCTGAGCAACCGGGGGGCAACCGAAGGGGTCTTCAGCGCCGCCCGAACACTTGCTCCCGCGAATCCCACAAACCGGCGCCTGAGCAGACGACTGAAGAACCCAACAGGATCGGTGGTTCCCACAGCAATTCCTTGTGGTTCTCCGGCAGCATCACGTGCGAGGGCAATGACCGCCGTTGGATCGTCGACATAACCCAAATAAAACTGGACGAGAAAATGTTCTCCCAGTCGAGATAGGAAGAAATCTGGAAAAGCCCGTTGATGGAGCCTTGCCAGACCTGACGTATCCGACTTGACGATGCGATGAGTTATCAACCTATGATCACCTCACTGTGCTCTCAGGCGACTTGATAAATGTCGTCGAGGAGCCTGAGCAACCTGAGCGAGAAGTCCCTCAATTTGATCGGTTGTTCGGTCCACGGAGAACTGCGTCGCGTATAGGCGCCTAGCTAAGACACCCATCTCTGCGAGCCGCTCGTTTCCAGCCCGCAGGAGGGCTCGAATCGCCTGCGCGATGGACTCCGGGTTGCCAGGCAGCGCCGTGAATCCCACATGACTCGATCCCACGAGGGAAGCCAAGTCTCCGTTGGCTGCCACAAGAATTGGTCGGCCAGAGGCCAATATGGCCTGCGTCTTGCTGGGCATGGTGATGGCGCTCAGGGGGTGCTCGGCCAAACTCACGAAAGCTACGTCCGCCGTAGCGAGAAGATCCGCCATCCGATCTTGCGGAAATCTCCCCAAGAAGCGAATGTTGCTCCTGCCCGTAAGGTCGACCGCGCGCCGAAGCGCGCCCTCCTGACTTCCAGACCCTGCCAACAACACAGTGAGCCTTGGGTCGTCAACAATTGAGCAGGCCTCGACCAATGTACCTAGGTCCTGTGCAGCACCCATAGCCCCGGCGTACAGCAGCACGACTGCTTTGGGATCAACGTTGAGCTCCTGCCGCATCGATCTGCCAGCTACATGGAACGCCTGCTCGTCAGCAGGCTTGGGGATGTAGTGGAGTCGTTCTCTGGGCACGCCGCGGGCTTGTAGGACTCTTCCGACACCAGGGGAGATATAGACCACCGCATCCGATGACGCGTAGATGGCGTCGCACCACCGCTCAAGCCAGCGCTGACCAATTCGTGTGAAGGCGCCAGCACCGCGAAGCCCTGAGACAGCCATGGTGTCTGGCCACAGGTCTGCGACCTCGGAGATGGTCGGCGTGCCTCTTAGTAACTGCTGTAGCCACATGGGTAGCCCAACGGTTATCGGGGAGTAATTGACCCACAGCGCATCGAGGGGGGAAGCGAAGGAACCCCGATTAGTGCGGCGCTCAATCCGAAAGACACATAGTTGGCAACCCTCCGAGCGGCTGACTGATCGTGATTGACGTAGAGGGGCACGCGCGTGACATGCACGCCACCGACCGCCTCTTGGAGCCTCGGCACTTGGCGGTAGCCGTTGACCAATGATCCGGAGGGGTAGTTGGGGAAGCCAGTGATTACGTGCACCTCATGTCCTCGGAGTGCCAAGGCTCGGGCCATCACCGACGTGAGCGCAGCGGGGCCGGGCTCCGGCTCATACCACTGCGTGAGAATACCGATCCTCATCGGCCCACACCTGACGCTGCCATTGGCGGCCGCGCCACTGCCCCGCGAGTGGCGCTGCTCACTATCCGTACCGGCCAGCAAGGCTCTGGCTCGCTAGACTTCATACCTCGAGCACCGTGCAGACGGCTTCAATGACACGGTCGACCTGCTGATCGGTCATGGCGGAAAAGATGGGAAGGCTAGTCACACGGGAGAACGCGGTGTTGGCCACAGGAAATTCTTCAGAGCAGATTCCGAGGCTCTCTCTCCAATAGGGGTGCAGATGCAGGGGAATGAAGTGAACACTGGTGCCAACACCCGCCGCCGCCATGCGTTCGACAAACTCGTCGCGGTCGACGGGCGCATCGTCTGTCAGTTGTATGGCGAAGACGTGCCAAGCGTGACCAACCGCTTCCGCCGGTCCCGCTGGAAGTCGGAGAGGAAGCGCAGCCAGCTCGCGCCTGTAGCGACCGGCGATATGTTCGCGCATAGCAGCCATTTGGGACGCCCGCTTGAGCTGGACCCGGCCCATCGCAGCCGCTAGATCCGTGAGGTTGTACTTGAATCCAGGGGCGATGACCTCATAGTGCCAACTGGGCTTCGTCGACCGATACCGGTCAAACACGTTTCGGCTGATTCCGTGCAGTCGCATGGTCCGAGCCCGGCCTGCAATGTGGGGGTCTCGGGTCACCAGCATGCCTCCCTCACCCGTCGTGATGGTCTTTGTCGCATAGAACGAGAACACAACTGCGTCACTCTCGCTGTCCCCGACAAAGCGTCCGTCACTGCGGGCGGGGAATGCGTGCGCCGCGTCCTCGATGACGGCGAGCTTGTGTGCGTTGGCGAACTGCTCCAAGTCGCTTCGCGGCACGGGAAGTCCAGCAAAGTGCACGGGCATAATCGCTCGAGTCCGAGCGCTCATCAATCGTTCAGCGGCAGCGAGGTCGATGTTGAGCGTCTCCGGGTCGACGTCAACCAACACCGGGGTTGCGCCAACGTAACGGATGACCTCGGCCGTAGACGTGAAGGTCCACGTGGGAACCAGCACTTCGTCGCCCGCCCCAATGCCGAGCGCCTCCACCGCAAGGTGGAGCCCCGCGGTGGCCGAGTTAACCGCCACAGCTTCCAACCCGTCGCCAAGGAACGAGGCGAACTCACTCTCGAAAGCCGCGGCGTTCGGCCCGGTTGTTAACCAACCAGAACGCATCGCGTCCACGACAGCAGAGATCTCTGCCTCGGTCACATCGGGCAGAGCAAACGGAACGAAGCCTGGTGTGAGGGTCATCTGGTCCCCTCCTCGGCTTGACGTGCCGACAGGGCAACCGCAAGTCGTCGCGTCCTCTGGCTCAGCCCACTTGGAGTGTGTGCCTGTGCACTCAGGCGAAAAGCGTACCGGTCAGGCACTGGTCAGCGACTCCTCGTCGGTCAACGATGTCTCGGAGGCGAACCCTTGCCAACGCACGCACCCAAGCAGGGCGGCCGTCGCTTCCACCACTTGGTTCAGACTCTGCGGGTCGATCCGGCGCACTTCGCCGGGCTGCAGCGCGGAGACCTCGACCCGGTTAATCAGCGGGTGCGCGCTGGGGCGGCCCTCCTCAAAGTCGCTGAACAGCACCTCATGCAGCTTCTCGCCGTGGCGTAGGCCGGTGAATCTGATTTCGAGGTCCGAGTTGTGCGACTCCTCGAGTAGACGACGCGCTACGTCGACGATGCGGATCGGTTCGCCCATGTCGAGCACCATAACGTCGCTCGGCTTACCGATCGCGCCGGCCTGGAGTACGAGTTGGCAGGCTTCGGGGATCGTCATGAAGTAGCGGGTGACGTCGGGGTGGGTGACGGTGATCGGACCGCCCCGCTCGATCTGCGCGCGGAACGTGTAGAGCACCGAGCCCCGCGAACCGAGGACATTGCCGAACCTCACCGACAAGTAGCGGGCGCCGTACTCCTCCGCGTACCAGGCGGTGAGCCGCTCAGCGATGCGCTTGGTCTGGCCGAGAACGCTGGTTGGGTCGGCGGCCTTATCGGTCGAGACGTTGACGAACGTCTCGACCCCAACAGCGTGGGCGGCTTCCAGCACGTTGAGGGTGCCGAGCACGTTGGTCTTCCAACCCTCGAGCGGGAAGCGTTCGAGCATCGGCAGGTGCTTGAGCGCCGCCGTGTGTAGGACGACGTCGGGCCGGTGTTCGCGGAAGACCTCGAGTAGCGCCTGGCGATCACGGATGTTGACGAGCACCATGTCGTCGGTGTCGAGCAGACCGATGCCGTACAGGGAGAGCTGCAGAGCGTGGAGCGCCGACTCATCGCGGTCAAGGAGGATCAGCTTGCCCGGGCCGAGCTGGGAAACCTGGCGGGACAACTCCGAGCCGATCGAGCCGCCGGCGCCGGTGACCAGCACGACCTTCCCGGTGACGTAGTTGGCGATCGCGCGCAGGTCGGTCTCGATCGGGCGGCGTCCGAGCAGGTCGGTGACGTTGAACTCTCGCAGATCGCCGAGGCGCACTCGACCACCGATGCGCTCCCGGACGGGGGGCACCGTCACGAAGCGAACGCCCATCGCGCGGCACTCTTCGGCGACCCGGTCGAGCAGCGCACGCGATGCGGAACTGATCGCCATGATGACGAGTTCGGCCTGTTGTTCCTGAACAATCCGCACGAGGTCGCTGCCGCGCCCCAGCACCTTCGCGCGGCCAACGTGACGGAATCTCTTGGCCGGGTCGTCATCGATGAACCCGACAATGCGGTACGGCGGTTCCGGCGCCATGTCCACGAGCCGAGCCACGTCGTGACCGTCGCTGCCCGCGCCGTAGACGAGGGCGCGGGGTGCGGTCTCCGAGGCTGTGGTGCGGTTGCGACGGCGGATGGATTCGTGTGCCAGGCTACGGAACAGCCAGCGACCGCTACCCATGACCATCAGCGCCAGCGGCGGCAGCACCAGGGCCACACCGCGCGGGAACTCTGGCATCTCGACGAACACCATGCCCAGCACGAGCGACTGGGCGACCACCCACAACCCCAGCGAAGTGGCCTCGGCGAAGCTTCCGACCCGTGAACGCCCGAGGTACAGGTGGAAGAGGAACCCACCCACCACTGTGCTGACCGCCGCAACCGCCGCGTAGACGAAGGCCGCCAGCCACTGTGGCTCGGTGAGGTGCAGGTCGTAGCGCAGCGTCACGAAGAAGACGAACGCCAGCAGCCATGAGGTGATGTCCCATGCGGCCATGATGAGCCGGCGCCACAGCACTGGTATCTGATGCATTTTCCCCCGCTCCCATCAGAAGAAGTGTGAGCTCTTCCTATCACAGCGAGACACTTGTGGCACAAGCGGGGTGTTGTGCTGAACCTCAGCTTGAGCCTTGCCGCCGGCGCGTGGAACGGTCAGAACAGCTCGATGTCGCCGAGTGTCAGCGTCCACTCGGACGCGGCGGGCGGCGTCGAAGCCAGAGGCCGAACGAGCAGCACCGGCCCCTGACGCGGCACCGGCAGCAAACCGTCCGACGGTCCGGTGCGCAGGCCGACCGCATAGTCGGCCCCCGTCTCGCGGAGCACCCGAGCAACCAGCCGCGCCCCGGTGATCCGGTCAGGAACGAGCTGCTCGAGAACCGTCGCCTCGAGCGCACTGCCACGCCGACGCAATCGGAAGATGATGCCGCCCTGGGCAGGGTCGCGTGGCCACGTGAGAAGCAGCCGGTAATGCAGTGGCTCGAATCCGGTGCGCCACGCGAGATAATCGGGGGTGCGCTCGGTGCGGAAGCCGATGTCGGGGGCGTACTCCAGCAGAGTTTCGGCCAACCCTCGGTCTGTGAACGCGTCGCGTGCCTCGTAGCCCACCGAACAGGGCTCCGACCAGAGTGCGGCCGGCACACGCGACGTGAGCATGCGGGGAATCCGCACCGGCCCGGCCGGTAGCACCCCGATGGGCAGTCTGCGTACGATGCTCCATCCCATCGTGAGATAGCCGGCTCGGGCCTTGTCGTTCGGGGTGTTGTAGACGATCGCGTCGCCATCCGCGGTGAGATCGGCAACACCCTGGAGGGTCAACCGCCGAAAGACCCCCAGGCCTCTGTAGTCGGGATGCGTCGCGGTGTCGACAGCCCTGACTGCCCTCACCGAGCGATCGTCGTTCGTGCGGAACCGCCACCGGAGGAATGTTCGGTAACCGACGATGCGCTCCCCATGCACCGCGACCCACGCCGGAGATTCGCCGAAGATGTTCTCACGATGCTTCCAGCGCTGAAACGCCTCGAAGTGCGGGTCGCCGGCGCCGGCGAGCGAGGCCCGCAGCAAGTCCAGAATCAGTTCCTGGTCATCCGCGCTCGCCCGCCGCACGATCAGGTCGCTCGCTCGCACCTCGCCCATCTTCGTCTCCGCTTGCCTAGATCCTCACGCTCGGCCACGAGCACGGGCTCAGGCTAGCCCACCGATCACAAGGCGAAACGGCGGGGCCGAGCGGGTGTCGAGGTGGCGGGCGGCTCGTCGGATCAGTTCGATCTGGCAAGTTCAGGATCGAACTCGGCGGAGCGTGGCGCCGATTGGTCGGCGGCCCGCACGGGCCGACGACCCCGAGGCGCCCCACCGCCGTGGGCGCGCCGCTGACTTGGCTGGTCGCTTGAGTAGTAGGCCGAGCCATAACCGCCATAACCACTCCTGCTCGATCGGGGAAGGTCGTTGACCACGGCACCCGAGATCGCCACGCCGGCGGTCTCCATCAGTCGTGTCGCCTCCCGACGTCCTGATACTTGGTGCGTCCGGATCGGACGACCAGGATCACCCCGCCCACCTGCTCCGCGATGACGACGGCGTCGGTCACAGGCAGTACCGGGGGCGAATCCAGCAGCACATAGTCGTACGTCGCCTCGGCCGTCGCCAGCAGGCTCACCATGGCGCGCGACGCGAGCAGTTCGGCCGGATTGGGCGGAAGGCTACCGGCCGGCAAGGCGAAGAGCGACCGTCTTCGACCTGCATGACGAAGTCCTCGAACCGGCCACGCCCAGCCAGCACCTGCGACAGACCGGGCTCGGGGTCGAGCCCCAGTCGTTGGGCGAGCGTCGGCCGTCGCATGTCGGCGTCGATCAGCAGCACCCGCTCACCCGCCTGCGCCAGCATGCGGGCGAGCCCGACCACGTCTGCGTCTTGCCTTCCCACTGGTTGGGGGACGTGACGACCAGCGACCGCCGACCTTCTTCGCCAGGGTTCAAGAATCCGACGTTGGTGCGGAGTCGACGATAGGCCTCGGTTGCAGGGTCCCCGGCCGGTATCCGCCCGGCTCACCCATGACTCGCCGACATGACCGACGGCGGCCAGCAGCGGCGCGTCGAGGACGTTGACCAGATCGTCGCCGTCTTGATCCGCGTGTCGAGTCGCCGAGCGGATCAGCGCCTGGGCAGCCCGGCCAGGATCACGCCGAGCACGATCCCCAGGCCCAGGTTCGTCTGGGTTTGGGACTCGTCGGTGCGGCCGGCACGCTGGCACTGTTGACGATCGTGGCCTTCACCAGTCCGGCACCGCCGGTGGCGGCGTCGGAGCCAGTTTGGCCACGGTCGATACGAGACTCTGTCCCACGGCATTGGCCAACTGAGCCGCCTCACGAGCGTCGCGCTCGGTGGCGGTGATGTTGATGATCGAGGTCGATGCGGGAGAGCCACGAGATCTGCTTGGCCAGATCACCCGGGGTGGTGTCAACCGGAGTCGGCGACGACGGGCTGCAGCACCAACTCGGACTTGGTCAAGTTGGCGAACGACGTCACCTGATTCTCGGCGTACGTGGCTCCCTGCGAGAGGTCGGCCGCGCTCTGCCCGCTCTCGACCGACACGAACACCGAGGTCGTGGCGTGTACTGGGGGGGAAGCATCGAGCGTGATCCCCGCTGCGGCCGCCAGCAGAGCAGAACAATCGCCGCGACGCTTCGCCAATACCTCTTGAGAACTTGAGCGTATTGCTGCAGTTCCATGTGACATCCCCTCAGCCGCCAGCATGTGGCTCGACCCTGTACGTCGCCCTCCCCAGGTAGGCAACCCCGCGGGACGCGCTTACGATAGTCGACAGCGGCCGGAGCCCGGCCTAACCGGGGCAGCTGAGGAGTGGTCTGTTGAACAAGAAGCGCGTCGCGGGTCGATGTGGGCTTGGTGATGCTCGCCGTGTTGGCCGTCTTCAGTGTGGCCCTCAGCGTGGCGGCGTTGAGCTCCCGCCCTGCACTTGTGGCCAGTTCCGCCGATCCCTTGCCGACCTCGTCGTCGACCAAGCCTCCGCATCGCAATCCCCGCGTGCCTCGGCACGCATCCGAGCAACACACCCCAGTCTCCCGTCGCCGCCACGTCCACCTCCCCCGACGGCGCCCCGCCGCTCACTGTGGTCGATCCTCGGCGACGGGAATTCCGCCGGCGACCCATCGAGTACTTGGGTGGGCATTGCCGAGAAGCAGTTGGGGTGGTCGAAGGTGATCAATCTGTCGGCTCACCGGACGCGGATACGTCAAGTCGCCCCGGGTCCTGCGACACCACCCCGTGCGCCAACTTCGACGGCAGCCTCTCGGCCGGTCGCCAAGGCCCATCCCGATCATCGTCATGACCTTCGGTGGCACCGCCGACGGCGACTACGACCTGAGCCCGGCCGCGGGCAAGTACTTCTCCGATCTGCGTGCGGCCGCTGCCCGATGCGCAGCTTGTTGCGGTCTCGCCGGTGACGACCCTGAGCCCGGTCCCCTACTACTTCACGCTGCACGACCAGCGGATCAGTGCCGCGATCGAGAAGGTCGGCGGCACGTTCATCAACGTCGGCCAGCCCGGTTCGGGCGACGGTGCCTCCGTGTCGAGCCGCCGCCCAGACCGCCATCGCCGCGAAGATCGTCTCTGCCCTCTCCTGACCCATGACAGCACCCGGCCCCGGCGACTCGCCCACCCGCACGCCCCATCCCTGGGACTCGTTCATGGCGATGCGCCCGGGCCCCCGTACGTCCGGCCCGTCGGCCCGCGACGTCGTGGCAGGCCTGGGACGCGGCCGGCCTCACTCCCCCCGACTTCGTGCCTCGACGTCAGGAGATCGCCAGCTCCGACCGGGTGGGCGCGGCCGAGCACCTGGACGCCCGTGCCGGCACCTGGACGTGTCGGTGATCTCCGGGCGGATCGCCGCGCTCCTGGGTCGACCGCCGCCCCGGCCAGGCGATTCGGGCGGGTGGTCGAGACCGAATGGCGAGCGGGTCAACCGCCGTCGTCCCCGCCGGCGTGGCGTTGAGCTACCAGGTGCTCGACGCGCCGGTCCACCTGAGCATGCTCCTCGACGCCCGCTGCGACCGCGACGACGCCGACGACGCCGACGACGCCCTACAGGATCCTGTTCGTCTGCACCGCGAACATCTGCCGCTCCGCCTACGCCGACATCGCCGCGAACGGCGGCCCCACGCCGGCCTGGAGTTCGGCTCCGCCGGCGTCCACGCACTGGTCGGCCGGTCGATCGACCCCCCCATGGCCGACTGTCTCGACGTCACCCTCGCCGCGTCCAGGCACCGCGCGCATCAACTCACCCGCGCCGACATGGACGCGGCCGACCTCGTGCTGACCATGGCCGCCGAGCATCGCCGCTACATTCTCGAGGAATGGCCCGACCTCGGCCGCAAGTCCTTCGTCCTCGGCCATGCCACCCGGGAACTGCAGCGGATTCCCGACGACCTGTCGCTGTCGCACCTGGCCGGCCACCTGTGGCGCCGACGCACCGTGAGCGGACGATGACGTGCCGGACCCGTACGGGCGGGGCCCCGCAGCGGCTCGTGCGGCCGCCCGGAAGATCGACGCGAACCTGGACATCGTCCTCGCCGCGCTCGGCCGGCTCCGCACGTCCGGCGCACGGGGCAGGCGTAGCCCGGTGCGTCGGGCCGACAGTACGGCCCGTGACGGTGCATCTCAATCTCCAGTCCGCCCCCAACCGGACGTCGGGGATCGGCGTCTACACCCACGAGATCGCGTCGCGGCTGATGCTCGCGGCCCGACCTCAACTCAGCGGAGGCTTCAACTCGCTGAGGACCCGCTCGGTGTCCCTTGTTCGACTCCTACGGCTTTCCGGTGCGCATGTCGCGGATGCCCGAGCGACTGCTCTACCGCGATCCGTCCGGAGGCCGGTGGCTGCCGCTCAGCTACAACTCGATCATGCGGGACGCCAGCCGACACCTTCCTCTTCTTCTCGAACCGGCTTCCCACCGCCCGATCACGGGCACGGTCGTGGCCGTGATCCACGACCTCATCCCTCTGCGGATTCACGCTGGAACTACCGGGTCATCGCCGACCGGTACCGCCGCCAACTCGAGGACATCACGCGGCGGGCCGACCACTCGTGACGGTGTCGGCGTCGTCCCGGCACGACATCGTCACCGAACTCGGCATCGCCCCGGAGCGGATCGCCATCGCCCCCAACGGGGTTCGCGTTCGACGTGTTCAACCCTCGCGGTCGAACCGCGGGCCCGCGCATCGGCCCGGGCGAAGTACTCGCCTCCCCGAGCGCTACATCCTCTACTTCGGGGGCACGCGACCGTACAAGAACGTGGCGCGGCTCATCGAGGCGTACTCGCTGCTCGGCCCGCGCCGCCGCGCGGCCGTGAAGCTCGTCGTCACCCGACGGGACGCCGATCTGCAGGAGCGGGCACGGCGCCTCGGCGTCGCGGATTCGGTCGTGTTCACCACGCCGATCAGCGATGCCGACAAGGTCGGCCGTCTACCAGATGGCCGACGCCTCGGTGCTGGTCTCCCTCTACGAAGGGTTTCGGGATCCCCGTGATCGAGGCGATGGCGGCCGGAACCCCCGTGATCGCCTCCAATGTCTCGTCGCTGCCCGAGGCCTGCGGCGGGGCCGCGCTGCTCGTCGACCCCCTGGACACCGTCGGGCTGGGCTCGCCGATCTTGCCCGGGTGCTCGGACGACGCCGATCTGCGGCACGCGATGATCGCGGCGGGACTGGTCAACGCCCGCCGGTTCAGCTGGGACGCCTCGGCGGACGTGTTCCATGGCCTGGTGGCCGGCATGGGCGAGCCCTAGCCGCCTCACCGTCGGCGCATCGCACTCACGACGTCAGCCGCCGGCGTCCCACGGGACGTACCGCGCGAGCAGGACCTTCGTGTAGGCGAGATGCGGGCTGCGGCGGAAGCTCACCAGCAGGACACGGCGACGATGATCACGGTGGTCGACACGATCCCGACGAACAGTCCCGGGACGCCCCCGCCCCCGATCCAGGTGTTGCAGCGCCACCGCCGAGCACGGTCACCACCGACGTGATCGGCCGTGTAGCCGAGAGCGGTGCGCAGATAACGCCCCATGCCCCGGCGCCGAGCACCGTGCGCATGACCACGAACGGCTCCCACCAGATGTTCGTGGCGATGGTGCTGATCGTGACGCTGAGCAGCGCGCCGGCGATGCCGAGGTGGAAGCCGACGAGGAACAGCAACGAGAGCAACACGCTGAGCGCCGCCTCGACGAGCGACTTGTAGCGCACCGGCCAGAACAGGCCGCACGCGTTGATGAAGGTGACGGCGGTCTGGCGGATCCCATAGAGGAAGAAGTTGACGACGATGAGGGCGGTCACCGGCCACGCGAGCACGTAGCGGGGCCCGACCCACAGCTCGATGAAGGGGTTGAGCAGCACCGCGAGGAATGCTGTCGCGGCAGCGACGAGCACGAAATTCAGGAAGAACAACCGGTCGAAGGTCGTGGACGATGTCCTCCTTCGACCCGATGACGCTCAGGTTTCCCGACGCCGGGAGCGACGGCCGCGATGGCCTGGCCGATGACCACGTTGACCATGCCGGTGATCAGCAGGTAGTTCGAGTAGAGGCCGACCGAGACGACGCCCACGAACGCCGAGATGAACAGTGAGGTGCTCGCCGAGACCGCGGCCGAACCGAGCTTGCTGTAGACCATCCCCTTGCACGTTCTGCACCAGGGTCGCGCGGACGCCGGCGTCCAGCCGGGTGCCCCTCCGGAACAGCACCCCGGGGAACATCCGCTGCGTCTGCCAGGTGACGGCAATGTTCGAGGCCACCTGGCAGACGGTCTGGATGACCAGATAGGCCAGGAAGCTGTGCGTCGTCATCAGCACGCCGACCTGCAGCACGGCCTGCACGCAAGCGAAGCCGGTCCGGTTCAGCACGTCGAGGTGCCGTGCTGGCTCGCGATGAGCAGTGACCGGCTGTAGGAGATGAAGTAGCTGAGCACCGAGTTGCTGAGGAAGATCGCATAGAGCAGCAGGCAGATGCGGGATGCTCGGCCGACCCTTCATGAGCACGCCGAGGAAGGGCATGATCGCCAACCCCAAGACCGCCACGCTCAGTCCGATGGCGCGGTACGCCTTGGCGTAGGCGGCCATCAGGGCCGCGATCTGGCTCCGATCGTTCCTGGCCAGCGGCCCGTACAAGGCGTAGGTCATCGCGGTGCCGACGCCCAGTTCCGCGAACGACAAGATCGCGAGAACGTTGGTGAACAGGCTGGTGACGCCCAGATACGTCGCCCCGAGGGTGTAGATGAACACCGTTCTGGTGGCGAAGGCGAACACGGTCGACAACACCTGTCCGATCGCGGCCGAGCCGGCGTTCCGCACCGCCCGGCCGGTGCGGTTGGCGACCGCGGTCATCGAAGCGTGGCGGTCATGGCGGCCGCCTCCACGACGGGTCGGGGTGGGCGGGCACCCGGCGATGTCGTCATGCGTCGCTCCGCCGCCCCGCGAGCACGGCCTCGAACTGTCGCACGGCGACCTCGTTATCGCGCGGCGTCGCCGCGATCGTGGCCCGGAGTCGGGTGAGCAGCGTCGGGTCGGTCATGGCGGCGACCACCGTGTCGACGAGTGAGTCGACGCTCAGCTCGGTCAACAGTCCGTTCCGACCATCGCTGACGACCTCGGCCGCGGCCGGATAGTTGGTGCACACGACGGGCACGCCGAGCGTGAGCGCCTCGTCCAGCACCATCCCATAGGCCTCGTAGTCCGACGTCAGGACGAACAGATCGGCGTGCGACACGTAGCGAAACGGGTTGCTCCTGCGTCCCTCGAAGCTCAGCACGTCGTCGACGGCACGCTCACGGGCCAGCCGCCTCAGCATCCGCTCATCGGGCCCGTCGCCGATGACGTGCCACCTGAAGGGCGGCACCCCGGCATCCTTCAGGCGGGCGCACGCATCGATCACCCGGTCGAGTCGCTTCTGATGGTTGTCGAGTCGAGCGACCGTGACGAGCCGGAACACCCCATCCTCCGGATAGGGCGTCGGGCCGTCCGCGAGCCGCCGGATCCTGTCCCTGTTCATCATGTTGAGGACCACACGCGACTTGGCGGCGAAGTCGGGCGCGATGTCGTCGAAGATCCCCTTGCAGGTGTTGCTGACGTTCACCACCTCGTCGAACTGCGCGTAGGTGCGACGGATCGTCTGGGCGTCCAGCCCGTGCTGATGCGCGTCGTTGTGGATCCAGGCCACCTTGCGGTCGGCCTCCACACACCGCCGCACGATGTCGTTCGCGCCACCGATGAAGTCGCCGTCGGCGTAGATGTCGTTGGCGTAGGCAATGGCCAGGTCGAAGCGCCCGGGAACCCGATAACCCCGCAGGGACGCGTCGAGAACGCGCCGGTAACTGACGAGACGGCGCACGACCTTGGTGGCGACGAGTGCCGGCATCTCACGCCTGGGATAGCGGTGGCGGGCGCTCGCGAAGTCGGCCAGGCAGTATTCGAGCGTGCGGGGCCCGCGTGTCACCTGCACCCATGCCGGCAGAGGTGTGTCGTCGGATATGTGGTTGCCGAAGACGCACACGGTGACGTCGTGGCCTCGGGGTTCGATCTCGTGCAGCAGGTTGAGCAGCGACGCCTGGATGCCCCCGATGCCGGTCATGAGGGGCAGGACGAACAGCAGCTTCATCGGCCCGCACCCCCATTCAGCAGTTGAGGGACTTCGTTGCGGCCCGCACTGTCGAGGCGCCGGCCCGGGGCCAGTTTCGCCCTGAGGTGCCGCGTGAAGCTGTACGGCGGCACCGTGTTGTACCGGGCGTGGTAGCCGGCGAATTCCCTCAGAACCTCACGTTCGGGCGCGAGAGGCCCGAACCTCACCGCGTGCTCTGCCGGCGGGCCGGCGGCGGCGGTCTCGACGACCCGATGCGTGCCGCTGCCATCGAGACCGATGTTGCGGACCTTGCTCGTCGCCGGCGTCACCGAGTACATGCCGTGCGTGTGCTGGGCGTAACACCAGCGGATCGCCCACGAGTCGACGCGGCCGTCCATCTGCGCGTCGAGCATGGCCGCCAGATCCCGGCCACCCCTGTTGAACGCCCGACGGGCCAGCAGGTCGAACTCGAAGCGGGCGTAATCCTGCACGGCCCAGTCGACGCGGGTCCAGTTCCTCCGCCACGTGCCCCAGCCCCAGCTGCTGGCCCGTAGCGACAGGTAGAGGTCGTGCGCGCGGCCCGTCAGCGTGGCCAGGGGCGGGGTGTAGCCGGATATGGACCAGATCCGCGGATCGTCGGCGTACACGGTGAGCGCGTCGTCCATGTAGGTGAGGAAGTCGGGCGCCAGCAGCAGGTCGTCCTCGAGGACGATGGCCGTCTCGTGCGACGCGAGAACCTCACCGACCCCTCGGATGACCGACCCGGCCAGGCCCCGGTTACGCGCCGATCGGGTGACGCCGACCGACCGGAATCGGCCCGATCCGGCGAACTCGGCGACGACCTCGAAGACCTGCGCCACAGCGACGGCGTCATCGGCCGATCTCGGCCCGTCGAGGTAGACGATCAGGTCGTGAGCGGACGCGCCGTGGTTCGCGGCCAGTGAGCGCAGGGTCGTCTCGGTGTGCCAGGGCCTGGCGTAGGCGAACAGCACGATGGGAGCTCGTTCGGCGTCCATGGTTCACTCACCCCCGACGATCGACCGGTAGATCTCGAGTTGGGTGTCACCGATGACCGTCCGGTTGTGGCGCCTGCGAGCCTTCTCACGGGCGCTGGCGGAGCACCGTTCCGCGAGTTGATCATCCGCGAACAGCTCGATCACGTGGTGGGCGAGCATGTACGGCGCGTCGTGCTGGTAGGTGAAGCCGTCGACCCCGTGCTGCAGCAACGCGGGGATACCACCCACGAAGGACGCGACGCAGGGTGTGCCGACCAGTTGCGCCTCACACAGGGCGTTGCTGGAGTTCTCGATCGTGGACGCCGACACGAACACGTGCGACCGGACGAGTCGGTCGCGCACCTCGGCCTCCGTCAGGGGCCCGAGGAAGCTCACGTTCTCCTCGAGGCCCCGGTCACGCAGACGGTCGGCGAGGTAGCTGCCATAGGCGGAGCGCCTGGCCCGGCCGCGGAGGCCCCGGGCCGACGTCGGATCGTTGCCGGCCACGTAGAGGTGCGCGCGGGGGAACCGGCGCAGGATGTCCGGCATGGCCTCCAGCACGTAGTAGAGGCCCTTGATCGGGCTCGAACCCTGGGTCATCAGGATCGAGTAGGGCTCGATGTCGCGGCGCGTCCAGTCGGCGTCGTAGAAGCCGGCGCGCAACGCCTCGGGACAGTAGTGATAGACGGCGTCGGGGTTGATCTTCCGGGTGCATGCGCGGTCCCACTCGGTTCGACCCGACACGTGCCCGACAGCTTGCAGCGTGGCGACCTCCACGTCGCCGCGTCTGGCCAGCGTCGAGGCCTGCCGCGCCAGACTTCCCCGCACGAGGTTGCTGACCGCGGGGCGGTGCACGGCGCGCCGGGGCAACGACCCCAGGAAGTGGCAAGCGTAGATCGAGGTGAGCCCTTGGATGTTGACCAGTGTGCGTGCCGGACGCCCGAACGTTTCGGCGGCGGCCAGGGCATGGCCGTATTCGGTGCCGAAGATGTGCACCAGATCGGGCGACGCGAGATCGATGATCCGGGCCAGCCCACGGCGCAGCGGTCCCGAGGTGGCGAGTTCGTCGACGACGTCGAGAAACGGAACCCGCCTGGCCGCGGGGAAGCCGAAGTAGTCGACGCTCCCGATTCGACCCGAGACGACGTGGGTGATCCCCATCAGCGGGAAGCACACCGCGAGGTCGATGTCGGATCGTCTCGACAGTTCCTCGGCGAGCCCCGTCATCCACCCCCCGACCACCGGCACGTCGGTTCCGAGGTCGTTCGCGATTGCGGGGAGGGGCGCGACGTTGCAGACCCACAGCACTCTCATCGTTCGGGTACCTCCCGACCGCGCCGGAGTACGACCCGGTTGTTGATCCAGAACACGATGATGAGGAAGAACGCGAACTTGCTGAAACTCCACCAGATGGTGATGAGGCAGTAGCACATGGCGAGCCCGAACAGGGCGGCCAACCAGGAGTAGAGGAACCTGTTCTGCGCTCCGAGCGCGTACCGGCTGCGGACCTCCACCTGAATCAACAGGTAGAACGCGAGGGCGTTGCCGAGCACGATGAACGCCGGCCCCAGGATTCGCCCACCGTAGAACCACATCTCCCCCGACATCGGAAGCATGGCTCCCCGGGCGGGCCAGGTGAACGCTTGATAGAGGTTCACGACCGATGGCACCCCGTTGAGCAGGTTGTTCGGCACGGTGAACCCCGGCACCTTGAACAGGAAGAAGTTGTCGGTGTAACTGCGCACGACGGTGAGGACGCCGACATGGCCCGACATGGCGGTGGCCGCGTCGTAGGCGGTGGCCAGCGGCCACGGCCCGTTGACGTAGGTCTCGAAGGTGTTCGACAGCTTGTCGAGAGACAGCCGGCTGCCGAGTTGGCCGCTCGTGGCACTGACACCGAACTGCTTGAGAGTGATCAGGCTGTACAGCACCGCGGCCGACACGGGGACGAGCGCCGCGATGACGTAGCGGCGCAGCGTGGGGAACAGGTAGACGAGGGTGACGATCGTGGCGATCGCCGTCTGCAGGATGATCGACCGGTTGTACCCGAAATAGGTCGAGACGTTGACCACCGCCACCAGCGCGGCCGCCACAAACCACAGGGGATTCTTCTTCACCTGGTAGTTCCGGTGGCACCATACGGCGATGCCGACGAACAGGAAGGACTTCATCACCTGGATCGCCGTGACCGAGAACGAGTCGACGGGTTCGCTCGTGTACTTGGTGGTGAGCATGAGGAAACCGAAGGACGCGGTGACCCGCTCGAGGCCCCTGTGCTGAATGACCAGCGCCAGCGCGGTCGCCAGAAGCAGACCGCCGATGGTGAGCCCGGAGCGCTGCTGACGGAGCGTGGCCGGTTTCGGTGGACGCGCCGCGAGGCGCCGGGTGACCCTGGGCCACGACAGGCTGATGGTGAGGCAGCAGATGACGAGCTCCGCCACGGTCACCGCGATCGCGAATCGGTAACCCGACGCGGATGCGGCCACCATGAGAGATCCCACCCGCCCTCCGGTCGAGGCGATCAGAGCCGGAGAGACCAGATACCGCACGACGATGATCGCGTACAGCACCTTCAGGCCGACCCCGGCCCTGGCGTAGTCGATGATCTGCCAGAAGAGGAGGGAGCACGCGGCGAAGGCCATGGGCACGAGCCAGAGCTGGGCGAGACCGTCGCGGGCCGTGGGCAGGCTCGCGACGTAGCCGGCGTCCGCCAAGCCCGCGAGCGCGAGCACCGCCCCCACGAGGAAGGCGGGGCGCACCGCCGCCCCGGTCGCGTTCACCGCACCGGGTGACCTGGTCTTCGTCACCGAACTCATCGAGCTCCCCCCACGAGGGCCAGGACCCTGCTCATCTGCCGATCGACCGACTTCTCGGCGCGCACGAACGCACGGGCCCTTTCCCCACGGGCCCGACGTTCCTCCTCGGGCATCGAAATCACCGCTTCGATCGCCCGGGCAATCCCCGCGGGGCCGGCGTCCGAGATGTACAGGAGGTGCTCGTCGTACTCCGTCGGCGTGCCCTCGTTCGGGTATGCCAAGACCGGCTTCCCCGACTGCAGATACTCCAAGTTCTTCGACGGGAAGCTGTATCGGGTGAATGCGGCTCCGGGGCGGGGGTTGACGAGCACATCGGCACGTCGCTGCCAAGCGAGCGCATCCTCCCGGCTCACCTGTCCGACGTAGACGATGCGAGGATCTTGCGCCGCGGAGGCTCCGATAGCAGCGGCCGCCTCGCCTCCACCGCAGATCACCAGCCGGACGTCTGGGTGCCGCAGATACTGGAGCGATCCCACCAGATCGAGAACTCCGTAGCGCCGGTCAAGGCGTCCGGTGTAGACGACCGTGAATGGCGCGGGGGGCGGTTCACACGGTGCATCGCGGACCGTCGGCGCGCCGGGCATTTCGGCGTCCACCATCCCCTCGACCACAACGTAGTGATCCTCCCCGACTCCGAGAACCTCCGCTTGGTGGGGAGAGATCAGTACGAAGCTGTCGACGTGGCGGAGACATCCTCGATTGCGTCGCATGTCGATCCTCTTGAGAATCCTGACCGCCACGGGCGAATGCTCGAGATCTCGCATGTGCTCGGGCAGGTCGGGCACGACGAGGCACACGTGCGCGCTCGGGAGTCGGCGCTTGATCACCTTCAGCTGTTGCAGGAACGGACCGTGCATCGCGTACACGAATACCAACATGCGCTCGCCGGCTCTCTTCGAGTTGTCGCACAGGAATCGGCGGAGTGCCCTCCTGAGGGAGCATTCCCTGGAGATGTTCCGGATGCCGAACAGGTTGGTGAAACCTACGCACATGTCCTCACACGTCGGCTTGTGCCTCCACATGAACCCAGGGACGTGCGGATGATCTCGGAGCCGCGCCGCCGTCGAGATGAAGGGGACGCTGACAATTCTGGCGGTAACACCGAGCAGACGCTCGATACCACTGATCATCCTCCACTGATATGCGTCAGCGGCTTGGTCTGGGAGCCCATACGACGTCAGATCTACTGCCGCATGCTCCCCGTATCGGGGAACCACTCCCCCAATGAACAGCACACCAAGATCAGACATTCAGGTTCCTCGCCTCCACGGGAAAGGAATCATGGAGGACCGGGATCTGTCGTGGTCGGTCGGTGTGACAAGCGTGCCCCCCGAGGCGCTGACAACGCGTCCGATACGGCACGACATACTCTCTGAGGCGGGGACAGTGGTAAGCCGACGCAGCCATCGGATCTGTCAGCACGTGCGTGCCAGCCGCGAATTCGTGCGACTCAGCCGACCGCCACATCGGGGACGACCGCGTGACACAAAGCCCCTGCGGGCACCGCTCAAGAAGCGAGCGGATTCGCCACACCTGTCTGTGCCAGAACCGCGTGCACCCAAGACCCAACGCTGCATTGATGACCACCTTGCACAAGAGAAATCCGGTTGATCTTCTATCACGATGAAGGCTCACTCGAAGTGGTCACTCAATTAGAATCAATGCATTTTGTTCTGACACATCTTCAATTAGTACAGTACGAATCGGAGCAAATACGGCATGGACGCTCCCCCGCCCCGGGAGCGGACCAATCGAGCGACCGGCGGGCACAATTGACGGCATCGGTTTTCGACTAACCGACAGTTTTTGATGATCGGTTCCGACGCCCAGTTACCCCGCTGCTGTTCCTGAGCGTCGGCGTGCAACGCCGAGACAGCTTTCGACAACATGCCATCGACAACGAGCGGGACTCCGCCCGACGCGAAGGGAGCAGGGTTCGTTCGCTATGCAGCCGCGATGCGCTGCCACCGATTCATCGGTCAACCCGCTGCTACGGTCACCGGTACGAAGGCGCGATGTGAATCCCACACCCGGTAACGCGGAGCGTTCTGATCCGCGCCCGACCAGTCAGCCGGAGCGCGACGAGACCGCCCAGATCAATCGATCCATCCTGGTCGATCAGCCCCTGCTGACGTGCATGGCGCCGCCCCGTCGGAGCCCTGAATCCGCTGACATGCCGCCCACGCGCCGGCGCGCATAGCGGATGGCCAACCGCGTCCCGGCTTTGGTTGGTCGCGGAACGCCGGCGACGTCAGGGCCATTCGGGTATCCGCGACCTCAGCGACTCCAGTTCGTCTGAGTTGATGGCATACGTGTGCTCTTCGGCGGGGAATTCTCGCGCCCGAACGGCGTCGGCGTAGGCCTGAACTCCCGCGACGACGTCATCGTGCAGGTGGGCGAAGCATCGCACGAACTTGGCGAGGTGCCCGGTGGTGAGACCGAGCAGATCGTGCCAGACCAACACCTGTCCGTCGGTGGAGGCTCCCGCCCCGATGCCGATCGTGAGGGTGGACAGATTTCTCACGACCACGTCGGTGACCGCAGCGGGAACCGCTTCGATGACGATCGCGAAGCACCCAGCGGTCTCGAGATCGAGAGCGTCGCGGATCAGTTGCCCGGCCCGCTCGGCGGTGCGCCCCTGGGCCGAGTATCCGCCCAGGCTTGTCGCGGTCTGCGGGGTGAGCCCGATGTGGCCGACGACCGGGATGCCGGCGCGGACGATGGCCCGGGCGCGGTCTGCGGAGGTTCCGCCGCGCTCGAGCTTCACGGCGTCGGCACCGGCCTCCTTGACGAACCGCTGAGCGGTACGCACGGCGTCTTCGTCGGAGGCTTCGTAGGAACCGAAGGGCAGGTCGGCCACCAGTAGCGGCGTCTGCAGGCCTCGTCGGACGGCCCTGGTGAGCACGAGCATCTCGTCGACACTGACCGGCACCGTCGAGTCGTAGCCGAGGACGACGTTCGCCGCCGAATCACCGACGAGCACGATATCGACGCCGACCTCGTCGGCAACGACGGCGCTCGGGTGGTCGTAGGCGGTGATCATGACGACCGGATCGCCGTCGGCCTTCTTGCGTGCCAGGGTCGTCAGGGTGACCGGCTTCACCATCGTGGATCGCTTGCCGCCGGACACGTCAGGCCTCGTCGGGGTCGTGCAGCGAGGCGACGTCGGCGTCGACGACCCGGATGCGGTTGGCACGGCTGACGTGCACCACGCGTGGCGCGTAGCTGTCGATCTCGACCGCGTCGTACAAACCGTACGAGATGACGATGACGGTGTCGCCCTTGTGCACGAGTCGTGCGGCGGCACCGTTGACCTTGATTTCGCCCGAACCGCGCTCCCCCGCGATCGTGTACGTCTCGAAGCGGGCGCCGTTGTCGACGTCGACGACCGCCACCTGCTCGTGGACTTGGATGTCGGCGGCTTCGAGCAACTCCGGATCGATGGTGATGGAGCCGACGTAGTGCAGGTCGGAGTCGGTGATGGTGGCACGGTGGATCTTGCTCTTGAGCATGATGCGGATCACGGGGCGACCTCCAGGTTGTCGATCAGTCGGACGGGACCGACGTGCGCCGCCAGCGCGATGAGGGCCGGTCGGTCAACGGTGGTGACAGGCTCGAACGTGTCGGGGTCGACAACCGCGACATATTCGTCGGTGAGGCCGTCATCGGCGAGCACGCCGCGGACGGCGCCGGCGAGCGCGTCGGCATCCCGCTCGCCGGAAGACAACGCCGCCCGGGCGGCCACCAGCCCTCGGTGCAGTGCGGTGGCACGTCGTCGCTCGTCGGGATCGAGCCGCACGTTGCGGCTGCTCATGGCCAACCCGTCGGACTCGCGGATGATCGGCAGCACCTCGATGGCGGTGGCGATGTCGAGATCGGCGACCATGCGTCGGACGACGGCGACCTGTTGGGCGTCCTTGGCACCGAAGAAGGCAACGTCGGGGCGCACCATGTTGAGCATCTTCGCGACGACCGTGGCGACACCGGCGAAGTGACCGGGGCGGTGGGCGCCTTCGAGCACGTCGGCGAGTCCGGCGACGCTGACCGTGGTGGCGAACCCGGTCGGGTAGACCACCTCGACAGGGGGCGCGAAGAGGATGTCGGCGCCCGCCTCGGCGGCCAGGGCGGCGTCACGCTGTTCGTCTCGGGGATAGTTGACGAGGTCGGACGCGTCGTTGAACTGGGTCGGGTTGACGAACAACCAGACGACCACGGCGTCACAGGCGGCACGTGCCGCTCGAATCAGCGACAGGTGCCCCTCGTGGAAAGCGCCCATCGTCGGCACGAGCCCGACCCGACCCGATCCGGCCAGGGCGTCCCGCACCGAGGTGACGTCACGCACGGTTCTCATCGCCGGGCCACCTCGACCATCGCGTCGTACATCGGTAGCAGGTCGGGCGCGCGGTCTGTCAACGCTTCGCGGTGCCGCGCGATGGTGGTCGCGTCGCCGCGTGTGATCGGGCCGGTCAGCGCGTCGGCACCCAGCCGGGCCCAGTTCTCGACGCTGGCCCGCACGATCGGCAGCAGGTCGGCACGTGACAGGCCCGCGGTGGCGCCGATCCGTTCGGCGGCGTCCTCGAGCACCACCAGGAAGTTCGACGCCATGCTGGCCGCGGTGTGATAGGCGCCCCGGTCGGTGGGCGCGACGCGGATCGGGCGCATGCCCAGCACCTCGGCGAGCCTGAGTGCGACCTCGTCGCCGTCGACGGCGCACGGGACGCCGTGAAAGTCGGTGTCGCCCCCTGCCGGAATGGTCATCAGGGGGTGCAGCGAGAACACACGCCGCTCTCCGAGCGGTTCGAGCCCGGTGGCCCCGGAACAGTGCCCGAGCAGCGGGCCGGGCGGCACGGACGCGGCGGCCGCCGCGATCTGCGCGTCGGGTACGCACAACAGCACCACCCCGGCCTCGGGCTCGGGCACCTCACCCCGACGCAACGGGCCGTCGACGCGCACTCCGGCCTCGCGGAGGGACCGGGCGAGGGAGGTACCCAGCACGCCCGGCGCCCACCACGGCAACCCGCTCGAGTTCCTGCATGTCCCCCCAAGGCCGACGCCGGTCAGACGCTGTGACGTTCCCGTGCCGGGTCCGGCACGGGACCCAAGTTTACGGCCGGCCCTCCTGCTTGGGTCGCACGAGCGGGAACGCGATCACCTCGCGGATGGAGGCGCCGGTGAGCATCATCACCAGCCGGTCGAGTCCCATACCCAACCCACCTGTGGGAGGCATCGCGTATTCGAGCGCGGTGAGGAAGTCCTCGTCGAGCTCCATCGCCTCGGGGTCGCCGTCGGCCGCCTGCAGCGATTGCGCGGTAAGCCGACGCCGTTGCACGACCGGATCGACGAGTTCGGAGTAGGCGGTGCCGATCTCGGCGCCGAAAGCGACGAGGTCCCACCGCTCCGCGAGTCGCGGGTCGTCGCGGTGGGGTCGGGTGAGCGGCGACACCTCGGCCGGGAAGTCGCAGTAGAAGGTCGGCGCCACCGTGGCGTGCTCGACCAGCCGCTCGTAGAGTTCGAGAAGCACCGCACCACGGCTCCAGCGGGGATCGATCGGGATCCGCAGCGCCTGGGCCAGTCGAGCCAGTTCGTCGCGCGTGGTGTCCGCGGTGATCTCCGACCCGGACGCCGCGGAGAGGGCATCGTTGACGGTCACCACCGCCCACGGCTCCGCCAGGTCGATCTCGTGCAGGCGCCCCTGCGTGTCCCCGCCCCGCACCAGGGTGGTGCCGAGCGCGTCGACCGCGGCCGCCCGGATCAGGCGTTCGGTGAGGTGGCGCATCGACGTGTAGTCGCCGTAGGCCTCGTAGGCCTCGAGCATCGTGAACTCGGGGTTGTGGGTGGCGTCGGCCCCCTCGTTGCGATAGTTGCGACCGATCTCGAAGACCCGATCCAGGCCACCCACCATCAGCCGCTTGAGATACAGCTCGGGGGCGATCCGCAGGTAGAGCTCGAGGTCGTACGCGTTGATGTGGGTACGGAACGGCCGCGCGTTCGCCCCCCCGTGCACGGTCTGCAGCACGGGCGTCTCGACCTCGAGGAAGTCGTGGTCGAGCAGGGTGCGACGCACGGCTTGGATCGCCCGCGATCGCGCGGTGAGCCGATCACGAGCCGATCCGCTGCTCATGAGCGCCAGGTAGGGCTGGCGCACCCGCACCTCGGGATCGGTCACGCCCCGGCGCAGGTCGGGGGGCGGGCGCAACGCCTTGGCGGTGAGCTGCACGGTCTCGGCGATCACGGACGCCGTGCCGTTGCGGGAGGCACCGGCCCTGCCGACGACCCCGCAATGGTCTCCGCGTGCGACGCTGCGCCGCACCAACGCCAGCGCGTCGGCGGCGGCGGACCTCTCGATGACCACCTGTGCCTTGCCCGACCAGTCCCGCAGGTCGAGGAACACCACTCCCCCGTGGTCTCGCACCGACACGACGCGTCCCGCGACGCGCACGGTCGCATCGGCGTCGGCGCACGCAGCGGTGGCGCACGAGGTGTCGCGGCGGAAGCCCACCGGGTACGGGTCGGTGCCGGTGGCGACGAGATCCTCGCGGACCGCCAGGCGGTGGCGTACCTGCCGTGGCGGTGGTGTGGCGACGACCTGCTCGGCCTCGGCGTGCCGCGCCAGCCACGAGGCGGCCTCGGGCGAGTTGCCGATGTCGACGAGTCGCTGAGGGGGGGCGATGACGAAGCGTCCGGGAAGCTCGACGAATCCCTCCGCCACACCCATGGCCAGCGCGACGGTCGCGACGTCGGCGGCGTCCTCGTAGCAGAGGAAGCGGGGTTGCCACTGCGGCGCGTACTTGACGTTCGACCGGTAGAGCTGCTCGATCTGGAACCACCGCGACGCCAGCAGCAGGGCACGACGCTGGAAGCGTTGCAGCGGTGTGGCCCCGACCTGTGCGCCCTCCTCGAGCGCGGCGCGGAACACAGCGAAGTTGAGCGACACCCTGTCGACGCGCAGTTCACGCGAGCGGCCCATGAGCCCGGCGACCATGAGCTCGGTGATGCCGTTGTCGGCCTCCGGGGATCGGCGCATGACGTCGAGTGACACACCCCGGCTGCCCCCACGGAACGAACGACAGCAGGCCCGCCGTGCCGTCCTGCGGGTGGTCGGGCGGGAACAGGGCCTCGACGAGCAGGCAGTCGCCGTCGAGCGGATCACCCAGCCGACCCAGCGCCATCGAGAACCCTCGCTCGCCCTCTTCACCGCGCCAGGCGATCGCCGACTCACCCAGCCGCCGCCACTCGTCGTCGGTGACGTCGCGGTGGCGCCGGGCCCGCACGGTGTATCCGAGGCGTTCGAGCCGGCGAACCGTCGAGCGGACGCCGCGCAACTCGGGACTCTCGAGGTCGAACCTGCCCGGGGTCAGGATCGCCTCGTCGCCGACCCGCAGCGCGCGAAGCCCGGCGGCCGTGTACGCCCGGGCACCCGCCTCGGAGGCGCCGACGACGCCGGGCGTGAGGCCGAAGCTGTGGGAGTGCCGCAGCCAGCTCGCGATCGCCGCCGGCCACTGGTTCTGGGGCCCGATCGGGGTCGCCCGACGCCAGGCAGACGCCCACCTGCGACCGGTAGGTGACCGCCGCCTGGCGGCTCGGCGAGAACACCGCCGACTTGTCTCGTCGCGTCGCGAAGTAGGACAGGGAATCGGGCCGACCGGCGGTCAGCAGGTCGCGGATCGCCAGCTCGTCGGCGAGCGACAGCACCGCCGCCGCACGCTGCGACTGCATCAGCAGCACCAACGCGACCGCGAGAGTCGCCGGCGACGAGGACGCCGACGAGGTTCTCCGCCCACAGCGGCGCGCGCAGAGTCTCGGCGCTGCGCCCGATGAGCGCGTCCCCGAGCACCTTCAACACCCGGTTGCGCCGGTGCTCCTGGCCGCCGAACGCGGCGACGAGGGCGAATCCGACACCGGTCGAGATCGCCAAACCGACGACGAGGGCGATCGCCGCCCGGGTGCGGTTGCCGCGCGTGGTGCGGGCGGGGAAGTCGTGGCGGTGTGCCACGAGGAGCACCAGCAGCAGGCCCAGCGTGGCGATGTTCACCGCGTACGGCGCGATCGCGAAGGCGGTCGGCATCTCCTCGGTGAGGCCCGTGCCCATGTGCCACACCAGGATGCCGACGACCACCAACTCGGCCACCCAGATCGCCGAGAACACCAACACCGCGATCACCCAGCCGGCCCGCTTGCGGCGGTGCAGCGCGACCGCGAGGATCGCGAGCATCGACGCCCAGCCGAGCCCGCCGACACTGATCGGAAACACCAAACCGCTGAACAGCCACACGAGCAGGTCGACCCAGCGGGTGCCCGGGAACACCGCGTGCAGGGCGAGGAGCACGGCGGCCAGCCCGAGCAGGCGCGCGACGAGATGCGGGAACGTGCGACCGCGCTTGGTCAGGTCGAGCAGCGCGGCCGGCCGTCGGACCCCCGACCGGACGGGCCCGGCGGTGCCGGTGGACGCGCCGGTGCCGCCCGCCATGTCACCGGGCTGCCGGCTGCCTGTCGGATCCTGGTCGGTGGTGCTCACAGGCATACTGTGTCATCGCCGCCCAACCGCACGCTGAACGCCCACGGGTGCTGTCGGCGATGTCCCCGGCCGAGTATCGCGCGGCCGCGGCTTTCCGGGCGGCCCGTCACCACAACAGCCAGGCCGCGTCGTCGTCGGGGCCGCAGAGCACCTGCCGTTCCCGCAGCGATAAGGTCCCGGCCGCGGCGCTGTCGGACAGCCACCTGGCGGGCGCATTCCGGACGAGTCCCACCAGCGGGCCGAGGCGTCCCTCCGCCGGGACGCCCGGCAGTTCCCTCCCGAGACTCTGCAAGGCCCAGGACATGAGCCGCCGGATCTGCCGGGCCTCACCGGTGACCACCGCATGCTCGAGCGCTGTCAGGTTCCGTCCACGGGGGCGCGCGACGGGAAGGCTGACCCGCGGCAGGCCAGCGATCGCGGCCGCCCGCGCCAGCCACTCCCAGGCGAGCAACGAGCCCACCGGTGGCGGATCGGGCCACCGGCTCGCCGCACCGGCCAGGTCGGCCACCAGGTCGGGCACGTCGCCGGGATCGGCTCGGCTCAGGCCCATCGCCGCCGCGGCCAGGGCGAACGGGTCGGGGTCTGCGGACGAGACCGCCAGGCTCAACGCCCGTTCGGCCACGGCGTCGAGGAAGTCGGCGTCGAAGTGCTCGGCCCCGTGTTCGACGAGAAACAACTGCGAGGGGGCAAGGGCTCGCGGGTCGAGTCGTGCCAGCCGGGTGGCCCGCACTGTGAGGTCGTCGCTCGGAAGTCGTGCACCGTGAAGGTCAAGGCGCACCGCGCCACCCGACTCGTGGATCACGACACGGTGGACACCGGCAGGAACCGTGATCTCGGTGGCGAGGTCGTCCTGCGCGGTCGGCAGATCGGTCTCGATCCCGGCGTCCGGGCGTTCGATGGTGATGGTGTCCCCGGCGTCGACGACAAGCTCGGGCAGCCATCCCGGGAGCCCCGAGACGACCTGGGTGAGGGTCTGAAGCGGTTCGATCCGCCAGCGGGACGTCGTGGGGGCGGTGGAATTGCTGGAGGCCAGGCCCAGGCCGCGATGCTCCCCGGCGGACTCGACGACGACGGCCTCGCCCTGCATCTGCCGAAGCTCGAGCAGACCGGCGTCGCCGGGAAGCCACAGGATCGCCCGCGCCTGGGCTCCCGCACCCCACAGCCAGGGGATGGGCGCGTCGGCCGCGGCGGCCACGCTGAGCACCGGCGCCGCCCCGGCAGCGGTGGGCGGCTGGTCGACGGTGATGTGCCACAGGGCGCCCCAGGAGTGTCGCACCCGCAGTTCACCGGCCTGCGAAGTCCACAGGAACTGCAGGCTGTCGACGTCTCGGCCGACGTGGGTGAGGGTCCACGGCGCAGCAGGGGCGATGGTGACGGCTCCGAGTTGCTTGCCGGCCGCGGTGATCAGGGCGACCCGGCCCTCGCCGGCATCGTCGACGAACCAGTCGTGCCAGGCGATGGCCGAATCGCTCATGCGCGGCGTTGGCATGTCGCGCACCAGTAGAGTTGGCGGCCTTCGAGCACGCGGGTGCGCACCTCGCGCCCACACACGAGGCACGGCTGGTGCTGGCGGCGGTAGACGTACACCTCTCCCCCGTGGCGGTCGATCCGGGCAGGGCGACCCATCGCCTCTGGGGTGTGCTCCGGGCGCACCGTATCGATCCTGCCGTCGGCCACCCCCAGCGGCATCAGGTCGGTGAGGTCCTGCCAGATCGCCCGCCACGACGCCGGCTTCAGCTTCGCACCGGGGGTCATCGGGTTGATCCGGTGCCGAAAGAGCACCTCGCACCGGTAGATGTTGCCGACACCGGCGGCGACCCGCTGGTCCATGAGCAACGAGGCGATCGGCCGCGCCGAGCGATGGATGCGCTGCCAGGCCCGGTCGGGGTCGGCGTCGGCCCGCAGGGGATCGGGGCCGAGGGAGGCCGCGACGGCCTCGAGGTCGGCGTCGGAGACCAACCTGCACGTCTGGGGGCCGGCGAGGTCGGCGGCCGAGACTCCGTCGTCGATCCGCAGCCGCACCTGGCCGCGGGGCGGGGCGATGGGCTCCAGCCGGAGCTTGCCGATGAGCCCGAGGTGGATGTGCAGGTGGCGCTCGGGTCCGGGCACGTCGAAGCCGATGAACAGGTTCTTCCCGTAGGCGTCGGCGTCGAGGAGCACCTGTCCGTCGAGCAGGTCGGCGGAGGCCGCGAACCGGCCCTGGGGAGAGCTGACACGCACTCGGCGTCCGCCGAACTCTCGGCCCAGCTCACCGGCGAGCCGGTGGATGACGTGTCCCTCGGGCATCCTCCGCCTTTCTCTCGAACCTGGCGCACCGGCCGACGCCGACCCCCCGGGTGGGGTGTCGGGCGCACACCTGGCGTCACTATCGTGGGGTCATGACATCGACTCACCGCGCCGGCCGAGGCGACGAGGGGTCAGCCGGTGCGGACAGCGCCGACCGGCCCCGGGACATGCGCGACCTGGGTCGTGACGGTATCACCGCCCTGGTGACCCACGACCGAGCCCTGCGCGCCCGGGAGGTCTCGCATCCGACACCCACACAGGTGCGCGATGCGGACGCGGCCGTCGAGCGGCTCATCGCCCGCGCCCGGGGCCAGCGCTGACCCGGACGCCGCACGGCGTCCGGGCGGCGAAGGTGGTGACCATGGCGTTCGCGGATGAACCGCGTGATCAGGGCAGGCGCCCGGTGCGCTCGTAGTGGTCGAGCATGGCGATGCGGCGGGCGTGCCGCTCGTCGCCCGAGAACGGTGTCTCGAGGAACACCCGCACGTATTCGAGCGCGAGTTCGTGGGTCTGCATGCGTCCACCCAGGCTGATGATGTTCGCGTTGTTGTGCTCGCGGGCGAGCCGTGCCGTGTCGTGCGAGTAGGCCAGTGCCGCCCGGATGCCCTTGACCTTGTTGGCGGCGATCTGCTCGCCGTTGCCCGAGCCGCCGAGCACGATGCCCAACTCACCGTCGGACGCCGCGACCGCCTCGGCGCACGGGATGATCGTCACGGGGTAGTCATCGAGCGGCTGGAAGATGTGGGCGCCGTGGTCGACGACCTCATAGCCGAGACTCGTCAACTCGGTGAGGAGGAACTCCTTGAGTTCGAAGGCCGCGTGGTCGGTGCCGATGTGAACGCGCATGCCCCGAGCCTATCCGTCCCCGCCCGCGGCGGACATCCCCAGCCCGCGACGTCGGGGATCGCCGAGGGCATGCCGTCGACGCCCTATCGCCTACCCCGGCGGCGTACG
Organism: uncultured Actinomycetota bacterium; assembly: GCA_963798885.1. Taxonomy (GTDB): domain Bacteria; phylum Actinomycetota; class Actinomycetes; order Propionibacteriales; family Propionibacteriaceae; genus JAJYQH01. Next base: position 67,986 of record CAWCUX010000008.1, on the reverse strand, counting down.
AACTGTCGCGTGCGGCGTACGAGGTGATCGCCGCGGCGTACGAGATCGCTGACGGCGTACGAGTTGACACCTCCACACGACAAGTCGTACGCCGCGCAACCCAACGGGACGCCCCCGGCAACACGCCTGCCCCGCGCCCGGCCAACCCAACGGGACAACCCCCACGACACGTCACGCGCCGCGCACCAGACCGCTGCTGGGCATCGAAAGTGTCGTTCCGCTCGGGCAGGATGGGGTCATGGCCGAAACCATGACCACCGACGCCGACGACGCCGAGTTCGCTCCAGACGCCGGCGATGTCACGGTGTCCGAACCAGGTGTCGACGAGCGGCACCGGTGGACCGACCTCGTCACCCGCATCGACGAGGCCCAGGAGGCCTACTACGGTCGCGACGCCCCGACCATCTCCGACGCCGAATACGACCAGCTGATGCTCGACCTCCACGATCTCGAGCATCGCTATCCCAGCTTGCGTACGCCCGAGTCCCCCACCCAGCGGGTCGGGGCCGCCTACATCACCGACTTCGCCCCGGTCGAGCACGCCGTGCAGATGTACAGCCTCGACAACGTGTTCTCGCGCGACGAATTGGGCGAGTGGATCACCCGGGCGCAACGAGGCCTCGACGACCGGCCGATCACATGGTTGTGCGAGCTCAAGATCGACGGCCTCGCGGTCAACCTCACCTACCGCGACGGACGTCTCGTCACCGCGGCCACGCGCGGCGACGGGCGAGTGGGCGAAGACGTCACCCGCAACGTGCTCACGATCGCGGGGGTGCCCCATCGGCTCGCCGGCGACGAGATCCCCCGGCTCGTCGAGGTGCGGGGAGAAATCTTCTTCCCGACCGACGCGTTCGCCGACCTCAACGCCTCGCTCGTCGAGGCAGGCAAGGCACCGTTCGCCAATCCCCGCAACGCGGCGGCCGGATCCCTGCGGCAGAAAGACCCGGCCGTCACGGCCACCAGGCCGTTGCGCCTCATCGTGCACGGCATCGGCGCCCGCGACGGCCTCGAGGTCGCCAGTCAGAGCGAGTCGTACGAACGACTCACGGCATGGGGGCTTCCCACCTCCACCCACTACCGCCTGCTCCACTCCCCCGACGAGGTGCAGCGGTTCGTCGTCGAAACCGGCGAGCACCGCCACGACGTCGAGCACGAGATCGACGGGGTCGTGGTGAAGGTCGACGCGTTCGACCAGCAGCGCGCCCTCGGGTTCACATCACGGGCGCCCCGATGGGCGATCGCCTACAAGTACCCGCCCGAAGAGGTCAACACCAAGCTGCTCGACATCCGGGTCAACGTCGGACGCACCGGCCGGGTCACGCCGTACGGGGTCATGGAACCGGTGCACGTCGCCGGGTCGACCGTGTCGATGGCGACACTGCACAATGCGTACGAGGTCAAGCGCAAGGGCGTCCTCATCGGCGACACGGTCGTGCTGCGCAAGGCCGGCGACGTCATTCCCGAGATCCTCGGCCCGGTGGTCGATCTGCGCGACGGCAGCGAGCGCGAGTTCGTCATGCCCAGCCACTGCCCCGCGTGTGGGGCCGAACTGCGGCCCGAGAAGGAGGGCGACAAAGACATTCGCTGTCCCAACTCCCGTAGTTGCCCCTCGCAGCTACGAGAGCGGCTGTTCGCATTGGCGTCCCGTTCGGCGCTCGACATCGAGGCGCTCGGATGGGAGGGCGCGCACGCGCTGCTGTCCAGTGGCGTGCTCGACAATGAAGCCGGCCTGTTCGACCTCACCGAGTCGCTCCTCATCACAGTGCCTCTGTACACGAGGGCCGCCAAGCCGAGCGATCCACCCGAACGCGTGGTCGACGAGCGCACCCTGTCAGCGACCGGCGATGCTCTGCTTCGTAACCTCGAGACCGCCAAGACCCAGCCACTGTGGCGGGTGCTCGTCGCCTTGTCGATCCGCCATGTCGGGCCCACCGCCGCCAGGGCGCTGGCCACCCGCTTCGCGTCGATCGATGCGATCCGCGCAGCAGAGGCCGATGAGCTCGCCGACACCGCCGGCGTCGGGCAGGTGATCGCCGACGCGGTGCGCGAGTGGTTCGAGGTCGACTGGCACCTCGAGATCCTCGAGCGATGGGCCGCCGCGGGCGTGCGGATGGCCGATGAACGCGACACCGCGACCCCCCAAACCCTGGCAGGCCTGACACTCGTGGTCACGGGGTCGCTCGAGGGGTTCACCCGCGATGGTGCCAAGGAGGCCATCATCGCCCGCGGGGGTAAGGCGACCGGATCGGTGAGTCGCAACACCGACTATGTGGTGGTGGGCGAGAATCCCGGCTCGAAGGCGGCCAAGGCCGAGCAACTCGGACTGCCCATCCTCGACGAGGAGGGATTCGTTCAACTCATCGAGCATGGTCGGGATCAGTCCGAGAAGGATCCCGAGCCGTCCGGCGACGGTGCCGAGGAGGCCGACAAGGCTCCCGAGTAGCCCGGCGGCGCACTTGCGGACGCACTCTAGGGGGCCGACAAGGATCCCGGGAAGTCCTGAACGGCGCCGACCCCGGTCACGCCAGCGCGTCGCGTCGCGCGTCGTACAAGGTGACGGCGACCGCAACCGCGAGGTTCAGCGACTCCGCGGTGCCCACCATCGGGATCCGCACCGCGACATCGGCCCGGTCGACCGCTTCGCGGGGCAGACCAGGTCCCTCGGCACCGAACAGCAGCGCCAGCGGATGACGGTAGTGGGCCTCCCAGATCGTCGACTCCGCCGAGCCGGTGGTCGCGGCCACCGTGATGCCGAGGTCGTCTGTCCAGGCGTAGAACTCGTCGAGTCCTGACGCCCGCACCACCGGAAGCCCGAACACCGACCCCATGCTCGCCTTGACCGCTGAGGGGTCGAACGGGTCGGCTCCCGACCCGATGAGCACGACCCCCGCAGCTCCCGCCGCGTCGGCGGTGCGGACGATCGTGCCGAGGTTGCCCGGATTACCCACATGGTCGAGGGCCACCACCGTGTCGCCGACATCGATCGTCAACTCGCCGAGTGGCGTCGTTCGGATGCCGACGACGGCGGCGATCCCGCTGGGCCGGTCACGGTCGGACATCCGGGTGAACAATTCGCGGCTGACGTGCGCCACAGGCACGCCCGAGGATTCCAGTTCGCTCACCATCCGCCGCGCGTCGGCGTGCGTGAGCAGATCGAGGCACACGATGAGGTGACGGATCGGCCAACCGGCCTCGACGGCGCGCCACACCGGCTGGCCGCCCTCGACGATGCACTCACCACTGCGGGAGCGCTCGCGCCGCTCGCCCAGGCGCCGCCACCGTTTGATGAGCGGGTTGGTGGCGCTCGAAATGGAGTCGGGCACCGGATCAGTCGAAGATCGGACCCACGGTGCGGGTGCGCTTCAGCTCGAAGAACCCGGGATAGGCGGTGACCTTCTCGAACCCGTCGAACAGGGCACCGGCCTCCTCTCCCTTGGGCGCCGGGGAGATCACCGGACCGAATAGGGCCTTCCCGTTGATGTGGATCACCGGGGTACCGACGTCGGTGCCCACCGGCTTCATGCCCTCGTTGTGGGAGACGGACAGCAGGTCGTCCCACGTGCTGGTGGTCGCCTCGTCGGCGATGGCCTCGTCCATGCCGCACTGGCGCAGGGCAGCCTTGACCGTGTCAACGGTCTTGGGGGCCTTGCCGAGATGGAACAGTGTGCCGAGAGCGGTGTAGAAGTCGCGCACTCGCTCGTCACCGTAGGCCTCACGCACCCCGATCGCGGCCCTCACGCCGAGCAGCAGTTCGAGATCGTCCTTGTCATTCAGCAGTCCGAGGCTCATCACATGGAAGACCGTGTGCACCTGGCGGACGCGCTCGACCTCGAGCATCCACCGGGACGTCATCCACGCCCAAGGGCACACCGGATCGAACCAGAAATCGACCCGCTTGGGCTGCCCGGTGTCGGGCGCCGCGGAGGCCGAAACAGTATCTGTGCTGGTGATGTCGGTCATCATCCCAGCTTTGCTCACTACCCCGCCTGCGGCAAGCCGCCCAGCGCCGAACGAGCCAGTGGGATAGCCTCGCACACGGCACGCCCCACGCGTGCCGCTCCGTCACCGTGTCCGACCCCACAAGTCGCACCACTTTGCGTGCGTCGAGGAGGCCCCCAGCATGAACCCGGCCAACATCACGCGGGTGAGCGCCCAGCAGCGCTCGCAGGTCGTCAGCGTCGACAGCTACGAGGTCACCGTCGACCTCACCGGGCTCGGGCTCGACGGCGAGCCGTTGGCAGACCCCGGACGCGACGTTCGTGTCGACCAGCAGTGTCGGGTTCCACTCCACGGGCGCGCCGACCCACATCGACCTCATCGCCGACGCCGTGCTCGACGCGACTCTCGACGGGGAGGCCCTCGATCCGGGAGCGTTCAGCGGCACCACGTTCCCGCTGACCCCCGGCGAGGGCAAGCACACGCTCTCGATCACCGCGCTGTGCCGCTACTCCCACACCGGCGAGGGCCTGCACCGCTTCGTCGACCCCGCCGACGCCAAGATCTACCTCTACAGCCAGTTCGAGACCGCCGACGCCCGGCGCATGTACGCGAACTTCGAGCAGCCCGACCTCAAAGCCACCTTCAGCCTCACCGTGCTCGCGCCGGCCCACTGGACCGTCCTGTCCAACTCCCCCACCCCCGAGCCCCGGCAGCTGGCCAACGGCCACAGTGCCTGGAGCTTCGCCCCGACGCCGCGCGTCTCCACCTACATCACCGCCCTGGTAGCCGGCGACTACGTCGTGCACCACGGCACGGTGCGATCCCGCAAGGGCGACATCTCGGCCGACCTCGCCTGCCGGGCGTCGATGGCCCCGTACCTCGACGCCGAGCGCATCCTCACGACCACCCAACGGGGCTTCGAGGTCTACGAGGCCGCCTTCGGCTGCGACTATCCCTTCGACAAGTACGACCAGGCGTTCGTGCCGGAGTACAACTTCGGGGCCATGGAGAACGCCGGCATGGTCACGGTGCGCGACGAGTACCTGTTCCGGTCCCGGGTGACGTCCGCGTCCTACGAGGGCCGCGACAACACGATCCTGCACGAACTCGCCCACATGTGGTTCGGTGACCTCGTCACCATGCGTTGGTGGGACGACCTGTGGCTCAACGAGTCCTTCGCCGAATGGGCCTCCCACTGGTGCCAGCAGCAGATCGTCGCCCGCTACGGCGGCGTCGACCCGTGGGTGTCGTTCGCCAACGCGCGCAAGGGCTGGGCGTACACGCAGGACCAGCTGCCCACCACGCACCCGATCGCGGCCGACATGGTCGACCTGGATGCCGTCGAACAGAACTTCGACGGCATCACCTACGCCAAGGGCGCCTCGACGCTCAAGCAGCTCGTCGCGTTCGTCGGGGAGGAGCCGTTCCTCACCGGCGTCCGGCAGTACTTCGCCGACCACGCGTTCGCCAACACCTCGCTGCAGGACCTCCTCGGCGCGCTCGAGCAGGCGTCGGGACGCGACCTGTCCTCGTTCTCGGCGCAATGGCTGGAGCAGGCCGGAGTCAACACGGTGCGCGCCGACTTCGACATCGACGAGTCCGGCGACATCACCCGGTTCGAGGTCGTGCAGACCGCCCCCGAGCAGCATCCGACGCTGCGCACGCACCGTCTGGCGATCGGCCTCTATGACCTCGACGGCGCGGGTGACGCCGCACACCTCACCTGCCGCGAGAGCCTCGAGGTGGACATCCACGACGAGCGGACCCCGATCGCCGCGCTCGTCGGCACCCGCTCCGCCGACCTGGTGCTGCTGAACGACCGCGATCTCACCTACGCCAAGGTGCGCCTCGACGACCGATCGCTGCACACCCTCATCGACCACGTCCACCAGATCGATGACCCCCTGGCCGGGGTCTGTGCTGGGGCGCCGCCTGGGACATGTGCCGCGACGCCGAGATGTTGCCCTCCGACTACATCGCGCTCGTCCTGCAGGGCATCGGCGGCGAGACCGATCTCACGGCGGTGAATACGCTGCGACTGCAGGCGGCCACGGCCGCCCTCGCGTTCACCCCGCGCGACGAGCGGACATCGACCAGGGTCAAGCTGGCGGCCGGTTTCGCCGCGCTGCTCACCAGGGCCGAGCCCGGCTCCGACCACCAATTGGCCTTCGCCAATTCAGTCGTGCAACTCGTCGCCTCCGAGGCCGGCGCCGCCCTGATCCACGGCTGGCTCGACGGCGAGGAGGTGCCGCTCGAGCTCACCATCGATACCGACATGCGCTGGCGCGTCGTCACCTCGCTCGCCCGGATCGGCGTGTTCCAGGACGCCGACATCGACGCGGAGCTCGCGCGCGACAACACGATCTCGGGGGCGGAGTCGGCAGCCGGTGCCAGGGCCGCGCTCAACTCGCCGGAGGCCAAGGCCGCGGCCTGGGCCCGCGCGACCGAGGACGCCGGCGTCCCCAACGCCACCCATCGGGCAATCTGCGCGCACTTCGGCAACTACGGCCAGGAAGAGCTGCTGGATCCCTACGTGGAGCGCTACTTCGACGTGGCGCTCGCCATCAGCGAGCAGCGCGGCGACTGGGCCACCCGCGGACACGCGGCCAGCCAGGCGGTGCTCGTCTCCCTGTTCCCGGAGCAGGTGGCCGACGCGGAGCTGATCGAGCGCACCGACCGCTTCCTTGCCGAGCACGACCTCGCCGACAGCGTGGTCAGGGTGCTGCGGGAGCGCCGGGACAACGCCGCCCGCAACCTACGCTGCCAAGCGACCACCCGCGCCTGACCCGGCACCGGCCGCGCGCCGGTGCCGGTGCGCGACTCAGGGCCTCAGCCGCCGGAGGTGGCGTGTCGTGGGTGGGTGTCGTTGGCGGTCTCGAGTTGCGCGGCCGCCGACTCGGGGGCCTGAACCATGGCTTCCCGGCGTTCGCCGGAGGTCTCGAGTTGGTCGGCGGTGTCGTCGTCCCACGACAGGCCGCTGCGCTTGGCGTCGACCGCGGCGGCGCGTCCCAGATCCTTGGCCCCGGTGATGAGCGCGATGAGGCCGAACAGCGTCAGCGGGCCGATGATGCACAGCGCGAGCAGGAACAGGGCGTGACCGTCGGGGTGGAAGAAGACCATAAGCCCAGACTAGGCGACAACGCCGATGCCGGTGAATGGTCAATGGGTCCGTGGGCCCGGATGCGGGCGCGGTTCCCTCGCGCCGACTGCTAGATTGCGACTTCGAGGACCGGCGTCCCCGACCCGCGGGGGCGGGTGGGTCCATTCGGAGGTCTTGTGACCACAACCCCCACGTCCCCCACCGATGATCGGGTGATCCTCGACGACGCCGACGTCGCTCGAGCCATCACCCGCCTGGCCAGTTCCCTCGTCGAAACCGAACGCGGCACCGATCGGCTCGTCCTGCTCGGCATCCAGACCCGCGGGGTCCCGCTGGCGCAACGGATCCGCTCCTCGATCGGGGCGATCGAGGGCGTCGACGTGCCGATCGGCGAACTCGACATCACGATGTACCGCGACGACCTGCGGCGCCAGCCCACCCGGCCCGTCGGACGCACCCGGGTGCCGGTGAGCATCGACGGCGCCACCGTGGTGCTTGTTGACGACGTGCTCTACAGCGGGCGCACGGTGGTCGCCGCGCTCGACGCCCTCAAGGATCTCGGACGGCCCGCCGCGGTGCGCCTTGTGGTGCTTGGTCGACCGGGGGCACAGACAGGTGCCGGTGCGTCCCGACCACGTCGGACGCGACCTGCCCACGGCCCCCGACGAGCACGTCAGCGTCCTGCTGCGCGAGATCGACGGGGTCGACCAGGTGCGAATCGGCCGCGTCTCCCCCATAACCACCCTCACCAGCACCAGCAGCGAGGAGACCCGGTGAAGCACCTGCTGAGCGCAGCCGACCTGAGCCTCGACGAGGTCACCAGCCTGCTCGACCTCGCCGAGCAGATGCACGACGTGCAGTCGCGGCCGATCAAGAAGCTCCCGGCGCTGCGCGGCCGCACGATCATCAACATGTTCTTCGAGGACTCGACGCGCACCCGCACGTCGTTCGAGATCGCGGGCAAGTGGTTGTCCGCGGACACCATCAACATCTCGGCCAAGGGCTCCTCGGTGAGCAAGGGCGAGTCGATGAAGGACACCATGCGCACCCTCGACTCGATGGGTGTCGATGCCTTCGTCATCCGGCATTCGGGCTCTGGAACCGTGCACCAGGCCGCGGGCTGGGTACGTGCCTCGGTGATCAACGCCGGTGACGGCCAGCACGAACATCCGACCCAGGCGCTGCTCGACGCCTACACGATGCGCCGGCACTTCCGAGGCGCATTCGGTGATCCCCAGTCCGGGCAACCGCCGTTCGCCGGTCGCACCGTGCTGATCACGGGCGACCTGCTGCACTCGCGGGTCGTGCGCAGCAACGTGCTGCTGCTGCGCACGCTGGGCGCCGCGGACCGTGATCTGCGCGCCCCCGACGCTGATGCCGTCGGGCGCGGCGTCCTGGCCGGTCGAGGTGACCCATGACTTCGACGCGGTGCTGCCCGAGGCCGACATCGTGATGATGCTGCGGGTTCAGCGGGAGCGGATGACCTCGGGGTATTTCCCCAGCGAACGCGAGTACATCGCCGGTTGGGGCCTCACACCCGACCCGGATGGCTCGGATGAAGGACACCGCGGCCATCTGCCACCCCGGGCCCATGAACCGGGGACTCGAGATCTCCAGCGAGGCCGCGGACGCCGCGAACTCGCTGATCCTCGACCAGGTGTCCGCCGGCGTGGCGGTGCGGATGGCCGCGCTGTATCAGATTCTCGGTGGCGAAGGAGACGTGGCATGAGTGGGCAGAACTGGGTCATCGGCGGCGCCCGCACGGCGGAGGGCATCGACCGGCGACTGGTACATCACCGAGGGCATGTTCGTCGACGAGCCGGCGTCCGGGGCGACGCGGATCGACGCCGACGGGCTGCTGATCCTGCCCGGCCTGGTCGACCTGCACACCCACCTGCGCGAACCCGGGCGTGAGGACGCCGAGACGGTCCGCACCGGCACGCTGGCCGCGGCCCGGGGCGGGTTCACCTGCGTCCACGCGATGGCCAACACCGACCCGGTCACCGACACGGCCGAGAAGGCCGAGACCATCCACGAACTCGGACGTCGCGACGGCGCGGCCCAGGTGGTGGCGGTGGGTGCGATCACCAAGAACCTCGAGGGTCGTGAGCTGGCCGAGATGGGGCTGATGGCCGCGTCGCGCGCCGGGGTCCGGGTGTTCTCCGACGACGGCCACTGCGTCATGGACGCCCTGGTCATGCGCCGGGCGCTGGAGTGGGTGCGTCCCTTCGGGGGCCTCATCGCCCAGCACGCTCAGGATTCGCACCTCGCCGGGCCGGGAGCGTGCGCCCACGAGAGCGAGATCTCCGGGCGGCTCGGCCTCGGCGGCTGGCCCGCGGCCGCCGAATCGGTCATCGTGGCCCGCGACGTGCAGTTGGCCAAGCTGACCGGCTCCCGGGTGCACATCTACCACGTGTCGACGGCCGAGTCGGTCGAGATCATCCGCTGGGCGAAGAAGCAGGGCATCCCGGTGACCGCCGAGGCGACGCCGCATCACCTCTACCTCGCCACCCGTGAGATCGAGGGCTACGACACCACCTTCAAGGTGAACCCGCCGCTGCGCACCGACGAACACATCGAAGCGCTGCGCGAAGGGCTGGCCGACGGCACGATCGACACGGTCGGCACCGACCACGCGCCCCACGCCGTGCAGGACAAGGACCACGCGTTCGTCGAGGCCAAGCCCGGCATGCTCGGGCTCGAACAGGCCCTCGCGGTGGTGATGGAGGTCATGGTTGCCGGCGGTCGGATGAGCTGGGCCGACCTGGCGGACCGGATGAGCTACGCCCCCGCGCGCCTCGGCCAGGTCACCGGGCAGGGCCGCCCGATCCGGGTCGGCTCGCCGGCCAACCTGGTGCTGGTCGACCCGTCATCGCGCGCCGTGGTCGACCGCGAGCGCACGGCGTCCCTGTCGCGCAACAACCCTTACCACGGCCGCGATCTACCCGACCCGGTGGTCGCCACCATCTGGGGTGGACGTCTCACCTACCAGCGCTGACCCCGCCGGACCCGATCCGGGCGCGACGGCGTCAAACGGCGTACGAGTTGGCTGCGGCGTACGAGTTGGTGCCGTCGGCGTACGAGTTGGTGCCGTCGGCGTACGACATGGCCGACGGCGTACGACATGTGAGCCCGACACGACAACTCGTACGCCGCGCGAACACCCCCCAACAACCTGCCCCACCGCGGACCGGACGCCGCCCGACCCCGATCGGACTCAGCGAGAGCCCGATCGGACTCAGCGGGCCCCCGGACCGCGCGCCCAGAGCCGGTGCCGGTCCCTGGCGGGACATCCGGGCCCCCGATGTGGCAGGTTGAGGTTATGAGCGATTACCTTGCGAACCCCAACCGGTACGACGGCGACATGGTCTACCGCCGCACCGGACGCTCGGGCCTCGATCTGCCCGTGCTCTCCCTCGGTTACTGGCACAACTTCGGCGACGACAAGACCTTCGAGAACCAGCGGGCGGTCGCACGCCGCGCCTTCGACCTCGGCATCACCCACCACGACCTCGCGAACAACTACGGCCCGCCCTACGGCGCCGCGGAGATCAACTTCGGACGCCTCATGCGCGAAGACTTCGCGCCGTACCGCGATGAGATGGTCGTCTCGACCAAGGCGGGCTGGGACATGTGGCCCGGCCCCTACGGGCAGGGCGGCGGCTCGCGCAAGTACATGCTGGCGAGCCTCGACCAGTCGCTCCGGCGGATGAATCTCGACTACGTCGACATCTTCTACTCCCACCGCCTCGACGCGACCACCCCGCTCGAAGAGACGATGACGGCGCTCGACACCGCGGTGCGCCAGGGCAAGGCGCTCTACGTCGGCATCTCGTCGTACGACGCCGAGCGCAGCAGGGAGGCCGTGCGCATCCTCAACGACCTCGGCACCCCGCTGCTGATCCACCAGCCGAGCTACAACATGTTCAACCGGTGGATCGAGAACGAGGGCCTGCTCGACGCCGCCGGCGACCTGGGCTTCGGCGTCATCGGCTTCACCGCCCTCGCGCAGGGCCTGCTCACCACCCGCTACCTCCACGGCGTCCCCGACGACTCGCGGGCCGCCGCGGGCAAGTCGTTCAACCGTGACTGGCTGTCCGACGAGATGCTCGGCCACCTTCGCGCCCTCAACGACATCGCGCAGCGGCGCGGGCAGACTCTCGCCCAGCTCGCGCTCGTCTGGGCACTTCGCGATCCGCGGGTCACCTCACTGGTGATCGGCGCCTCGTCGGTGTCGCAGCTCGAGGAGAACGTCGCCGCCCTCGGAGAACCTCACTCTCGGCGCCGACGAACTGGCCGAGATCGACCGGCACGCGATCGACGGCGGCGTCGACCTGTGGAGCGGAGCCCGCAAGGGCCAGATCTGAGCCCACGTCCCTTGGACGCCGGCACCGTCGCGGCGTCCCGGGACGCCCGGCGGTGCGCCGCTGCTCAGCCGACCAGTTGGGCGTCGAGCGCCGCCCGGGTTTCCGAGGCCAGCGGCGCCGGGCGTCCGGCCGCGTCGGCGTGCACCAGCACAGTGCGCCCGCGGGCGAGCACCGCCCCGCCGCGTCTGGGTCGACGATCTCCGAGGCCAGCGTGATCGACGTGGTACCGACCCGTACCGGCGCGACCAGCACCTGATAGGGCCGGACGCGGTGCTCGATCTGGGCGATGTAGTCGACGTCCTGTCGCGCCACCAGCCACAGGCTGTCGGAGTGCGACGCCGGGCTGCCGGCCCGCGCCGTGGTCGGGTCGAGACTGTCGTCGTACGGATCCGGGCCTCCTGGATGAAGTCGAAGTAGCGCACGTTGTTCACGTGCCCATAGGTGTCGACGTCGCTCCACCTCACCCGCAGGTCGGTCGCCATTCCGCGGCCGTGCAGCGGCGGAACCGCTCAACGCCGGCATCTCGGGCCCTGGCACGACGCGGGCTCGGAGAACCAGGCCCGCTCCTCGGGCGTCAACCGTCGGGGACGCCGCGCCTGGAAGTCGAACGGGCACAGGGTCGTTCTGGCCACCGCGCACAGTTGCTCGCCGTGGTACAGCTCGTAGCCCATGACGAACCGGCTGGCCCCCACGTGACGCAGGGGCGATGGCGACCCGCACCGGCTGGCTCGGAGAACACGATCGGCCGCTTGTAGACGACCTCGTGCCGGGTGACCACCACCCCGCCCTCGAGAAGATGCCCCTTCTCGCCGATGAGCAGGAAGTCGACGCGGGCCTCCTGCAAGTAATCGACGATGCCCGCATTGTTGACGTGGCCCTGGGCGTCCATGTCTCCCCAGCGCAGCGGGACGTCGACCCACAGGGGGCCGACCGGACTCACTGGGCGTCCTCCCCGGGCTCCTTGTCGTAGAGCGAGTCGATGATGTGGGCGTAGTTGTGCTCGATCACCGTTCGGCGCACCTTCATGTTCGGCGTCACGCCGCCATCTTCCACCGAGAACTCATGGTCGAGGATCGCGAACCGTTTGACGGTCTCCCATCGCTCGAGGTGGGAGTTCGCGACCTGCAGATAACGGTCGATCGAGTTCCTGATCTCGGGCCGCTGGCTCAACGCGGCGTAGTCGAGGTCACCGTGCCCGTGCCTGTCGCCCCAGCGGCGCAGGCCGGCCGGGTCGAGGGTGATCAGCGCGACGACGTACTTGCGTCCCTCACCCAACGCGACGGCCTGGCTGATGTAGGGGATGTTGGCGGCCAGGGCCGCCTCGACCTTCTGCGGTGCGACGTACTTGCCGCCGGAGGTCTTGATGAGGTCCTTCTTGCGGTCGGTGATCCGCAGGTTGCCCCCGGCGTCGAGTTCTCCGATGTCACCGGTGTGGAACCAGCCGTCGCTGAACGCCTCGTCGGTTGCCTCGGGTTGATTGTGGTAGCCGCGGGCGATGATCGGTCCCCTCAACAACACCTCCCCGTCGTCGGCGATCCGCATGTCGATGCCCGGAGCCACCCGGCCGACCGTGCCGAACTTCGGGGTGCGGGGCTCGTTGAGCGACGCGATCGCCGTCGTCTCGGTCGACCCGTAGCCCTCGGTGACGATGATCCCCGCCGAATAGAACCATTCCTGCACCTGGCTCGACAGCTTCGCCGACCCGGAGATGAAGAACTCGATGCGGCCACCCATGCGCTGCTTGAGCTTGCTGAACACGAGCCGGTCGGCGACGGCGTACCGCATGGCGAGCGCCCTTGGGCATGGGGCGGCCCTCGAGCCGGTAGGGGATCGACTCGGCGTCCGACCGAGAACGCCCAGCGGGCGATCGCGCCCGGCCACGCCGTTGCGGGGGTTCGCGGTGAGCACGGCGGCGCGCACCTTCTCGAAGATCCTCGGGGCGCCGCACATGAACGTGGGATGCACCTCGCCCAGCCCGTCGACGATGCGGCTCGATCCGCCCGTCGACGGCGCTGCAGAACCCGACCCTCAGTTGCACGACGACGAGCACCTTGCCGAACACGTGGCTGAGCGGCAGCCACAGGTACTGCAGCGAGTTGTGATCGATCGACGTGCAACGAGTCCATCGCGGTCGACTGGTAGATGATTGCGCGATGGGTGAGCTCGACACCCTTCGGCTGGCCGGTGGTGCCCGAGGTGTAGATGAGCGTGCTCAGCGCATCGGGGCCGGTGGCCGCGATCGCGGCGGCGACCGCACCAGGGTCGGCCTCGAGGTGGCGGCGTCCGAGCTCGTGCAGTTCGGCCCAGGTGATGACGCGGTGATCGGCCCGGTCGACGGGTCGTCGGTCGTCGTCGAACAGGATGATCGAGGTGATCTGGCCGGCCAGTTCGTCGACGTTCTGGACCTTGTCGACCTGCCCCTGGTTCTCGGCGATGAGGATCCTGCTGTCGGAGTCACGGGCGATGTACAAGACGTCGGCGCTGGTGGTGTTGGGATAGATGGCGGTCGTTGCGCCCCCGGCGCAGGCGACGGCGAGGTCGGCGATGATCCATTCGTGCCGGGTGGCCGAGGCGATCGCCACCCGCTGCTCGAGTTGCAGGCCCAGCGCCAGCAGGCCGGCGGCCACCGTGTGCGCCTCGTCCTGGGTCTCGGTCCAGGTGTGCGGCGTCCAGGTGGTGCCGCCGACGGCATCCCGATCGGGGACGAGGAACGCGGTGCCGTCGGGCGTGTGCCGAACGCGCTCGGCGAGCATCTCTCCGATGTTGCGTGCGCAGGTTGCCTCGACCTGCGCACGCGTTGCGCGTGGCGGGATCGCCTGAGTTTCCATCCTGTCCTCCCCATCCCATCAGTTCGGGTCAGTCTTTCACGCGGGGCCTTTCACGCGTGAGGGTCGGGGCCCCGGAAGGGGGAGCCCTGATGGGCGGGTTGACGGTGCGCCTCCCCGACGCGCAACAGGGCCTGACGGGACGTTATGATGCCGCGCATGGATGACGGCCCCAACTGGCTCGACCAGGAGCAGCAACAGATCTGGCGCTCCTGGCTCTCGGGAGTGGCCAGGATCAATCAGCATCTCGACTCCGACCTGCGCCGCAGGGGCCTCGACCTCGCCGAGTACGAGATTCTCGTCTCACTGTCGGAATCCGAGGGACGCCGGCTGCGGATGTCCGACCTCGCCCAACAGGTGCACCAGAGCCGATCGCGGCTCACCCACGCGATCGCCCGGCTCGAGCAGCGCGGCATCGTCCGGCGCACTTCGGCCAACGACGACCGCCGTGGCGTGTACGCCCACCTCACCGACGAGGGGTTCGCGGTGCTCGAGGGGGCCGCACCCAGCCACGTCAACGCCGTGCGGGAGATCTTCGTCGACCGTGCCGATCCCGACGACTTCCTCGCCCTGGGGCGCGTCATGCGCGCCGTGCTCGACGAGCGGGACTGAACGACCGGACCCCGCACCCGAACACTGGGCGCCACGACACCGTTCCCGACGCCGACCCTCTGACCCCTGGCACCTCGCCGACGGCCGGGCCTCAGCAGACCTCGTCGTCTTCGTCGGGGGGTGGCGGATCGGGACGCGAGAACCACTGCACCTCGAGATTCCGCGGCCGCCGCGGACGCCTCGACGACGGCGTACTCCTCCGGGCCGAAGCGCATGGCGCTGTCGAAACGGATGCGAACCGGCGACGAATCCGATGACCGACCCGCGTGGAAGCTGCCCGCATCGACCACCAGCCGGACGGCCGCCAGCATGAGGTGGGCACGGAACCCGTCGACCTGGTGGGGCGAGGTGTCGGGGGGGCACTCCAGCACGTAGCGGAACACGTATTCGATCTCGGGTGTGACCGTCGCCCGCGCCGACGGCGGCGCGATACTGGTCGGCGCGCCGGCCTGTCGGGGCCAGCCGGAGACCAGGGCGACGACATCTGGCGTCGCGGTGAACAGGGCCCCCACCACCTGGAGGGGGATGGACGGGACCAGCGCGGCGATGATCTGCATGACGGCAACCGCGATTCCCAGCACGGCGAGCCCATGCGACGGATCACGCGTCACGACGTCGATGATGTCGTGGAACGATCCGAGGTGCGCGTCGACGAGGTGCACCTCTGGGCGATTCCGCGAGAGCAGGTCGGCCACCTCACGGGGGCTCAGTTCGGGGCCCAGGCCCTCGAGCGTCGCCGAGACCACCACCTGCGCGACGTCGAGGGCGAGCGCGATGAGCTGCTGGTAGGCCAGCGCCTCGCGGGCGTCGCTCGAGTCGATGTCGATGGCGATCGTCGTGGAGATGGTCCGGCCGGCCGAGACCACATCGTGGCCGACGCCGATCAGCCGCTCGACCTCGGCCGCGATCCCCTCGTCGCCCCGGATGAGGTTCGCGAGCGCGGTCGCATCCGCGAGAAGTCCCTCCGGGATGCTCGACACGGCCTCCGCGACGTGCGTCATGTCGCAAGGCTATGGACGAGCGGCATCCTCCACAAGACCCGCAGGCCGCCGGTCCTCGGCAGAACGCCTCGCCCATGCTTCGCGCGGAGGTCCATCGGGATCGCCGACGAACGTCCCCGAGCAGGCGGGATGGCAGACTGAACCGGTGAGCGCACTGGCCGACCTGCTGTCACGTCCCGGCGTCGTCGGATGCGTCGACACCTCGAGCCTGTCGCGGGCCCTCTACTCCACCGATGCGTCGATCTACCGGATCGTGCCACAGGCGATCGCGCGTCCCCGCACCCTCGACGAACTCGACGCCGTCGTCCAGGCCTGCATCGGTTCCGGCATGAGCATCACCACCCGCGGGGCGGGCACGTCATGCGCGGGCAATGCCGTCGGCGACGGACTCATCCTCGACGTGGGGCGGCACCTCAACCGGGTCGTGTCGATCGATCCGGACGCCCGCACCGCCACCGTCGAACCGGGTGTGGTCCAGTCACAGCTGCAGGCGGCCGCCAAGGCGTTCGGGCTGCGTTTCGGACCCGACCCGTCAACGGCCAACCGCTGCACGATCGGCGGCATGATCGGCAACAACGCCTGCGGACCCCGGGCGCTCGGCTACGGGCGCTCCGCCGACAACGTGGTCTCGCTCGACATCATTACGGGAACCGGCGAGCACCTCACCCTGACCAGGGGAGACGACTCCCGTGCCCCCCTGCCGCAGTTGCGGGATCTCGTCGCCGCCCACCTCGGCACGATCCGCACCGAATTCGGCCACTTCTCCCGTCAGGTGAGTGGCTACAGCCTCGAGCACCTGCTGCCCGAGCACGGCTTCGATGTGCCGGCGTTCTTCGCCGGCACCGAGGGCACGCTGGGCATCATCACCCGTGCCACCGTCAAGCTGGTCGCCGACGCGCCGGTCAAGCAGATGATCGCGCTCGGCTACCCGACGATGGCCGAGGCCGCCGACGCGATGCCCCAGATCCTCCCCTTCCGCCCGACCGCCTGCGAGGGCCTCGACGCGCGGATCGTCGACGTGGTCCGCCGCCGCCAGGGCGACGCCGCGGTGCCGCCACTGCCCCGAGGAGAGGGCTGGATGTTCCTCGAGGTGGTCGGCGACGACGCCGGTGAGGTGCGGGCCCGGGCCGAGGCGCTGCTCGCGGCGTCCGGGTGCCTCGACGGGTGGGTGGTCAGCGACCCGCGCCAGGCCGCGGTGCTGTGGAAGATCCGCGCCGACGGGGCCGGGCTCGCCGGTGTCTCCCTCGACGAGCCGGCCTACCCCGGATGGGAGGACGCGGCCGTCCCCCCGGCGAACCTCGGCGCCTACCTGCGCGAGTTCGACGCGCTGCTCGCCCAGCACGGTCTGCACGGCCTGCCCTACGGCCACTTCGGCGACGGCTGCGTGCACTGCCGCATCGACTTCCCGTTGGAGCGCGACGGGGGAACCGGTGCCTACCGGGCGTTCGTCGAGGACGCCGCCCGCCTCGCCGCGCGCCACGGCGGATCGATGTCGGGCGAGCACGGCGACGGGCGGGCCCGCTCGGGTCTGCTGCCGGCGATGTACTCGCCCTCGGCACTGGCCCTGTTCGGGCGGGTGAAGCACCTGTTCGACCCCGACAACCGGCTCAATCCCGGCGTGCTGGTCGACCCCGAACCGGTCGACGCCCGCGTCCGGGTGCCGCAGACCCTGCTGTCCCCACTGCGCCTGCAGACACCGCAGTTCGCCCGCGACGTGCACCGGTGCTCCGGCGTCGGCAAGTGCCTCGCCGACACGACGGCCGGCGGCGGCGTGATGTGCCCGTCCTTCCAGGCCACCCGCGACGAGAAGGACTCCACCCGCGGTCGGGCCCGGGTGCTGCAGGAGATGATCAACGGGACGCTGGTCGAACCGCGGCTGGCGTTCCCCCGAGGTGCACGAGGCGCTCGACCTGTGCCTGTCGTGCAAGGGCTGCCGCCGTGACTGCCCCACCGGCATCGACATGGCCGCCTACAAGTCCCGGGTGCTCTTCGAGGCGTTCAGTGGCCGGATGCGGCCGGCGTCCCACTACGCCCTGGGATGGTTGCCGCGGTGGGGACGCCTGGTCACCTCGGTGCCCGGGCTCGCGACGCTCGCCAACGCGGCCACCCAGACCCGCGGCGTCCGGCATGTCGTCCGGGCGCTCGCGGGAGTCGACCAGCGGCGTCCGATGCCCAGGTTCCGCACCGGTGGTCGCGCCCGCCGCGCCTTCCGCGAACAGCGCGGCACGGGGACACCGGTCGCGCTGTGGGTCGACTCGTTCACCGACACCTTCGAGGGCTCCCAGTTGCAGGCCCTCGTCACCGTGCTCGCCGACGCCGGCTACGCACCGCGGGTCATCCAGCGGGACGCCTGCTGCGGCCTCACCTGGATCACCACCGGTCAGCTCGACGGTGCCCGGGCTCAGCTGCGGCGATCGCTGGACGTGCTCGCGCCGATCGCCGCGCAGGGCACACCGATCGTCGGGGTCGAACCGAGCTGTCTCGCCGTCTGGCGCTCGGACGCCGCCGAACTGCTGCCCGACGACCCCCGGGTGAGCGAGGTGGCGTCCGCGGTGCACACGTTGGCCGAACTGCTGGCCAAGACCCCCGGGTGGACGCCGCCCGACCTCACCGGACACACGATCGTCGCGCAGCCGCACTGCCACCACGCCAGCGTCCTCGGGTGGGACGCCGACGCCGCACTGCTGCGCCCGCACCGGCGCGGACGTGGTGACCGTCGGCGGCTGTTGCGGGCTGGCCGGCAATTTCGGGGTCGAACAGGGCCATTACGACGTGTCGGTGGCGGTCGCCGAACACGACCTGCTGCCGGCGGTCGAGGCCGCGGGACCCGACGCCATCGTGCTCGCCGACGGGTTCAGCTGCCGCAAGCAGTTGTCCGACCTCGCCGACCGCGGCGCGCTGACGATGGCACAGGTGCTCGCCGCACGCACGCCGGTGACCGGCCACGAACACCCCTGAGACAGCGGATCGGGTCGGACAGGTGACCGGCGGGGGCGGGGTTGGCACCGACCCGCCCGTGCACTTGAATGGGATGGTCTACCCCCTGCGGAAAGGACCGGCATGTCCAGTGTCACCTGGCGCACCCGTTCCGAGTGCGGCCTCCCTCCCCTGTCCGACGACCACCTGCAGGCCATGCACGACTGGTGGCGGGCCGCCAACTACCTGTCGGTGGGCCAGATCTACCTCATGCGCAACCCGCTGATGCGCGACCCTCTCACCACCGACGACGTCAAGCCGCGGCTGCTGGGCCACTGGGGCACCACCCCGGGACTCAACTTCCTCTACGCGCACCTCAACCGGATCATCACCGAGCGCGAGGTGCACAGCCTGTTCATCGCCGGTCCCGGGCCACGGCGGCCCGGCGATGGTGGCCAACAGCTACCTCGACGGCACCTATTCCCAGGTCTACCCGCGGATCTCGCGGACGAGGTCGGGTTGCAGCGGCTGTTCAAGCAGTTCTCGTTCCCCGGCGGCATCCCGTCCCACGTGCGCCCCGGAGACCCCCGGCTCGATCCACGAGGGCGGTGAGCTCGGGTACGCGCTCTCGCACGCCTACGGCGCGGCCTTCGACAACCCCGACCTGCTGGTGTTCGCGGTCGTCGGCGACGGCGAGGCCGAGACCGGGCCGCTGGCGACCAGCTGGCACTCGAACAAGTTCCTCAACCCGGTGAGCGACGGCGTCGTGCTGCCGGTGCTGCACCTCAACGGCTTCAAGATCGCCAACCCGGCGGTGCTCGCCAGGATCGGCGACGACGAACTCTCCGACCTCATGACGGGCTACGGGCACACCCCCTACTTCTTCACCGCCGGCTTCGACGACGAAGACCCCGCAGAGCATCCACCGGCGCTTCGCCGACCTGCTCGACGAGGTGCTCGACCACATCGCCCGCATCCGCCAGGAGGCCGCCGAACTGGGGGCCGACGAGCGCCGAGCGCCCGCACTGGCCGATGATCGTGTTCCGCACCCCGAAGGGCTGGACCGGGCCCAAGTACGTCGACGGCAATGTCACCGAGGGCAGCTGGCGTGCCCATCAGGTGCCGCTCGCCAGCGCCCGCGACACCCCCGAGCACCTGCAGCAACTGGTCGACTGGCTGTCGTCGTACCGGCCGGGCGAGCTGTTCGACGACCACGGCCGGGTGCGCGAGCACATCTCCGCACTCGCACCGCCCGCCGCACCTGCGACTCGGCGACCAGCCGGTGGCCAACGGCGGCCTGCTGCGCAAGGAGCTCGACCTGCCCGACTTCCGCGACTACGGCGTCGAGGTCAAGGCGCCCGGGCGCCGATGATCGCCGAGGCCACCAAGCTGCTGGGCACCTGGCTGCGCGACGTCATCGGCCCGCAACCCCAAGAGCTTCCGGGTGTTCGGGCCGGACGAGACGGCGTCCAACCGGCTGCAGGCGCTTTACGAGACCACTGACAAGCAGTGGATGGCCGACTACCAGTCACCCGATGTCGACCAGTACCTCGGGCGCGATGGCCAGGTCATGGAGATGCTCAGCGAACATCAGTGCCAGGGCTGGCTCGAGGGCTATCTGCTCACCGGCCGGCACGGAATGATGTCGAGCTATGAGGCGTTCATCCACATCGTCGACTCGATGGTCAACCAGCACGCCAAGTGGATGAAGGTCACCAACGAACTGCCGTGGCGGCGTCCGGTCTCGAGCCTCACCTACCTGCTCAGCTCGCACGTGTGGCGCCAGGATCACAACGGCTTCAGCCACCAGGATCCCGGGTTCATCGACCTCATCGTCAACAAGAAGGCCGACGTCGTGCGGGTCTACCTGCCCCCGGACGCCAACACGTTGCTGTCCACCTTCGACCACTGCCTGCGCTCGACCCAATACATCAACGTGGTGGTGGCCGGCAAGCAGCCCAACCCGACATGGCTGACCATGGACGAGGCGGTCAAACACTGCACACGCGGCATCGGCATCTGGGACTGGGCCGGCACCGAGCAGCCCGGCGACGAGCCCGACGTGGTGATGGCCGCCGCTGGCGACATCCCCACCATCGAGGTGCTGGCGGCGATCGACCTGCTGCGCCAGAACATCCCCGAACTGAAGGTGCGGATGGTCAACGTGGTCGACCTGATGCGGCTGCAGGACGAGGAGGAGCATCCGCACGGCATGTCTCACCGAGACTTCGACGCGATGTTCACGACCGACAAGCCGATCATCTTCGCGTACCACGGCTACCCCTGGCTGATCCACCGGCTCACCTACCGTCGCCACGGCCACGCCAACCTGCACGCGCGCGGCTACAAGGAGGAAGGGACCACCACGACACCCTTCGACATGGTGATGCTCAACGACCTCGACCGCTACCACCTGGTCATGGACGTCATCGACCGGGTTCCGGGCCTGGCGTCGCGCTACGCCGGACTGCACCAGCAGATGAACGACGCCCGGCTCGACGCCCGGATGTACGCGCGCGAGTTCGGCGAGGACCTCCCCGAGGTGCGCAACTGGGTGTGGCCTCAGGCCCGCGATGCCGGTGTCCGGGGACGCCGTTCGGTCGACACGGGCGGCGACAACGAGTGAGCCCGGCGCTCCCCGAGCGGCGTACGAAATGTCTGACGGCGTACGACCTGACGCGGAAATCCGACCAGGTCGTAGCGACCGCAGAGGAGACAGGTCGTACGCCGCAGGAGACAGGTCGTACGCCGGACGCCGGCGACGAGAGGGCCATCCCCGGACAGCCGACGGGCCGCCCCGGTCGGGGCGGGCCCTCCCCGGACGGCCGGTGGGTCTCCCCGGACGGCCGACGGCCCCTCGGGACAGCAGGCGGTCAGCCGCGGGTGAGCCGACGGTGCTTGCTGGCGTGCGGGCGGGCGGCTTCGGCGCCGAGCCGGGCGATCTTGTTCTGCTCGTAGTCGCCGAAGTTGCCCTCGAACCAGTACCACTTGCTCTCGTCGTCGTCGGTGCCCTCCCACGCGAGGATGTGGGTGGCGATCCGGTCGAGGAACCAGCGGTCGTGGGAGATGACCACGGCACAGCCGGGGAACTCGAGCAGGGCGTCCTCGAGGCTCGACAGGGTCTCGACGTCGAGGTCGTTGGTGGGCTCGTCGAGCAGCAGCACGTTGCCGCCCTGCTTGAGGGTGAGCGCCAGGTTGAGCCGGTTGCGCTCACCGCCCGACAGGACGCCGGCCGGCTTCTGCTGGTCGGGGCCCTTGAAGCCGAAACTCGCCACGTAGGCGCGGGAGGGCACCTCGAAGTTCGCGACCTTGATGTAGTCGAGCCCGTCGGACACGACCTCCCACACGGTCTTGTCGGGGTCGAGGCCCGAGCGGCTCTGGTCGACGTAGCTGAACTTGACGGTCTCGCCGACCTTCGAGCGTGCCCGCGTCGGGCTCCTCGAGACCGACGACCGTCTTGAACAGCGTGGTCTTGCCCACGCCGTTCGGACCGATGATGCCGACGATGCCGGCACGCGGCAGGGTGAACGAGAGGTCTTTGATGAGCACGCGATCGTCGAAGCCCTTGGTGAGCTTGTGGGCCTCGAGCACGACGCTGCCCAGGCGCGGGCCGGGCGGGATGTTGATCTCGGCGTTGTCGAGCTTGCGGTTGCGCTCGGCCTCGGTGGCGAGTTCCTCGTAACGGGCCAGGCGCGCCTTGTTCTTCGCCTGGCGGGCCTTGGGCGAGCTGCGCACCCACTCGAGTTCGCGCTCGAGGATCTTGGCGCGCTTGGCGTCCTTGGCGCCCTCGATCTTGAGCCGCTCCCGCTTGGTGTCGAGGTAGGTGGAGTAGTTGCCCTCGTAGGGGTGCAGGCGCCCGCGGTCGACCTCGCAGATCCACTCGGCGACGTTGTCGAGGAAGTACCGGTCGTGGGTGACGGCCAGCACCGCCCCCGGGTAGCCCTTGAGGTGACCCTCGAGCCAGTTGACGCTTTCGGCGTCGAGGTGGTTGGTGGGCTCGTCGAGCAACAGCAGGTCCGGTTGCTCGAGCAGCAGCTTGCACAACGCGACCCGGCGGCGCTCGCCGCCCGACAGGATGTTCACCGGGGTGTCGCCCGGCGGGCACTGCAGCGCATCCATCGCCTGCTCGACCCGGGAGTCGATGTCCCAGGCCTGGTGATGGTCGAGTTCGGCCTGCAGTTGGCCCATCTCGTCCATCAGCGCGTCGAAGTCGGCGTCGGGATCGCTGAACGCGTTGGAGATCTCGTCGTAGCGGGTCAGCATCCCCTTGACGTGCGCGACGGCCTCCTCGACGTTCTCGCGGACGGTCTTGTCCTCGTCGAGGGGTGGTTCCTGGAGCAGGATGCCCACGCTGGCGCCCTTGGCGATCTGCGCATCGCCGTTGTTGGCGTGCTCGAGGCCCGCCATCAGCTTCAGCAGGGTCGACTTGCCGGCCCCGTTCGGGCCGACGACGCCGATCTTGGCCCCGGGGAGGAACGACAAGGTGACGTTGTCGAGAATGAGCTTGTCACCGATGGTCTTGCGGACGTTGTGCATGGTGTAGATGAATTCGGCCATGAACGAGCTGTGCCTCCGTCGTGTGGTCTCGCACCGTTTGGCGCCGACCCTCAAGTATGCCAGCCGACGCCGCGGGGGCCACATCAGCGGGCGCGGGCCACCGCCTCCCGGGCGTCGCGATAGCGCCGCAATTCGGCGTTGACCGGGTCGATGACGTCCCGATGGGCGACCTCACCGATCGCGGCCGTCAGTGTCTGGGCCGCCCTCCGGGACGCCGCCCGCGCGCTCAGCTCCACCAGCAGTCTCGCGACCACCGACAGCACGACGCCGCCGAGCGCGCCGCCGATCACCGCGAGCGTCGGCAGCGGGATGCGACCGTAGGAGTACACGTGGGGCAGGGGTGACAGTTGGGCGTAGCGCAACGCCACGTCGACCCCCAACCACCCCAGGCCGGCGACGACGACCGCGACCAGCAGCCACTGCAACACCTGGAACACCCGCCAGTACCCTCGACCCCGACCCACCCCGAAGTCGGTGGTGGCCACGGCCCGGTCGAGGTCGTCGGCGAGCGCCGTGTCGCGTGCCCGGGAGGCGGCCCGTACGGCGTCCGCCCAGCCCCGCGGCAGCCCTGCGGACGCCTCATCGGCGACCGCCCGAACCGCCGTGTCGACCCGGGCGCGCTGGACGCCGTTGGTCGAGGCGGGCAGCGTCGTGCGCGGAATCCGCACCGGGTCGAGCGCCCGCTGCCGCCCGGACGCCCGGGGCCGGTCGAGGTGCAGCCGCCGCAGCGGATCGGGACGTAGTCGTGCCAGCCAGCTGACGGCGGGCCAGCCGGTGGCCAGCGTCCCCCGGCGGCGCATCGCCCCGAGCACGGCTTCGGCGACCACCGGGACACCGGCGGCCTCACCCAGGGCGCGCGCGAGTCGGGTCGTGCGGGTCTCGGAGATCTCCCGTACCGGCGCGTCCCCGAGGTCGTCGGCAAGGGCGGACGCCGCCGCGGCCACGTCGGCGGCGAGCCGGGTGGCGGCCATCTGCTTGGCCCTGACGGCCTCGGCGACGAGGTCCCGCAGCTCGGCGACACCGTCGCCGGTGGTCGCAGACATGGCGAGCAGTCCGGCGTCCCGCAAACCCTCCGCATCGAGCAGCCGCCGCAGGTCGGTGAGGCAACTCGACAGCTGCCCGGGCGTGAGCGTGTCGGCCTGGTTGAGCACGATCGTCATCACGGCGGCGTGGTCGGCGAGAGGGGTCAGGTAGCGGTCGTGGAGCGCGGCGTCCGCGTACTTCTGCGGGTCGACCACCCAGACGAGCATGTCGACGAGCCGCACGAGTCGGTCGACCTCGAGCCGATGCGACGTCTCGGTCGAATCGTGGTCGGGCAGGTCGAGCAGCACCAGCCCGTCGAACCGTGACTCGTCGTCGGTGAGGTTGTGGCGCCGCGGCACGTCGAGCCAATCGAGCAGTTCTCCTGCAGGGTCGCTCCCCCACACGGCGGCCATGGCCCGCGAGGTGGTCGGACGTCGCACGCCGGGTTCGGCCAGCGTGGTGCCCGAGATCGCGTTGAATGTCGACGACTTGCCCGACCCGGTGGCGCCGGCCAGTGCGACCACGGTGCGCTCGCCCGAGAACGCGAGCCGCTGCCCCGCCTGCGCGACCACCCGCCGTGCCTCGGCGACCACCGCGGGGTCGGCCCGCCCCTCGGCCGGCTCGACGGCCTCCGACAGCGCACGGAGGCGATCCCCGAGTCGCCGGGCCGCCCGGTCGGCCCCACCGCCCGGCCACCTCACGGCCGGTCTCCCGGACGATCCTGCTCCGACCCCTCGACCAGTTCGCCCTCGACCGCTTCGGCGTCCGCGCCCGGGGTCACCTGGTTCACCCGCGTTTCGGCGACCGGTGCGGGAGCCAACTCGACCCGGCGACCGGACGCCACGCCCGGTGCCGTCCGGGCCCCGTCGTAGCCCACGGCCCGCGCGTCCTGCACCTCGCGGGCGGCGTCGCGGATGCGCCCGGCGAGGGCGGTGTCGACGCCGAAGCCGTCGAGGACCGCGTCGAAACGTGCCAGTTCCTGCGACAACAGACCTGAGATGCGCGCGTCCAGATCGGACTTGGCCTGTTCGGCCAGCCGGCGGATCGCCTCGTCACCGAACACCGACTCGAGCACCCGCTGGGCGATGACACTGCCGCCTCCCGCGATCCCCACCTCGGTGCCCGTGAGCCCACCCGTGTGCGCGAACACGGCGACCATCAGCGCGACCGAGAGCCCGTTGACGCCCAGGGCGAAGAAGCGTGCCCGGCTCCGTTTGCCCATACCCTCGCCGGCGACCAGTTCCATGACGTCGCCCTGCCAGTCGCGGATCGTCTTCGCCGCCAGGGCCGGGAACTCCGGCGAGACCCGGGCGAGCCCGGCGTCGGCCCCGGTCCGGTTCAGCACCTCGCGACCCGCCGGTGTGGAGCGCCAGGCCGCCTCGGCCCGTTCAGCGGCGGCGTCGGCCTCGTCACGCACGAGCGCCTCGAGCCCGGCCTCCACCGCGACGCCGACCTGTTTGGCCTCGGGGGGCGCGCCCTTGATGCTTCCCCAGATCCGGTCACGCAGCCAGCTCACCTTCTCGTCGAGGGCCCGCATGACGTCTCCAGTGCCGACGAACTCGTGCCAGCGGGCGAGAACCTCACCGCGCAGCAGCGTGCCGTCGGCCGACTGCACGGCCACCGCCCGCACCGCTTCGGTGAAGGACGCCGCCGCGTCGCGCCGGAGCCGCTCGAGCGCCCCGGACTGCTCGTCGAGCGCTGCGGCCACGAGAGGTGCCTGGGCGGCCAGGGAGACGATGGCCCCGTCGAGAGTCTGCAGCACCACCCGGCGCCGTGTGGACTGGTCGGCGGCCAGCGTCGCCAGCCAGGTGCGGATCGGCGAGACCGCCGCGTCGGGCAGCAGCCCGTCGGCGTCGGGCCGCGTCTCCGGAACGGCGAACAGCGGTGCCTCCGCCAGACCCCGTTCGCTCATCAGCTGACCGAGGTGCGCGGGCACCTGTGCCATCGCCCCCGACGGCACCCGGTTCAGCACCACCGCCACGGCGGCATGCCGTTCGACGGCCGAGTGCAGGAAGTCCCACGGCACGGCGTCGGCGTAGCGTGCCGCCGAGGTCGTGAACAGCCACAGGTCGGCCGCCCGCAGCAACTGGGCCGCGAGCACCCTGTTGTTCTCGACGACCGAGTCGATGTCGGGAGCGTCGAGAAGGGCGAGGCCCCGGGGCAGCGTGGGCTCGGCGACGAGCTGCAGCGACGTCGCATCGGCCGAGCGGACCCGGGAACGGGTCAAGCCCGGGAGGATGCGGTCGGTGTCGAACCAGGGGGCGTCGTCGGGGTGGTGCACGAGCACCGGCGAGGTGGTCGTGGGGCGGATGACGCCCGGCACCGTGACCACCCGGCCGATGAGTGTGTTGACGATCGTCGACTTGCCCGCCCCGGTGGAACCTCCCACCACAGCCAACAGTGGCGCCTCGATGTCGGCGAGCCGCGGCAGGATGTAGTCGTCGAGTTGGCGCACGATCTCGCGCGCCGACCGCGCCCGGTCGGCGGCGTCAGGCAGGGGCAGCGGCAACCGCACCGGCGCCAGTGCCTCCCGCAGGTCGGTGAGGGCCTGGCTGATCCCGAGGGTGCTCACCGCTCGCCGCCGCGTCGCGTGCAGGTCATGGCTCACACTGTGGCACGGATGCGGCCCCACGCGTCGCCATCGGCCGCCGCGTCGCCGGTCAACGGCGCGCGGGCGGAGGCGCCGGCCACTGCTGGGCGCGCACCGGCACCGGTGCGGGCCAGGCCGACGACTGGGGAGGCAGCCACCCCTGCGGACGCCGCCGCCAGAAGGCGATCCGCCGCCACGGGATGTCGAGTCGCAGTCCGACCGTCTCGGTGAGAGCGAGTGGGCGCAGCCGGGAGATGTCGAGCAGCAGCGTGCGCTCGTAGGCGTCGCCCGCCGCGTCGACGACGCCGCGCACGACGGCGTCCCGCGTGTAGGCGAGGTCGGTCATGCTCACCATGAACTCCCGCGTGGCTCGCCACACGCGCGGGCCCCGACGCGCCGCGACCAGCAGCAGCCAGAAGCGCCGCCGCCAACTCGAGAAGACGACCGGGTCGCGTTCGTCGAGCCAACCCATGGCCAGGAAGTCGCTGAGCCGCTGGCGGATGCGGCGCGACTCGCGGAACGACTGCAGCACGAGGAACGCGACGACGGCAGCGACCAGGCCGAGCGCGAGGTAGTAATAGGGCATCAGCTGGGCGGTGGAGTTCGACGTGCTCGACACCCCGTTGAAGCTCATGTGCAAGGTGGCGGCGAGCACGTAGCCGGTGAGCGGGGCGAGCACCCGGACGAGCTTGCTGCGGGTGCGCAGCGCGATCCCGATGCCGATACCGGTCATCGAGGTGAACAGCATGTGCCCGAACGAGGTGTAGATCCCCCGCAACTGCACGAGGTTGGCGACCGCTGCGTCGGCGTTTCCGGCGCTTTGCTGATACGACGCATAGACCCGGGCTCGGGCGTAATAGACGATGTTCTCGGTGAAGGCGAAGCCGGTGGCCGTGAGGCCGGCGAGTGTGACGCTCTGGATGATGCTCGCGATGCGGTGGCGCGCGAGCACGGCCAGGGCGAACACGATGGTCGCCTTGCAGGCCTCCTCGACGAACGGTGCCGAGAACACGGCGGCCCGGGCACCCGCGGCCGGGTCGCCGGCGCCGCGCACCATCATCAGTTCACCGAGCCACGAGTTGAGGTACATCGCCGCCAGCGTCGCGATCGCCGCGCCCCAACCCCACGCCACGAGATACATCCACGCGGCCAGTCGGCGGAACCGGTCGAGCCACAGGAACAGCAGAGTCCACACGAGCGCGGTCGGCGCGGCCAGGCCCACGGCTTCGCGCAGCGCATCATTGTTGAGTCCGGGCAGCACGTGACCGTTGACGTGCTGGTCGGGGTGCTGCACGGCATACATCTGCCACACGCCGAGCGGGTAGGTGAGCAGCAGGCCGAGGATCAGCCACGTCCACGGGTTGCGTACCGTACGACCGAACCACGAACCGGATCGATCGACGGGCCGCGGCAGCCCCGACAGCACGCGGGCCCGACGCTCGGGCACCACCTTGGGCTCGGGACCCGTCATGAGCTGCACCGACATGGCCCCCAGCGTAGCCGCCGCCGCGTGACCGGACGCCGCTCGGCGTCCGCCGGCAGCAGGCCCGAGGGATCCATCGGCGCCCTCGGGGGCCCGGCCGGTCGTGAGGGGCCACTCGGGGCGCCGGTACACTGACCGCGAAGCCCCAGTAGCTCAGCGGATAGAGCAGCAGCCTTCTAATCTGTCGCGCGCAGGTTCGAGTCCTGCCTGGGGCGCCAGACTTCCCGTCCGTCGACGACTCCGAGGACCAGCCACGTCCAGTTTCCGCCATGCCGACGACGCGGGCGACCCATACCCGACCCGGCTCACCCGGACCCAGTGGCGACGGATCATCGTCTCTGGGTACGGCCCGACCCTGCTGTCGTCGATCGGCTACGGCGCGGTCATCCCCCTCATCGCGGTCATCGCATTGCGCGAGGGCGCCTCGGTCGGGCTGGCGGCGTTCGTGACCGCGCTGCTGGGCATGGGCCAGGTCGTCGGCGACATCCCGGCCGGCTGGCTCGCCTCCCGGCTCGGCGACCGTCGGGCGATGATCGCCGCCTGCCTGCTGGACGCCTCGGCGCTGTCGGGAATGTTCCTGTCGAACTCGCTCGCCACTCTCGGACTCGCCGTGTTCATCGACGGGATGGCGGGGGCGGTGTTCGGGCTCGCACGCCAGACCTACCTCACCGAGGCGATCCCGCTGCGCTTCCGCGCCCGGGCCCTGTCGAGCCTCGGCGGGGTGTTCCGGATCGGCTTCTTCATCGGCCCCCTCATCGGCGCCGCCATCGTCGCCGCCGGCACGTTACGGGACGCCTTCGCGTTCGCCGCCTGCATGAGCCTCATCGCGGCGGTGGTCACCTGGGCGCTGCCCGACCTCGCCCACGACGCCCAGATCACGGCGAGCGGTCGCCGGACGTCGGTGCTGCAGATCGTCTCCGACCACCGGATGGTGTTCGCCACACAGGGCGTCGGCGTCCTCATTCTGATGGCGATCCGCAGCGCCCGCCAGGCCATGATCCCGCTGTGGTGCGAGAGCAACGGCCTGTCGGCGTCGACCACCAGCCTGATCTTCGCGTTGAGCATGGCCTTCGACGTGCTGCTCTTCTTCCCCGGCGGCTGGATCATGGACCGCTTCGGACGCTGGTGGGTCGTCATCCCCGCGATGATCGTCATGGGTGTGGGCATGGCCATGCTGCCCCTCACCCATGCGGCCTGGGCCATCGCGGCCGTCGCCGCACTGCTCGGACTCGGCAACGGCGTGTCGTCGGGCATCGTCATGACCCTGGGATCGGACGCCTCACCGCCCGTCGGACGCCCCCAGTTCCTGTCCATCTGGCGGCTCTTCGGAGACGCCGGCAACTCCGGGGGCCCACTGGTGATCACCCTTGTCACCGCCGCGGCGCCGCTCGCTGCGGCATCCCTGGTGCTCGGCGCCCTGGCCTGGGCCGGCGCCGCCTGGCTCGGACACTGGGTGCCCGGGCGTCCCGGCCGACCGGCCCCGACCACGTAAGGTAAACCCCTGTGAACGACATGCTGGTGTGGATCGACTGCGAGATGACCGGTCTCGACCTCGACAACGATGTCCTCATCGAAGTGGCCGCGCTCGTCACGAACGGCAACCTCGAGGTGCAGGGCGACGGGGTCGACGTCATCATCAAGCCGCCCGCCGCGGCACTGGAGCAGATGAGCGACTTCGTCCGCGAGATGCACACGGCGTCGGGGCTCATCGACGAACTCGACGACGGTCTGAGCCTGGAGGATGCCCAGCGGGCGGTGCTCGACTACGTGCGCTCCTACGTTCCGGTCGAGCGCAAGGCACCGTTGGCCGGCAACACGATCGGAACCGACCGCATGTTCCTCGCCCGCGAGATGCCCGAGCTGGAGCAGTGGGTTCACTACCGCAATGTCGACGTGTCGAGCATCAAGGAACTCGCGCGACGCTGGTTCCCCCGCGCCTACTACAACTCGCCCGCCAAGAGCGGCAACCACCGGGCGCTGGCCGATATCCAGGAGTCGATCGAAGAGTTGCGCTACTACCGCGACGCGGTCTTCGTCGCTCCGCCCGGACCCCCCAGCGCGGACGCCCGCGAGATCGCCCGCCGCCACCAGGGGGCCCTCACCGGAGCCGTGCCGCTCGACCTCGACGCCGCGGAACAGTCGCCGGCGTGATGCGCCCGACACGAGACCGCGACGTGCTCGCGCCTCCCCCACCGTGCCTGCGGCAGGCGCAATTCCCGACGCCCGGGCCTGATTTCCCCCCATCTGCCGGTTCCGCTACTCTTGTCACGCCGTCGCGGAGACGCGACCGCATGGTGGGTATAGCTCAGCTGGTAGAGCACCTGGTTGTGGTCCAGGATGTCGCGGGTTCAAGTCCCGTTACTCACCCCTAGTGAGAGGCCGGTTTTCCGGCTCTGCACAACGTGGGCCCGGTCGGTTCTCCTGTCGAGGAGTAGCCACCGGGCCCATGTGTCTGCCCCCTCGCCACAGCGCGTGACGGATCTGCAGGCCGTGGCCCTCCCCGGAGGGCGTAGGGGCGTCGAGTTGACGTTCCCCGAATCGTGAAGTCATCCGGAGCAGCCGTGCCGGAGGAGCAGGCCGTCGCCGCGGACAGCCCGAAGTCCACCACCGCCAGGGCGAGGTGGCACGGCGTCCGGCACGTGGATGCGGGCTAGTCGCCCAACCGCCGGGAATCCGCCACAGAGTCGCCCGCCCCCTGGAAGTAGCGCTCCACTCGACGATCGGGCACGAGCCAGATCAGGGCCACCCCCGCATAGGGGATCAAGCCGAGCCACGGCTGGACGAAGGCCAATCCGATCCCGACCAGATACAGCACGGGAGACACCTTGCCCTTGAGATCAGAACCCAGAACAGCCCGCAGGGCCTCCCCCGACTCCGGCTGCCTCAGGATCGTCAACTGCAGCAGGTAGTACCCGATAGCGGCCGCCAACAAGTTCACCCCGTAAACGACGGTCGGGGTCTCCGCAAGGTGAGTGTCGTCCATCCACGACGTCGTGAACGGGAAAAGCGACAACCAGAACAGCAAATGCAGGTTCGCCCACATCACCGAGCCGGTCACCCGCCCGGCGATGTGGAACAGGTGGTGATGGTTGTTCCAGTAGATGCCGATGTAGACGAAGCTGAGAATGTAGGTCAACAGACTCGGGCCACTGTTGTGCCACAGATCCGAAAGATGGGGTCCGTTCGGACCCCTCAGCTCAAGGACCATCACCGTGATGATGATCGCGAGCACCCCGTCGCTGAACGCCTCAAGCCGGTTGCTCTCCACGACCTCAGGCTATCGACTTCGCCGACAGCAGCCCGGTTCCCACCGAAACCGCTGGGGCGCCGTGACGCGATCCACCGGCAGCGACGCCTCACCGCGGAGCGATCCCCCTCAGAGGTGTCCAGTGCCTCCACCGAATCGCAATGCGAGCACCTACGAGTACGGGCAGGGCCTCTGCGGAATCGGCCCAGACGTCATGGCCGGCGCACTGGAGGGATCCATCGGGGCTGCCCACATCACCGTGACTTCAACCAGAGTGTTCCAGGCTGAGGGGGCGCCGCCCGCCGGTCACCGAGGCAGCCGTGGTGTCCTGACCGGCGGGACGACCGCCAGCACGGCGCCCGCAACGACGGCAACGGACTCCCCGATCACGCTCGCGACCTTCTCGGGGTACCAGACCGGGTCGTACATGTCGGGCAGCGGACCGATGGGGCCGGGATCCACATAGGTGTAGAAGAGCACAACCCCGACGCCGACGGCACCGACCAGGAATGCGATGAGCGCCGTCAACCGATTGGGGCGGATCACCAGCGCCAGAGCCACCACGATCGCCACACTCGCCTCGAGTCGGAAGAGATCGGCCTGGCTGACGTACGCGCTCCGCACCAACCTGTAGCTGCTTGCGACGTCGAGATGCACATAGGCGTCGACCCCGAGTCCCCCGCCCGCCGCGACGATGAGCAACCAGGCCAACGGTCGTCCCACCCGTCTTCGCATGACTCCCCGCCTTTCCCTTCACTCAAGACCACGTGTGCGGTGGACGCGCGGTTCAACCGGGTGGGCGTCCGATTGGACCAGAGCGGCCGCCACCCCGTGTCGAAGCCGGCGGACCACGAGGGTACGCGTGGACGGGGGGAGATGGGCGATACGTGTACCCGACGAGCGAGATCGTGGCGCCAGGGAGTGGGGGTCCTTCGGTAGGTGGCCGCGGGCCTGGCTTGCCCGCGGATCGAGCACCTCCGGGTACGGGTCGGGGGCGCCCAGTCCGCCGGCATTGCCCCTCCACCGGCCCGGTCTGCGGGAAACCTTGTCCTTTCGACCCCGTCCGGATCCTTGGGCGCACACCTGGTCGATGGAAACCACCCCGCCGCCAGTGGCTCACTTGTCGACCGGCGCCAACATGGTCTTGCGGTCCCCCAGGGATGTCCTGATCTCTGGGCGTCATGTTCACTGTCGACGAGCCGAGATTCGCCACACCCGGCGCACGGCACAGATCGCTAGCGTCGGTTCCGAAGGCACCTCCTGACTCGGTGGCCCCGGACTCGGGGACGGCACTCGCGCGGCCTTGACCATTCCCGCCTGAGCGGCGCGGCTCAGGACACGTCGGCCAGGGGAAGGACGATGCGCACGACCGTGCCGACGTCCAGCGTCGAGGAGAGTTCGACCTTTCCACCGTGCGCCGCCACCAGGGCGCGGACGATGGGCAGGCCCAGCCCCGACCCCTGGGTCCTGCCGGCCCCGCGACCACGCCACCTGCGGTCGAAGGCGGATGCACGCCCAACCTCGTCGAGGCCGGGCCCCGTGTCGGCCACCTCGAGGATTCCCCTGCGTCCGTCGCTGTGGACCCGGACGTCGACGCTGTCTCCCGCCCGGCAATAGGCCGTGGAGTTCGCGAGCAGATTGCCCACCACCTGGTGCAGGCGACCGGCGTCGGCACGCACCACGACCCCGGCGCTCATCTGATGGCTCACCGTCAATCCGGCGGCGGACATGGCCCGCTCCCGCTGCACCAGGGCCAGCCCCGCGAGCTCACCGAGGTCCACCACCGCGATGTCGAGGTGCAGCCCCTCGGACTCGGCGGCCGACAGATCTGTCAGGTCGGCGACGATGCGGCTGAGGCGGACCGCCTGCTCGTGCAGCGCGGCGAGGGTGTCGGCATCCGCCGGCACCAGGCCGTCACGCAGTTCCTCGAGGCCCGCCTGCAACGCGGTGAGGGGTGTGCGCAATTCGTGGGCGACGTCGGCCGTCAGTCGCTGCCGCCGCCGTTCGGACTCCTCGACGGCGGCCGCGGCGGCGTTGAGGCTGTCCACGAGCGGCACCAGTTCCGGCCGGCCCAGATCAGGAATCCGGGCCGAGTGGTTGCCCGACGAGAATTCGTCGCTGATGACGAGGATCTCCTGCAGCGGAGCAAGCATGCCGACGAGCCACGATCGTGGACGCCGCCACCGCCGTCACCACGGCGATTCCCGCGGCGACGAGGAGCCATCCGGTGTCGATCCCGTCATGGCGTCCGGAGCGGGCCAGCAGGTGTGGACCGACAGTTCCGACCGCGAGAACTGCCAGCGAGGTGAGCGACACGAGGAGCAGCGCACCGAGCATCCGTCGCCTGATCGCCGCCAGGTCGCGCCCTCAGCCATCGGGCTTGGCACCGGAGCGGTAGCCGAACCCCACGACAGTCTCGACGACATGCTGGCCGTCGGGACCGAGCTTGTGCCGCAGGTTCTTCACGTGCGAATCGACGGCCCGCTCGTAGCCCTCGAAGGCGCTGCCGGCGACGCGCTCGATCAGTTCGTGCCTGCTGAACAGGCGTCCGGGTGTGCTCGTCAGCGCGACGAGCAGATTCCACTCGCTCGGCGTCAGAGCCAGCGCGGCGCCGTCGTGAGTCGCCTCGTGCCGGGTCTGGTCGATGCACAGTCGACCGCCATCGAACGAGCTGCACCCGGCCACCACCGCCGCAGGGACACCGGGCGAGGACCGCCCGCACACGCAGCACGACCTCGGTGGGGCTGAACGGTTTCACGACGTAGTCGTCGGCACCCGCCCGCAGCCCGGCGATCCGGTCGGGCAGGCCGGCACGCGCGGTGAGCACGATGACCGGGATGTCGGGAATGGCCCGCTCAAGCACTTCGCGACCGTCGATGTCGGGAAGGCCCAGGTCGAGGAGCACCAGGTCTGGGCGGCCCTGCTCGAGTTCGAGCAGGGCTGAGGCGCCAGTGGCCGCGGCAACCACCGAGAAACCCGCGCGCGCCAGATAGCGCCGTAGCAACTCACGGATGTCGCGCTCGTCCTCGACGACCAGCACGGTCTGCATGTCGCCATTCTCCATGAGCGTCGGGCCTCCGGGCGGGTGTGCTGCGGAGAATGCTCGGGGTTGCTCGTCCATGGTGCTCGTGTCATCCACCGTGACGTCCCCGTCACGGATGGTCGGGTCGTGCATTCGGGCTCCTGTCAGCGTGTCCGGGCGTGGCGGGGGTCGCACGGTGACCGTGCGACCCCCTGTTCACCCGGTGGGCATGGAGGTCACTTGGCCTTGCCCGTGGCCTTGGTGACGCTCCAGGTGACGGTCTCCACGCTCGAGACATTGCCCGCTGGGTCGGTCGCACGGACGCTGAGCACGTACGTGCCCGGCGTCAGTTCGGTGTAGGTGACCGGGGATGTGCAGGGCGCCCATGCCCGGTCCTTGCTGACGCGGGCGTTCCTTGTCAGCTGGCACTCGAACGTCACGTCCGCCTCGTCCGCGCTCAGCGTGAACTCGGCGTCGGCGCCGGGGGTCCCCACCGGAGTGATGGTGACCTGCGGAGGCGCGGTCTCCTCGGCCGGGACGACGGTGCCCGACCCGACCGTGCCTGGCTCGACGGTCCCCGGCTCAACGGTCCCTGGCTCAACGGTGCCGGGCTGCTGCGCCGAAGGCACCGCGGAGGTCTTCTTGCCCTTGCCGGTGGCCTTGGTGATGGTCCAGGTGACGGTCTCCACGCTCGAGACATTGCCCGATGGGTCGGTCGCACGGACGCTGAACACGTATGTGGCCGGCGTCAGTTTGGTGTAGGTGACCGGGGAGGTGCAGGGCGCCCATGCCTTGCTGACGTGGGAGTTCTTCGTCAGCTGGCACTCGAACGTCACGTCCGCCTCGTCCGCGCTCAGCGTGAACCGGGCGTCGGCGCCGGGGGTGCCCACCGGAGTGATGGTGACCTGCGGAGGCGTGGTGTCCTCGGCCGGGGCGACGGTCCACGGCTGGGTCGAGGACACCTCGGAGGTGTTCCCGGCCGTATCCGTGGCACGGACGGAGAAGACGTAGGTGCCGGACGTCAGGTCGCTGTACCCCGCGGGCGAGGTGCACGCCGCCCAGGGGACATCGACGCCGTCCTTGGAGAGCATGCACTCGAACGTCGCGTCGGGCTCATCAGCGGTGAACGTGAAGGTCGCCGCGGCGCCGGGAGTGCCCAACGTGATGAGGGTGACGACGGGCGGTGTGTTGTCGGAGGCCTCGACGGTCCAACTCCGCGTGACGACCTGCGAGACGTTGAGCGCCTTGTCGGTGGCCTTGGCGGAGAAGACGTAGTCGGCGGGCGCCAGGTCGCTGTACGTCATGGGAGAGGTACACGCCGCCCAGTCGCCATCGACGCCGTCGGTCGTGAGCATGCAGGCGAAGTCGACGGGGCTCTCGTCCGCGGTGAGGGTGAACTCCACCGTGGATCCCGAGGCGACCAGCGGTGTCACCGTGAGCACGGGCGCGGTGGTGTCCTCGCCGGAGGTTGGCGGCTGCTCGCCGTGCGTCTCCGGGGCGAACACCACGACCGAGATCGGTGCGAGGGTGTTGCCGCCCACGAGGCCGGCACCGAAGGCGTAGCTGCCCACAGGTGCTCCCTCGGCGACGGTGACGTACCAGGTCACCCCGGTGTAGCCGGGCGTGAGCGAGGCGGTCCACGTACCGACGAGGTTGCCTTCGTCGTTCAGTGTGAGCGGCATGGGCACCATGTCGGTCCCGTCACTGGCGTAGACCTTGACGTCGCCCGCGGCGAGCTCTTCGCTCTCGGCCGTAGCCGGGTTGTCCGCGGGCCCGGTGACCACGAGGTTGAGCTCGGCAGTGCCTGCCTCGGGCGAGTAGACCTGCAGCGGGAGGGGGGTAGCCGAGCCCTGGGTTGTATACCTCGGCAGTGGGCTGCCCCACAGGATCGTGGTGGCGCCCGCGTGAACGACGATGGTGCCGGTCTCATCGGCGAGAATCGTCCCGGGATCGGCGAGGTCGATGAGGGCGAGCGTCACGCTGTAGGCGCCGGTCGGTGCACCGGCGGCGACGGTGACCATGAACGTCGTCGATACGTTGTAGCCGGGCCACACCGAGAACCCGCTGGCGGGTCCCCACGTGCCGACGAGGTCACCGTTGGCGTCGACGATGAAGGGGATCGACTGGCCATCGCTCGTGGAGACCGCGGTGACGACGAAGGGGATCGACTGGCCATCGCCCGTCGAGACCGCAGTGATGGCGCCCTCCGCGAACGGGTCGGTCGCGTCGATTGTCAGACGCAGCTGCGCGTGGTCGATCGGGTCCCCCCCGAACGGGTTGAGCAGCGATGCGGTCATCTCGAAGGGGGAGCCCTGGAAGACGTCCGTCGGCAGCGTGCCGAGGTCGACCGCCGGGTCGTGGATCGCCTTGAGTTGGTCGGTGGTCGTGTCCTGGCCCGGCAGGTCCATGAAGAAGCCGGGCAGGAAGGTGTTGTCCGGGATGAAGTCGCACAGGGCCCGCACGTCGTCGGCGAGTTGAGCGAAGGCCGTGATGCCGGTCAGCGTGTGCGTCCCGACAGTCCCGTAGGACGACAGGTTGGTGAACGGCACCACGTCGATGATCCTGCTGACCTTCCAGGTCAGAGTCGGGATGTCGAGCCAGGTGATGCTGCCCTTGAAGGTTTCCGAGCGGTTGTAGCTGAAGCCGCTGTAGTCGACGAACTGCTCGGAACCGGCCAGTTCGCTGGCGGGGTCATCGGGATCCGCGGACCTGACGAAGCTCACCCCCCAG
Source organism: uncultured Actinomycetota bacterium (assembly GCA_963798885.1). Classification (GTDB taxonomy): domain Bacteria; phylum Actinomycetota; class Actinomycetes; order Propionibacteriales; family Propionibacteriaceae; genus JAJYQH01. The sequence goes on along the minus strand of CAWCUX010000008.1, from coordinate 30,571 downwards.
GGCGATGTGTACTCCGGCACGGGCGGTGTCGCCGTGGGGTCCGCCGCCGGCGGGAAGCCGATGGTTCGGTTGTAGTACTCGATGGCGTCCAGGGTCAGCGGCGTGGACTTGCTCGCCCCCGCGCCGATGGTCATGGCGGCCAATTCCCAGGCGTCGAACCTGCTGTTCGATGTGGAGTCGGCCGGCGCGGGGCCGATCTGCGCCGGCTGCCCCGCCGGGTCGGCGGGAAGGCCGGGGATCGTCCCGGTCTTCATGAGCGATTGGTACATCGCCGCGTTCTCGGGCGAGGCGTCGATGGGCACCTCGTCGTAGGTGATTCGACCGGTCGATTCGAGGGCGATCGCGTCGGCGAACATCAGCTTCATCTGAACGTCGGCGATCTTCTGGGCGATGACCGCGTCCGCGGTCCGGGCCAGATTCAGCCGCTCCAGCTCCACCTCGGAGATGAACATGCCGTAATTCGGTTGAGCGTCACAGGCCCCGGTGAAGCCGGTCGGCACGGTGTTGCCGGCGATCCACTCACCCTGCAGCGGGACGACCCACACGGTGCGGCCGTCGACAGGATTCGTCGAGGAGCCGACACCGGGGATGGCCCGGTACGAGACGGGCTGCACGCAGTACTCGACCGCCGCGGCCGTCTCGGCGGTTTCGGGGACCACGTACTTCTTCAGCACGGGTGTCCCGTTCGGAGCGCGGAGCGCGATCACGAGGTCGGAGTAGATGGAACCGGTCGTGGTTCCGCCCCTCCACCCCCGCCACCGCCTCCGCCACCGCCACCTCCACCACCTCCGCCGCCTCCGCCACCGCCCGGGCCTGCGGCGAATGCGGTGGGAGTCGCCAGGGCCGTCGCAGCGACTACCGCGATCAACCCACCCAGCAACCGCTTTCCTGTTCGCGCTCGTGTCGTCATGTCCGTGACCCTCCTCGTTGAGGTCGCCCGGGGCATCGACGCCCCGCGCCGGCCGACCGACGTCGGGCCTCTGCCTCCCCGACCGGCCATGGGACCAGCGTGCCCGGCGTTCGTGGGCGTGGGATGGCACCGGTGTGGTGATCGTGTGGAGGCTGTCCACCGCTTTCGCCGCGTCGTCGGCCGTGTATCTCAACTGGGGGCGGAGCCGGGCCGTCGACGCGGTGGGTCACCCCCCTCGGCCTCCTCCCGCCACGCGCGGAGTCGGACCCGGTGCTTGATTTAACCCGAGATGCGCGGTAGATATTCAGTCGGTTTGGTCACCCGCCCATTTGCGCCACTTCCCGGACCACGTGGGGCAATGACAATGGTCGGTGAGCAACCGAATACTCCCATTCACCGGAAAGGCTCATTCGCATGGCTACACGTACGCAGATCGTGATGGAGGACGACCTCGATGGATCAGTCGCCGAGGAAACCCTGAACTTCACCATCGACGGCGTCACCTACGAGATCGACCTCAACACCCACAACGCATCGAAGTTCCGCGACTCCGTGGCCCCCTGGATCTCGCACGCCCGGCGCACCGGTGGACGTCGCGCAGCCGGTCGCCGGGGCCGTCCCGGCAACGCCACCGACATCCGCGCCTGGGCGATCGCCCACGGCATGAGCGTGAGTTCGCGGGGTCGGGTACCCCAGGAGGTCAAGGACGCCTACAAGGCCGCCCACTGAGGCGGAGAGTCCCATCACGTGGTCCCGGCGCTCGAGCGTCCCGTGCGCCGGGACCACACCGGTACGGCACCCAACTCCGTGATCAGCCCCGGCGCGAGCGGGATGACGGCCTCATCGTCGTCACCTGCCACAATTGCCCCATGGTGTCAGCGAACCCGAGCAACGGCCGTCCGGACGGCCCCGTCGAGAGGGTGCGGCTCGGGCCTGGCGATCGGCGCCGGACGCCTCGCGGCGGCGGCCTCCAGGCTCGCCGGACGCGGCAGCGGGGCCAGCATCCGGGGCCAGGTGATGCTGCGCATCGACCCGCGGGCGTTCGGCAAGCTGTTGCGCAACCGGCGGATCGCGGCGGTGTCGGGCACCAACGGTAAGACGACGACCACGCATCTGCTGACCGCCGCCGTCACGGCGGGGCTGCCCGAGGGCGACTCGGGTCGTCACCAACGCCGACGGCGCGAACCTGTTCCACGGCATCGCCTCGGCACTGGGCGAGCATCCGCACGCCGACATCGCGATCCTCGAGACCGACGAGCGGGTGGTGCGCGAGCTGATCCGCCAGGGCCGCCCCGAACTGCTCGTGCTGCTCAACTTCAGCCGCGACCAACTCGACCGCCACCATGAGATCAAGGCGCTCGGACGATCCTGGCGCGACGCGCTCGATCGAGGCCGACACCGCGGGTCCGGTGGTTGTCGCCAACGCCTGCGATCCGCTGGTGGTTTGGGCCGCCAGCGCGGCGCGTCGGACGATCTGGATCGACACCGGCGACAGCTGGACCCAAGACGCCGCGCTCTGCCCCGAGTGCGGCTCCGTGCTGGTGCACGACCCCGCGACGCCGGCGTCCCGCGCCCACTGGCACTGCCCCGGCTGCGACCTCGGCCAGCCCGACGCCCGACTACGTCGTCGCCGGCGACGACGTCACCGCCCGTGACGGCGCCGTGCACCGCCTCGACCTCCAGGTTCCCGGCCGGTTCAACCAGGCCAACGCCGCATGCGCGCTCGCCGCGGCCCTCGAGTTCGGCGCCGCCCCCGCCGACGCACTGCGCGGTATGCGCGGCGTCACCTCGCCGGCCGGACGCTACGCCACCGCCCATTTCGGCGGCACCCAGGCACGGCTCCTGCTCGCGAAGAACCCTGCCGGGTGGGCCGAGTCGCTGCCGCTGGCGGCGTCCGACCCCGTGGTGCTCGCGATCGACTCCGCCGCCGCCGATGGGCGCGACGTGTCCTGGCTGTGGGATGTCGAGCTACGAGCAGCTCGCCGGACGCCACGTCGTGTGCACCGGTCCACGGGCGCAGGACCTCGCGGTGCGGCTCACCTACGCCGGTGTCGAGCACAGCGTCGAACCTGATCTGGCGACGGCCCTCACCGACCGGGCCGACCAACTCGACTGCATCGCCACCTACACCCCGTTCCAACGCCTGCGCCGGCTGGGAGGTCTCGCATGAGCCGCGTCCGCATCGTGCTGATCTACCAATCGCTGCTCGGCATCTACGGCGACCGCGGCAACGCGATGGTGCTCGCGAAGAGCGACTCGAGTGGCGCGGCATCGACCACGAACTGATCGTCGTCGAGCCCGGCGAGGTTGTGCCCCCCGACGCCGATGTCTACCTGCTCGGCGGGGGCGAAGACATGGCCCAGATCAGCGCCGTGCGAGCGCTGCAGGCCGACGGCAACCTGTTCCGGGGCATCAACGCCGGCGCCGTGCTGTTCGCGGTGTGCGCCGGCTACCAGATCTGCGGTCAGACGTTCACGGTCGGCGATCACGACGAGATCATCGACGGGCTGGGACTGCTCGACGTCACCACGCGACGCGGACCGCAGCGGGCGGTCGGCGAGATCCTCACCCGGTGGACCAGGCCCGACGGAGTCGGTCTCGCTCATCACCGGCTTCGAGAACCATGGCGGCTTCACCACCCTCGGCCCGGACGCCGCGCCGCTCGCCCGGCTGGAAGTCGGCATCGGCAACGCGGACGACGGCACCGAGGGGGCGCTGCAGGGCCGGGTCGTCGGCACGTATCCCGCATGGGCCGGTGCTGGCCCGCAACCCCGACCTCGCCGACCATGTGCTCGCGCTGACGCTCGGCCGCGACCTCGACCCGCTCGAGCTGCCCGAAGATCGACCGGCTCCGGACCGAACGGATCGCCCACGTGCGCTCCGGACGTCGCTGAATACACGGCCGGGGGCAAGGGACACCGTGCCGTGACGGGTACGAAAAAGGCCCGTGACGGATGCCACGGGCCTTCAGAAGTGCGCCGCCAGGGACTCGAACCCCGAACCCGCTGATTAAGAGTCAGCTGCTCTGCCAGTTGAGCTAGCGGCGCGCGCGAGTAGGAACGTTACCGGTTCGGAACTGTTCGGCAAATCGCCGGGGACCCCCACCGCAGGACCCCGCCCGGGCTTCTGCACACTGCCGTGGGACGCCGTCCAGGCCCCTCGGATCAGCCTGCCGAGCGCGCCCTCGACACGATGGCCCGCACGGTGAGGAGGACGACCACGGCCCCCACCACCACGCCCCCCACCAGCACGAGTCGATCGGTGCGCCACCCGGCGTCGTTCTGGATCAGCCCCTTGGCGTAGTCGACCTCGGAGCGGGCGAAACTCTTCGCGTCATCGATCGTGCGGGCCTTGACGGCGGTGGGGTGCACCTCTTCGATCAGCCCGGTGATGTTGTTCGACAGCCTCGTGCGCGCCGCAGCGATGTCGGACCTGATCTGGCTGGCGGTGCGAGTGTCGGCCGGCTTGCCGGTCTTGGGGCTCATCGGGTTCCTCCGTCACGTGCTCACCGTGCCCTGCGTCGTGACCTTGTTGTCATGGCCACGTCTCAGGCGCTGTCACGCGCCAGCCTAGCCCGTATTGTTGTCGCCATGGCCACGAACTCCCCCACCCGACTCCAGCCCGGCGATCCCTGCTCCCTCGTTCACGCTGCTCAACGCCGAGGGGTCCGAGGTCAGCCTGTCGGACTTCGCCGGACGCCAGGTCGTCGTCTACTTCTACCCGGCCGCGATGACCCCGGGCTGCACCACCGAGGCCATCGACTTCTCCAGTTCGCTGCAGGCCTTCCGTGAGGCCGGATTCGATGTCGTCGGGATCTCCCCCGACCCGGTCGAGCGACTCGCCCGCTTCACCGACAAGGAGAATCTGGGTGTCACGCTGCTCGCCAACCCCGAGCGCGACGTGCTCATCGGCGTACGGCGCCTACGGCGAGAAGACCCTCTACGGCAAGACCATCGAGGGTGTCATCCGCTCGACTTCGTGGTCGACGTCACCGCCGACGGCACCGCGAGCGTGCGGACCGCCCAATACAACGTGAAGGCCACCGGGCACGTCGAGCGCCTGCTGCCGCGAACTCGGGATCGACGCCTGAGGGTCGCCGCGGCCCGGACCCGGCCTCGAGCCTCATCCACCGCTGTCGCCGAGGCCGCGTACCTCGCCCCGGTGAAGGCTTGACGACCGCAGCCCTCCGACGCTGAGTGATCCCTCGGATTGGCGGCCCGGCGTGGCCTCTGCCACGCTTGGGTGTTGTCGCCGGAGTGGTGGAATTGGCAGACACGCAGGATTTAGGTTCCTGTGCCGCAAGGCGTGAGGGTTCAAGTCCCTTCTCCGGCACCGCTACATTTGCATTCTGACTAGCAATTATAGTCTTCGAAGCGACGAGCATTGGCGTGTCGTGCAACATACGTGCAACAAGGAACGGCTTCCGCAGCGTCAGAAGAGGGGCTGCCGACACGGCAGCCGACCGGCCTCGGCGCGCACTCGACCGCCGTTGCGATAGCCCGAACGGCCCGTTCTGTCGACGGCGCGGTACTCACCGACGACTGCCCTGGGCCTTGATCTCCCGGCCCACCAGGTGTCCGATCCTCGCTGGCGAGCGTCGACCGGATCGTGCCGCCGAGCGGGTCGCTGACGCGCGCACACACCGACGACCGCCCCGCACGCAGCGCGTCGTCGCGACGAGCAATCAACCAGGCCCAGCCGCGCAGGCTTGGCGCGCACACTCGCAGTGACCTGCTCCGTGCCCGACGCGCGCACGTCCGTACGGTCACCGAGCGCGAATGACCCGACGGCTCCGCCGTCCACCAAGGAGCGGCTTCATGAGTTCGTCCACGTCGTCGGGGTCGACGCGCAGGACCTTGGTGCCGCAGCGGTAGGCGGGGAGCTCGCCCGACGCGATACGGCGCCGGAGCGTCTTGACGCTCATCTTGGTTCGTTCGGCAGCCTCGGCGAGCGATTCGTAGGTCCGGCGTGGCATGGGATTCTCCCTTCCTGCCCACCAGAAGTTGGCGGGAAGGCCGTTGGCGGACACCCCTACCCAGATGCGGCTCGAAGCGGCACCCGATCCGTAGACCGCCCACGACCTCCATGCCGGCCGCTCGTCCACTACCTCGGAGGCCAGGATCGGGCGACCCGGCCGGGACGACGAGTCGGTGACCATCGACAGCGACCGACGAGGCGCCGCCCGACCGCCGGCCCGATCGCGAGAAATCGTTCGCCGCGACGTCTGTCGTGCGGGCTCGCAGCAGGAGCAGTCGGTGCCATCCGGCAGACGTGAGGTCGTGAGTCGACACCAACCCGCCATGACATGCCACGGCCAGTGCATGCCGAGCGTGGCTGGCTCGGGGGCACCGGTCACGACGACCCGCGGATGGCTTGGGGGACATAGCGGACATTCCAGAGACATCCGCTGATCAGGTGAAACGCGAGGGAGACGAGGTTGCCTGGCTCGTCGCGCGCAGCGATTCGCCCGGAACCAGGAGCCCCAGGGACAAGTTCTGGTACATCGGTGTGCTCTCTGGACACCGGCAGTCAGACGAGACCAGACGGCCCGCACCGGAACATCGAACGTGGGATGGACCTCGACGCGATCGCCCACGCCTGCACGCGCGGCGATCCGGAGAGCGCACGGACCACCATGGCTCAACGGGCCCCCGGGCCGACCCCGATACACAGGACGGTCACCCTTACGGTGACGATGACACGAGGGACATTGGGGACAATCCAGAAACAACCGCTGACAAGGCGATGTGACCAGTCACCCCGCTACCCCCGGCCGAACTCTTGACGACCCCAATCCCACCGTCGACCCCGCGGGACACGTTCGAGTACACCGGCGTGCCACCTCGCCGCAGACACATTCGCAGCACGGGCTCCCGCACGCGAACGTCCACGGGCCGGCACAAGTCGCTACGCCCTCGGCGACGCCGATCCGCAAGCACTCTCACAAGCCCGCCATCCGCGACGTGATCAGCGCACAGGCACCGCAGTCGAGGGTGTCCGACCCCACTCCCGGTCGGATCGACTCGTCTTTCAGCGTGCCCTGGGTCCACCGTTGTGGGCGACGTTGTCAGTGCGCGTCGTTGACGGCTCGGATCCAGACCTCGATCAGCCGCCCGATGGCGGGTTCGAGGACAGGCAGATCCCGCCGGTAGATCCGCCCCTGAGCCACTCGCGTGGTCAACATCTCAAGGACGGCCGCCCACTCCTGCGCACTGTGAGGCTGGATCGGAACCGGCACCTCCACCGTCCGGACGACGGGCTTGTCCACTTCGATGGTGCGGGTGACAACCTTCACCTCAGGCGGTTGCTCTCGCGTGACGCGCCGCGCTTCCCACGCCCGGTGCCGACACGACGACGAACACCACGAGGGAACACGACCCCGGGCCGGAATATCCACCGCGCGACCGCACCAACCACACTCGACCGTTTGTCCCGGCCGACGGCGCTGCCGGCCCTCGGTGCCCTCCTCCGGGGCATTCTCCCCCGCCATGGCGTGCTCCTTCTTCGTGCCAACGATATTGCCACTCTCATGGTGCATGAGGTCTGTTCCACTTCTGAGTGGAACTAATCGGGCAGGTCGGCGGCTGCTTGTAGCGGAGGGCTGACAGCTATAACGTCTCGCGTTATAGTGGTCGGGTGATCAGGTCGTTCCGAGATGCTGCCACCGAGCGGCTCTGGTCACGCGAACACAGCCGGTCACTCGATCCCAGGATCGAACGGGTCGCGCTGCGCAAGCTGGTGATGCTCGACGCCGCCGAGGCGCTGGAAGATCTGCGGGTACCGCCGGGCAACAGACTCGAAGCCCTCCACGGCGATCGGGCCGGCCAGCACAGCATCAGGATCAACCAGCAATGGCGGATCTGCTTCACCTGGACAGACGCCGGACCCGCCGACGTCGAGATCGTCGACTACCACTGAAGGAGGTGACCATGACCACCATTACACCTATCCACCCAGGCGAAATCCTCATGGAGGAGTTCCTGGAGCCCCTGGAGGTCTCCCAGAACCGGCTCGCCGTCGCCATCGGCGTCCCGCCACGGCGGATCAACGAGATCGTCCACGGGAAGCGGCGCATCACCGCCGACACCGCCCTGCGGCTGTCGCGCTACTTCGGCACCACCGACCGGTTCTGGCTCAACCTCCAGACCCGCTACGACCTCGAAACCGAGAAGGACAACCTCGGCGTCACCCTGGACCGCATCCAGCCGCTCCGCACAGCCTGAGAGGCCACTGCTGCGCCACGTCCGAGCATGCACAGCCGGAAATGCCCATTGTGTGTGGCTGTGGCGAGGCCCGTGGTTGTGAAGCGAGTTGACGGCGGCGAAGACGATAGCGGGGGGCCTGGAGCTGAGTGTCGGCGGCGACGCTTGTGGCTTGCGGGATCGCAGTCGAGGCGGTAGGTGAGCAGTGCGCAGGTTGGCATCATTGCTCAAGCCGTGGTGCTGTAGCCCTCTGCCGCGAGCCAGGCGCGGGCCCGGCCGCGTTGACGTTCGTCGCTGAAGGCGAACCACTGCTGGAGATCGGTTGGCGATTCGGCAAGGACGTCCTTGAACCTGCGGAACACACCACGACCGGTGAGAGCGCGTTCCAGTCGAGCGGCCAGCTCCCCGTCATCGACCTGAGCAGTGAACAGCTCCATGTCCCGGTAGCCATCACGGGAACCCTCGCAAGGGACCCATAGCCACCTGTCGTCATCTTCGTCATCTTCGTCGAGGTCGCCGCCGTCCTGGGCGTACTCGATCGCGGCCGCCGGCCACACCTCCCCCGTCCTCAGGTCGATCCGGCCACCACCGTTGACCAGATCTCCTTCGAGCACCATCGCCAACTCCCCCAGGTCGACAGGGATCGGACGCAGGAGCCGAACCGGCCCCTCGCCCAGCCGCGCCTCCAGCACCTCGGCGAGTTCGACGTCGCCTTCCCAATCACGGGAGCGCAGCTCCGTGGCCCACCGACGAGCCAGATCAGCCCCACGGGCGGAGCCTCCGCGGACACTCCTCAGGGCGTCCCCGACCAGTTGGAGCGCATCTGCCGGCCAGTGATCGGCCAACACATCGAACAGACGTTCCGAATCACCCTCGGCGAGGAGCACCCGCAACTCGGCTCGCCGGTCGCGCTCAACAGGCATGGTCCGATTCTCACCGGTAGCCCACGGCACTGACCAGAGAGAGTCATTCAGGGGCGCGCTCGCCGACACCGATCAGTCCTTTCGTCACAACGATCTCTCCCAGCCGAGATGCACCGGGTGTAATGGGCTGCGTTCTCGGCGAACGCTGCACTGTCGAATGAGAATCGGGGTGGGTGCCGTCCCGCGTTGACGTCGACACACAGTGGTGCGGGCGAGCCCGTAGAGGTGTAGGACGCAGGGGTCTTCGGGAGCCTTCTGGATTGTTGCCGAGTTTGGAGCACGTGGTCTGTGTCCTGGCAGACGACCCCCGGGGCGGCACCCCTGATCCGCCGCTGTGCGTGAAGGGAGTGGTTCGGGATGGAGATCATGTACGACCGGGTCGCCGGTCTCGACGTCGGCAAAGCAACGGTGACCGTGTGCGTCCGCACCCCCGGCCGCCGGGGCCGGCATTCGGAGACCCGCACGTTCAAGACCACCACCGGGTCGCTGCACGTGATGCGCGACTGGCTGCTCGAGTGTGGGGTGCAGATCGCGGCAATGGAATCCACGTCGACGTACTGGAAGCCGCCGTTCTACTGCCTGGAGGAGGTGATGGAAACCTGGCTGCTCAACGCCGCCCACATGAAAGCCGTCCCCGGACGCAAGACCGACGTCCTCGACGCCGAATGGATCGCCCAACTGCTGGAGCACGGGTTGTTGACCCCCTCGTTCGTGCCACCTCCCGAGATCCGCCGGTTGCGGATGCTGACCCGCTACCGGGTCCAACTGCACGGCGACAGGGCCCGGGAGATGGTCCGGCTGGAACTGATGCTCGAAGACGCATCCATCAAACTGTCCACGGTCGCGTCGAAACTGACGACCGTCTCGGCCCGGGCGATGCTGGCGGCAATGATCGACGGCGAACAAGATCCCCGGATCCTGGCCGAAATGGCGAAAGGCAGGATGCGCAGCAAGATCCCCGACCTGGAACAAGCCCTCGACGGACACTTCGACGCCGGACACGCCCTGCTCGCCCGCTCCATCCTCAACCGCATCGACCAGATCCAAGCCGCCCTGGCCGACCTGGACGAGGTGATCGACGTCGCCTGCGAGCCATGGACTCACCAGATCGAACTCCTGCAGACGATCCCCGGCTTCGGTCCGAAAGTGGCGCAGGTATTCCTCGCCGAAACCGGCGGCGACATGACCCGGTTCCACTCCGCCGCCCACCTGGCCGCCTGGGCCGGCCTCGCCCCGGCGGTGTATGAGTCGGCGGGCAGGTCCCGCTCGGCGGGCAGCCGACACGGCGACAAGTGGCTGTCCGCGATCCTCGTCGAAGCCGCCGGGTCGGTCGGACGGATGCACGGCAAGAACTACCTCGCCGAACAACACGCCCGCATCACCCGACGCCGCGGCACGGGCCGAGCCCAGGTCGCGGTCGCGCACTCCATGATCGTGATCGCCTACCACATCCTCACCCGCGACCAGCCCTACCGAGACCTCGGCGCCAACTGGTACCTGAGACGGAACGAGGAACTCCACACCCGACGCCTGGTCGCCCAACTCGAACGCCTCGGACACACCGTGGTCCTCGACGCCGCCAGCTGACACCACCCACCGGACAAAATCCCGGACAATCGACCGTCGAGCCCGTGCCCGGCCCGCCTTTCATCCTTTAGTTCGGTGGGCCGAGGCCAGAACCTACACCTGCTTGGACGCCTTGGGTGCCCCCACGTGGCTGTGGTGCAAGATGCTGAGGTTGCGCCGTGAGAAGCTCGCCATCCGGGGCTGGCAGACGATACGCCCCGCCTGGCCTGACTTGCACAGGTGGGGCCATCTGGCGTGGTAGATCACCTTGTCGGGATGGATTTGATGGTGCGTTTTGGGGCACTAAGAGGGTGGTTTGTAGGGTGCTGGGGTGAGCCCGTTCGTGCGGAAGGTGAGGACCGCTTCGGGCGCGACCGCGGTGCAGATCGTGGAGAAGCGCAACGGGCGACGTCGGATCCTGGAGCATGTCGGGTCGGCCCGTGACGAGGTCGAGCTGGCAGTGCTGGTCAGCCCCGCCCAGCAGCGTCTGCACGGCCTCCAGGACGAGCCCTGCCGTTCGATCCGCCGCCCGTCGGTGCGACGCCGTCGGCACCGGTGGTGGACCACAAGGCCAGTGATCTGTTGTGGGACGTGCTGGCCGGCGCGTATCGCCGTCTCGGGTTCGACCAGCTCGATGATCAGGTGTTCGCCCAGTTGGTCGGTGCCCGGATCATCGAGCCGGTCTCGAAGCTCGACACGATCCGGGTGCTGACCGAGCTGGGTCTGGCTGCGCCGCATCGCAACACCATCGCGAATTGTCTGCGCCGGTGTGTCGAGCGGGACTACCGCGGCCGGGTCGCGACCGCCTGCTGGGCCCACGTGCAGGCCTCCGGCCCGGTGGCGTTGGTGATGTATGACCTGACCACCTTGCATTTCGAGGTGACTGACGAGGATCGTCTCCGCAAGGTCGGCATGTCCAAGGAGCACCGTATCGACCCTCAGGTCACCGTCGGGCTGCTGGTCGCCGCGGCCGGGTTCCCGTTGGAGATCGCCCTGTTCGAGGGCAACAAGGCCGAAACCACGACGCTGGTGCCGGTGATCGACGCGTTCCGGGCCCGCCACCGGATCACCGAGCTGGTGGTCGTCGCGGACGCGGGCATGCTGTCGGCAGCGAACCTGAACGCGATCGAGGACGCCGGATGCCGGTTCATCGTCGGGTCACGCCAATCACGGGTGCCCTACGACCTGGCCGACCACTTCCAGGCCCACGGCACCCACACCCCCGACGGCGGCACCATCGAGACCAGCCGCGACATGGGCACCGGCAAGGACAAACGTGCCCGCCGGGTGGTCTACCACTACTCCGCGGCCAGACGCCGCACGGGAGGACCGCGCGATCAACGCCCAGATCGCCAAGGCCGAGAAGGTCGCCGCCGGCACCCGGCCGATCGCCCGGGACCGGTTCGTCAGCGTCACCACCGACTCGAACGGGAAGAAGGCCGAGGTGAACTGGCCGGTCATCGAGCGGGCCCGCACCTCCACCGGCTACAAGGGATACTGTCAGAGTTCTGTTACTTGGTCCCGCAAGGATCGGGGAGTCCTCGCCGGCGGGTGTGACCCAAAGGGCTATTGGCCCGCTGTGGTGCCCTGGTAACGATTTGTCGGCCCGTGGGCGGGGCGCGAGCGCTGGCTCAGGTGGGTAGTGACCTGATAGGAGCCTGGAGCCGCAGTTCTGGTGGCATCCCCCATGACAGTACTGTCCGACCTCCCCGAACCAGCGTGACAACCAGATTGCCACGCGAAGGGAAACAGGCCATGACCAGCAGGGACGGACTGCACGTTGACCCTGTAGGACGCGTTGTCATCGGCGTGGACACGCACAAGGACATCCACGTCGCCGCCGTGATGGATGCCGTGGGTAGCATCCTCGCCACCCTGTCGATGGGCACCGACACCGACGGGTTCGCCCGCCTGCTGGAATGGGCGCGCGGCTTCGGAACGATCCTCGCCTTCGGAATCGAGGGCACCGGCTCCTACGGTGCTTCGCTGACCCGCTATCTGCATGACCAAGGATTCCGCGTCATCGAGGCAGGTCGCCCAAACCGTCAGGACCGGCGCAACCGGGGTAAGTCGGACACCCTGGACGCGGAGAACGCCGCCCGTGCCGTGCTGGCCGGGATCCAGACCGTCACCCCGAAATCCAGGGACGGACAGGTGGAGATGATCCGCAGCCTCAAAGTCGCCTACGAGACCGCCATGAAGGCCCGCACGCAGGCGATGAACGCGCTGAAGTCCCAACTCATCTTCGCTGATGAGCACCTGCGGGGCACCGCTGACGGGCTCCGCGGGGCCAGACTGGCACGCCATCTCGCGGCGCTGCGGCCCCGAGGAATGACCACGCCCAGAGAAGCCAACCGCGTCACCCTGCGCTCCATCTCCCGCCGATGGCTCGCCCTGGATGCGGAGGCCGCCGAACTGGAGGCCATGATCGTCACTCTGGTGCAATCCCATGCCCCGCAACTCCTGACCGCCAACGGGGTGGGGCCCATAGTCGCCGCGGACATTCTCGTGGCGGTCGGCGACAACCCCGAGCGAATCGACTCCGAAGCAGCGCTGGCCAAGATCGCCGGAATCGCCCCATTACCGACGGGATCCGGCAAGACCTCGGGACGCCACCGCCTCAACAGGGGCGGCGATCGCCGACTCAACGCCGCCATCTACCGCATCGTGCTCTGCCGGATGCACTGGCACGAACCCACACGCGAGTATGTCGCCCGCCGCACCCTCGAGGGCAAGAGCAAGCCCGAAATCATCCGCTGCCTGAAACGCTACGTGACCCGCGAGATCTACCAGCTCATCAGAACAGAGCCCCACACAGGCGAAATCGCGGCTTGACGAACATAGGAGCATCGTCACCAACATCGGGGCCGACGTCATGGACGCGGACGCCGTGGTGGCCGCCTACCACGACCTGTGGCACGTCGAACAGTCGTTCCGGATGGCCAAGAGTGACCTCGCGGCCCGGCCGATCTTCCACCACAAGCGCGACTCGATCGAAGCCCACCTCACCGTCGTGTTCACTGCCCTCGCCGTCGCCCGCTACCTCCAACAGCGCACCGGGGTCAGCATCAAGAAACTCGTGCAGACCCTGCGGCCCCTCCAAACCGTGACCATCACCATCGCCGGCCAACAGGTCACCGCCCAACCCCGCCTCACCCCCGACGCCACCGCCATCCTCGACAAGATCCCCGACCTCACGGGGCACTAAGACTGTGCAACTCAGGCCTGGGGTGGAACTGAGCGTCACCATCACCCTGAATTCACGATCCTGACGGTCTCTGACATCTTTGACACTCGCAACTACCAAGCGCTTGGCCATGCATGTCTGCCGAGCAGCCCCCGCCTCAAGGCCAAGCAGGCGAGGCCGTTGGTCCGCATCGGCCTAGTTGGACTCCGGAAAGCGCTCCTCCAACTCATAAGTGGTGTCAGCTCGAAACCACAACCGTATAATCAAGCGAGGTACATGGACGAGTGGCCACCTGGTCCGTCTTCGAGAGGTCGCTCTGCCTTTACTCCATGAATCACGATTACATTCCGCGGCCTCCGTCCGAACCATCTCTCGCGCGTCTCTCGGTGAAAGTCTCCTCGCAAGTATCTGAAGGCGTCCTCGAGCAAGTCATCAAACGCTTCGTCCTGCGTGTCGTCCATCCGTGCCCACTCAAGACCAATGAATCCCCCCGCTACCCGGTACAAGATCGGCTCGCCTTGAAGTTCCACTGAGAATTGGTTAGTTCCCGAGTGCAGATTCAGGATCAACTCTGGGTAGCCTTCCTCACTCGTACGCCAACGGGCCACCAGATCAGTGCGCCTTTTCAGACACTCCTTCAAAATCGCCTCGGACTCCTCTGGTGAAGGAATGTGAACTTGGTTCACGTCGCTCTCCTCAACTGAAGTGCCAGTAGTGCTTGTAGACGTGGCTCGTCGTGTTGAAGTCGAAGCCGGCATTGTGGCGGTCCACATGAACATGAAACCGAGTCACCTGCCGATTAATGCCTCGCGTCTTCTTCCAGAAGTTTGGACTGCTGCCCGACGAAAGGCGCCACTGGTGCCTTCTCCTGTCAGGCCCAACTCGGAGATACGGATTGTCGTTCGCTATGTATGCACCGAGAGCATTCCATTGCCCGCGGGGTATCCGGGTCGAAGCGTATGCTACGTCACTTGCTATGCCAGCCACGGTCAAAACACCAGCACTAGCGAGAGCATAAGGGACTCCAGCGGCCCCCCAGGCAATTGCCGCTCGATGTTGCCATGCCCACCTTCCCGCGTTGCGCCACCAACTGCGACCGGTGAGGTCGTTGTGGTTGATGGGGTCGGTGGGGTATCCGTACCAGGTGGTATTGCCGCCGTAGACGGGGTCGGGGCTGGTGAAGAGTCCGGTGGCTTGGTTGTAGAGGCGGGCGCCCATGAGGACGAGTCCGAGGCCGGGGAGGGTGGCGCGTTCGTGGCTGCCGAGCCATCCGTACCCGATCCCGCTGACCCCGCTCGGATTCCCCGTGTTGGTTGCGCTGTTGGCGGTTTGGCCGTATTCGGTGTAGTGGGTCCAGGAGTCAAGGCCCGCCGCGTTGGTGCCATCTGCCGGGGATGGTGATGGTGGAGACGATGTTGCCGAGCGGGTCGGCAACATCAAGTTGGGCGGTGGTGCCTTGTCCTGTTGTGGCGATTGTCATGCCGAGGCCGTCGCCGGTCAGAGCGGCGTAGCGGGTGATCGTGTCCGACCCACTGGTGGCCTCCTCGCTCCAGGAGGGGTTGTCGGAGCTGTCGGTGTAGTGCCGGGTCAGCGTGTCCGTAACCTGCAGGTTGCTCCGGGTGGTCGCGGCGAGGCGGCGACCCGCCGCGTCCAGGGTGAACGACACGGTCGAGGCCCCCTGGGTGATGGTGGCCGCGGTGTCGTTGGCGTCGTACTGCACGCTGATGTCACCGTTACCGGCGGTGCTGTCGCCGGCGGGGATGGTGGTTTGCCGTCCCAGCGGGTCGTAGTCGTAGCTCCCCACCGCCTGCCGTGGTGGTGTGGCTGGTCGGCAGGGTTGTAGGTCCGGTTCGACGGAGTGGCACCGGTGTCGGAGCAGGCGCCGGTGTTGGTGCTCACCGACTGGGAGGTGCGGTTGGAGTTGATGTCGAAACCGTACCCGCGGCGCTGGCAGGTGGCGTTGCCGTTCAGGTCGGTGGTGATGTCGTCGGCGCGGGTGAGCCGGCCGGCCTGGTCATAGCGTGTAAGACACGTCGGAGGCGGTGGCGGTGCCATCGATGAGGGCGGAGCCGCCGTCGGGATTCCACAGGTGGCTGGTGCGCCCGGCCCCGTCACTGGCCTGCGACCAGCCGACCCAGTCCTGGCTTGTGACCGGGGCTTGGGTGACCGGGTCGGTTCCGGGTCCCTGGTAGGTGAGGGCGGTCAGTTCTCCGCCGGTGTCGTACTCGTGGGTCCGGCTGATCCCACCGGGCAGGTCCTCCACCACCACCTGCCCCTGCCCGTCATACGCGGCGCTCGCCGACCAGGACGACCCGCCGGCGCTCACCGTCACCCCGGTGACCAGGCCGCGGGTTTCGGTGTTGCCGTTCGCGTCGGTGCCGTCGTAGCTGTACTCGGTGGTGGTCTGGTTGTCCACCACCTCCACGATCTGCCCCAACGCGTTGTACGTCGTGGTGGAGGTGTCCGCCGTGGCGCCGGCCGGGATGTTCGTGTACCCGGTCTGGCGTCCCCACCCGTCATAGCTGGTTGCTGTGGTTCCCGCATCGGAACTGGTGCCCGTCACCAGGCCGGTGGAGTCGTCGTAGCTCGTGGTCACCGCGGGCACGCCAACCATGCCCGCGACACCACTGCTCGTGGTGGTCACCGTCGTCCGGGCGGGAGTGGCTGTCGTAACTGGTGGTGGTGGTCACCGTCGCCGAACCGTTACTGGTGAGGGTCCCGGTGGGTTGCAGGTCCCACGTGTACCCGGTGGTGCGCTCGGTCGGCAACTGGCTGCCACCCCCAGGGCCGGCCTGACACACCAACCCATCCCATTCCGGATGGCTCCCACACCCCGCCACCAGTGAGTTGCTGCCACTGCTGTAGTACACGGACAACCGGGTGCCCGGAGAGGTATTACTGCCAGCGGCCGACGGCTGCCGCGACTCGACGACCCGGCCCTTCGTGTCATACACGCTTTCCCGGGTGATGTCGGCCGACGAGGCCTCCCCGGTGGTGGCCATCACCGTGGTCACACTCGTCGGCTGCCCCAAATCCCACCCGGTCACGACCGGGTTGGTGGCCGTGGTGAGGGTGCCGGGGGTGAGGGCTTGCCCGTCGTAGGACGTGTTCACCAGCGACAACACATGACCCTCCCCCCAGGCGCTTATGTCGCCCTGCACCTGCGTCACAGTCCGGGTCTGGGTGACCAGCCGGTACGGTTGCCCGGTCTTCTGGTTGATCTTCGCCTGGTCGCCGTTGTCATAGGTGGTGTCGGTGACCGTGCGGGCGTACACCGTTACCCCGGTGGCGTCGGTGATCTCCCGGGCCGGGGAGATCGTCTCGATCACCACGGTGCCGGCCGGGGTGGTCACCGTCGACGTGCACACACCCGACGCGTCACGGGTCGCGCACCAGTCCGGGTTGTACACCGTGTACGTGGCGGCATCATCGATCTGGGTGATCACGCCCTGGCGGATCTGCTCAGTCGCCCGCGCGTCCCACGAGCTGATCACATTGTCGTGGTCGTCGTAGACCATCGCGTTCAACTGCCACGCACCCGCACCGAACGACCCCTGATGAATCAAATACCCCTGATCATCGGTCACATACACATCCGCACGATGCCACGCATCGTTACCCGCCGGTGGTGCCACAGCCAGGTTGTTGGAGTCGACCACCACCTGATCCGGGCCGAACACCGCGAACACCTGCGTGGCCCTCCGGGGCAACCCGTACAAGGGATTCGTGTCGGTGCCGAACTGCTCGAGATGAAACTCACTCACAGAGGGGGCCGCCCCATACACGAGCGCCGCCAACTGGACCATGGTGCTGGTCGTGACACCCGTCACAGGATCAGTCAGACTCAGGTGACGCATCACACTGGACAACCGACCCTGCGAGTCATACGTGAACCGGTATGCCTCCAGCCCGGGAGGAGTGAGCGAGGCAAGCACCGGTGTTGGAAGGTTGGACATGCTCGCCCAACTGTAGGTCGTGGTCAGGTTGGTGACCGTGTCGGTTTCGGCGCTCAACGTTCCATCGGCGTTGTACTGGTACGTCACCAGCGTGCGATCCGTCGATTCGCCGTCGACCTGGGCGGTGACCGATGTGACCTGTTGGTTCCCGTTCACTGCCGTGTAGTGAAGGTTGAGGATCCGGCACCCGGGGACCCGAGTACCGACCGCGCAGGAGGACGCTGCCGTGGGGCCGATGATCGCCGTCACCCGGCCCGAGCTGTCCCGCTGGTAGCTGGTGCTGTCCCCCGAGACCTTGTCCGTGACACTGTCCGGGCTGAACGTGACCGGGTCTGCGCTCGTGTTCCCCTGGGTCGCCGTGAAGGTGGTGACCACGTCGGAGTCGTCGGTGTAGGTCAGGGTCAGGATGCCCGATGTGTTGACGCTCACAGCGAGGGTGATCCCACTGGTCGCGGTGTCATCATCAACCGGCTGATAGCTGCCGGTGACCCAGGTGCCGTTGGTGCGCCGCTTACCCGCGGTGAACACCAGGGTGTCGCCGTCGGGGGTGGCGAGCACGATCGTCCCGTCCACCGTGGTCTGGTCGTACACGGCGGCCCCGGACAGCCCTGACGTGTCGCCGGCGTCCAGGGACGCCGTCCACCCCGGCCCGAACACGCCCTGAGCCGGCGACGTCACACCCGCGAAAGTCTGATACGTGCGCCCGACCGACAAGGTGGCTCCCTGACCCGGTGGCCAGGTCCGCGTCCGATTCGGAGTACTGGAACTCCCCGGTCCACAACGCCACCTGACCCGGCCCCGCACTGGTGGTCGGATACCCCTGACCGAACGCGTGCGGCACCCGCACCACCGTCGGAGTGTTGGTCGTGCACTTCGTCTGCGTACTGGTCCCGGTCACATACGCGAAACACACCCGCACCTGAACCGACGTCGCCGTCCGCGACGCCACCATCACCCCGTCCGCGTCGGACTGTCTCAACGAGCGAACTTGTGTCGAGCAGGCCGCTCAACGTCGTTGTCGTTCCGACTTGAGGTCGAGAACGGCGACTGGTCGATGAGGTTTGCCCACCCGGTGCTGCCGAGCACCCGCCACTGAACGGTGCCGGTGACCGAGTCGGCGGTGCCCTTCGGGGCGCTGGCCGCCGACACCATCACCGAGCCGGCGGTCTTGGTGCCCGACATGGGTGAGGACATGGTCGCCGCGCCGAACCCGTACCCGTACGACACCGTGCCCGACGTCTTCCCGACCGGCGACACCGCCGTGGCCGTGACCGAATGCCACCCCGCCGTCATCCCCGTCGACACCTTCACCGTGAACGGCGACGTCGTCGTCGGCTGGACCACCGGCGCTGTCGTGACCGTCCCACCATCAAGCGTGTAGCGCACGCTGGTGGGCGCCGAGTTCGAGGTGGCCGAGGCAGCGGTCACGGTGATCGTGCACGACACCGCGCTGCTGCTGTGGGCAGCGCATCAGCCCAGGACCCGTTCGCGGTGCCACACGCAATCGTCGGCGCCGGCGGCGCCGACAACGCCACATACACCTCCTGCGCCGCCGACCACCCCGAGTACAAATACCCGTCATACGCGCGGGTCCGGACCCACCCATGGGAATTGTCCGCCAACACCGGCGGCGTACACGTCCCCGAACTCCCCGCCGACACGAACAACGTCCAACACAAACTCGTCCACGAACTGGTCGACGTCGCCGACGTGAACCACGCCACCTGCATCTTCGAGGTGTTCCCATCGGCATCCGAGGGCGCCTTCACCGTCATCTTCGGCTGAGCCGACCCCACGAACGGCTTCGACCCGACCGTCACCAACCCCGCCACACCCGGCACCCCCGGGGTCCCCGGCGCCCGGTCATAGGAGTAATCGATCACCGGCGGCGTACTGGTATTCCCCGACGCGAACCGCTTCCACCCATACGGATCAGTCTCATCATCAGCACGCAACAACACCCCCACCGACGACGCCGACGACCCCGCCCACGCCCTCACCTGATCCAACATGTCGATCCGCACCCGCGCATTCGGACACGACGACGAATACCCCAATGTCTCCATCGACGACGCCCGCTTCACACCAACCGACGGCTGCGACGTCCACACCGTCGACGTCGACGCCAACCCCGCGTCATACGCCGACCAACTCCGCTGCGAACACGACCACGACCAGTTCTCATGCAAACTCAACGACGCCGACATGATCGTCTTGCCCTTGAACACGTTCGCAGAAGTTCAAATACGTGCGGGCCACCTGCCCCGACCCGTTATTCCCCAACTTCACCTCCGACGAACCCGACTGGTCGGTCGTGTAACCCTGCTCCACAAACGTGTCAAACGACGGCGTGGTCGTCGTACTCGCATACGTCGGGTCAATCGTCACCGGGAACACCCGGGACGGATCACTCAACCACGCCTCATCCACCCCCAACGACAACCCCGTCGAGGTCACCGACCCCCGGGCCTGCGCCTTGCCGACCCGGAACGTGGCCGCGCACCTGCACGCCGACACCGTTCACCACCGCATTCTTCGAATCCCACACCACCGGAGTCTTCAACTGCCCCAACCGGTGACCCTTCCGGGAGAACACCACCCCACCAGCCGACGACCCCGACGAAACGGGCTGCGCGTCCAACCCCGCCCCCGACGTCGTCAACGGCAACACCACCTGGCCCGAACTCCCGTACCGCGACACCAGCTCGGCCGCACCCGCCGCCGACTTCACCAGCCACACCAACTGGAACCCCGCCGGGCGCACCTCCACCTGCACATCCACCCCCGGCACCACATCGGTGAACGTGGCCGTCGACCCCGACACCACCGGATCCGGCAACACCACCCCCGGCAACGACACCGCCACCGACCCCGACCCGGACGAATCCGTCACCACCGGGTCGCCACCACGGCCGATCCGCACCGACCCGGGCACCGCCGACGCCTTGAACCCCGACCCATCCGGGATCAGCGTCGTGTCAATATCCGACCACCCATCGCGCCCCTTCGAATCCTTGAACCGCACCGGGCCCGTCGCCTGCTCCACCCGCACATGACCATCCGGATACACCCACTGCCGAGTCGTCTCCGACCGCGCCGACAACACCTCCACCGGCACCCGCGCCGCCCGCGCCGTCACCGACGCCGACGTCCAATCCGGCCGCGACAAACCACCCGACACCACCAAACCCGACGACCCGACCACCAAATCCTGCACCGGCTTCGACGACTCCCCCGGCGACGGCGCAGGCGAACCCCCCTTCGCCGGGGCCGCCCACCCGGGCGACACCGAACCGGTCGCCAGCACCGCCACCGACACCACACCCACCAGGCCGCGACGCAGCCACGACGAAACAACCATTCCCGGGTCCTTCTATCAGCACACGAAACACACCGGTCTCGCAGCCGGAACCAGACCCACACGCGATACCCAAGCGGCATCTAACACGCCACCAGGCTCACCACCGCTAGCACCCGAACGAAAACCTCCGAAATCGGCCCAAACTGAGACAAGAGCCGCCTGAACCGCCCCCGGAACATCCGGACACCTCGAACCTCAAAAAGGTCGAGGTCACCGACAACGCGATGCCCACAGACATCGGGATCGTCGATGATCGCGACCGAATCGCCAGCCCTCACCACCCCCGCGTCCCCGCGTTCCTCGCCTGGCACACACAAGGACGTGACCCCCAAGCGTCCCAATACCCTCGATAGAGGTGCCACAGGCGCTCCCGCACCCCCATCACCACGCGAGACGGGGCGCCTGTCGAACACGCCGAACAGCGACGGCGGCAGGACCCCACGAAGGGAACGCACCTCCATCAGCAGTGCCCGCGCCCTCGCGACCGCAGACCCGGGCCGCCGAAGCCTCCCCTACCGCTCGCCAGGGACCAGCAGCCAGAAGGCCAAGTCGAGTCACCGCTACCCCCAAAATTACCCCCAACCCTCTTTGCCAGGCTGATTGTGAGTCACTCGTCGACTGGATGAGGGAGCAACGTATGACGATCAGTTCTGGGTTCACGGCGGCCGAGGTCCGCGAGTTCGTGCATGAGTATCAGCTGCAGCCGCACGGGTCGAAGGGTCCGTGGCTGGCCGAGCGTGGGCTGTCTTACAAGCGGATGCGGCGGTGGCGGCTTGCTGTGTTCGAGGGCGATCTCGATCGGGGGCTGATCCCGCGAGAGGGTAGTCCTATGACCGTTCCCCCGAGCAAGCGCACGGCGCTGGAGAAAACGCGGGCGCGTGAGCGTGCCGCGCAGGAGGCTGAGCTTGCGCGGTTGACCGCGCGTGTACGGGAGTTGGAGGACACCAACGAGGCGTTGGGAAAAGCTATCGGGCTCTTGCACGCGATGAACGAGCAAGAGCCCGCCGTGCCCCGGACGAAGACCGATCCGTCCGATTCCTGAGCGCCGAGGACGCGCTGGTCGCCGAGCTGGCCGTGATCACGGGCTCGCAGCGTCGCGCGTTGGAGCTGACGGGTATCTCGCGGTCGACGTGGCACTACCGGCAGAACCCGCGGGACCGTGTCGCCGATCCGATCCCGCAGGCCGACCGGGCGTACGAGTCGCGGATCAGTGAGGCTGACCAGGAACGCATCAGCGAGCTCATCCTCGCTGGGTGGGCGCAACAGCATTCCGTGGACCACTCGTTCGCGACCGCGTGGGACGCCGGGGTGATGCTGGGGTCCAGACGCACCTGGTGGCGGATCGCGGCGCGGATCGAGGATCAGATGCTGCGCCCGAAGATCCCGACGCGCAAGGGACGTCGCACGCCGCGGAACAAGCCGGTGCTGAAAGCGACCGGCCCTGGTGAAGTCTGGTCGTGGGATATCACCGACCTGTATTCGCCGTGGCGGGGGAAGGTGTTCAAGGCGTACAAGATCACCGACATCTACTCGAGGAAGATCGCCGGGTGGCGGGTCGAGGACCGCGAGTCCGACCACCTTGCCGTGGAGATGTTCACCGCCGCGATCGCCGAGCACGGCGCGCCCCGCGTGGTGCATGCCGACTCCGGGCCGGCGATGACCTCGAACCTGCTGCGCGATTACCTCCACGAGCAGGGCGTGGACCTGTCCCACAACCGGCCCTACACGTCGAACGACAACCCGTTCTCCGAGGCCGGATTCCGGACGATGAAGTACCGACCCGGCTACCCGAAGGTATTCACCGACCTGGACGCCGCCCGCGCCTACATCACCGAGTACGTGTCCTGGTACAACCACGAGCACAAGCACTCGGGGATCGCCCTGTTCTCACCCGAGCAGGTCCACTCCATGGCACCTGGGAGCACGCCTGGTCGCGCCGCGACCAAGCCCTGCAACGCTACTTCGACGCGCATCCCGAACGCTTCCACACCCCGCCCGAAGACACCCACACCCGCCGACACCGTCAGCATCAACCTACCGAGAGAAGAACGACAAAACCGCGCCGCGTGACTCCACACAGCTTGACATCGAGCGCAACAGACGGTCGTCCCCGGATAGAGCAGACCGCCCCGCTAGTCAAAGCCCTGATGAGCCTTGAGAGACAGAGGTTCAAGTCCTCTCTTGGAAGTCGAGGTCCACTGCGCCCTGACAAGGTCTAACGCTTGGTCCGACAAAGCTCATCGGTCTTGCCACCGAGACCGCCGTGCCCTCAAATGGACAAGTGTTTACGAAGCTACCCCCGAAAATGCCCCCACGGAGCGGGCAGGAGGTTCACGCTTGTCCCTCCGCGAACGGTAGAACCCCGAGCCGGTTTCTACGGGGGTCGAATTCTGAGGCACGCTGGTCGGGGCTGGCCGGTGACTGGGGATCAATGCCATCGTGGAGGAGCCCTGGAATGCACGCTTGCCTCGCGTGGGGTCGGCGAGGTCCAAACCCGGGGCGGGACGGCCACGCGGGCGAGGAGGTGAACTGTCATGCGCAAGTCGGTGGCAGGGATCATCAGCGCGGCGTGGTTCCTGCTCGCTGGAGGGGTGGGCGCGATCCTCGCCCCCTGGTGGCTGACCGGATGGCAGTTGCAGCACCCACTGCCCGGGTGGCCAGTAGCCGAAGTCGCGGGCGTCCTGCTGATCGTCGCCGGCCTGTTCGCAGCGGTGCACGTGTTCGTGCAATTCGTGCGCGCGAGCGGGACACCCATGCCCGGCGCGATGACTGGGCGCCTGGTGGTGTCCGGGCTCAACGCTCATGTCCGCAACCCGATCTACCTGGCCGTGATGACCATCTTCGTCGGACAGGCGCTGCTGTTCGGACAACTCAGCATGCTGATCTACACGAGCGTGGTCGGACTCGGAACGGCTGCCTTCGTGCGCTGGTACGAAGAACCCGCACTGACCGCCAGATTCGGCGCCGACTACGAGGCGTACCGTCGGGAGGTACCCGCATGGCGTCCCCGCTTGCACCCCTGGACCCCCGACAACCACGACGCCCCGACCAGGCGGTCTGCGGAAACTGGTCCACACTGATAGCGCAGGAAGCGGCGACGGCGACACGGGAGAATCGAGTCCTCAGCGGACGTCGCGGACAACTTCTTGTTCACGTCGGTCAAGGCATTTTCACCATGGCGAGATAGGTGCCGATGGCAGTACGCGGCACCGCCGGGCGGACGGCCGGGCCGGCCCGACTGCGCGTTCCCGTGGCACGCCTCAGGCATGGACATTGCAGGCGACTGGTGGACTCGATGGTCGCGTCGCCAAGGGGACGCCGATGGCGCCGACTCGGCGTTCAAATCCGTGCCCCGTTCAGATATATTGAACGCATGGCAGTGTTGAACGAGGCCCGGGGTGAGGTGCTGGCGCGTCACGTCCAGCAGGCCTTGGTGCGCGCCGGCATGAAGGACGTCACCACCGTGTCGGTGCGGCCCGCCGCCGGACGCCGGCTCATCCTGCGTCACGGGCCCTCGCTGTACCGGGTCGACAT
This sequence comes from uncultured Actinomycetota bacterium, assembly GCA_963798885.1. Taxonomy (GTDB): domain Bacteria; phylum Actinomycetota; class Actinomycetes; order Propionibacteriales; family Propionibacteriaceae; genus JAJYQH01. The sequence goes on along the minus strand of CAWCUX010000008.1, from coordinate 5,932 downwards.
CCACCCCGTCCAAGGTCACCCTCGGGCACCCGACGACGAGCCGGGATGGCTCCCCCTGCTGGTGGGCAGGGGCTTCGACGATGCCACCGTCCGGCAGCTCACCGACGCGGGCGTGAGTTTCCTGGACGATCGCGGCAACGCCCATCTGGTGCTCAACGGGCGCACCGTCGTGTTCACTCACGCCGACGACACTGGACCGACCGGGGCACGCGACACCCTTCCGCGCCCCCCGTCACCGCATCGGGCCGCCGGTGCCGTGGCGTTGAATCGCGCGAGCCATCGAGTGGCCTTCGCGCTCTTGGCCGACCCTGCCCTGGCCGGCAGCCCGGTCCGAGACCTGGCCGCGGTCGCGAGAACGTCGGTGGGAACAGTCCACAACACCCTGCTCCAGCTCACCGATGCCGGACTCCTTCAAGACGGTCGACTGCACTCCCCTGGCCGGCTGCTCGACACGTGGGCCGATGCCTACCGGAGGCTCCCCGTCCGCCCGCTCACCTCCCGAGCCCTGTTCGCGGCCGATGAGCACTGGCCCGACACGGTGCGGCGTGAATCCGCGAGGGACGTCCTCCTCGGCGGGATCGCCGCGGCAGCGGTTCTGGACGACCAGGTGCGCACCACCGAAGGCATCATCTACGCCGCAACTCTCGGCCCCGCCGTCACTCTGCTCCGCCTCACGCCCGCCCCCACTCCGTTCCGTGTCGAGGTGCGGGAGCGCTTCTGGGGAGACGGCCTACCGTCGTCGCTGCCCGGCCTGGTCCCCTCCGTGCTGATCTACGGTGACCTGCTCCGCGACGGCGACACCCGTTCCCTCGAGTTCGCCGCGCACCTCAGGAGGAGCGATGCGCACCTTCGCGCCCTTGACTGACGGGGCCCTTCCCGTCCCGAGTGACCTGCTCGACGCCCTCGTCGACGCCCTCGGCGCCCCCGGCCGCTGGGTGCTCATCGGCGCGACCGCCAGGGATCTGGCGCTCATCCTGGGAAGGGTCACGCTCCCCCGGCGTGCGACCAACGACGTCGACATCGCCATCGCCGCCCACGACGCGCTCGACTTCGACGCGAGGCTGGCGACGCTGGGCGAACCGACCCGGGCCTGGCAACGCCGACGCCTCCTGGGACAGCAAGTGGACGTGGTTCCCTACGGAGACCTGGAACGCGACGGTGACGTTGTGATCCACGAGTCCAGGCTCGACGTACTCGGCTGCGCCGAAGCAGCCGCCCACGCCGACCACATCAGACTGCCCTCGGGCAGGCTGCTGCCCGTCGCCCCCCTCGAACTCATCGCCGTGCTCAAGCTCATCGCCTTCGCCGGACGCCAACCCGCCCAAACCAAGGACGCCGACGATCTCCTCACCGTGCTGCGCGCTGCCTCCGAGGGCATCTACGGCGACGAGACGTGGGACGACGAACTCGCCCTGGCGGCCACCGAATACGACCACCAGCTGGCCGGCGCCAACCGTCTCGGCCGCCGAGGAATCTCCTGCTTCAGCCCCGACCGCGCCCAGCGGGTCCTTCGGGTGGCGACGCGGTTACAACCTGCGCTGCGGCTGGCCTGGCGGGGAGCACACCAGGAACTCCTCCAGGCATGGCTCTCCGGCCTTCGAGAGGGCGGCCGACCGGACGCCGATCAGGCGACGTCACGCTGACCCCGACGGCCACGCTCCTCGTGCCAGCAAGGGATGATGGTCCGCTTAACGCCGAAGTCGGGGCAATGTTGCGCTACTTGGTCAGGCGCGGATCCGGGTGGGTCAGAGCCTCGACCTCGATGCAGCGCAGGAAGTCGTCCTCAGTCATAACCTCGATGTCCTGACCCTTGGCTTGGAGGTCGAACGCCTTGCGAGCCTTGCCAGAGAGTTCCTCTCCGGGACGCAGGTGGCAGGGGTCTAGGTCGCCGATCACGAGGACGTTGGTGCGCTTGGTTGTGGACTTGTCCGGCTCCCCTCCCGCGTGAGCGAGCGCGTCCCACGCCTGTTGCCGGGTCAGGGATTGGAGTTTGCCGGTGAACACGACGACGCGGCCATACAGGTATCCGTCGGGGTCGGCGCTGGTGTTGACCTCGGGAAGTTCCGGTCCCGCACCACCAACACCGCCACCGCCACGGTGACGGCTGCCCGCATACTCGCCCGGCAACTGATGACCCACACGAACGGAGAGCCCAGAGGCGAGTTCCTCCAGATCTCGAGTGCCTCGCAGATCAGCGAGATGCCGGATGATGTCCACGACCGCTCGAGCATCGGCAAGCGCGTCGTGGTGGTTCTCAAAAGAGTCGATACCGCAGGCCTCCAGAACGAACGGCAGTCGATAGGACGGGAGGCTCAGAACACGTCTCGACAGCACGAGGGTGCACAGGAACCGCAGCGACGGCCACGGACTTTCGTCAGCGTCGCAGGCATAGCGGATCACGCTCGTGTCGAAAGAAGCATTGTGGGCAACGAACAGGTCGTCGCCGATGAAGTCCATGATGCGGGGCAGCATCTCCTTGAACCGCGGCTGGTTCTCGACCATCTCCGCAGTGATCCCATGGATGCCGATATTGAACCCGTCGAACCAGTCGCACGCCTCGGGAGGGCGCATCAGCCAGTGCGCTTCATCCACGATCGCGCCCTCACGCACCTTCAGAGACCGACTGAACACGGCGAGCCCCGATATGAATTTGCCGTCTCAAAATCCACGGCGGTGAAGTCGAGGTCAGCCACGACGTGACACCTCCGCGAACGCTCCCGTCGTACCACTGACGAACGAGGCCGGCAGAACCTCCACATCCTTGGAGGACAACTCCTCGGGGAGGATGCCGGAAGGCTTCCCCTTGGTGTTCTCTCGACGCCGCAACCTTTCGTCCTCGGTCTCGAGCCACCCTGTCCAGAATCGAGCAAGCACGTTCGCGGCTGCGAGCGTCTGCTCCACCAACCCTGCCCCGATCGACTCGACGTCTCCCGGCAGTTCGTCGGGGAGCGGAACCCATGTCGGCAGCACCAGCTTCCGCCTGGTCCGCTTCCGGTAGTCCTCGATGACGGCGACGAGCAAGTCTCGCCGCGCCTCAACCTCCCGCCGCAACCGATTGACACCTGCCACACCGAACGGCCCGCGGACCAGCCCTGGCACCTGGACCGTCTCCAGTGCGATCACGATCCGGTCAGCAATCAGCGCCTCGACCTTGCGCTGGAGCGCCTCGTCGTTCCGCTCGATTACGACCGCGTTGGTGTGGGCGGCTCGGTAGTCCTCCACCTTTGTGGTGAGCCACACAGCCACCTGTTCGTCGTTGGCATGGACTGTTGCGAACCCGAGCACCCTGCACCCCTTGTTGATCGACCCACCAACATCCTGCCGCACAGCCCCGACGAAAAGGCATTACGTAGTCGCGCGGTGGCTGACCCGGATGTCGTACTCAGGCCCACGCCGACATCCTCGTGCTCAAGGGCGGAATGCTGCTGGCCCGTCTCGACACCCGCCGTTCCACCGTCAATGCCGACGCGCTCGCCACAAACATGAAGGCCGATCTGTGGTCCGTCACTCTCCGACCACTCGCCCACGTCACACACGATCTCGGGGCGCTCCGCACCAGCCCCCGCGCGGCCTGCCAGCACAACCTCGGCGAGACCGGAGCGATTCTCCCCGAGCAGTTCGAGTCCCGCGGTCGCGGCCGCCGCACAGTTCATCGGCCCCGTCCTATATCGGTCCCGACGCGGACACCACTCGGGATCCAGTCGCTCGCAATTGGACCATCACCTGACACTCCAGTCAGCCGAGAGTCGCTTCCCCATTCGCCCGGCCGTCCTCCGCCATTCTCGACAGCGCCTCGGCGAGGGCCTTGTCGGCCCCGTCGAGCGTGTGTGTGTAGGGCAGGGTCATGGCCTCGGACGTGTGGCCGGCCCGGGCCTTGTTCTCCGCGAACGTCGCGCCCGCCTTGTGCGCGAACGAGACCCCCGTGTGTCGCAGCGTGTGTGGCGTGGCATCCGGACGGCCCGCGGCGGCCGCAGCCTTGGCGAACGAACGGGCGAACGACGACGAATGCAGGTGTCCCCCGTTCGGCGCCGGGAACAGCAGGCCGTCGGAGCCGGCAGCGGCGTGCTGATCGAGGTGGTTCCACGCAGCCCTGGGAGCAGGTGTGGAGGAATGTGGACCGTCCGCACGCCGGCCTCCGTCTTGGGCTCACCGACAACGTAGCCGCCGGGCACCTTCACCACCCCGCGGGCCACCTTCAGCGTGCCGGCGTCGAGGTCGACGTCGCGCCGCCTCCACTCTGACAGTTCCCCGTATCTGAGATCGCAGTAGGCGGCCAGGAGTACGGCCATCCTCAGCCCCGAGTTGGGTCAAATTAGTGCACACCGGCGGCGGGGAGGGCGTCGAGGATTTGTTGGGCTTCTGGCGTGATGGCGGGTGGGATGGTGAGGGTCTGGGTGCCGGTGTTGATCACGGCGGATTTCAGGGGCCGCAGGGTCTGCAGGAACTTCTTGATCGACAGTCCGGTGCGGTCTTGGATGGTGCGGGCGACGGCGAGGGCGGCGAACACGACGGTGAGGTGGGCCTCGATCGAGTCGCGGGTTCGGTGGTAGATCGGGTCGGGCCTGGAGGTCGGACTTGGCCATTCGGAATGATTGCTCGACGTGCCACAGGTCCCGGTAGGCGGCCACGACGGCCGCCCCGTCGAGCACGTCGGGGGTGATGTTGGTGACGTAGCCCTTGAAGCCGGCGGCGGCGCGGGCCCGCTCAACCAAGGCCCAGTCGACGCCCTTGGTGGCGCCGTGTGAGGGTGACGAAGCGGTGTTTGCCGATCGGGGTGGTGCCGGCGGCGATCTTCTCGGCGCGTTCGATCTGCTTGTTCAGCGTTTGCTGGTCACGGCGCGCCCGCGCGGCGAGGTAGTGCCACACCACCCTGCGGTCGCGGCGGTCCTTGCCGGTCCCCATCGCTCGGGTGACCTCGAACGTGGCCTGGTCGGGCAGGTAGTTGCCGTGCGCCTCGAAATGGTCCTCCAGTTCGGCCGGGGCCTTCGACTGGCGGGCGGCGACGATGAACCCGAACCCGGCATCCTCCAGGGCGTTCAAATTGGCCGCGGACAACATCCCCGCGTCGGCGACCACCACGAGATCGCTCACCCGGTGGCGCGCCTGGAACGCCTGGATCACCGGGATCAGGGTCGTGGTCTCGGCCCGGTTGCCCTCGAACACGTGCACCTCGAGCGGGAACCCGGACGCATCGACCAGCAGCCCGACGGTGATCTGCGGGTCGACGCGGCGTTCCTTGGACATGCCGACCTTGCGCAACCCGTCCTCGTTCTCAGCCTCGAAATACAAGGTGGTGACGTCGTACATCACCAAGGCGACCGTCCCCGGGCCGCAACGTGCGCCCAACACGCGGTGGCGAGCTGGTCGCGGTAGCCGCGCTCGTTGATCCTCGGCAGGGTCCGGGTGATCGTGCGACAGCGAGGCCGGCGTGATCCCCAACCCGTCCAGCACCCGGATCGAGTCGAGCTTGCTGGTCGGCTCCACCACCCGGGCCAGCACCAACTGCCGGAAGCACTCATCGCCCACCACGTCGAACCCGAGCCCGTCGTAGACCGACGACAACGCCTCCCACAACACCGTCGACGCGGTCGACTCGACCACCGCCTGACCGGGCGAACGACCCGTGGGCGCCCAGCCCAGGTCGAGCTCGTCCTGCCCGGCGGCCAACCGTTCCCGGGCGACTTGTAACAGCAGTTCGAGCTCGGCCTGGTCGTGCGCGGAGCCGATGTGATCGATCCCCAGACGCTGCCGGCCGCGCTTGTGCACGATCTGGACCGCCGTCGCCCCCGAGGCGGTCTTCACCTTCCGCACGAACGACCCCACTCGCACAGGCTACCGACGGACTTCTTAGTGCACACTCCCCACACCAACCGACCTAGTCAAAGACAGGTCTGACCCCGAAACTCGGCGAGGTGAACCAACTCGGGTCAGC
>CAWCUX010000007.1:0-82662 GCA_963798885.1 uncultured Actinomycetota bacterium | reverse complement strand
GCGCGCCCTTCGTGGTCAGGCGCCGCAGCAGCGTCCCTGCCTCGTCCGGTGACAGTTGGCACAGGTTGGCTGCTTGCGACCTCGTGATCCGCCCGTAGGTCCGCACGTACTCAGTGACCATGTGCTCCTGTTGAAGTGGATCCATCGCCTTGATCCGCACGTACGCATTCCGGTCCTGGGCCAGGTCGTAGAAGCGGGCGGTGAGGTGGACCCGGCGATTGCGTCCATTGCCCCGGGCCTCCAGGATCCCCGCCTCCACCAGTCTTGCTGTCGCCGCCGCTGCGGTCGGGGGGAAGTCGAAGCATCTCGGCCAGTTCATTGTTCGTCGCAGAGCCCCCGGCCTTCACTTCGTGGACGACGCGCAACTCGTCGAGCGTGAGCGCGTGTTGGCGGTCGTTCTCGAAGGTGAGGAGGAAGCGCACCAGGTCGACGTCCGCAGTGCCCAGCGGGATCGACACGGCGACCATCGACGACGTCGAGCCGGAGTAGTCCGGAGCGTCGCGGCCTCCCCGTAGCTGCGACTCCAACATCTCGTTGACGCCCTTGCCCTTCCGGTCGACGAGGCCGGCACGCTGGAACGCATCCGCAAGGATCGGGCTTCGGGGACGGCTCTGGTCGAGAATGTTGTCGATGGTGACGCCCGGCGGGAAACCACCGGGATTGCTCACGATGAAGTCGCTGCCGGTGATCCGGACAGTCGTCGGACCCAGCTCGGTGTAGTCGCGATGCACGAGGGCATTCGCGATGGCTTCGCGTCGAGTCGTCTCGGGGATGAGGTCGAGATCGACCCGCACCATCCCCGCCATCAGTTCCGTCGTCGTGTTCCGGGGTTCGAGGAGCCGTTCCAGTTCGTCCGCGACCTGGAACAGCGGACCCTGCAGTCGCACACTCGTGGAAGTGGGGCCCCTGCGGAGGTCCTGAAACAGGAACTCCGCGGTGGGAACCCAGCGTTGGACGGCTTCGCGGGTGCCGAAAAGCAGGAGAGCCCCCAGCGTCACATCCCTGTCGCTGGGTGCCAGGCCAAGCGCTCGGAGGATGTCCCGGTCGGACAGGCGCGAGAGTCCTTCCTGGCCGGGGGAGCGCGAGCACAGCTTGCGGAACCGGTCGAACTCGGCCGGGTCGAGGTCGTTAGCGGTGGCCCCAGCGGCCCGTGAGGTGGCGTAGTCGATGCCCCGAGTGGACATCCCATGCTGACGATTTCGTGAGGGGTCATCGGTACGCATTGGGGACGTCCGTCGCTGCCCAGCGCCCGCTTCACGTAGAGGCCGCCCTTGGTCGCGATCGGGCCCGGGTCCGCCGCGGGGACGCTGACGACGATCACTTGGGGGCCGTCATGATCGACGAGGGAGACCTCGACCGGGTGGGCGGGCTCGGTGAGGTTCTGGATCATGGCCGCCAGTCGGTGCGGATCCGTGACCGTTCCATGCCGTGGACGCGCGCCGGTCACCGTTGCGTTGTCCTCCACCCCCACGAGCAGGACCCCGCCGGAGCCGTTGGCCAGGCACACCACGGCCTCGGTCAGCTCGCGGTCATTGATCGACCCTCGCTTGAACTCCTGTTCGAAGGTCTCGCCTCGGCTCAAGGCGGCTGCCAAGTCGAACGTCATAGAATCACCGTATTCAAAGTTTTGACGCTGTCAACACTTATCTGACCTGAGCGTAAAGATTTAGACAGTTAAGCCGTCGGGTGGATCGTGGGCTCGTGCACGTGCGAGATGCAGGCGTCAGCCGCCTCGAGGACGCCACGTGAAGAGTTTGGTTGTCGCCGGGAGCCGTCGTAGAGCCCTGGCTGTGCCGATCCCGCGGTCACCTGGTCAAGGGTGGTAAGGGGTCTTCCCACCTGCGGTTCTCATGGTTGAGGACGTCGCTGAGCCGCTCGGCGCTGGCGGCCGGCAGCAGGACGTCCATGGGCGATGTCCCCTCGTGCGCACAGCTCCCCAGAATCGGCCGGCTGACGCCGAGGACGCCAGCGGACCGTGGCCACCGGTCACCGGGCCCGTCGCTTGCGCGCGGCCCGAAGCGCGTCGCTGTAGTCAGGGACCTCCTCGTAGAGCCCGGCCCCGGCCGCCTGTTCTGTCAGTTCGTCGAGGGCGGACCGGCGCTCCGCCCTCTTGCGGCGCTGATAGTCGAGAAGGTCGTTGAGTCGCACCCTCCGATGGCGGCCGGCCGCCGGGCGTTCATAGCTGATTTCCCCCTGCTCGAGCAGCTTCACGACGGTCGGCCGGCTGATGCCGAGGAAGTTCGCGGCCTCTTGCGTGGTGAGCAGCTGGTCGAGGGGAGCGACGGTGATCGCCTTGCCTGCCCGCATCGACTCCACCACCTTCACCAGCACCTGGTACGCCTCCATGGGTAACGGCACAGTCTCCCCGTCAGGTCCCAGCAGAGCAGCGGGCGCAGGGACATGGGACAGGAAGCGCGAGAGGTCGAGCATGCCGTCCAAGTCCGCTGGCGGCAGGACCGTCGTTGCCGCCGTCGTCTGCGTGCTCATGTCCGCAGTGTATGACTCAATTCGAAAAATCCGAAACAGTTCGCGCGGATCTTCGGCGACGATCACAAGTTGTCTCAGTGGAAGAAGACGCACGGACGTTCGCGCCCGCCCCCCGGTCCGATCGCGAAGCTGCTTGTGGGAGATAGGGGACAAATGCCGTCGGACCGTCAAGGTGCCCAAGGGTGATGTCCGGGAACTTGTCCGTAGTCATGTCTCCGTAGTCATGTCCGGGGTTTTGTCCGATGGCGGCGTCGCGGGTCGAAGAGCGTCCGAACTTGGACGGCCTAGAAGTGCCGACGGCCTGACGCGGGCCGACGGGCGCGTGCGGGAGGCCACTTATGCGGAGTGATCTGACACCGGCTTCGCGCAGGCCAACCTGCCTGCTCGGGCAGCGGCTACTTCTCGCGTGTCGCCTCGAACACGAACCGCCCGAACTCCTCAGTCCGGAGGAGCGCCGCCTCGTTGGGCGCCTGACTGTCCGCTTGACGCCACTGGACCGCCTCGGCGCAGAGAGCAGCCCACTGCGGGTATTCGTGCGCGACCCATCGCGCCGCAGCCGGTTTGGACGTCTGCTTCCCGAATCGGAACGCGAACAGGCTTCGGCACAGCGCCAGTCGGATGTAGGCGAGGTACCCCTCTTTGAGGGTGCCGCGCATCCAGTCCAGCCACTCCTCGACCATCGAGCTGATCGACGCCCTGAACTCGTCCACGCCGATGCGCGGAAGCAGTTCGCCGGCCTCGGCACCCTGGATCGTCAGCCCGCTCTGTTGGGCGGTGTACAGGTCCACGAGCCAGTGCTGCAGGAACGGCGTGCGATGGATCGGCTCGCCAGGGCTGATGCGGACGACGTCGCCGCCGTCGCGGAAGATTCTCAGCGTGGCAACGTCGAGATAGAGGACCTCCACACGGTTGTCCCAGTCGGGATGACGCTCGACGAGGTGGTCGTGCATCTCGGTGAGCGCCCGCAGCTGATCGTCGGTGACCGCGAACCGAGTCGCGACCAGGAGGTCGATGTCGCTGAGCTGCTCATCGAAGTCGCCAAGCACGTAAGAGCCGAACAGGTAGACGCCCGCCACCGAAGAGCCGAGGACGCCGTTGATGTCCCGGCGCAGTTCCTCGATGATCGCTGCGGCAGGCGTGCTCTTCACGGTCACGACTGTACGGCGTGGCCGACGATGACCGCCTGACGCATGCGACTCATCTCCCTCGAGAAGTCGACCGCGAACCCAGCGCACGTGAGCCCACGAAAGTGAGGGCCACCCTACGCCGACGGCGTCCACTCCCACCCAGAACTCCGATCTGCGCGCAGCCCAGCGCCAATCAGGTGACCACCAGCCCTTCTACGTATCAGGGGCCGTCGGACTAGGGCCCGGGACGGTTGGCCTGTCGCTGGCGCCCGGTCGGTCAGGGGTTGGCCTCGGTGTGGGTGCCGTCGAGCATCTGGATGAGCCAGGCGCGTTCTGCGTCGTTGGTGGCGCGGGCGGTGACGATGATTCCGCGTCGGTAGGGGTCTGTGATGTCGCCGACCGGCAGGAGCCGCCCATCCTCGGAGAAGAATCCGGCGGGTTGGGACAGGAAATCCAGTCGGCGTCTCAGCACCGCGTCCCGCTCACTCCTCTCAGGCAGTTGGGATAGGAACGCGAGGATCACCATGAATCGGTGTCCGTCGGTGATGTCGTGTCCGGCCGCCGTACGCAGACGTTCCTCCAGCGAGTCGCGGCCAGCGTCGGTGAGGCTGAGGATGCGCCGGTCGGCCCCGGCCCTGCCCGGGGCGGTGTCGCGGCGGACCAGACCACCGGCCACCAGCCGCGAGATGGCCGGGTACAAGGTGCCGTCGCTGATCGTGCGGGCGTAAGCGTGCAGTTGTTCCATTCGTTCCCGCAGCAGGTAGCCGTGCAGCGGCCCCTCGGCGAGGAATCCGAGGATCATCAGCTCGATCACGGACAAAGGCTAGTACATCGAAACGAGGTATAACGATTCGATGTACTAGATCGTGTCCCACGATGTAGTTCCCGTGCACCAGTGACGGTTCCGTCACGGTTGCTCGGCGTTGGCCGCGCCTCCAGATGGATGGTTCCGCTCGGCGCTGCGGGCCGTGGTCATCGCTGCGGCCGCGCGGTGGAATTCCGCCGCTCCGGCTTCCAGGGCTGCGGCGCCGCGAGTGATTCCGGCCCCGTCGCGACGGGTGGCTGATCGCCGGATTGCTTCTGCCGCGTCGTCCCATCGCAGAAGGCCGGCGATGAAGGGTTTCCCCACGCTCGGGTCGGGGATCGGGGGGAGACGGAGGACCCGCTTGACTTCGCTGCGCAGGGAGGATGCCGCGGCGGCAACCGCCGAGACTCCCAGGTCGATGGCCTCCTCGTCCGCGTCGCTGTCGATCAGTCGGCCGACGGCGCCGGCTGTTTTCGCAAGCTCAACGATCAGTTGCGTCAGCCGGTCGAGGTCCAAGTTGGCTGTGACCCACTCCTGGACGGTTCCCTGCGGTTCGGGAGTGGGGGAGCTGTCGGACCAGCGCAGCCCGTGGATCCGCATCGCCTCGGTCAGGGCCGGGGTGTTCTTGTCCAACTCGACCGGGACGTGGTCGGCGAGGGTGTGGCTGCCGGCGTTGTCGTCGGCCGGCTGTTCGTAGATCGCCCACAGTTGCAGTTCGTCCCCGTGCCGCGAGGAGAAGGTCACCCCGTCGACTCGTGGGGAGCTGAGACTGTAGAACCAGCTCGACATGCGCTGGGTGAGGGTGCGGGGCGCGTTCGACTTGATGGTGGCCGCGTCGAGATCCGGGAATCCGAGGGATGCCGCGAGGACGCCGAATCGGCGCCGTAGGGCGGCGATGGTGTCGGGCTGGCGGACGTCGACGAAGATGCCCGACATCAGCGCCGCGCCTGCGCAGCGTGGTGCCAGGTAATCGAGGGGTAGCGTCCCTGCCTCCGCGGTGGGGTACTGGTCATCCTGGTCGTCCCCGGTGATCTCATCCAGCTCCCCGACAAGGCCGAGGTCGGGGCGGAAATCGGCGAGAACCTCCAAGAGGCAGCCGAGGAGCCGATCCGCGACGTAGAGCGTGCGGAAGTTGCCCTCCGGGTCATCCCAGCGTCCGGCGAACGTGCCGTGGTCGGCGTACTGCCACGGGGTCCACGCGAACGGGTCGGGCTTATAGCCGATCCTGTAGACCATCGTCTGGGCGCAGGGGTCAATGGCCAGGCGCCGGCCAGAGCCGACAGGGATGGTGCTGGACGAGGTCATCTCGCCGACGTCAACCGACCGCGGCGAACGCCCGCGCGGCAGCCAACACCAGCGGGCCGGCATCGCTGGGCTCGAGTTCGCGCAACAGGCGGGCCGGAGAACGATCCTCCAGCTGTGGATTCAGTCCCTGGAACCAACTCTGGGCGACGGCGGGGGTGTCCTTCTCGGTGATCAGCAGCGCGGCCTGGTAGGCGATCCGAAGCCTGGTCTCGGCGTCGGCATGGCGGATGGCGCGCTCGCCGGCAGCCCACTGATGAACCGTGCGGGTCTCACGGACCCCCGCCAGGTAGGCGACCAGCCTGGCGCCCAGCAGTTCGCGCAATGACCGGACCAGCTGCGCCTGGCCCGTGCGGGTCGCGGTCGCGTACGCCTCCAGCCCGGCCCGGGCCGGTGTTGCGGTAGTCATCGACGGCCTCCCCTCGTTCACCCTCGAGGATACCCGTCTGCCATCGAAAGGACGACTCGGAACCAGCGGAAACCCATGTGAATCACAGTCGATTCACACATCGAGTTCGCTTCCACGACGCGCTTCGGAAGGAGCCCGAGTTGATCGACGGCAGCTGTCGCGTGTCCGTTGGAGGGGTGGGTGCGACGAGCATGGCCATGGCCCTCACTGCGGAACCGCCGACTGGATCAGCGCCGATCAGGGGGATCGCATCCCAGCCCTCGCGTGAGACCGCGGGAGCTGTTGGCCAGGCGCACTGCCGCCTCGGTCGATTCGAGGTCGTTGATCGACCCCGGATTGAACTTCTGCGCGGGCCACCTGGATCAGTGCGGCTGCCTGGCCGGACGCCGGCAGGGCACCGTATTCAAAGTATTGACGCCGTCAACACCCTTCCAGCTTGAGCGCAAAGACTTTGATGGATCTTGCGTCCGGTGGGAGACATGCGTCAGTCCAACGTGGATGGTGGGACGGCTGTTGGCCAGGAAATTCGCCGCATCCCGATTTGTCAGCCGCTGGTCGAGCGAAGCCACCGTGACTGCTCTCCCCGCACGCATCGACTCCACCGCGTTCACCAGCACCTCGTATGCCTCCGTCGGCAGCGGCCCGGTCATTTGAGGGACTCCGCCCCTCGTCCTGCGCGCCATCGGGCTCACCGAGCCTGCGGGAACTCGACCTGGGTCCAGATGTCGGCGACGACCGCTGAGTCGGCACCGCCGGCGTTGAGGAGCTCGATCTGGCACCGCAGGTCGTCAACGATCACGGGCACGTCTGTCGGGCCGTCCTGGTTTGGGATGTCGATCGGAGACTCTGCCTTCATCGGTGCCCTCCTTCTCGCGTGTGTTCCCACCCTCCAGAAGTGGCGAGACCGGGGCTTCGCGGGCAGTCGATCCAGGACTGGGGAGGGGCGCAGCTAACCGCTGGCGATGCGATCCGTGATTCACGGCCAACAACGAGCAACCTTGGTTCTGCCGGCACTCCTCGCAGAACGGCGCTGGTGGCGCAGGTTCTGCAGCTTGCTCAGGGGTGTTTCCGTTCACGTGAGCGGATTTGCGTCAAGATCTTGCAACGATGCAAAATTCGAAGTATGGTGACACAGCCGCCTCGGGTGGCACCTCTTCATCAACGACGATAGGAAGACACATGATCCTTCGAGGAGTGGCGTTGCGTCGCCCGAAGTTGCGCTGGCGGGAGCATGGCATCGCCGCGGTCGCCTTGGCCGCCACGTCTGTGCTCGGGCTGGCGGCGTGCTCCAGCGGTGGCGCGTCAGCACTTCAAACCACGGCCGCTGCACAGAGTTCGTCACCGGGGGCCTCCTCCTCGGCGACCTCGGCGTGTTCGCCGAGCGCCACCCGTTTGACGTTCTGGGGGTGGCCTGCGGGCTACGACCTTGCCGTGAACGAGTTCAACAAGACGCATCCCGATGTCTGCGTTGTCCTTGAGAATGCCGGCGCGGCCGGCGCCGAGTACACGAAGCTCAGCGACGCGCTCAAGGCCGGCAGCGGCGCGCCGGACATCGCCACGATCGAGTACTTCGAGCTGCCATCGTTCGAGATCACCCACAGCCTCGTCGACCTGTCGGCGTACGGGATCGATTCCGCGAAGGCGAACGAGGCCTCCGTGGCGTGGTCCCAGGTCTCGCAGGGCTCGCACGTGTACGCGATGCCGGTAGATCTCGGTCCGCTGGCGCTCTACTACAACCAGAAGGAGTTCTCGGCGAATGGGATCTCCGTCCCGAAGACGTGGAGCCAGTTCGCCACAGAGGCTGCCACCTTGCACACCAAGGATGCCTCACAGGCAATGACGAACTTCGACCCCGAGGACGCTCAGGCCGTGCTCGGCCTGATGCAGCAGTGGGGGGCCTTCCCGTTCAGCTATACGGGCGGATCGAGTCTCGGAATTCACTTCACGGGCGCGCAGGAGATGGCGTTCGCGAAGTATTGGCAAGGAGCTCATCTCGTCTAAGGAGGTCACGACCGCTGCTGACTTCTCGCCTGCACAGTGGTCCAACCTTCGACAGCGGTGCGAACGCGGCGCGACTGAGCCCGGCATGGGGACCGGTCGGTATGCAACTCAGCATCAAGAAGACTCTCGGCGATTGGCGTGCCGCAGCGCTCCCGCAGACAGTGGCTGGGGGATCAGCATCGGGAAACTGGGGTGGCTCGACACTGGCCGTGATCAAGGGGAGCGCGCACGCCAAGCAGGCCGCCGAGTTCGTCAAGTGGTTCGGTGGATCAGACGCGTCATGGAAGATCCTGAGCGGTCCGGTTGCGGGGGCCTTCCCGGCCTATCTGCCGCTGTTGAACGATCCGTCCTTCCAGGCGCGCACATTGAAGATCTCCGGCAACTCCACCCCGAATTCGGTCTTCGCGCAGGCCGCGAAGAACATCCCGGCGGCCGAGTGGCCTCCGATCATGACGGCTGCGCTCACGCAGTGGACCGACACCTTCGCGGGCGTGACGAAGGGGACTGAGACTCTCCAGCAGGCGTTCACGACGTTCCAGTCGAAGATGACCTCCTATGCGCAGGCTCAGGGCTTCACGGTCAGCGGGTCGTGACGCCGTGAATCAGCAGGTGATCGAGCGCCAGGGGCGTGACGTGCTCGCCGCGTCCGCCCCTGGCGGGACATCCCGGTCGGCGAGCTCCGCGCGGCGGCCGAGGCGACGCGGTGGCGCGGGAATGGACGGGGGCGCTGTTCATCGCTCCTCACATGCTCATGCTCGCGCTGTTCATGCTGGCCCCGACGTTGTACGCGATCTGGTCCAGCCTCTTCTCGACCAAACTCGTCGGGGGCAGGAGCTTTGCGGGTCTGGCGAATTACGACACGGTCCTGCATTCCGAGCCGTTCTGGTCGGGCGTGGTTCGCGTCCTGGTGTTCGGTGCCATCCAGGTCCCGGTCACGCTTGCCCTTGCGTTCGTATTCGCGGCACTTTTCGATGCCGGGGTCGTGCGGGGCAGCAAGTTCTTCCGCACCGTGTACTTCATGCCATTTGCCGTTCCGGGCGTTGTTGCATCGGTGATGTGGTCGTTCCTGCTGCTCCCGCATTTCGGCCCGTACGCGCGACTCCTGTCCACCATCGGGCTGGGGAATGTGAACTTCTTCTCCGGCAGTCTGATTCTGCCCACGATCATCCTCATCGTCGTTTGGGAGTGGACGGGGTACAACATGACCATTCTCTACACGTCGCTGCAGTCCATCCCACGGGAGGTGACGGAGGCCGCGCTGGTCGACGGGGCGTCGCTGCGGCAGAATCATCGTGCGCATCAAACTGCCCATGGTGATGCCGTCGATCGTCATGCTGACGTTCCTCAACGCCGTCGGCGCCCTGCAGCTATTCACCGAGCCGTCGATCCTGGCGGCGTTCCAGCCGCAGGCCGTGTCGTTCGGTTTCACGCCATCTCTGTACGTCTACAACACGGCCGTCGGTAGTGGAGAATACGAACTCGGGGCTGCAGCGGCAGTCGTCCTCGCCCTGATCATCGGCGCGGTATCGGTCGCCGGGTTCGCCGCGCGGCGCAGAAACGGGGAGTTCCGATGACCGACAATGATCGCGTTTCCCCGCGCCTGTACGGGCTGTCGCGTGTCACCTCTGCGGTGCTCACTGGGGTCGCCGGCCTTTTCGCTGTGTTCGTTCTGGCTCCACTGGTGTGGCTGTTCATCAGTTCGACCAAGTCCCAGGCGGAGGTCTACTCCAGTTTCGGCTTCTGGTTCGCCGGACCCTTCCGGTTGTGGTCCAACATCCTCGCGCTCGGTCAGGATGTCAGCGGCGCGGGTGTCTTCGCCGTCTGGCTCGGCAACACATTCTTCTACGCGCTCGCTGGCGCAATCGGTGCGACCGTGCTCTCGGCCCTCGCCGGATATGGATTCTCGCGGTACCGCTTCCGTGGTGCGAATGCCATGTTCTTCGCCGTGATGGCAACGCTGCTCGTGCCGCTGACCGCTATCGCGCTGCCGTTGTTCCTGGTCTACTCGAAGGTCGGGCTGGTCAACTCGGTGTGGGGAATGATCCTGCCGAGCATGGTCTCGCCGGTCGGCATCTACCTCATGCGTACCTACATCGATGCCTCGGTGCCCAAGGATCTGATCGAAGCGGCACGGCTCGATGGCGCGGGGGAGGTGCGCATCTTCTTGCGGTTGGCGATCCCGCTGGCATTCCCGGGGCTGATGACGGTCTTGCTCATCACGATCGTCGCGGTGTGGAACAACTACTTCCTTCCGCTGATCATCTTCAGCAAGAACAGCCTGTATCCGCTCACGGTGGGGCTGTCGTCACTGTCGCAGGCGGCGGAGACGGGATCGAAGGCGGACGTCGTTCCGGTCCTGATCACCGGCGGGCTCGTCACGGTTCTTCCGCTGATCGTGCTGTTCCTACTGCTGGAGCGGTATTTCCGCAGCGGCCTGCTCCAAGGCAGCACCACCGGATGACGGGTCTCATGCGCGTAGAGCGCGGCATACTGATCGGGCGGTGGGTCGTCGGGCGTCCGCCGGCAGCTCGTGGGAGCCACGAGCCCCGCGTAGGCCATTCTGTCCCCATGAAGGAGTTCCGTTGAGCGGCCCTGCACGACTGCGTGATGTCGCGGAGCGTGCAGGAGTGTCGATCCGGACGGTGTCGAACGTCGTCAATGGCTATGCGCGGGTGTCGGAGTCCAAGCGTCGTCTGGTTGAGGAGGCTGTCGCCGAGCTGGGCTACCGGCCCAACGTGCTCGCCAGGAACCTGAAGAACGGTCGTAGCGGGCTGATCGCGCTGATCGTGCCCGAGCTGGATGTGCCGTACTTCTCGGAGCTTGCCCGCATCGTCGTGACGACCGCACGCGATTACGGGTATACGGTCGTCGTCGATCAGACGGATGGGGAGCCGGATCGCGAACGGGAACTGATCCAACGCGAAGGCATGGCGTCGCTGTTCGACGGGGTCATCATGAGCCCGCTCGCCCTCTCGGGGACAGATCTGCCGCACCACGATCCAGCCAGGCCACTGGTGCTTCTCGGCGAGCGGGTTGCCGGCAGCGAGTATGACCACGTCGCGATCGACAACGTTGCGGCCGCGCGCACTGCCACCGGGCACCTGCTCGACATCGGGCGGCACCGCGTGGCGGCAATCGGCGATCAGCCCTACGAGACCGGCGAAACCGCCCAGTTTCGAACGACGGGATACCGGCTCGCCCACCAGGCGCGAGGGATTCCCGTCGATGAGTCCTTGGTGATCCCCCGCGCGCGGTTCCACTTCCAGGACGGCGCCGAGGCAATGGCGGCCTTGCTGAAGCATAGAGAGGGGCCTCCGGACGGCGTGTTCTGCTACAACGATCTCGTCGCGATCGGGGCCATGAGGGTGGCGTTGGTGGCAGGCCTGCGCATACCTGAGGACATCGCGATTGTGGGTTTCGATGACATCGAGGCAGCGCGATTCCAGACACCATCACTCACGACGATTGCGCCAGACCGTGTGGCGATCGCCCGAACCGCAGTCGAGCGGCTCGTCGCACGGTTGGGTGACGACGCCGACGCCGCACCAGAGGAGTTCTTTGTGGGTCATCAACTCATGGTGCGGGAGAGCACGATCGGGCGCTCCACCGACCTCTGACTGGCAAGCCCCGCGACTCGTGCGCGCCACGATGTCGTGCGGCCCCTCATTGGCGGACGACATCGACCGCGCCGCGCCCGATCATTCGGTCGCCGTCGCGGACCAGGACGTGCAGGCGTCCAGACCGCGCTCCGTCGGGAAGCGTCGCTGCGATTGAGACCGGTTCACTGAGTACGAACGGGTCGGCTGTGACCGTCCCCACCGCCTGAGTGGTGGTGGTCGGATCCTCGGAGTACACGGTGCCCCACGCGGTCACGATGTCAACAGTCACCGGGGCGGCCCCGTGATGAGACACATGGACGTCGACGGTGATCATCCCGGTGGGGGTGACCACGTCGCGTCCCGGCCCTTCGGGCACGATGTCGAACACCGTCGCCGTCTCTGCGTTCGCGTGCCGAGGTGCGCGCCCTCCGTGGTCCTTCATTGTCCGGTCGGGTGCGACGATGCCTGCGCTCTCGTGTTCGATGTCATTGAGTTCGGTCCACACCCAGCCGGCGATCGCGTCGTGCCGGCGCAATTCCTGCGTCTGCCAGTGCAGGTTCCAGCCTCGGTCGATCGACGTCCAGCCACCCCCGAACTCGCTGTTGATGAACGGGACGCCGGGCGGAACCGGGCCACGGACCATGAGCCGCTTGTCGACGATCGTGTCAACGGCGATCGCCACCGGAAACGACGGATCCGGATCATCCAGGAGATCGGCGACCTTGCGTGCCCAGCCCCCCGGGTGCTCGTCGTACACATGCCAATCGACCAGGTCGGTGTCGATGTGCGTCCAGCCCGAGTTGTCGACCACGGGGCGGGTGGTGTCGAGTCCCCGAAGGATCTCGCGGGCGCGCACGACCGCCTCCTGCTTCGCGGGGTCTTCGGGAACCGCCCAGTCCAGACCCCATTCCTCGTTGTAGAGCCCCCAGACGACGATGCTCGGATGATTGCCGTCACGAGCGACCATCGCCGGGATCTGGGCCTCGAATGCGGCCGAGGACTCCGCTGAGAACCGGCCGGTCGACGAGGGCTCTGCCCAGACGAGCATCCCCATGCGGTCCGCGTGGTAATGGAACCGAGGATCCTCGAGTTTCAGATGCTTGCGGACCATGTTGTACCCGGCATCCCGGGCGATCTCGAGATCACGGACGAACGCGTCGTCGACAGGTGCAGTGATTCCGGTCTCCGGCCAGTACCCCTGGTCCAGCACGCCGCGCAAAGAGATCCGTTGACCGTTGAGATAGACCTTCCCGTCGTGCGTCTCGATGGAACGCAGGCCCGTGCTGCTCTCGACATGGTCGGCCCCATCGGCCGAGACCACGTCAACGACCACGGTGTAGAGGTGCGGGTCGGCGGGTCCCCATAGACGTGGTGCGGGGAGGTCGATCGTGACACCCTCGGCGAGCTCGCCGCTGGTGACCTCGATCGTTGTGATGGGGCTCTCCACGGGGGTGCCATCAGTGACTTCGAGGAGCACCCGGGCGTTCGAGATATCAGGGCCGAACACATCACCTAGAACCGTGAGACCGTCGAGGTCGCTGGTGGGTCGAAGTTTGAGGTTCGCGCAGATAGGTGGCCGGGCGGCCTTCGAGCCACACGGGCTGCCAGATGCCGCTGGACGGCGTGAACGCGCAACTGTCGTAGTCGTCACGGGGAGTGCTGCGCTGCTTGCCGTGGGCGATCCATCGCTTGTCTGCCGGCGCGTGCACCTCGACGACGAGTTCGTTCTCCGAGGTCGGGGCCAGGGAATCTGTGATGTCGAACTCGAACGGTACATAGCCGCCCACGTGAGTACCGACTGCGTACCCGTTGACGATGATGGTCGCCGCGTGGTGCACAGCGCCGAAGTGGAGCACGGTCCGTTCCTCCGCCCATTCCGCGGGGACGTGAAACGTTCGTCGGTAACGTGCATTCTCGAGCCAGTGCGCGGCGACGCCCGACATGGGGGTTTCCCACGCGAACGGCACCAGGATCTGCTCGGGCCCGGCGGTGTACGCCCCGCCGGCGTCGCACCGATGGAACTCCCACAGCCCGTTCAGGCTCAGCCAGCGGTGGCTTCGGTCGAACTGGGGGCGGGGGTACTCGGGCCGAGGTGCCAGCGCAGCGGAGGCGTCGGCGCCCTCCAGCGGCGGAGTGAGCGGCGTCGTCATCGACAGTTCCTTCGTGGATCCGGACAGGTGATCGGAAGCTAGCACGCATTTTGCATCGATGCAAGATCGATCGTCGCGCTCGGCGGGCGGTTGAGGCTGGGGCTTGTGCGGAGAGCGATGCCCGGGGTAACTTTCGGGGCAGGGTTCTCTTGCATCGATGCAAAGCGTGTCCCTCCATCCATCGCAATGCGGCGAATAGGAGACATTCATGCGTAGACGTCCACGAGCGATCGGCAGACTCGCCACCCTCGCCGCCGCGTCCCTCATCGCCACCCTCGCCCTCACCGCCCACTCCACTGCGCCGGCACTGGCGGCCACCACATCCGGGGGCACCCTTTACCTGCCCAGCACCGCGAGCGGTTCGACGGAGGACGCGAGCTACCCCCGCGTCATCCGTCTTGAGCACAACGGGACAGCGAACGGCACGCTGCTGGCGACCTTCGACCACTCCGGCACGGGGGTCCCGAAAGCGGATTTCCCGATCTACCGCTCAACCGACAATGGAGTCACCTGGACATCCTCACCGATCAGCACCGTCACCGACACTGTGCACGGCTGGGATCTCGACGGACCGACCCTGTACGAATTGCCCCAGACAGAAGGCAACCTGCCGGCTGGCACCATCCTGGCCGCAGGCACAGCATGGAACCGCGGCGACTACACCCAGCAGGAAATCGAGGTATTCGTCTCCACCGACCAGGGTGCCTCGTGGTCCTACCGGAGCTCGTGCGCCTCTGAGTCCGGAATGACGAACACCACCGGCCACGGGATCTGGGAACCAGAGTTCGACGTTGCCGCGAACGGCAACCTGGTGTGCTACTTCTCCGACGAGCGACCTTCAGTGAACGGCTATAGCCAGGTCTTGGCGCACGTTGCATCCACCGACGGCGGCGCGAGTTGGGGTGGCGAGGTTTACGACGTGGCAATTCCAAACAACGTCGACCGCCCCGGCATGGCAACGGTCGTCAACCTCCCGAACGGCACCTACGCCATGACCTTCGAAGACTGCAAGGCAGGGTTCGACCCGGACCAGGCGTGCGACGTCTACATCAAGACCACCTCGGATGCGGAATCCTGGAACCCTTCAAGCCTCGGCACCCGAATCCAGACCAGCGACAACCGATTCCTGCTCCATACGCCTATCTCTGCCTGGTCGCCGGCGGGCGGAGCGGACGGAACCCTCATTGCCTCCGGCCAGCGGGTCGTCGCAGGAACGGACGGCTCGCTCACCATCCTTCCTGAGACAGGGCACGTGCTGTTCGTGAACCGCAACCTGGGAGTTGGTGCTTGGGACGAAATCACCACGCCGGTGACCACCGCTCCCACCGGTGGCTACGACACCGGTGAGACTGCCTGTGCTGGATACAGTTCGCCTATTCTGGCCGATCCGTCATCCTCGAGTTTCCTCATGCTCGCGGGGGTGCACCTGTCGACCGGAAAGTGCGAGACGAACTTCGGCACCGCGACGCTGCCGATGGCGCAGGGGCGCATCACTGGTCCGGGAACGACCGGGAAGTGCGTGGACGTCAACACCAACACGTCGGTGAACGGCAACGCAGTGCAGCTCTACACGTGCAACAACGCGAGCGGCCAGCAATGGTCACTCGAGACCGACGGAACGATCCGCGCCTTCGACAAGTGCCTCGACATCGACGGCAACGGAACCGCGAACTTCACCAAGGTGGAACTGTATGACTGCGACGGCGCCGGTGGCCAACAATGGGTTGCCCGCACTGACGGATCCCTGTACAACCCGCAGTCCGGCCGGTGCCTCGACGATCCCCAGGCACAGACAGCCGACGGAACACAGCTGCAGATCTACGACTGCAACGGTCTCCTCACCCAACAATGGAACCTGCCGTGAGCTGCGCGACCAGAGGCCCGGAGTAGCACAAGGCCTCACCAATTCGGGCTGGCGGGGCCGTTCGCCTCGCCGGCCCGGTCTTGTGACCTCGACTTGCATCGAGGCCGACGGCGCGTCGAGTTGGACTGAGGGCGGTTGCGTGTGGAGACGGACATTGCCTTCCGCCCGGGCGGGGGCGGTGGTGAGTGTGGAGGGGGTGAGCCGGCGGATCGAGGCGTGTCCGAGAGTCCACTGCAGGACTATCCCGGGATCAAGCGCCCTGCAGCGGACCCGGGACTTGGCTCATTCATGTGGGCCGGTCACTCGCGGATGGGGCGGAGTGGGTGCGGCGCTCGCTGTCGGCGACGCTCTGACCCGTGCTTGGCGATTGGCGCGCAAGGACGACCGAGGCGACGGCGGCAATCTGGTGCATCGTCCGAGCTGACGTGCTCGAGCTCGGGCGGTTTGGCGACTGTAGCGAGAAGGAGGCCGCCCCCAATGGATACGAGTACGGCTTCGATGTTGGAGGTTCACCGGACGAGCGAGCTGAGCTTGGCGACCTCGGCGGCGTGAGAGATGCAGTTGTCGCCCGCCAGGAGTCCACCGGGACGCAGGACCCGCAGCAGCTCCGGCCGATAGTCCACGTAGGCGTTCCGATCTGCGTCCAGGAACAGCAGGTCGACCGGCCACGACGGGGTGTCGGAGAGGACCTGCTTGGCATCAGCGAGCACGAGGTCGACGGAATCGGTCAGTCGGGCGGCGGCCAGGTTCTCGACGGCTTCCTGATGGCGGCCGGCATCGTTGTCGACCGAGACCAGGCGCCCTGCGGTACCCAAGGCATCCGCCAGCCAGATCGTGGAGTAACCGTTTGATGTTCCGATCTCGAGCGTCGAGGCCGGCTGCAGGGAGGTGCTCAGGGAGGTGCAGGAGTTCCGCTGTCGACTGGTCGAGGTTGCGGTAACGGCGATTCTGCGCCGGCTCCTGGCTGTCGTGCGCCCTGCCCTGGACGGGCAATTCCTCGGCCACGGCCAGTCGTTCGGGGTCCAAGAGTTCCACGATGCACCGCAGCGCCGTACCCGGTCAAAGCGTTGGGCTTCCTTGTTGACTGATCGCCACTGATTGGTGCGCGGTATTCCGAGGCGACTGAAGACACGCTGCCCTTATCCCTGAGACGGCTTGAGCCGCATAACGCTGGTCGAAGCCCGAGTCGGCATCACCGCCTGCTCTGGCTAAGCCAGTGCCGAGCGGCGAACCCCCACCTTCACTGACGGGGACACGCAGCCCGGCGAGTACCTCAACTACGAGTCCCATCCTGAGGAGTCCCCTGCTGCGCCATCTGGTGGAGAATGTCCCTCCCGGTTGTTGGCGAGGAACGAACTGCCACACACCCGGTGCACTGAGGCCCGGGAACAAATCGTTGGCACGACTTATGCAGTGGCTAGGCGGCGTGAGAGACGCCATTGAGGCCGGGAGGTGGGCATACCCGGCGCATAGTCGCTGAAGAATCCGGGACGGACTCGTTGCAGGAGCCGGCCTGGAAGCGTTGCAGTTTCCGGCATGGGCTGGTGGCGGCCCCGGCGCCCAGCGGCTGGCCGGCGGCGTCACGTTGGTGGGCGAGGTCTTCGATGCAGGGGTGATCCCTGACCTGGGCCGCTCGCCTGCGCTGACTCGCGACAGGCCGGGTTGACCTCGACCGCATCGGCGCCCAGGTCCTCCTCTCACCGGTCATTGATGCCCAACGCCTTCACCCCGCCACCCGGTGTCAGCGTGATCCCGGCTAGGCGTCCTCGGTCCCAGGCGCAAGCTGGCATCACGACACTGCCTGCGCACCTTGGCCTCGCATGGCCCGCGGGATGTCCTAGAAGTGCGACAGACCTCATCCAGCCAGCCCCGCCTGGCAATCGTTGGCACGAATACGGCTCAGATGTCTGAGACGTACACCGGGTCAACTGAGCCGGCCACGGATCGCAGTGAGCTGCAACCGAAGACGGATCTGCTCGTGGGTGGTCAGTCAACGCACGGGGGTGCGACGCCGAACTTTTCGATCATGAACCTCCAGAACAGAGCGATGGCCTCCTGATCGGGGCGCTCGAGGTCGTCGTCGTGACCGGTCAGCGACTGGTGCTCGATGCGCACGTGCCCAGCCCGCGGCGCATGACGAACCGAGCCGGGGGCACGCACGCGCACCACGTCGATCGGTGGCGCGCTGACGGGCCGTGGGGTGATCACAATGTCGTGCATCGACAAGCAGGCGGCCAGTTCGTCAGCTCGCTCTGACTCGATCACGCTCACGGCAATGTCGACCAAGTACTGGAAGGCAGGATCCTGCTGCGCGATGTCGGCGAGGAGGGCGTGTATCTCCGGCCACGGTTGTGGGTGGAAGTCGGTGGTCAATCCGAGCGATCTCACCGGCCCAGAATCCCATGCCGCAAAGATCGAGCAAGGAGGCCATAAGCCTTGCGCCTGGCGACTACGGCGACGAGCCTCAGCCGCTCTGTGCCCCACGGACTCTTCCACGTGACAGCGCAATCTGTGGCATTGGGACGAGCGCGCTGGTCCAGCTGGCAGGCCACCGGCGCAGACAGCTCCGCTTGCCCGGATGTCGGCACCGGGGCGGATACTTCCGGCATGGGCTTCCACATAGGTCAGGCCGGGAACACCGTCGTCCCCGCAATCCTCGCTCTGGAGTCGCTCGGCTACGCGGTTGAGGTGAATGCCGGAGGGGTCACTGCGAGCGACGGGGTGCGCGGGTTCAGTGCCGACGACCCTGTGGCAGTCCTCGGGCTGGTGAAACTCATCGAGGTACGAAGCGAGCAGTGGCGTGCGTCAGATGTCGAGATCGAGGAGGTCATCGAGCGGCACGGCCTGGCGTGACTCGCGGTCCTCAGCCCCACTGGCGAAGCGTCCGCTTGTCGGCGGATCCGAACGTACCGCTGGAGCCGCGGTCACTCGTGGCGCGTCAACGCGATGACCGACAGCTGTGCGGCGATCCGCTTGTCCGAGCCCTCGACGGCGTGCTGATACGCCAAGGCCGCCGAGACGGTCGAGTGGCCGAGACGCTGCATCAGCTCCGCGAGCGTGGCGCCTGAGGCGGCCGCCATGGTGGCGCCGGTGTGGCGGAGGTCGTGGAAGCGGAGGTCGGGGCGTCCGGCGGCCTCCCGGGCCTTCCTGAAGTACGCCTGGTGGAAGGTGGGCGCCCGGTACTGCTCGCCGTGGGTTGTCGGGAAGAGTAGGCCGTCCTTTCCCCACTGGGCGTGGTTCGTCAGGTGCTCCCTGATCGCCTCGCCGATGTGGGGCGGGAACGCGACCACGCGGACGCTGTCCGCCTTCGGAGCGGCGACGATCTTCGTGCCGTCGACCCATTGGACGGCTCGGCTCACCCGGATCACACCGTTCGTCAGGTCGATGTCACCGCGGCGCAGCTCGGCGACCTCCCCGAACCTCAGTG
This sequence comes from uncultured Actinomycetota bacterium, assembly GCA_963798885.1. Lineage (GTDB taxonomy): Bacteria > Actinomycetota > Actinomycetes > Propionibacteriales > Propionibacteriaceae > JAJYQH01. The sequence continues at coordinate 63,491 of CAWCUX010000007.1, read as the reverse complement.
CGCACCACGCGGCCAGTTCGATCATCAACCGCAACCGTTCGGGCATCGCGGCGACCAGCAGGGCCAGTTCGTCGAGGGTCGCCGGCTCGCCGATGTGGCGGACGGGCCTGCGCATGCGTTCGCGGCATGGGTTGCGGTCCAGCAACTCGTCCTGGACGGCAGTCGCGAAGATCGTCTTGAGCAGTGTGTAGGCGTGCTCGTTGAGTCGCGGCGTCGTCGGGTTCAGCTTGCCGATCCAGGCCCGGATGGTGGCCGGCGTGATGTCCTTGAGCCGCAGGTCTCCGAGCGTCGGGAAGATCAGCCGGTCGAGGTAGCGCTGGTACTCGCTGAGGGTCTTCGGCTTCAGCCCCCGGACGGCGGCGCGCTCCGGCAGCCAGGTGCCGACGTAGCTCCGCAGCGTCTGGGTGTCGTCGTGCAGCTGCTTCGCCCGGCGCTGGGCCGGCGGGGACCACTCGTCCCACTCGATCAGCCGGCGTTCGGCGGAGAGCCAGCCTTCGGCGTCCACCTTGCTCGTGAACGTCTCCGGCGCGTTGTGCCGCGCGAGGTCCGGCCCGATGTAGCTCGCCTGGTACCTCTTGGAGGGCAACCGCCGGATCGCCCCGAAGGAACGCTTCGCTCCTGACATGTGCGTCGCCTCGCCCCATTGCCTCGGCGTGTCGTGCAACATACGTGCAATATGAGGGGCAATTCCTGTCCCTCAACTGCCTACTTCTGGCCGCTTGCTCAACCTGCTGAAAACAAGCATATGCCCTAGTCGCTGAGGCGGAAAGAGGGGTGGTTGGATCTCCTCGAGATCTGGTGGGCCTAACTGGACTTGAACCAGTGACCTCCGCCTTATCAGGGCGGCGCTCTAACCGACTGAGCTATAGGCCCGGGCCTGTCGCTGGTGCGACGAGCACGAAGTCATACGTTATCCCACGCCGCGCGCGGTGCTCAACTTGGCCGTGAGTGAGCCCGTCGGCTGGTGGCAGGCCGGGCCCGGCTCAGGGGTCGCGGCGTCCACGATCAGCCTTGGCGGTGGTGTCGCGTGGGACGCCGAGGGCGCGGGACGTCCGGCGGCCCGATGATTCCCGGGGGTTCTGCGCGTAGCGTCTCCCACGACGGAAGGAGACGCCGATGATGAGCCTGCCCTACGCGATGGCCTACACCGTCGGGATCACCCCGTGGGAGAACTCCGGTCGGGCGCTCGACGCACACCTGGAGGAGTTGCTGCCCCTCGAGGAGCGTGCGCACGGCGGACCCGGGCGGGCGCTCGACATCGGGTGTGGCACGGGTCTGCACACCGAGACGCTGGCGAGACACGGCTGGACCGTCACCGGCGTCGACATCGTCGACCGTGCGCTGGCCAAGGCCCGTCGACGGCTCGCGTCGAGTGGATTGCCGGCCACGATCCTCAAGGCGGACGCCGCCACGCTGCTGCCGGAGGTGGTCGGCGACAGGTTCGACCTGTTCCTCGATGTCGGCTGCTTCCATTCCCTGGGGCCGCATCGACGAGCGGCGATGGCACGCTCGGTGACGAGGCTGGCCACTCCCGACTCGACCCTGCTGATGCTCGCGTTCGCCAAGCCGGTCGGATTGTCGTTCCTGTCCGTCGGAGCCACGCGGCACCAGATCGAGGCGGCCTACTCGTCGTGGACGATCGTCGAGGTCGTCAAGCCCGAGGCCCGCTGCCCGGTCTGCCGCTCATCGCGCGCGGGTCCGATCCGACCTTCTATCGGCTGCGTCCGCGGGTGACGTCGGAGGCGGACTGAGGCGGCTGCGCCGACCGGTACGGCGGCGACCTGACGGATCTCCGCCGAGCGGTTCCGCGGCACGCCTGCTCCGGAACGGGGGAGGGGTTGGTGTCAGTCTTCGGCGAGGGTGACCTCGAGGCCGCCGAGCACTGTGGCCGCCAGGTTGTAGAGGAACGACCCGAGCGTGCTCAGCGCCGTGACCAGCAGCACATTGACGACTCCGAACACGGCGGTGAGCCCCAGCACGCGGGAACTGTTGACGTAGTTCTGCAGCTTGAACGTGTTGGTGCTGCCCGGCGAGGTCAGCAGGTCGCCGAGCACCTTGTTGACCGCGTCGAACGCACCCGAAGGCGCTGATCACGCTCCACACCATCCACACCGCGACGAACTGGATCACCGCGAACGCGATCGTGAACAGGAAGGTGGTCTTCATCACCGACCAGGGATCGAGCCGCGAGATCCGCAGCCGGGCCTTGCGCACCCGGCGCACCGTCGGACGCCGCTCGGCGACCGGCATGCCGTATTCGTTGGTGGCGGCACCGCCGGCCACGCCCGGGGACGCTGCGGTGCGCAGCGCGGTGGGACCCTCGTGGGCGACGGCCTCGAGCTTGTCGGATGTCGCCTCGACCGCGCTGCGGGCCCTGGTGGAGGCCACATCGGCACTGCGCTGCACCGCCGCGGCCGCGTCGCGCGCCCTGGAGCTCAGCCGACTGCCCGCACGACGGAAGATGCCGGTGCCGGCGTCTTCGTCGTGGTCGTCAATAGGCTGCGGGTCGCGCTCGGGTTTCAGCGCGGCCTCCGGATCACCACCGAAGGAGATCACCGGGCGCACCTGAGTGGGCATGTCGTCGTCATGCACGGCGTCGAACCGCTGGGTGGAGTCACTCACGGCCATCCTCCTCGCCGGGCACCTCTGCGGGCCCCGTCTGGTCAACGGTACCTGAGGATTCGGACTGGTCACTCTCAGCCACGTTCTCGGTGGCCTCCTCGGCTGCGGCCTCCTCGGCCTCGGTACGCGACTCGGGGTTGAGCGCGATGACCGACACCTGGTCGCCTCCGCGGACGCCGACGAACTTGACGCCCATCGTGTCGCGGCCCTTGACCGCCACTTCGCCGACCGCTGACCTGGTGATCTGCCCCGAGCCCTTGATCGCGATGACTTCGTCGGACTCGCCGACGATCAGGCCACCGACCAGAGACCCGCGGTCTTCGTTGAGACGCATCGCCTTGATACCCAGGCCGCCGCGTCCCTGCACGCGGTACTCGCTCACCGCGGTGCGCTTGGCGAAGCCGCCGTCGGTGACGGTGAAGACGAACCGCTCGTCCTCGGGGGTGCCGGCGGGGATGATGCTGAGGCTCAGCAGCGAGTCGCCCTCGCGGAACCGCATCCCGGTGACGCCGGAGGTGGCGCGTCCCATCGGACGCATCTCGTCGTCGTTGGCGTGGAACCGGATCGCCTGCCCCTTGCGGGAGATGAGCAGCACGTCGTCGTCGGTGCTGCACAGTTCGGCGCCGATGAGCTCGTCGGTCTCGTCGCGGAAGTTGATCGCGATGACGCCGGCCTGACGCGGCGAATCGTAGAGCGGCAGTGCCGACTTCTTCACCAGCCCGTTGCGGGTCGCGAGCAACAGGTAGTCGGCGTCGCTGTAGGTGCGCAGGGTGAGCACCTGGGCGATCTTCTCCTCGGGCAGGAAGCTCAGCAGCCCGGCCACGTGACCGCCCTTGGCGTCGCGTCCGGCCTCCGGCAGTTGCCACACCTTCGCGCGGTAGACGCGGCCGAGGTTGGTGAAGAACAACACCCAGTGGTGGGCGGTGGTGGTGAACAGGTGCTGCACCTCATCGTCGGCCCGCAGGGCCGCGCCCCGGACGCCGCGACCGCCGCGGTGTTGCACCCGGTACTGGTCCATCGCGGTGCGCTTCGCGTAGCCGCCCATGGTGATGGTGACGACGACGTCCTCGTCGGGGATGAAGTCCTCGTCGCTGAAGTCGCCGTCGGCCGCCACGATCTGGGTACGCCTGTCGTCGCCGTAGCGGTCGACGATCTCCTGCAGTTCGGCGCTGATGATGCGACGCTGGCGGGCCTCGTCGCCGAGGATGGCCTTGAGATCTTCGATGAGGATCTCGAGTTCGGCCAGCAGGTCGATGATCTTCTGCCGTTCGAGGGCGGCCAGCCGGCGCAGCTGGGTGTTGAGGATCGCGTTGGCCTGCAGATCGTCGATCTCGAGCAGCTGCTTCAGCCCCTCGCGGGCCTCGTCGGTGGTCGGGGAGCGCCGGATCAGCGCGATCACCTCGTCGAGCTGGTCGAGCGCCTTCACCAGACCGCGCTGGATGTGCGCCTTCTCCTCGGCGTCGTCGAGGCGGAACTGGGTGCGCCGGCGGATGACCTCGAGCTGGTGCTTCACCCAGTAGCTGATGAACTGGTCGAGGCGCAGCGTCCGCGGCACGTCGTCGACGAGGGCCAGCATGTTGCAGCCGAACGTGTCCTGCAACTGGGTGTGCTTGTACAGGTTGTTCATGACGACCCGGGGCTGGGCGTCGCGCTTGAGCACGATCACCAGGCGCTGGCCGGTGCGGGCGGAGGTGTCGTCGCGGATGTCGGCGATGCCGGTGAGGCGGCCGGAGTTGACGAGGTCGGCGATCTTCATCGCGAGGTTGTCGGGGTTGCACATGTAGGGCAACTGCTTGACCACGAGCAGCTGACGACCGCTGCGGTCCTCCTCGAGCTCGATCACCGCGCGCATGGTGACCGACCCGCGTCCGGTGCGGTACGCGTCGTCGATGCCCTGACGGCCGACGATCAGCGCGCCTCCGGGGAAGTCGGGGCCCTTGATCCGCTCCATCGCGGCCTCGAGCAACTCCTCCTTGGACGCCTCCGGGTGGGCGAGCGCCCACTGCACGGCGTCGTTGACCTCGCGCAGGTTGTGGGTGGGGATGTTGGTGGCCATCCCGACCGCGATGCCGGTCGACCCGTTGACGAGCAGGTTCGGGAACCGGGCGGGCAGCACCATCGGTTCGAGTTCCTTGTTGTCGTAGTTGGGCTGGAAATCGACGGTGTTCTGGTCGATGTCGCGCACCAACTCCATGGCCAGGGGCGCCATCCGGGTCTCGGTGTACCGCATGGCCGCGGCGCCGTCGTTGCCCGGTGAGCCGAAGTTGCCCTGACCGGTGACCAGCGGGTTGCGCATCACCCACGGTTGGGCCAGGCGCACCAGGGTGTCGTAGATGGCGGAGTCGCCGTGGGGGTGGTACTTGCCCATGACGTCGCCGACGACGCGGGAGCACTTGTTCCAGCCGCGGTCGGGTCGGTATCCGCCGTCGTACATCGCGTAGATGACCCGCCGGTGCACGGGCTTGAGCCCGTCGCGGACGTCGGGCAGCGCGCGCCCGACGATGACGCTCATGGCGTAGTCGAGGTAGCTGCGCTGGATCTCGTCCTGCAGGTCGATCTGCTCGGTGCGCCCCTTCTGGTGGGCGTCGATGCCGGCATCGGCTGCGCCGTCGACGACGACGTCGGCGCCGTCGCCGGGGGTGGCGCCGGTGGTCGGGTCGAGCTCGTCGTCGGGCCCGTCGAAGGGTCCCTGCGGGGTGTCGCTCATCGCATCCTTCTCACGTGTCGAACCAGGGGTGGTGCGGGTGGTGCGTCGGGTGGCCCTGGCGGGCCCCCGGTTTCTGCGAAATTGACCTCACCTGCCACATGCCCGGTGTGGGGAGGGGTGTCTGGCGGGTGGGGCGAATTTCGCGGGGTATGGAGTTGTGGGACGCCGGGTGCTCCGGCGTCGCGGGCACTCGGGGACGCGCCCCGGGCACCCGGGAACGGCTAGATGTCGAGGAAGCGGACGTCCTTGGCGTTGCGTTGGATGAAGTGTCGGCGCTGCTCGACGTTCTCGCCCATGAGTACCGAGAACATCTCGTCGGCGCGGGCGGCGTCCTCGAGGGTGACCTGCAGCAGGATCCGCCCCTCGGGATCCATCGTGGTGTCCCAGAGGTCGGAGGCGTCCATCTCGCCGAGGCCCTTGTAGCGCTGGATCGGGTTGACGCTGGGCAGCTTCTTGCCCGACGCCAGGCCCTGGTCGCGCAGCGTGTCCCGTTCGAAGTCGTTGTAGGCGAGTTCGTGGGCCGCGTTGGTCCAGCGGAGCCGGAACAACGGCGGCTGGGCGAGGTAGACGTGCCCGTGGTCGATGAGCGGCTTCATGAACCGGAACAGCAGCGTCAACAGCAGCGTGCGGATATGGGCGCCGTCGACGTCGGCGTCGGCCATCAGCACGATCTTGTGATAGCGCAGCTTGTCGAGGTCGAAGTCTTCCTGGACGCCGGTGCCGAGGGCGTTGATGATCGCCTCGACCTCCTTGTTCTGCAGGATCTTGTCGAGGCGGGCCTTCTCGACGTTGAGGATCTTGCCGCGGATCGGCAGGATCGCCTGGGTGCGCGGGATCGCGTCCACCCTTGGCGGAGCCGCCGGCGGAGTCGCCCTCGACGATGAACACCTCGCACTCCTCGGGCCGGTTCGACGAGCAGTCGGACAACTTGCCGGGGAGGTTGCCGCGTCCGAGCAACCCCTTGCGGTTGCGGGCGATGTCGCGGGCGCGGCGGGCGGCGATGCGCGCGGTGGCCGCGGCCTGCGACTTGCGGACGATCATCTTGCCCTCGTCGGGGTGCTGCTCGAACCAGTCGCCGAGCCGTTCGTTGACGACCTTCTGCACGAACGAGCGGGCCTCGGTGTTGCCCAGCTTGGTCTTGGTCTGCCCCTCGAACTGTGGTTCGGCCAGCTTGACCGACACGATCGCGGTGAGACCCTTCGCGGATGTCGTCGCCCGACACGCGGTCGTCGCGCTTCTTGATCAGACCCCAGTTCTCGCCCCACCGGTTGACGGTGTTGGTGAGCGCCGCCCGGAACCCCTCTTCGTGGGTGCCGCCCTCGTGGGTGTTGATCGTGTTGGCGAACGTGTGCACCGAGGAGTTGAACGTCATGTTCCACTGCAGCGCGATCTCGACGCTGATGCCCTGCTCGTTCGACATCGCCTCGACGTCGATGACCGTGGGGTGCAGCACCTCGCGGCTGAGGTTGAGGTACTTGACGTAGTCGATGAGGCCGTCCTGGTAGATGTAGCTGTCGTCGCAACTGCTCACCGTCGTCGTCGACGTGTCCGGCCCGCAGGTCGACGATGTCGATCGCCAGTCCCTTGTTGAGGAACGCCATCTCGCGGAACCGGGCGGCCAGGGTCTCGTAGCTGAAGTCGGTGGTCTCGAAGATGTCGCGACTCGGGTAGAAGGTGATGATCGTGCCGGTCTGGTCGGACTCCTCCATCGCCACGAGTTCGGTGATCGGGGTGCCGAGCCGGAACTCCTGGTGCCAGCGATGCCCGTCGCGCAGCACGTCGACCATGAGGTGGTCGGACAGGGCGTTCACCACCGACGAGCCGACGCCGTGCAGTCCGCCCGACACCTTGTAGCCACCGGTTCCGAACTTGCCGCCGGCGTGCAGCACGGTGAGCACGAGGGTGACCGTGGGGATCTTCTCGATCGGGTGGTCCTTGACCGGGATGCCGCGTCCGTTGTCGGTGACTCGGCAGCCGCCGTCGGCGAGCAGTTCGACGAGGATCCGATCGCAGTAGCCGGCCAGTGCCTCGTCGACGGAGTTGTCGACGATCTCCTGGACGAGGTGGTGGAGCCCGCGCTCGCCGGTGGAGCCGATGTACATGCCGGGGCGCTTGCGCACCGCCTCGAGCCCCTCGAGCACCTGGATCTGACCGGCGTCGTAGCTGTCGGCGTCGACGTGATGGTCGGTGCCCGCGCTGCTCGACAAGGCGGTGAGGTGCTGCGCCGTCGTCGGCGTAGGGGTACTCGTCGGTGAGGTCGAACGGGGTGTCGACGTCGGGGTCGATCGGCTCTTGAGCCACCATGTCTCCTTCACATGAGCGTGCGGAACTCCGACCAGGTGTTGGCGTGGCCGCGACGGGCCTGAGTGCCGGCTGCGTCAGAATTCCGCGTACCCCCGAATTCTAGCTCATTTGTGCCGAGTGGCCCGCCCCATGGCGGGTGCGACGCGGCGGCGAATGCGCGAAATCGGGCCCTGGGGCGCATTCTGAGGCGACAGAGGTCAAGGCCGCACCCCCTCCCCATGGGTGGGCGCTCCGCGGCTGGGGCGGCGGCGGGCTCGCGGGCGGCGTCGGAGCGTCGGCCCGGCGTCGGCGCCTCGGTAGGCTGGCCCGGTGTTCGTCGACCATCTCACGGTGAGCGGATTCCGCTCCTACGCGAGTGCCGACGTGCCCCTGGGCGCCGGGGTGACGATCTTCGTCGGTCGAAACGGCCAGGGCAAGACCAACCTCGTCGAGGCGGTCGAATACCTCGCGACGTTGTCGAGCCACCGGGTGTCGACCGACCTGCCGCTCGTCCGGGCGGGGGAGAGTCAAGCGATCATCCGGGCGAGGGTGCAGGCGTCCGCCGACGACGATCGCCGGCTGCTGCTCGAGGTGGAGATCAACGTCGGACGCGCGAACCGCGCGCGGATCAACAAGTCGGCCCTGCCGCGCACGAGCGACCTGGCGGGCGTGCTGCGCTGCGTGCTGTTCTCCCCTGAGGATCTCGCGATCGTCAAGGGCGAGCCGTCCGATCGCCGCGCGTTCCTCGACGCCCTGGTCGTGAGCCGGTGGCCGCGGATGGCCGGCGTCCGATCCGACTACGACAAGGTGCTCAAGCAGCGCAACTCGCTGCTCAAGTCGATGTCGGGTCGCTCGATGCGCGACGCCGGCGCCGACGCCGAGTCGACGCTCGACGTGTGGAGCGACCAGCTCGCGACCGTCGGCGCCGAACTGCTCGCCGGGCGGCTCGACACCCTGGCCGACCTCATGCCCCACGCATCCAGGGCGTACGCGACGATCGCCCCGGTGCGCAACGTGGCGGGCGCCGACTACCGCACGGCGCTGCCGTTGCCGGCACCCCTCGATCGCCCCGCCGACCGCGAGGTGCTCCGCGGGGCCATGCTGGAACTCATGCAGGAACGGCGGCGCGACGAACTCACCCGGGGCGTGAGCCTGGTGGGTCCGCACCGCGACGATGTCGTCCTGAGCATCGGCAGCCTGCCGGCGAAGGGCTACGCGAGTCACGGCGAGAGCTGGTCGCTGGCACTCGCGCTGCGGCTCGGGCAGTTCGACCTGCTGCGCGACGACGGGATCTCGCCGGTGCTGGTGCTCGACGACGTGTTCGCCGAACTCGACGTCACCCGACGCCAGCGGCTCGCCGACGCCGTCGTCGGCGCCGAGCAGGTTCTGGTCACCGCCGCCGTCGAGGAGGACATTCCCGATACGCTCACGCACGCGTCCGGCGTGCGGCGCTTCGCCGTGCGCGACGGCGGCGTCGGCCCACTCGACGCGGGCGAGCCCGCCGACGACGCGCCGGAGGAGGTGGACGCCAATGCGCGGTGACCCCGACGACCCCGACGACCTGCCCGACACCGACCCGTACGCCTCCGACGACGCCGACGAACCGGTCGCCCTCGACCACGACCCGGAGGGGCTCGACCTGGCGGCGCTCATCGCCAACCAGACCCGCAACAGCCCGCTGCCCCCGCCGCGGGGGGTCACCCGGCGTCCGCGCTCACGGCCCCGTCGGGTGACGTCGGACTGGTCGGGCCCGGGTCCCGACCAGCGTGACCCGCAACTGGTCGGCGACCTGTTCGACCGGCTGGTGTCCGAGCGCGGCTGGTCGACGCAGCTCACGGCCCGCACCCTGCTGGAACGCTGGCCGGACCTCGTGGGGGAGGTGAACGCCGCCCATTCGCGGGTCGAGGCGTTCGACGACGGCGTGCTCACCGTGCGCTGCGACTCGACTACCTGGGCCACATCGCTCAGATCGCTGGCTCCCCAGCTGGTCGCCGAACTCAACCGCCGGCTCGGCGACGGCTCGGTGCTGCGGGTTGTGGTCGTCGGCCCGCAGGCGCCCACGTGGAAGCACGGGCGCCGTAGCGTCCGCGACGGTCGGGGGCCGCGCGACACCTACGGCTGATCGTCTGGCCGCATCACGGTTCGACGTTCGTCCGCGTACTCGCGGTAGAACGTCGAACGTTGTCGCCGCCGCAGTGCACTCAGGCGTCGGACGAGCGGATCGACGGGTCGGGTTCGTCGGAGGCGCGCATCGGGGTCTGGGTGGCCTGCTTGTCCGACGCCGCCAGTTCCGCGTCGCTGCGGGGCGCCATCGTGGCGTCGTCGATGTATTCGTCGGGATCCTTGTTCTCGGCCTTCACCCGCTCGCCCTGGTGAGCGGCGACGTGCTTGAGGAACTGCACGGCGATGGTGTGGCGCAGTTCGAGGCTGGCCTGCTGACGGAAGTCGGCGAGGTCCTGACGTTCCTCTTCGGCCATGTGGTCGCTGTTGGTGGTGTTGGCGTCGATGACCGCGGTCCACCAGTCGTCGGAGCCGGTGTCGGCGGCGCGGACACGCCCGATCGCATCCCGGAGCTCGTTGTGGTCCTTGAGGGCGTCACTCACCTGCTCCTCGTTGCTCTCGGCGTCGGCGGCCCCGGTGCCGAGCTTCACCAGTTCGGGGTAGTAGTAGCGCTCCTCGGCCTCGGCATGCAGTTCGAGCAATGTCTCGAGCTGGCGCCAGACCGCCGCCAGGCCCTCGGTGTCGTCGCGGGGGAACTCCTCCAGCTGGGCGAACAGCCGACGCTGCTGGTGGTGCTGGTCGAGGATGATCTCGCAGATGTCCATGGCGATGTCCTTTCGTCAAGGTTTCGACGCGGGGTGACGACCACCCCGCGATTCGGGTCGGACGTGTCGGGCGGACGCCGACAGGGCTGGCGGGCGCCCGGCGCTCCGTGCTCAGACCGACCGGGCCGAGCGGAGCTGTCGGGTCATGATGAACAGTTCGACCGGCACGTCGAGGGCGATGAGCCGTCGGCCCGCCAAGCCCGCGCGCCAGGTCAGGGCCGGCAGCGATCCCACATGCAGCATGTCGACCGCCGCCCCCGCCGCCTCGGGTGGCACGGCCCACGCGCGAGCGGTCGAGCAGCAGCCCGGCCACGGCCTGGGTGACGTGCCGGACGCCGAGAACCCGCACCACGGCGATGGCCGCCTCATCGTCGGTCGTCCTGCCCGTGACCGCGGCGATCGTCGTCGGAGGCACCGCGAGCAGGGTCGCGCCCCAGGCCAGTCGCAGCCACGACGGTGCCGGTGCCCGGGTCATGCCCGGGCCCCCGCGACGATCGCACCGAGCGCGAGCGCCGCCCCGGCCGCCAATCCGAGCAGCCCGTGGTGCTGGGAGGCCCACACCTGCCACGAGCGGTCGGTGGCGGTCTTGTCGAAGTCACCGTGGGTGCCGAAGTCGTGCTCGGCGTCGGCCGGCTCCCACAGGTTGCCGGGCTGGTTCGGATCGCGGTCCTCATCGGTCTGCTGGCTGTCGAAACCGGTGCGGGCGAGGTAGCGGTCGAGGATCCCGGGTGCGATGGCGTTGGCTGCCAGCGTGCCCATGGTCGAGCCGCCGACCCAGTATTCGCGCCGCCGCGGATGCTCGGCGGCGAACACCACCGCGCGACCTGCGACCTCTGGCTGGTAGATCGGGGGCACCGGCTGGGCGTGTTTGGGCAGCCGCGACAGCACCCACGAGAACTGCGGGGTGTTGACCGCCGGCATCTGCACCATGGTGACGTCGACCGGGCTGTGCTCGTGCAGCAGTTCGGTGCGCAGCGACTCGTGGAACCCCTGGATGGCGTGCTTGCTGCCGCAGTAGGCGCTCTGCAGTGGGATGCCGCGGTAGGCGAGCGCGGAGCCCACCTGGACGATCGTGCCCCCGCCGCGTTGGCGGAGGCGGGGGAGCACCGCCATCGTCGCGTAGACATAGCCGAGGTAGTTGACCTCGGTGACCCGACGGAACTCCTCCGGCTTGATCTTGTCGAAGGGCGCGAAGACGCTCGTGAACGCCACATTCACCCAGACACTGATCGGGCCGAGCACCCGTTCGATCTTGTCGACGGCCGCGACCACCTGGTCGTTGTCGGCGACGTCGGTGGGCACGGTGAGCACCTGAACCGCCCCGGCGCGCTCCACCTCCCGGGCCGCGCCCTCGAGCCCGGCCGCTCCGCGGGCCACCAGAGCGACCCGGGCGCCCCGGCGTCCGAATTCGATCGCGGCCGCCCGGCCGATGCCTCCGGTGGATCCGGTGACCACGACGACGTCTCCTGGTCGGATTGGTGCCACAGCATTACTCCTTCGGTTGGTACGCGCAAGCCCGGTGATCCGGTCGGCGGTGTCGGTGTCGTACGGTGTTCGTGGGTCGTCCCGCGGTGGCTCATCGGCCGTCCCGACCGGACGCCGCCGTGACGCTCTCCTTTCTACGCTAGGCGGTTCTCACGCCCCGGTGCGTCGGGGCGGCCGACCCGGAGTCGTCCCTGATATTGCCGCGACAAGGTGGAACGCGCCCCCCGAGAGCTCAAGCGATCCCGGGGAAGAACCGGGGCCCCGCCCCAACTTTCAGTCAGTTTTCCACCCCCGGGGTGGTCGGGGAAGCCTTTTGCTCTTTGGGAGCGGTGTTAGGTTGGCCGTAAGGCAAGGCACCGCGAGCCGTTTCGGCCTGCGTGCGACGTGGTCGTCGATGTCCCCATGATGGGCGTCGGGGCGATGGGTTTTCGTCGCGTGGCCGTCCCTCGGTGCCCGGGTGATTTCGAACACTCGTTTCGCGTATTTCTGCACGTCCATTCACCACTGGAGGTGACACGTGGCAACTGTCAGCGACTTCATCATCGATCGGCTCATCGCCTGGGACCTTCACCGGTTCTACGGTTTCCCCGGCGACGGCATCGGCGGCTTCGACGGCGCCCTGGGCCGGGGCGAGGAGGAAGGCAAGGACTTCGTCTACATCCGGCCGACCCACGAGGAGATGGCCTCACTGCTGGCCACCGCCCACGCCAAGTTCACCGGGGAGGTCGGCGTGTGCATCGCGACCTCCGGACCCGGAGCGGTGCACCTGCTCAACGGCCTCTACGACGCCGCCTCCGACAACCAGCCGGTGCTGGCGATCGTCGGGCAGCAGGCCCAGGCGGCGATGGGCACCGACTTCCAGCAGGAACTCAACATGGAGCGCATCTTCGGGGATGTCGCCGGCTTCGTGAAGACCATCACCACACCGATGCAGGCTCAGGCCGTGCTCGACAAGGCCATCCGGGTCGCCAAGGCCCGACGTCAGCCCTCCGTGGTGATCCTCCCCGCCGACGTGCAGCGAATGGACGCCGTCGATCCCGCCGCCGAGCACTTCGTGTCCCGCAGCGGCATCGGCTTCGCCTCGCCCCGGATCGTTCCCACCGATGACGACCTGCAGCGGGCCGCCGATGTGCTCAACGCCGGTGAGAAGGTGGCCATGCTCGTCGGCGAGGGCGCGATCGGCGCCACCGACGAGGTGCTCGCGGTCGCCGACCGGGTCGGCGCGGGGGTGATCACCGCCCTGCTCGGCAAACAGGTCGTTCCTGGCGACGTGCCCTACCACACCCAGCAGTTGGGGCTGCTCGGCTCGCGGCCGAGCTACGACATGATGCAGAACTGCGACACGCTGCTCATGGTCGGCACCAACTTCCCCTACGGCGAGTTCCTGCCGCCCACCGGCCAGGCCAGGGCGGTGCAGATCGACATGTCCCCCGACCATCTCGGCGTCCGCTACCCGACCGAGGTCAACCTGTGGGGCGACGCCGGGGCCACCCTGTCGGCCCTGCTGCCCAAGCTGAGCGACCATGACCACGACTGGCAGGACGGCATCGCCGAGGCCATGAGTGACTGGGAGCGGGAGGTGCGCGAGGTCGCGATGGCCGAGGCCGATCCGATCAACCCGCGGCGGGTGTTCGTGTCGCTCAACGATCGGCTGCCCTCGAACGCCATCGTCACCGCCGACGCCGGCACCACCGCCGACTGGTACGGCCACCACATCCGGTTGGGCCGCGACCAGATGGGCAACCTCTCAGGGCGACTGGCCACCATGCTCGCGGCGATGCCCTACGCCATGGCCGCCAAATTCGCCCACCCCGACCGTCCGGTGGTGTGCACCATCGGTGACGGCGCGTTCCAGATGCTCGGCATGAACGGGCTGATCACCGTGCGCAAGCACTGGAAGCAGTGGGACAATCCCAGCTTCATCGTGCTCGTGCTGCACAACAACGACCTCAGCCAGGTGTCGTGGGAGATGCGCGAGGCCGGTGATCCGCGCTGGGACACCGCCCAGATGATCGAGCCGTTCGACTACGCGGGGTACGCCCAGTTGCTCGGATTCGAGGGCATCACGGTGACCGATCCCGACCAGGTCGACGCCGCGTGGGATCGCGCCTTCGCGGCCGAGCGTCCGGTCGTGCTCGATGTGCACGTCGACCGCGACGTGCCGCCGCTGCCGGCCCACATCAGCATCGAGCAGGCCCTCGGTGTCGCCAAGGCCGTCGTCACCGGTGATCCCGAGCGGGGCCGGATGGTCAAGGAGGGCGCGCGCGCCGTCAAGGAGGAGGTGACCGCCCGCCTCGGCGGGGGGAGCAAGTGACACTTCCCGACACCTCGTTGGGTGAGCCCGGGTCGTCGGCGGACGTGTCGGTCGAGCGGGTGCGGGCCGACGCGTTCACGATCCCACTGGAGCACCCCGAGTCCGACGGCACCCTCACGTGGGATGCCACGACGATCGTCATCGCCGGCGTCACCGCCGGTGACCGGACCGGCATCGGCTACACCTACGCGCCGGCGGGGTCCGCGGCCATCATCACCGACACGCTCGCCGGGGTGCTCATCGGCCGTGACCCCATGGCGATCGGAGCGGCGTGGGGGGCGATGGCCAAAGCGGTGCGCAACATGGGACGCCGGGGTGCCGGCCAGTCGCGGCGATCTCAGCCCTGGATGTCGCCCTGTGGGACCTCAAGGCGCGGCTGCTCGGCGTTTCGGTCGTCGACCTGCTCGGTGGCCACCACGACCGCGTGCCCGCCTACGGCAGCGGCGGATTCACCAACCTCACCGACCGGGAACTCGCCGACCAGCTGTGCGAATGGGTCGGCCTGGGCCTTCCGGCGGTGAAGATCAAGGTCGGCACCGACCCGGCCGACGATCCCCGCCGGGTGCAGGTGGCCCGGCGCACGATCGGCGAGCATCCGGGCCTGTTCGTCGACGGTAACGGCGCCTACACGCGCAAGCAGGCGCTCGGCCTGGCCGAACGGTTCGCGGCGTCCGGTGTCGCCTGGTTCGAGGAGCCGGTGACATCCGACGACCTGCACGGCCTGCGGCTGCTGCGCGACCGGGCGCCGATGGGCATGGAGATCGCCGCCGGCGAGTACGGCTGGGACATCACCCACTTCCGCGACCTCATCGCGCACGGAGCCGTCGACTGCCTGCAGGCCGACGTGACCCGGTCGGGAGGCATCACCGGGGTGCTCCGGGCGTCGGCACTCGCCGACGCCGAGGGCATCGACCTGTCAGCACACTGCGCCCCGCAGGTGAGTGCCCATGCGCTCACCGCCGTGTGGCACCTGCGCCACCTCGAGTACTTCGCCGACCACGTCCGGCTCGAGCGGATGGTGTTCGACGGGGTGCTGGAGCCCGAGCGCGGGGCGCTGCGCCCCGACCGGACGCGGCCCGGCCTCGGGCTCAGCGTCAAGTGGCCCGACATCGAGAAGTACCAAGTTCGTCCAGGAGGCAGCGCATGACCACTCTCGACACCGGCACCGGCCTCCACGGCTACGTGTCCGACAACACCGAGCATGACACCGTCGCCGACCCGACGTCGGGAGGAACAGCCCTGCGGTTCACCGGCATGGACACCGTGTCGACGCCACCTCTGCGGATGAGCGACGAGGTGCGCTCGCTGCTGCGTGACCTGCGACATCACGTCGAGGGCGAGGTGCGATTCGACAGTGCCAGCCTGTCGGCGTACTCGACCGACTCGTCGAACTACCGGCTGATGCCGATCGGCGTGGTCGTGCCGAAGACGCTCGACGACGTGGTGGCCGCGGTGGCCGTCTGCCGGCGGCACGGCGTCCCGATCACTCATCGCGGCGGGGGGACCAGTCTCGCCGGGCAGACCTGCAACGTCGCCGTGATCATCGACTCCAGCAAGTACCTCGACCGGGTCGAGTCGATCGACCCGGACACCCGCACCGCCTGGGTCGAACCGGGATGCAACCTCGACCATCTCCGCCAGCTCGCCGGCGAGCACGGTCTCACCTACGGACCCGACCCGTCGACCCACAGCCGCAACACCATCGGCGGCATGATCGGCAACAACTCCTGCGGCACCCACTCGGTGATGTCGGAGATGTACGGCCCGGGCCCGCTCACCGTGCACCAGGTGCTCGAACTCGATGTCGTCACCTACCGTGGCGACCGGTTCACCGTCGGGCCGATGAGCCCCGAGGAACTGGACGCCGCGATCGCCGCCGACGACCCGAAGGGGCGCCTGCTCGCCCAACTGCGCGATCTGCGCGACAAGCACCTCGCCGCGATCCGCACCGGCTTCCCACGGATTCCCGCGGCGCGTGTCCGGCTTCAGCCTCGACTGGCTGCTCGATGAGAACGGTTTCGACGTCGCCAAGGCGCTCGTCGGCACCGAGGGCACCTGCGTGACGATCCTGCGGGCCAAGGTGCAGCTGATGGACGACTTGCCCGAACGGACCCTGGTCGTCGTCGGGTTCCCCGACGCCGCGGCGGCCGGTGACCACGTGCCGATGGTTCGCCGCCACCGCCCGGTGGCCTGCGAGGGCGTCGACGAGCTACTGGTCGACTTCATGCGCAAGAAGGGCCTGCACCCCGACGATGTCGACCTGCTGCCCGAGGGTGGAGGGTTCCTGCTCGTCGAGTTCGGCGCCGACGAGAAGCAGGACGCCGACGACCAGGCCCGCCGCTTCGTCGACGAGTGCCGGGAACTCGAGAATCCGCCGTCGATCAAGGTGTTCGAGAAACAGTGGGAGGCGGAGAAACTGTGGCAGGTGCGTGAGGCCGGACTCGGCGCCACCGCCCGCGTCCCGGGGATGCGGGACACCCACCCCGGGTGGGAGGACGCCGCGGTCGCCCCGGAGAGGGTCGGCGACTACCTGCGGGACTTCCGGGCGTTGCTCGGGGAGTTCGGCTACCAAGCGGCCCTGTACGGACACTTCGGCCAGGGATGCATACACTGCCGGATCGACTTCGTGCTCGACACCGCCGAGGGCGTGACGGTCTGGAGGCACTTCCTCGACCGGGCGGCCCACCTGGTCACCTACTACGGGGGCTCGCTGTCGGGGGAACACGGCGACGGGCAGTCCCGCGCGGCCCTCCTCGAGATCATGTACGGCCGCGAACTGGTCGACGCCTTCGCCGAGTTCAAGGACACCTGGGATCCCGACGGCATGATGAACCCCGGCAAGGTCGTGCGGCCCCGCCAGCCCACCGACGACCTGCGGCAGGGGCCCGACGCCCGGTTGCGCATCGTCCAGACCGAGTTCGCCTACCCCGACGATGACCACGACTTCGGCAAGGCGGTGTCACGTTGCGTCGGCGTCGGCCAGTGCCGCAACGTCGACGACGGATACATGTGCCCCAGCTACATGGCCACCCGCGAGGAACACGATTCCACCCGTGGCCGTGCCCGGTTGCTGTTCGAGATGCTGCGAGGGAAGTCGCTCAAGGGCTGGCACGACCGGGGGGTGAAGGACGCGCTGGAACTCTGCCTCGCCTGCAAGTCCTGCAAGAGCGAGTGCCCGGTGAACGTCGACATGGCCACCTACAAGGCCGAATACCTTTCCCACTTCTACAAGTGGCGCCCGCGTCCGCGATCCGACTACGCGATCACCCTCATCTACTGGTGGGCTCGGATCGCCACGCTGGCACCCGGGCTGGTCAACGCGATCACCCAGGCCCCCGGGCTGTCGCGCCTGCTGAAGTTGGTCGGCGGAGTCGCCGACGAGCGGGACATCCCGCGGTTCGCCGAACCGGCGTTCACCACCTGGTTCCGCTCACGGGTCTCCGGGGGAGCGGGGGAGAAGCGCGTCCACGGGGGCGAGGAGGTGCTCGGCCCCGAGAAATCGCAGGGTGCCGGCGAGACCTACGTCACCGAGTCGATGTTGCGCCGCGAACGCCGCAACACGATGCACCCCGACGGGGGCGACGCCCCGCTGGAGACCCAGCGGGTGATCCTGTGGCCCGACACGTTCAACAACTACCTCGAGTCGCCTGTTCTCCGGGCGAGCGTCGAGGTTCTCGAGCACGCCGGCTACGAGGTCGTCATCCCCCGCCGGCCGCTCTGCTGCGGGCGTCCGCTCTACGACGCCGGCATGCTCGGCCTGGCGAAGCGACTGTGGCGCCAGATCCTCGACACGCTGCGTGACGACATCCGCGCCGGCGTCCCCGTCGTGGGCGTCGAACCGAGTTGTGTCGCCGCGTTCCGCGACGAACTGGTCAACCTGTTCCCCAACGACCAGGACGCCAGGCGGCTGTCGCAGCAGACGTACCTGCTGGCCGAGTTCCTCGAACGCCAGAACTACCAGCCGCCGAGGCTCGCGCCCGACTCCGACGAGGTGAAGGCGCTCGTCCAGTTCCACTGTCACCAGAACGCGGTGCTCGGTAACGACGCGGAGATGTCGCTGCTCAGCCGGATGGGCCTCGATCCCGAGTCGATGGACGCCGGCTGCTGCGGCCTCGCCGGCTCGTTCGGGTTCAGCGCGGGGGAGAAGTACGAGGTGTCGGTGCGGGTGGCCGAGCGCAAGCTCATGCCGAGGGTGCGGGGTGCGTCCGCCGACACTGAGATCCTCGCCGACGGCTTCAGCTGCCACGAGCAGATCGCCCATCTGTCCGACCGCACCCCCAAGCACATCGCGGAACTGCTCCGCGACGCCATCCGCGCCGAATAGCCACATCACGGAACTGTTCAGCGATGTCGGTCGGGTGCGAATGGCCACATCGGGGAACTGCTCCGCGACGTCGGTCGGGTGCGAACGGCCACAGGCCCCGGACGCGCGGGGCAGTTCCGTGGGTCGGGGCGGTCGGTCGGCGGGACGGCACCGCGCGTCCGGCTCTCGCGGCGGCTCCGGCACGGCGGCGTGGGGCGCCGTCCCGTTCCGGTCGGCGCACGACGTGGCACGGTGGGTGGCCCGAGCGCCCCGTCCCGGTCGGCGTACGACGTGGCTGACGGCGTACGACTTCTCGTCCAAAACGAGCAGGTCGTACGCCGCGGGCGACGGGTCGTACGCCGAGCGCGACCCTGGTCGAGTGTCGATGGGCCGCGTGTCGATGGGCCGCGTGTCGATGGGCGGCGTGTTGGCAGGGTGTCGGTTCAGGCGGCGCGGACGCCGAACTGCCACGACCTCTTGCTGAGGCCGTACCAGAAGCCGTCGATCGCCGACTCGCCCGCGGCGTCGGACGCCGATCCGTCGCGGCCGTAGGCGGCACCCATCGCGACGTAGAGCGGTGCCCAATGCTCGGTGCGAGGGTGCGCGATCTGCCCGGCCGGTGCCCGGTCGAGCATGTTGAGCACCGCGTCGACGTCGCCCGCGCCGACGGCCTCGGCGGCCCAGTGGTCGAACTCCGCGCTGGCCGTCGGCGGGGCGGTGTCCGGCCCGGCGGCCGGGTTGAACCAGCGCAGGTTGTGGGTGGTGAATCCCGAGCCGACGATCAGCACCCCCTCGTCGCGCAACGGGGCCAGCGTCCGGCCCAGGTCGAACAGCGTCTCCGGCTCGAGACTCGGCAGCGAGAGCTGCAGCACCGGCACGTCGGCGTGGGGGTACATCTCCTTGAGTGGAACGTAGGCGCCGTGGTCGAGGCCGCGCCGCTCGTCGTGAGCCACCGGCTGCCCGCTGGTGGCGATCAGCGCACCGCACCCGCTCGGCCAGAGCAGGCGCGACCGGGGCGTCGTAGGTCACCTCGTAGTAGCGCCGGTTGAAGCCCCAGAAGTCGTACAGCAGCGGGGTGCCGGGGCGGGTCGACGAGACCGCGATGGGAGCCGTCTCCCAGTGGGCAGACACCATCAGCACGGAGGCCGGCTTGGGCAGGGCGGCCGACCAGTCGGCGAGCTCGTGGGTCCACGTCGAGTCATCGGCCAACGGTGGTGCGCCGTGGCTGAGGTACAGCACCGGGGTGGTCATGACCTCAGTGTAATTGAGACCTCAACTATTTAGTGGGGAGAGGCCCATCCCCGGCCTCGCGCCTCGCGCGACGTTTTCGACCGCTGTCGGCGAGGCTCCGGAGCCGCGGGCGCCATCGACACCGCGGCCGACAGGTCAAGACGCCAGGTCGCCGCCGCCACCCTCGGTGACCACCGCGTGCCCGCCGAACTGGTTGCGCATCGCGGCGACCATCTTCATCGCGGGCGAGTCGGGCTTCTGGGAGACGAACCGGGCGAACAGGCTCGCCGCGATCGTGGGCGTCGCCACCCCGAGGTCGACCGCGGCGTTGACGGTCCAGCGCCCCTCGCCGGAGTCAGCGGCCACACCCTCGATCTGCGCGAGGTGCGGGTCGGCGTCCAGCGCGTTGCACAGGAGGTCGAGCAGCCACGAGCGGATGACGGTGCCCTCACGCCAGCTGTTGAACACGCGCCGGGACGTTGGTGACCTCGCCGGCGGCCTCGATGAGCTCCCAGCCCTCGGCGTAGGCCTGCATGATGCCGTACTCGATGCCGTTGTGCACCATCTTGACGAAGTGCCCCGCACCGTGGTCGCCGGCGTGCACGAAGCCGAACTCGCCCTGGCGGGCTTCAGCGCGTCGAAGATCGGCTGGCAGGTGGCGACATCGTCGGAGTCGCCGCCGACCATCAGGGCGTAGCCGTTCTCGAGGCCCCACACCCCGCCGGAGACACCGCAGTCGAGGTAGTGGATGCCCTTCGGGCTTCAGCGCGTCCGCGCGCCGCTTGTCGTGCGTCCACTTGGAGTTGCCGCCGTCGATGATGACGTCGCCCTCGCCGAGCAGCGGGCTGAGGTCGGCGATGACCGTCTCGACGACGTGGTCGGGCACCATCACCCAGACGACGCGCGGGCTGTCGGTGAGCTGGCCGACCATGTCCTCGAGGCTGGCCGAGTCGCTGACGTCGGGGTTCTGGTCGTAGCCGACCACCGTGTGCCCGGCGCGGCGCAGCCGTTCGCGCATGTTGCCGCCCATCTTGCCCAGGCCGACGAGTCCGATCTGCATGGTGGCTCCTTTGCTCCGCGGTGCACGATGCCGGAGCGGGGCGCGCCGGCGTCTTCCACTCTAGGGGCGGGTCGTGACGGACGCCGGGGAGCTCGCTCAGCCGTCGAGGCGGCGCTGCCAGGCGGACTCGGTGCTCGTCACCTGGAAGCCGAGGGCGAGGTTGATCGACAGCATCGGGTCGTTCTCGCGAGCGTTCCACGTGTGGATGCGCTCGACAGAGGGCCAGTTCTGCTCGGCGCGGCGCAGGTTGAGAACCTTGAGCAGCATGCCGAGCCGATGGCCGCGGTGCTCGTGCAGCACGAGCGTGTCCTCCTGATGGGCCGCGGCAGGGTGCGCCACATCGTGCAGCAGCGTGGTGTACCCGACGAGGCGACCGGTGGCGACGTGCCGGGCGGCAACGGTGAGTGCGTGGGTGCCGGCCGCCTTGCGGCGATCCTCCTGGAGGCGGATGCGCGCGGCGTCCCAGGTCTGGGCCTCGACGTCGATGCCCGCGTGGGGCATGTCGGTGCTCATCGCCACCGCGGCGTAGGCGAATCCGTCGACGTACTCGTCGGGGCAGGTGTCCTCCCACGTGAGCAGGTCGTAGTCGCCGGCGTAGGCGACGGCGTCATCGTGCAGCCGGTCGAGACGTTCGACATCGATCGGCAGGCCGATCACCGAGTGCAGCTCGAGCTGTTCGGGTCGGAATTCCCGAAGCCGAGCAGGAAGCGGGCGATCGGGTGTGAGCCGTCGACGAAGCCGAGCTCCTCGCCCACCTCGACGGCATCGGGTCCGAGGCGGCGACGGGGGGAACCGAGTCGGTTCCGGTCACCAGCGCCCGGCGTCCCTCGGCGTGCGCTCGTTCGATCACCGTGCGGGCGAGCGCGCTGCCGACGCCGTTGTGGCGGGCATCGGGGCGCACGACGACGCTGGCCTCGGCGAAGTGGGTGTTGTCGAGCAGTGGCAGCACGAGCCGGGCGACGCCGACCACGCTGTCGGCGTTCTCCGTGGCGCCAGCCGGCAAGGCGGCCCACACGAGCAGCCGGCGCTCGGGGTTGGCGACGGCCAGGCGCAGCTCGGCGTCGAGCGGTCGGGTGAGGTCATCGTTGCCGTAGACGGCGACGAGTTCGTCGTGCCACAGGCGGTTGGACGCCTCGTGGACCCACCGGCGAGGGTCGTCGTCGCCGGTGAGCTCTGCGGTCTCGATGATGCGGAAGTTCATGCCCTCAGTCTCCCGAGGCGGCTTGGGCCACGGCAACCGATTTGGTTGAGCCTCCACTCAGCCGACCGCGACGGCGATCCGCAGGAACAGCACGGTGATCACCGTGATGTCGCAGGCGAGCTCGATGAGCATGCCGAGGCCCACCGCGCGGATCGCGACCCAGCTGGTCGACAGCGCGGCTCGGGCGTCGCGGACCCGGCCGACTTCGGCGACGAACAGACCCACGACGAAGCCCACGAGAAGCCCCGGACCGGGCAGCAGCACCATCCCGACGAGCCCGGCGGCCAGGCCGACGAGCACGGGCCAGCGGGGGATGTCGCGTCGGGCGAGGTGCTTGTTGGTGAGCAGCGTGCCCGCCAGCGCCCCGGCGGAGAGGATGACGACCCCGACGCCGAGCAGGGTCCAGTCGATCGGGCTGCGGTGCCCGAGGCTCCAGACTGCCAGGCCGAGGCCGACGAGCAGGGTGCCCGGCAGGACCGGCACGATCACTCCGATGACGCCGATCGCCGCGAGGACCAGCGCGATCACACCGAGCAGCACCGGGTCCATGCCCTCAGCCTAGTGATGGCTCGAGGCAGTGGGGTCCCGAGGCCGCGCCATCTGAGGGGGCCGGGCATTGGAGGCGTCGTCGAGCACCGCCGGGAATGCCCGCCCGGTGAGTTGGGGAGCCCGGCCCGAACGCGGTGACCAGAGCCCATCTGAACGTGGGTGATTGCGCCGTCGATCACTGGAATTCCCCAGTTGCGGAGCGGGTCTCCATGGTGTGTGATTTTGCTTGGAATCGCCACGTCGCCCGGGGTCCGGGCCGCGAGACCTGGTCGGGGGATCTCATGCTGGGTGGGCGCGGCTGGACAGCCGCCTGTGCGCGTGTCGTGGCGCTGGTGCTGGTGGTCGGAACGATCTCGTGGTGGCGCCCGATGACGGCGTCGGCGACGGGCCTTGCGGGGACATTCGTGTCGCTCGCCCCCGCCCGGGTTCTGGACACCCGGATCGCCAACGGCGCGCCCGGACCCGTCGCGGCGTATTCGACGATCCACCTGCAGATCGCGGGCCGCGGCGGCGTCCCGGCGACGGGGGTGTCGGCGGTGGTGCTCAACGTCACCGAAACCGACGCCGCGATGGGCGGCTACATCACCGTCTATCCCGACGGCACGTCCCGGCCCACGGCGTCGAACCTCAATTTCCCGAAGGGCGACACGCGCGCCAACCTCGTCACGGTGAAGCTCGGCGGCAACGGCAAGGTGGCGTTGACCAACACCAACAAGTCCACGGTTCAGCTGGTCGCCGACGTGTCGGGGTACTTCCTCGCCGGGATGCCGTCGGCGTCGGGTGCCTTCGTCGCCCTGGATCCGACACGGGTGCTCGACACCAGGGTCGCGAACGGCGCCGCCGGTCCGGTCGCGGCGAATTCGACGATCCACGTGAAGATCGCGGGTCGTGGAGGCGTGCCGGCCACAGGTGCGTCGGCCGTCGTGCTCAACGTCACCGAGACGAACGCCGTGCAGGGCGGGTACGTCACCGTCTATCCGGACGGGACGACCCGACCGACGGCCTCCAACCTGAACTACCCGGGGGGCGACGCGCGGGCGAACCTCGTCACGGTGAGGTTGGGCGACAACGGCATGCTCGCCTTCGCGAGCACCACCAACTCCACGATCGACCTGATCGCCGACGTCGCCGGCTACTACCTCGCGGGGACGCCGACCGCGGCGGGTACGTTCGTGGCGGTGGATCCGGCCCGGATCCTCGACACCCGGGTGGGCAACGGGGCGAGCGGCCCGGTGGCGGCGAACTCGACGATCCACCCCCAGGTGACCGGTCGCGGGGGCGTCCCCGCGACGGGTGCCTCGGCCGTCGTGCTGAACGTCACCGAGACCGAGGCGCGGGCGCCCGGCTACCTCACGGTGTACCCCGACGCGCACGAGCAGGCCGACGGCGTCCACCCTGAACTTCCCCGCCGGCGACACCAGGGCGAACCTGGCCACCGTCAAACTCCCCAGCACCGGGAAGATCGCCATCGCCAGCACCGACAGTTCAACGGTGCAGGTGGTGGCCGACGTGGCCGGCTACTACATCACCGGCATCGCCCCGATCACCTGCGGCGACCCCATGACGCTGGTCTTCGATACCACGCTGCACCCCAGTACGGTCAACCAGATCCGGTTCACGCTGGAGGGCGGCGGACCGCTGACGATCGATTGGGGTGGCGCTGGGACCGCGTCGCCGGCACCCACCGGAGTCGGCAGCGTTCAGACGTACGCCGCCAGCCCCGGTGCGGTCGGCTACACCTACGCGAGCGCCGGTACGTACACGGTCAGGGTGTGCGGGAGGGCCGACCACTTCTCGTCCATGACCAAGACGACCCTCACGACGGTCGCCAGCTTCGGTGACCTCGGAGTATCCGACTATTCGAACGCCTTCGCGTACGCCTATCACTTGACCGTGGTCCCGAGCACCCTGCCGGCCACGGCCACCGACCTCAGCGCCATGTTCGGGGACGCGATCGCCTTCAACCAGGACATCAGCGGGTGGGACACGAGTCACGTCACCGACATGAGTGCCATGTTCACCAGCGCGTACAAGTTCAACCAGCCCATCGGCAGGTGGAACACCGGCAGCGTGACCGACATGAGCCACATGTTCGACTACGCGGTGGCGTTCAACCAGCCCATCGACGGCTGGAGCACAGGCAATGTCACGGACATGCGGGCGATGTTCAGCCGCGCCCGGGCGTTCAACCAACCGGTCGGGGACTGGGACACGAGCAACGTGACCGACATGGGCGGTCTGTTCGCTCACGCGGATGCGTTCGATCAGCCACTGGGCACATGGAACACCGGCCGCGTCGCGGACATGAGTGGGATGTTCGCAACCACATACAAGTTCAACCAGCCCCTGGGGGCATGGGACACGAGCAGCGTCACCAACATGTCTGGCATGTTCGACTCTGCTGCTGCCTTCAACCAGTCGGTCGGGACGTGGGACACGAGCCGGGTCATGGACATGAGCCATATGTTCGACACGGCTCGTGCGTTCAACCAGCCTGTCGGGGCGTGGGACACCGGCAGCGTCACCGACATGAGCGGCATGTTCCTGTTCGCGGATTCATTCGACCAGCCCATCGGCGCGTGGGATACCAGCCGTGTCGCGACGACGAACTCGATGTTCCTGTTCGCGAAAGCGTTCGATCAACCCCTCGGTGGGTGGGACACGGGCAGGGCCACTGACATGAACTCGATGTTCTACTACGCTTCCGCGTTCAACCAGCCACTGTCGACGTGGAACACCAGCAGCGTCACGGACATGCGCTCCATGTTCGTGGGGACGCCGTTCAATCAGCCACTCGATTCGTGGAACACGGGGAACGTCACACAGATGGGTGACATGTTCATGTTCGACTACGCCTTCGATCAGGATCTCGGCGGATGGGACGTCGGCCACGTCGTCGACATGAGCGGCCTGTTCTTCGGCGACACGTTGTCCACCGCGAACTACGACGCCCTGCTGACCGGTTGGGCGTCACAGTCGGTTCAGCACCGTGTCTCGTTCGATGCGGGTCACAGCACGTACTCCGCCTCGGCCGCGCATGCCGTTCTGGTGACCACCGACGGCTGGGACATCACTGACGGCGGCCCGGCCTGAGCGGCCGAGTTCCCCCGATTCGGGCATGGCAGGGCCAGTGGCGGGCCTCGTCCCGGAACCCCACCTGGTGGCCGCCGTGGCGTCGGTGGTCCACTTCGGAGCCAGTTATCCGAACTCCCTGCGCTCTCGCGGCCGCTACCGCTGCGTCGCGCGTGACCACGGCAGTGCGCCGGTCAGAGCACGCCCTGGTACTGGAGGATTCGGAAGGCGGCGATGCCGGGCAGTACGGGGAACCAATAGGTGAGCAGCCGTGAGCTGAGCACAGCGGCGATGGCATTGGACGGTGTCACACCGATTGTTGTCAGGCCTGCGATCATGGCCGCCTCGACCGCGCCCAGACCGCCAGGAGTGGGCGCGAGCTGGCCGAGCGTGGACCCGACCACGAACACGGCGAGCACGGGCACCACGGGGAATGTGGGAGTGAAGGCCGCGAGGGTCGTCGCCAAGGCTGAGGCCGAGAGCAGCAGGTAAGTCACGCAGCCGAAGGTGAGCTGCACAGCCCGGAGCGGGCTGCGCAGCAGTGGAGAGGTCTCCTGCCTGATCTCGCGGAGCCATGCGAGACCGGGACGCAGAAGCCTGCGGCGTCCGAAGGGTGAGGCCAGGAGGAGGCCGGCTGCCAGCACCAGGACCGCCGCGCCCACCGCCACCGGCCAGCTCAGGAGCGCCCCGGCGCGGCCGACGGGAACCGCCCCACCGATGACCACCAGCCCGAGGACGGTGCCCACCGCATTGACCAGCCCGGTAGCAAGCCGGTTGAGGCCTATCGCCGCAACGATCTGCGTCCCGCGCAATCCGAGGCGCTCCAGGAAGACCCAGTTGACCCGGTAGAAGCCGATCCCCGCCGCGGTCGTCCGCCCCGTGAACGCCGCCGCGGTCTGGACGGCGATGGTCTTTCCGATCGGCAGCCGCCGTGTGCATGAGCCCACGACCGAGACGGCCGAGGCCACGATGGCCAACAGCCCGATGACCACGGTCGCGGCCAGCCAGCGACGGTCCCCTTCGGCCAGCAGCACCAGTACCTGGTCGATGTGGGCCAGTTCGGGCAGGAGGAGGTAGACGGCCAGTCCGCCGACGACCAGCACCAGCATGGTCGAGAGACGGATCGGAAACCGGAGGGAAGGCACCGGAGCCTCGATCCGCTCGGCCAGACCTTCCTGCAGCGTCGCCAGCACCCCACCCTCCGAGGCGAGCTGGCGACGGAGGCGCCGGTGCAACACGACCCGTTGAAGGTAGGGCAACACCTGCACGAGCACGTCGCGGGGGAAGGCGCGCAGGATGCTGGCGATGGCCCGGTCCGGTCCCACGACCGAGGCCAAGGAGACCAGCATCTCCGCGGCGTCCTGCCAGTGCTCGGCCTCGGCGCCACCGATCTTGCTGAACGTGAAGCCGGAGATGCGAGGCTGACCGGATTCGTTCACCACGATGTTCTGGGCGCGCAGGTCGTGGTGGGCGATGCGTGAGCCGGCGAGCTTGGTGACGTTGGTCCAGATCGCATCGAGAAGGGGCTCGCCGACCTCGTCGGCGGTGAGTGCCGACAGCGGCCGCCCGGCGACGTCGCGGCAGACGAGGAACGGCGGTCCGTCGACGATCTTGCCGGTCATCACCACCGGTACCGTGTCGACGCCGCCCCTTTCGGCAAGAAGGGTGACATACGCTTCGTGCTCCACCTCGTGCAGCGGAGTGGACAGCCCGGCGTCGTGCTCGATGTCGACCGAGGCAAGCCTGTTGCGCAGCCAGTGCAGTGGCCCGGCGCGGCGGTGGAGCCTGCGGACAGTCTTCATCCGGAACCGAGTCCCCTCGGCGTCGACGATGCAGTATTCCTGCGGCTGCAGGAATCCGCGGTGCACCGGAACGATTCGGGCTCCCCTCAGACCGCCCTGTTCCACGGCCTCCTGGATGGCCGATGCGGGCGTCCTCCGTCCGGGTGCACCCAAAAGGATGTGAACGAGCTTGCCGATGCCCCAGCCCAGGACCACACCCGCGAAGACCCCTACCGGCAGATTCCGACCCGAGGAGACATCTCCCGTGGCGACGAGCACCACCAGGATCCAACTCCCATTCCGCGCGGGCCGACTGAGGTAGGGGGTGGAAACCGACGCGAGCGCGGCAATGACGGCGCTGCGTTCGTCGGGGAAGTCGAAGGCTCCGGCGCCCGAGGCGGTGACGATCCGTGAGCGGACGCCTGCTGGAACGGGGCGCGGGGCGACCGTCCAGCTGATGACGACGGCGAGGAGCCAGGCGGAGGCACCGGCGACGGCCAACGACACGCCGAGGCGGATGCGTCCGAGGTAGAGGGCGAGCCCGACCGCGGCAACGATGCCCGGCCACCAGCCCAGCCAGCTGAGGCCTTCCCAGACAGGGAGCCACCAATCCGGCAGGCGCTGCAGCTGTGAGGCGATGGCCGCCTCCACCGGATTGGTTCCTGGGACCGCGGCGACCAGCCGGCAGGCGATCACGGCCCCGGCCGCGATCGCGATCCGCACGACATCCGAGGGATGGCGTCCGATGGACAGCCGGAGGCGGGCGTAACGGCTGACGCGGCCCGGGCTGCGGGGATCGTGCCCGGAGCCCGGGCCGCCGTCGTGGCCGGTCCGGTTCGCCGACATGTTCTGGATACTGCCCCCGTCCGGCGGGCACGTCAACGCCGTGAGGCCGCCGGAGTGACACACCGGGCGACGCGCCGGAGTGACACCCCGGGCGACTTCTGGTGCTTGCGGAGGGGGCTTGGTTGGGGGGCATCATGGGTCCATGCCGAAGCCGAATGGATTCTCCGACCGGGGCCCAGCCGACGCGAACGACGGTGCCCCGCGGCGGGTGCTGACCATTTCCGCCTCGATGGGCGGTGGCCACAACGCGACGGCCGACGGGTTGGAGGAGGCGGTCCGTGGGCTGTGGCCCGGCAGCGAGATCCGCCGTCTCGACACCCTCGACGACATCCTCGGACCCCGGATCGGCTCCCTCTTCCGGAACATCTACGTCACCAGTGTGGAGAGCGCCCCGGGGCTGTACGAGCTCTTCTATTCAGCGCTCTGGCGGCACCGTTGGTTCGCGCGCGCGTCCAAGGAGTTCACAGGGGTCTGGTGCGGCTGGCGGTTGGCAGCGCAGATCGACGCCTTTGATCCTGACCTGATCCTCTCCACGTATCCGCTGGCGAGTTCCGGTTTGGCCTGGTTGCGCCGCCGTCGCGGCCTCAGCGTGCCGTGCGCCGCGTGGGTCTCCGACTTCGCCCCGCATCCCTTCTGGGTCTACCGCGACCTTGACGTCAACTTCGTGATGCACGACGTGGCCGGGCCGCATGCGCGTTCCGTCGAACCGGGGTGCAATGTCCAGGTCTGCGCGCCCCCGGTCATATCGGCATTCGTTCCGGGCGACAAGCAGGCCGCGCGTCAGAGCGTGGGCCTGTCCGTCGACTCGTTCGTCGTGCTGGTGACCGCCGGCGCCTACGCTTTCGGTGATGTCGTGAGCACGGTGCAGGCGCTGCTGGCGGCCGCGCCGGAGGTTCAGGTGGTGGCGGCGTGTGGCCACAACACCGCGACCCGCGCCCGGCTGGAAGACCTTCGCGTGCCACCGGAACGCCTGGTGGCGCTGGGCTGGACATCGGAGATGGACGCCTATGTCCGCTCGGCCGATCTCGTGCTGACCAATGCCGGTGGGGCCTCGGCCCTGGAGGCTCTCGCCTGCAACCGGCCGCTGCTGATGACCCGCCCGATCGCCGCCCACGGGGCCGCGAACGCGCAACTGATGGTCGTCAGCGGTCTGGCCGACATCTGTGCCGACGAAGAGCGGCTCGTCAACTACGTTCGCACCGGCGTTGCCGACCGCGAGGCTTTCGAGGCGCTGGAGCGCAACGCGCGCGGGCACCAGCCCGAGAAGGATGTGCGTTCCGCCTTGATCGAACTGGCCACGCGGCGACCCGCCCCGCCCGAGGTGCGCCGTCCATGGCCGCTCCGCCCGGCGGACGCATTCTTCACCCATGTGGAATCGGCCGGCGTGAAGCAGGAGATCGGGGCGGTTCTGGACCTCGGCCCCGTCGCCCCGGGGCATGCACTCGATGTGTCGACTCTCCGCAGCGAACTCGCGCCGCGGGTGCGGGGGCTGGCACCGCTGCGTCGCCGCCTCGTCCGTGGTCCGAAGGCCGGCTGGACGCTCGAGGAGTCCCTGGACATCGACCGGCACGTGTCCGAGTGTGTGCTGCCGGCGGGCGCGGGGGAGCGCGAAGTCGACGACGCCGTCGACCGCTTCTGGTCGGTGCCGCTGCCCGAGGATCGTCCGGGGTGGCAGATGCTGTTGGTGCGCGGCCAACCCGGTGGCCACGCGGTACTGGCGGTGAAGATGCACCACGCCTTGGGCGACGGGGTCTCCGCGCTGGGCCTGCTCGACCGGCTGCTCACCGCCGGAGCCGACGATCCCCTGCGCGAGCGGGGCACCGCGGCGGGCCACTCGCGGACGCGACAGAAGGCTCTGCCCCCCAAGCAGGCGGCGAGCCGGCGCGCCATGGGCCGCGGGAAGGCCGGTTCCGGCATCGACCGACTCCGTTCCGTGGGTCGGACCGCCCTCGGCCTCGGGAGCCTCGCCGGCCACCGCACAGCGCCTCGTCATCCGATGAACCGGGGCGACCTGTCCGGCCCGGAGCGTCAGTTCGTCCGGGTCGCCCTGCCGAAGAACCGGCTGCGGGAGGCCGCGCGGTCGTTGCACGCTCAGTCGCACGAAGTGACGCTCTCGGTCATCGCCGACGCGCTCGGTCGGCTGCTCGGCGACCACGCACTCCTGTCCGACGGGACGCCCTTACGGGTGATGGTGCCGGTGGCGATGCGGGCGCCCCTGCTCGACCGCATCTTCGGAAACTGGACGGGAAGCCTGGCTCTCGACCTGCCGATGGGTCCGATGGCGCCGGACCGTCGGGTCGCCGAGGTCCGCGCTCGCCTTCGCCGTCAGATGGGGCGAGGGGAACCTGAGGCCGCGCAACTGGTGATGCAGGTTGCCGGAAGGCTCCCGTCGGCCGTCCATGCCGGCTTTGCCCGTCTGGTCTACAACCGGCGGTTCTTCAACTCGATCGTGACCTACATGCCCGGCGCCCGCGGCCCGCGCTGGTGCGGTGGAGCCCCGGTCACCGCCATCTACCCGGTCCTGCCGCTGACCGAGGGAGTCCCGATCACAGTGGGGACGGTCATTGCCGGGGATACGGTCGGCGTCGGGATCCTGTCCGACCCCGCCCTCGGTCTCGACAAGGGGCAGGTGACGGCGGCCCTGGAGGCGGCCCTCGCCGACACCCTGCGGAGCGGCGCGGCTTCCCACGGCCCGGCCCAGGGAAAGGATCCAGGATCCGGACGTGGATCCAGCGCCGGCACCGGGTCCGAGTCCGCCAAGGCGGCCGGTTAGGTGGAAGCCGCACAGATCTGGGCCGTGCTCCCCGCCGTCGGTGCGGCGGCATGCTTCGGGTGGGCCGGACTGGTCCAGCACAGGGTGAGTCAGCAGGCGCCATCGTCTGGTTCGCTCCGGCCACGGCTGCTCCTGGACCTGATTCGGGTTCCGGCCTTCAGATGGAGCATCGTGCTGGGTGCGTTGGGGTTCGCCCTGCAGGCGACAGCACTGTCGTTCGGGGCGCTGAGCCTGGTCCAGCCCATTCTCGCCACCGGCGTGCTGTTCTACCTGGGCATCGCGGCCGCCACCATGCGCCAGGCACCGGATTGGCGCCTGCTGGGCGCCGCATTGCTGACCACGGTGGGGATCAGCGGGTTTCTCATCGCCGCGAAGCCCACCCAGAGCGGCGGCCACATGCAGGGTCCGGTCTGGCCTCTCGGTGTGGCGTTCGCCGGCGTCGTCGCGGTGTGCCTGCTGCTGGCCGCGAGAGTCGCCCGTCGCTTCCGGGCGCTGCCCTTGGCGGTGGCATCGGCGGTCTGTTACGGCGTCACCGCCAGTCTGGTGCACAGCCTCGTCGTGTCGGTTGACCTGGCCACCCTGCTGAGCCAGTGGCAGCTCTACGCGGTGGTCGTCCTCGGCCCCGCGGGATTCCTGCTGAATCAGCACACCTTCCAGGAGGGCCGAGTGGGCTCGGTGGCGGTGGCGGTCATCACCGTCGGTGACCCTGTCGTCTCGATCATCGCCGGTGCGGTATGGCTGGGGGAACCCCTGGCCGGCGGTCCTGGAGCGACGGCCGCGCAGGTGATCTCGCTGGTCGTGATGACTGCCGGGATCGTCCTGCTGGAGCACAGGGCGCAGGCGGTCGGCGAACGCATCAGTGAGCAGGGTGAGGGGTCGGACATGCCGGAGGTGCAGTAGGGATATGGGCCGAATGACCGACTTGAAGGGCAGCAGCGCGCTCATCACCGGGGCCTCATCGGGCATCGGCAGGGCCATCGCCCTGGCCTTCGCCCGCGCCGGTTGCCACACACTCCTCACCGGACGAGACAGCCCACGGCTGGCCGAAGTGGCCGCGGAGACCGGGGGGAAAGCCATTGTGGCCGACCTCACCCGGCCGGAGGGCCTCTCACGGGTGATCGATGCCGCGCAGTGCTTCCCGCTGCCAGACCTCGTGGTTCACTGCGCCGGGATCGGTCGATACGCGAGAGTGGGCGAGGCCGGAGGAACGGCCACCGACGACGATGCCGCGCTGCTCACCACGAATTACCTGGTTCCGGTGCGGCTGACACGCGCGCTGCTGCCCGCGATGCTGAGCCGCGGCTCCGGGCGTCTGGTCTTCGTCGGCTCGATCGCCGGTGTGCTGGGGGTAGCGGGGGAAGCGGAGTACGCCGCCTCCAAGGCGGCACTGGGCACCTTCGCTGCGAGCCTCCGGGCGGAACTGAGCGGCAGCGGAGTCGGCGTGACGACCCTCATTCCCGGCGTGGTGAACACGCCGTTCTTCGAGCGCCGTGGGATGGCCTACCAGCGGCGCTTCCCACGTCCGGTGCCGGCGTCCACCGTGGCTGCGGTTCTGCTGCGTGCGGTGCAGCGGGGACAGGCGCAGGCGGTGGTTCCGGGCTGGCTCCGCGTGCCGATCGCACTGCAGGCCTGCAGTCCGGAGGCCTACGCGCGACTGGCTGGGCGCTGGGGCTGAGGGGCACCAAGCCGCCGTCGAGCCTCAACCGGTGCTCGGCGGCGGCGCGGGCCGTCGCTCCTTCGGACCAGTTCCCCGGGGCTCAGCCGGCCATCGCCCGCAGTGACTCCCGGAGTGAACCCATCGTGGCCATCACGGCCGTGGGTTCGTAGCCGCAGTGCGCCAGGCAGTTGGCGCAACGGGGATCGCGTCCGCGGCCGTACTTATCCCAGTCGGTCTCTTCGATCAGTTCTTTGTAGGTGGCGGCATAGCCGTCCGACATCAGGTAGCAGGGCTTCTGCCAGCCGAACAAAGAATAGCTGGGGATTCCCCAGGCAGTGCATTGGAAATCGCGCTTGCCCTCAAGGAAATCCAGGAAGAGCGGCGTGTGGTTCAACCGCCAGCGCTTCCGGTTGCCGTTGGCGAAGGCCCTGGAGAACAGGGCGCGGGTTTCCTCGACCCCCGGGAAGTGCTCCTGATCGGGCGCCTTCTCGTACGCGTAGGCGGGGGAGATCATCATCTGGTCGACCTTGAGGTCGTCGTTGAGGAAATCCATCACGTCGATGATCGTCTTCGGGGTGTCGGTGTTGAAGATGGTGGTGTTGGTGGTGACCCTGAATCCCCGGTCCTGCAGCCAGCGGATCGACTCGACGGCCTCATCGAAGACCCCGTCCTGGCACACGGACTTGTCGTGGCGCTCCCGCAGCCCGTCCAGGTGGATGGTGAAGGCGAAGTACGGCGACGGCTTGAAGTCGAATTTGTCCCACCACTTGCGCACCAGAAGGGCGTTGGTGCACAGATAGACGAACTTCTTCTGGGCGACGAGCTCGTTGACGATGCGATCGATCTCGGGATGCATGAGTGGCTCACCGCCGGCGATGGACACCATCGGCGCGCCGCATTCCTGGATCGCGTTGACGGCCTGCTCGACCGGCATCCGGCGGCGCAGTTCGTCTGCCGGGTGCTGGATCTTTCCGCAGCCTGCGCAGCCCAGATTGCAGGCGAACAGTGGCTCAAGTTCCACCAGCAGCGGAAATTTCTTATTGCCTTTGATCTTCTGTGTGGCCAGATAACCGGCCATTCTCAGATTCTGGCGCAAGGGCACGCTCATGGTGGCGCACCTCCTTCGGTAATGTGAATTGGACGTGTTCTTCGGCGATTCCATTTTCCAGTACGTCGACAGCGCCAAGGCCGCGTAGCCCGGCTATGACGCCATCCACCAATTCCTGGGGGGCGGAAGCTCCCGCGGTGAGGGCAACCACCCCCACGCCATCGAGCCACTCCAGGTCGATGGCCGCCACATCATCGATGAGATGTGCGGCGGTGCCAACCCGCTCTGCCTTTTCTACCAGGCGTTGCGAATTGGACGAGTTGAGTGAGCCCACGACGAGGGCGAGCCCGGCGTCCTTGGCCACCTCGGCCAGTGCCATCTGACGGTTGGTGGTCGCATAGCAGATGTCTTCGGAGGCCGGCTCCCTGAGGTTGGGGAACCGGGCCTGGAGAATGTCGATCAACTCGGCCACCTCGTCTGCGGCCAGGGTGGTCTGACTGATGTAGGAGACTCGGTCGGGATCGGCGACCGCGACCGTGCGCGCATCGTTGGCGTCCTGCACCAGCAGTGTGTTCGCCGGGCGCTCCCCCATGGTTCCTTCGGCCTCCTCGTGGCCTGCGTGGCCCAAGAAGATCACCGTGTCACCCGCATCGGCGAACCTCCGCACCTCGGCGTGCACCTTCTGCACCAGAGGGCAGGTGGCGTCGATGACGTCGAGTCTGCGACGTTCAGCCTCCGCACGGACAGCGGGCGAGACGCCGTGGGCCGAGAAGACGACCGTGGCGCCCGACGGGACCTCGTCAAGTTCGTCGACGAAGACGGCACCCCGCTCGGCGAGATCCTGCACCACGTGCGTGTTGTGCACGATCTGCTTGCGCACGTAGATCGGAGCACCTCGCTGCTTGAGGGCCAGCTCGACGACGTCGATGGCGCGGACGACGCCTGCGCAGAAGGAACGCGGGCCGGCCAGGAGGACCTGGCGCCGCCCCACCGCCCTTCCCCAGATCTGCATGCCGGCTCCGACGCGGGGGAGGACGCGCAGGGCGGTGGCCATGCGGCCGACGGTGGCGGGCCGCAGCAGCGCGGCGCCGGCGGGGTCGGCGATGACGCGCACCGCTGCCACCGCGGCGTTGGGCGCCGCCGCCAGCACGTCGGCGGACTCCATGTCGACGCAGATGGCCCCCGTGGCAGCCAGTTCCTCACGCTCGGGAGAGACCACCACGTGATCCACGCTGACGATCGGCCCGGTGACGACCCGCAGCCCCAGGCGGCGGAGGGTGGCCGCCAGCATCGGGGCGCTCGGGCATTCGATGGTGCGGTCGGCGCCGCGGACCTCGGTCGCCACGACGACGTCGCCGGGTGCGAGGTCAGCGCGCAGGCCTCCGCCCACACCCGCGACGGCAAGCGCAGCAGCACGTCTGAGGGCCGGGTTGCCGAGCGTCTTCGACGCGGCCTTCCGCCCGATCCCCGACTGGACGACGGTGCCGTCCCGCACGGTTCGCTTGAGGGCGGCGGCTTCGAGTCGGCTCGGTGCGCACAGAATCATCCCCGTCATCGTGCAGACCTCCTCAGGCAACGGCCCAATGCACTCACCGGAAACACCAGGCGGTACAGGTGGTAGTTGATGTAGAAGTCGCCGGGAAAACCCGTCCCGGTGTACTGGGGTTCGTCCCAGCCGCCGTCGGGGCGCTGGTGGGTCACGAGCCAATCCACCCCGCGCCGCGCGGCGTCACCGTCGACCGCGTCTGCAGCATGCAGCGCCAGCAGCGCCCACGCCGTCTGCGATGCCGTCGACTCACCGCGGCCGACCCAATCCGAGTCCTGGTAGGAGCGCAGATCCTCGCCCCAGCCGCCGTCGGCATTCTGATGCGTGCACAGCCATTGGACCGCCCTGCGCACCGGGCCGCTGTCGCTCGCAAGGCCGGCCGATGTCAGGGCAGGGACCACTGCTCCGGTGCCATAGACGTGATTGGCACCCCAACGCCCGAACCAGGAGCCGTCCGCTTCCTGGTGGTCGAGCAGCCAGCGCACTCCGCGCGCCAGCGCCGGCCCCTCCTCACCGCGCCTGGCCAGCATTTCGACGACGTGGGCGGTGACGTCGGCGCTGGGCGGATCGATGACGGCCCCGAAGTCGCAGAAGGGCAGTTGATATGCCAGTTCGCGGGTGTTGTCGGCGTCGAAGGCCGCCCATCCGCCGTCGCGGCTCTGCATCCCGAGGATCCAGTCGCTGCCGCGTGAGGCGGCCGCGCCGCGCTCCGGCGCGGGCAGGGCACAGTCGATCGCCATGATCACCTCGGCGGCGTCGTCGATGTCGGGGTAACCGTCGTTGTCGAACTCGAAAGCCCAGCCGCCGGCCGGCACGTGGGGACGCCGCACGGCCCAGTCTCCGCGCACCCGGATCTCCTCCGCACAGAGCCAGTCGGCGGCCCGCTCCAGTGAAGGGTGGCCCCGGGGCAGGCCCGCATCGGCCAGCGCTGTGAGCGCCAGAGCGGTGTCCCAGACGGGCGACTGGCAGGCCTCCATTCGGCGCACCGGGCCGTCGTCGGTCTCTTCGGTGATGGTGAACCTGTCCCAGCCGGCCAGGCCCCGGACCATCACCGGGTCATCGAGTGCGTATCCGTAGGCACGCAGCGCCATGAGGGAGTAGACCCACGGAGGCTGGATGCCACCCCAGGAACCGTCGGCTTCCTGACGGTCGACGATCCACTCGGTGGTGCGGCGCAGCGCCGCGGCCCGTAGGCGACCCCCCGGGAAGTGGCGGTGGGCGTGCCGGATCGATTCATAGCGGTGCAGTACCGAGTCGAGCAGGTCGAAAGCGCGCCCTGCGGGTGTCGACCCGGAGGCGGGGCGGCCGGCGGCGGCACCGGCGTGCAGTTCGTCCAGGTCGAAGCCCAGTTCGGCCCGCGGACGCAACGCAGACAGAACAGTCAAGGGCGCGATCGTCTGGCGCGCCCAGCAAGCGAAGTCGTACAGGTTCAGCGGAACCTGGGGCGGCAGGAAGACCACCTCCGGCGGTAGCGCGGGCACCTCATCCCAGCTCCAGGCCCCGAACAGGGCGAGCCAGATGCGGGTGAAGACGCGGGTCCGCTCGAGGCCCCCGTGGTCGAGGACGACGTCGCGGGCCGAGCGCATGTGCGGCTCCTCGGGGGCGTCGCCGGCCAGTCGCAGTGCCACGTAGGCCTCCGCCGTCGTCGACGGATCCGGCGGGCCACCGTAGAAGTTCGCCCAGGACCCGTCGGCGCGCTGCTGACTGCGGATCCAGCGGGCAGACTGCGCGGTCTGTTCTGCCGTCCGGATCCCGAGGAACTGGCGCATCAACAGATCCTCGGCATCCATGGTGACGTTTGTTTCCAGCTCACCCTGCCACCAGCCGCCGTCGTGCTGGAGCTCCAGGAGGTGCTGGATGGCGGCGTCCAGGCACAGTTGGGGCGCTGCGCCGTCCGCGGGAGCCTCCGCCGGGCGCAGACTTCCGGCGGACAGGTCTCTATCGGTCGTGGTCATCGGTGCGGCTGCTCCTCTCACATGGCTTGTGTACCCTCAGCGGTCCCGGTGGGTGAGCTGCCGGGCCAGCGTGGTGAACTCTTCGGCCACCGGCTCGGGCAGCGGCAGGGAGTCGATTCTGGCCAACGCGGTCTCAAGCTCGTCATCGGCGCGCTGCTCGGTCCAGTCCTTGCCACCGGCCTCGTCGATCAGACCCGCGGCCTCGTCCAGCTGGGCTTCGCTGAACTCACCGCGGTGTCGATAGAGCACGGCCAAACGGTCTCCTGCCGGTGTTCCGGACGTCAGCGCGTACACCACCGGCATCGACTTCTTCCGTGAGCGGAGGTCGGACAGGACGGGTTTCCCGGTGCGTTCCTGCTTGCCCCAGATACCCAGGATGTCGTCGGCGAGCTGGAACGCCAGGCCCAGGTGCTCCCCGAACTCGGCCAGGCCCATGGCCAGTTCCGCGGGCGCGTCGGCGAGGACGGCGCCGAGCGAGGCCGAGCAGGCCATCAGGGCGCCGGTCTTGTCCGCGGCCATCTTCAGGCACTCCTCGAGACTGACCTGCTCCTGGGTCTCGAACGCGAGATCGGCGGCCTGTCCGGCAATCAACCGGCGGGTGCTGGCGGTGAGGCATCGAAGGGCCCAGTCCTTGGTGGGCGAGGGCGCCTCGGCCAGCACCTCGCTCGCGAGCGAGCAGAGGGCGTCGCCGGCGAGGATCGCCGCGGGAACGCCGAACTGGGCCCAGGCCGTCTTCCGGTGTCGACGTTCGGTGTCGTGGTCCATCACGTCGTCGTGGAGAAGAGAGAAGTTGTGGATGAGTTCGCACGCCACCGCCGCCGGCACCCCGACCTCGTCACCGGCGCCGGCCGCACGGGTCGACAGCAACGCCAGAGCAGGCCGGATTCCCTTTCCCGCACCCGACGTCGGAATGGACTCGCTGTCCCAAAAGCCCAGATGGTAACCGCAGACGTGCCGCGTCGCGGGATCAAGTCGGTCCAGCGCGGCACGCAGCGGCGCGTCGATGCGCCGCTGTCCTTCGGCCAGGATGCTCACGGTGGCGGTCATGCAATCCCTTCCCTTGACATTGCGTTCGGCTTGAGCGAGACGGCGAGTGTTTCGGCGGCGGCCAGGCCGCTGCGAACGGCGCCCTCCATCGTGTCCGGCCAGCCGGTGGCGGTCCAGGCGCCGGCCAGTACGAGGCGGGGCCAGCGGGTCGCGGTCGGTGGCCGCAGTGCGCGGGTGCCGGCACCCTGGCGGAACGTGGCTCGGGGTTCGCGGGTCACGAAGGAGTCGATCACCGAGGCGGTTCGGGCGGCCGGGAAGACCGCGGCCAGCGCGGCGAGGTGACGGGTGCGGATCAGCTCTGCGGGCATCGAGATCTCCTCGGTCGCGGCCGACAGCGATGAGACGAGATATTGGCCGCGAGTGGCGCCGGCCGCGTGCGTGCGGTCGAATACCCACCAGCTGCCGGAGTCGAGCACCGCGGCCAATGGCATGGTGGTGACCGGCCGGTCGTAGAGGACATGCACGTTCACGATAGCTGCGTCTCCGAGCTCGTCCCAACGCTGCTCAGGCACCGCGGCAGCCGGAGCCAGCCGGGCGGCGGTGGAGTGCGGCACGGCCAGCACGACGGCGTCCGCCTCGACTTCGCCCGCGTCGGTTCGTACCGTGACGCCGCGCCTCGACTCGTCGATGCCGCGCACCCGGTGCCCGGTGTGCAGGCTGATGCCGAGCCGCGCGAACGCTGCCCGGGCAGGCGCATCGTGCAGCTCGGACAGCGGGACCAGGGGAACGCCGATGTCCCCAGCCCCGACATCGTCGAGGAGTCCGGTCTGGAACACCTTCGCCGCC
This sequence comes from uncultured Actinomycetota bacterium, assembly GCA_963798885.1. Classification (GTDB taxonomy): domain Bacteria; phylum Actinomycetota; class Actinomycetes; order Propionibacteriales; family Propionibacteriaceae; genus JAJYQH01. Next base: position 24,401 of record CAWCUX010000007.1, on the reverse strand, counting down.
AACGCCAGCGACGCGTCGTCCGGGGCGATGTTCAACGCGGCGATACACAGCAGTCCCCACAGTCGCGTGACGGCGGACGACGTCTGCCCCCGCCGACGGAGCCAGGCGCCGAAGGTGACGCCGTCGCTGGCCGGGTCATCCGGGTCGACGCTACGCAATGCGCGGGCGGCGAGTACGGCGCGGAGACGTTCCGCGGGGGGCAGCGCCCCGTAGCCGGCCAGCGCGGGAAGCAGATGGAGCGGGGCGGGGCCGTGCCGGCCGCGACGGAGCCGGGACGGGCGGTGGTGGGGGGTCAGCACCGGAACGTCGAGGCGGTCCTGGATGGCGATGCGGTCCAGCGCCCCCAGCCGGGCCAGAAGCTCTTGGTACCGGCTGTAGCAGCGCAGCAGCACGTGCTGGCCGGTGTCGACCGTGAGATCTTCCCTGTGGAAGGAATAGGTCGCACCGCCCAAGCGTGGCCGGGACTCCAACAAGGTGACGCGAGTTCCCCGTTCGGCCAGGGCGATCGCCGCGGTGATGCCGGCCAGGCCGCCTCCCACCACGACTGCGCTGTTGGGCCCGCTCATGCCCGACCCCGCACGACCGCCCGGAGCGCGACTCGCAGCTTCCTCGTCGGGGGCAGCGACAGGCGTTGAGCCCGCACGACCTCGGGATCTGCGGCTATCCCGCCCAGCAGCCGATGGTAGATGCCCGCCATCGCGGCGGTACAGGCGGCGCTGCGGTGATCCAGCAGCGGCAGCAACGCCAGGCCGTCGGCGTACCAGGCTTCGGCCCGCTCTGCCTCGAACCGGACCAGGGCGGCGAACTTGTCGGGTGGATCCGCCAGATTCCCCGCGCTGTCGAGCTCGAGGGTGCAGCCGAAACGATCAAGGTCCTCGCTGGGCAGATACACCCGCCCGACCTGACGGTCTTCGCGCAGGTCGCGCAGGATGTTGGTCAGCTGCAGCGCGACTCCGAGGGAGTCTGCCAGAGGTTGGGCCCGTTCGGGCTCAGGCGGATCGTAGACGCCCAACGAGAGTCGTCCGATGGACCCCGCCACGCAGCGGCAGTAACCCACCAGCCCGTCGAAGCTCTGATACGTCCGGCCCTCGACGTCCGCGCGGCAGCCCTCGATCAGCTCGTCGAAGGCCTCCAGCGGGATCGGGAACCGTGCGGCGGCATCGGCGAGGGCCACGAGTACGGGGTCGTCCCGTCGTGCCGGCGCACCGTCGCGAATCAGCTCCCGCAGACTCTCGGCCGTAGCGGACAGGGCCAGCAGTTTCTGCTCCCTGGCCATCGTGCCGTCGCCGATGTCGTCGATGCGCCGGGCGAAGGCATAGATCGCGCACATGGCCTGGCGTTTGGTGCCGGGCAGCAGACGGATCCCGTAGGAGAAGTTCCTGGCTTCGCGGCGGGTGATCTGGGCGCACGCGGCATAGGCGGCCTCAACGCTCATCCCGGCCACCTCACGGTTGCCTCCAGCCAGATCCGTGCGATGTCCCATGTGGACGGCTTCTGCGCACGCATCGGGTCGTGCCCGCTGCGCTCCAACAGCGACGCGGCCGCCCTGCCACCCGCGACATAGCCCGAGACCGCGAGGCGCGGCCAGCCGCGAAGGGTCGAGACGAGCGGGGCCCCGGCGTCGAGCCACGCCAGGGCCCTGTCGGTCTCGAAGGCGATGAGGGCCCGGAGTTCGTCAGGGGCCACCGGGCTGTTCAGCAGCGTTTCGTCGACGTTGAACCGCCGCAGATCGCGTTGCGGCAGGTAGACCCGGCCACGGGCGTAGTCCTCGCCCACGTCCTGCCAGTGGTTCAGCAGCTGCAGGCCGGTGCAGATCCGGTCTGAGAAGGTGATGCGGTCGGCGGTGGCACACCCGAAGAGATACAGGACGATCTCCCCGACCGGATTGGCGGACAGCCGGCAATACCCGAGCAGATCCTCGAACGTCTCATAGCGAACCTGCCGCTGGTCGACGAGGTTGGCCTCCACGAGCCGCAGCCAGACGCTGGAAGGCATCGCGGTCCGGGCGACGAGACCGCCGAGCCCGGCCACCGCCTCGTCCTGGGCGTCGCCCGTCTCGTACAAGAGCAGAACCTGTTCCCTCACCCGCTCGAGCAGCGGTACCCGTTCACCGGGCGCCTCGTCGCCGAGGTCGTCGACGTAGCGGGCGAACCGGTAGACGGCGATGAGGTCGGCGCGGATGGGCCCGGGCAGAACCGACAGCGCGACGGGGAAATTCTCCTGCCCCATGGCCTCCGCCGTTCGCGTCGATTCTGCGCCTGCCGGTACTGTCCGCACCCCGCCGTCCTTTCGCCGTCGTGTCACGCAATCACCGTGGGCCGCTCGTCGAATGAAGCCGCGCCACCACCGGCCGGTCGATCAGGGTCCGGATGGTGCCGGCGATTCCCGGGGCGTCCAGTCCGAAGCGCGACAGCAGTTCGGTTCGGCTGCCGTGGGGGATGTACGCGCACGGCAGGCCGATGTTCACCACGGTCGTGTCCGCGCCGGTGGCGGACAGCGCCTGGCCGATACGGCCTCCGACGCCGCCGACGCGCACGCCGTCCTCGACCGTGACGGCCACGGAGTAGCCCGCCGCGAGGCTGACCAGCGGTTCGGAGACCGGAAGCACCCAGCGCGGGTCGACGACGGTGCACTCGATACCCTCTGCTGCGAGTGTCGTGGCCGCATCCAAGGCGGCCCCTGACATGGCACCGACCGCGATGACCAACACAGTGGGCCGATCGCCCGTCCGTAGTACGTCGAGGCCGTCGTGGTGCTCCGCGGCCGGGATGGCCGGCCCCAGGCTGCTCTTGGGGAAGCGCAACGCGGTTGGCCCGGACTGATCCGCGACCGCTTCGTGGAGTTCTTCGACCAACGTCGTGGCATCACGCGGAGCGGCGACGCGCATTCCGGGAATGTTGCCGAGCATGGCCAGATCCCAGATGCCATGGTGGCTGGGACCATCGGGGCCGGTGATGCCTGCGCGATCGAGGCTCAGCGTGACGGGCAGCCGGTGCAGGCCGACATCGAGCAGGAGTTGGTCGAAGGCTCGCCCGGCGAAGGTCGCGTAGAGGGCGACGACGGGGTGGGCGCCTCCCATGGCCAGGCCGGCGGCCGAAGTCACCGCGTGCTGCTCGGCGATACCGACGTCGAAGCACCTTCCGGGAAAGCGATCCGCGAAGGGCTGAAGTCCGGTCGGTCCGAGCATGGCCGCGCTGATGCCCACCAGTTCCGGATAGCGCGTCCCGGCCTCCAGCATCGCCTGGGCGAAGGCATCGGTCCACGTGGAGGCCCCCGAAGCCGTCGTTTGCGCGCTGTGCACTGGTAGTCCGGTGGCGGCGTTGAGTATGCCGATGCTGTGCAGCCGGTCGGCGTCGTCGTTCTCAGCCGGCGCGTAGCCTCGGCCCTTCTGGGTGAGGCAGTGAACCAGCACGGGGGAGCGGACGCGCCCGGCCTCGGTGAAGGCGTCTTCGAGGGCGGCCAGATCGTGCCCGGGCACTGGTCCGATGTAGGTGAATCCGATCGAGGTGAAGATGGATTCGGTGGCGGTGGACTCGGCGGGCGGGCTGAGCGGACCGGCCTCGCCCAGCATGTCGACGAGCGCCGCGTAGCCGGCCCTGTCATGCAGCCGCTGGAGGTGGCGGGGCAGTCCTCCCGCGGTGGGGGAGTACGAGCGACCATTGTCATTCAGGACGACGATCACCGGACGGCGTGAAACCCCCAGGTTGTTCAGAGCCTCCCAGGCAAGGCCGCCCGTGAGCGAGCCGTCGCCCACCACGGCCACCACGGGGCGATCGCTGCCGGTGAGTTCGAAAGCCTTGCTCAGCCCGTCCGCGTAGGAAAGGGCCGTCGACGCGTGGGAGTTCTCGACCAGATCGTGCTTGGACTCGCTCCTGTTCGGGTAGCCGGAGAGGCCGCCTCGGGAGCGCAGCTTGCTGAAGCCGCCGCGCCGTCCGGTCAACAGCTTGTGGACGTATGCCTGGTGACCGGTGTCGAAGACGATGGGGGTGAAAGGAGACTGGAACACCCGGTGCAGGGCCATGGTGATCTCGACGATGCCCAGGTTCGAGCCGAGGTGACCGCCTGTGGCGCAGACCGATTCGACAAGGAACTGGCGGATCTCCCGAGCAAGCTCGGTCAGTTCCTCCGGCGTATATGAGCGGAGGGCTGCTGGTCGATCAAGCTCATCGAGCATGCTCATCATGGACCTCCCCTGGTCGATGAGAGGCGGCTATCGCTTAACCGCTCGCTGTCCTAGTACCCAAACGGGCCGGAGATATATCGCGCTGCGACGCTCCGTGAGATCGAGTCTAGGCCGACGGCGAACCCTCTGCGTAGAGCCCAGGGAGGTGCTGGAGGAAGTCGGCGGACAGTTGCTGGAGGAACTCCTCGGAAATGTGGAGTGTGGCCGCCGCCCGTTGCAGTTCGTCCAGATGGGCGCGGCTGAGGCGCTCCAGCACGACCGCTGCCTCCGGGGTCAGTCTGAGTCTCACCACCCGTGCGTCCTTGGGATCGCGGCGGCGTTCGAGAAGATGCATCACTTCCGCCCGGCTGACCAAGCCCACGGCACTGTGGTGCCGGATCTTCAGGGCAGAGGCGACGTCGCGGACGCTGGCATCGCCCTTGTGCGCCCGCACCACGAGCAGCAACTGGTGCTGCTGGGAGGTCAATCCCTCCTTGACAGCCTCCTGCTCGCTCCAGACCATGAAGGCGCGCAAGGCGTTCCGAAACGTCACCAACAGGCTGTACTCGGCGTCGGTCAAGTCCGACATGGGGACATGATACGCGCCGGCGCGCGACCTGAGAATGCCCGCGATCCAGTTGCCAGGGCTCGTCGGAGGGCTGCGTGATCGGACCGCGGGGCCGGTCCGCCGGGTTCTGAGGGACGTCGACGGGCAACTACGCCCCATCCGGTGAAGTAGAAGTCCGGGGCGACTCGTCGGGGAGGTTGCGCGCTCCGTGAGCGGAAACTGGATGAAGTTTGAAATACTCTCATCCCATGGCGACGATCGTGTTCCTCCACGCACACCCCGACGACGAGGCGTCCTCGACCTCGGGCACCATCGCGCTGGCCTCCCGGGGCGGGCACCGAGTGGTCGTGGTGTTCGGCACCGACGGCGACCACGGCGAGGCTCCCAGCGACCTGGCCGAGGGCGAGACGGTCGTCGACCGGCGCCACCTCGAGGCCGAGCGGGCCGGGCAGGTCGTCGGCACCGCGCGGGTGGCCTGGTTGGGTTACTCCGACTCCGGCATGCAGGGCTGGGAGGCCAACGACAACCCCGACTGCTTCCACCGGGCCGACCTCGACGAGGCCGCCGGACGCCTGGCGGCGATCCTCGACGAGGAGGACGCCGACGTGCTCGTCGGCTACGACTGGCACGGCAACTACGGCCACCCCGACCACCTCAAGGTGCACCCGGTCGCCTATCGGGCGGCGACGCTCGCCGCGAGGCGTCCACGGGTGCTCGAGGCGACGATGAACCGGGACGCCGCGCGGGCCACCCGCGACCGTCTCGCGGCGCTCACCGGCAACGCTGAGTCCGACTGGAATCCCGATGGCCCGGGCGACGACGGCAACGGCATCGGCATGCCGCAGGCGCAGATCCACTTCCGGGTCGACGTCGGGTCGGTGATCGACCTCAAACGCGCCGCGTTGGCGTGCCACGCGAGCCAGACCAGCGACGTCGGAATGATGCTGGCGATGCCCGAGGAGGTGTTCCGCGAGGTCTTCGGGGTCGAGTGGTACCGCGAGCACGGGCGTCCGATCGGCGTCACCGACAGCCTCCCGTTCTGAGGCCCGGACTACCGTTTCGAGCATGGCTCGCAGCGCGTCCCGCAGTGCCCGGCGTCCGGGGCGCCGCACGCGCGGCGAGGTGCCGGCGTCCGCCGTGGCTCCGCGGGCGATGCTGGCCGGGTTCGTGACGACCCTGGTGTCGACCACCGTGGGCGCGGGCGTGGTCGGGGCCTACCTCGACCTCACCGATCCCCACCCGTCGACCCGGGGATTGCACCTCGGCGACCTGCTCCGCGCGCTCGGTGTCGGAGCGCTGGCGGGGCTCATCGCCGGCGTCGTGATCATGGTGTTGGCCGCGTGGTTGGCGATGATGCTGCACGTCCAGTTGCGGCGCGGACGCGGGCGGCTGCGGGTGTTGTCGTTGCTGCTCAGCACCGGGTTGTGGGCGCTCGGTGTGTGGCTGGGGCTTGACCTCATCGGCTTCTCCGGCCTCGGGTCGCCGGCCTACGCGGTCGCCTCACCGGCGCTCGTCGTGGCCTGGGTGATGGTGTGGTTCCTCGCCCCTTGGGTAGTCGCCGAGCCCGACGGCGACTGACCTTCTCCGGATCGGCAGGCGAGCGGCGACTTTCGTGCGCCGGCGGCGTCCGCAGGCGCCGGTTGCCTGCAGATCCGCAGGATTCTCGGCGGCACCCGCCTCAGAACAGCCGGTCTGGGGGCGGCTCGAACGCCGGGTCGATCCCACGGAACAGCTTCGAGACGCTGCGTCCCTCGTGGATGCGGCGGATGGCGTCGGCCAGCAGGGGGGCGACACTGCGCACCTTGAGTTCGGGCCACCCAGTGGGCGGGGGACGCTGTCGGTGGCGACCACCTCGGTGATCATCGGGTGGTTGCGCAGCCGGTCGACGGCGGGCCCGGTGAACAGGCCGTGGGTGCAGGCGATCGATGCCTCGACGCAGCCGAAGTCGTGCAGCCGGTTGAGCAGTTCGACGATGCTCCCGCCGGTGGCGATCTCGTCGTCGAGCACGATCGCCTTGCGCCCGGCGACGTCGCCGACGATCGAGTCGATGACCACGACATCGTCGGCCTTGCGCTGCTTCGACCCGGCCGCCACCGGCACGCCGAGCAGCCGGGCCAGCAGCGATGCCTGCTTCGCGTTGCCGAGGTCGGGGGAGACGACCGTGTAGCCCTCGAGGTCGCGTCCGCGGTAGTGGTCGGCCAGGATGCCGAGGGCGGTGAGGTGGTCGACGGTGACGGAGAAGAAACCGTGCACCTGCGGGGAGTGCAATGTCAGCGTCACCACCCGGGAAACCCCGGCGGTCGAGAGCAGATCGGCGACCAGTCGGCCACCCAGGCTGATCCGGGAGGCATCCTTCTTGTCGGATCTCGCGTAGGCGTAGTGCGGCAGCACGGCCGTGATCGACGCCGCCGAGGCCCCCCGGGCCGCGTCGATCATCATGAGGAGTTCCATGAGGTTCTCCTGTGTGGGCGGCGCGATGGGCTGGACGATGAACACGTCCTTCTGCCGGCAGTTCGCCAGCAACTGTGCCTGCAGGCAGTCGTTGCTGAATCGCGTGATGTCGACACCCGACAAGGGGATGCCGAGGTGGTCGCAGATCCGGGACGCGAGCACCGGGTGCCCGGACCCCGAGAACACGACGATGTTCTTGAGGGGCCGGACGTGAATGTCGTTCATCTCGGTGCCTTTCGGCTCAGGCGGAGGTCGACGCCCACAGAGTATCCGGTCGCCGCCGACGACGTGGCGTGGCCGAGCGTCCCGGCTGGCTACCCTGACACCTATGAGTGCCACCACCAACCCCGCCCCGACCACCCCGGACGCCCTGGCCCGCCTCAAGGCGTCGGCGAGTGTGCTGTGGGCCTGATCCTGATCCAGCTGGCGTTCGCGATCGTCGTGCTGATCAACGGCAACGACACCATGAAGTCGATCCACGGGGGTTCGGCTACCTGTCGCTGATCACCGCCCTCGTCGCCACCTGGTTCGCGTGGCGCTGGATGCAGAAGACCGGAACCAAGGGTGTCTTCTTCCACACGCTGAGCCTGCCGATCCTGTGCATCATCCAGATCGGGCTCGCGGACGCCGGCCTCGAGTGGGTGCACGTCTCGCTCGGGGTGATCTACCTCGCCGCCGTCGTCGGGCTGTGGGCGATGCTCAGGCGGCGGAGCTGACCGGGGGCCACCACCGATCGGGGCCGATCCCCGGGCAGCGGTCAGCGGGCGGCTCTGCTCGTCGAGGCGGCGCAGGGCGTCGACGGCGAGATCGTGGTCTTCGGACGATTCCAGTCCGGACACTGCCAGGACGCCGACCATCGTGCCGCGAACCCGGATGGGCACCGCCCCGCCCGCGGGAAGTATCGCTCGGCGACATGCCGAACGCGGTCAGGAAGGGGATCGGATCGTCGTCGGCCACATGGAGCCGCCAGATGTCGTATGTCGGCTTGGCCGAACCGCTGGACGATCCGGGTCTTGCCTCGATCCAATGGTCGTTGTCGGCGCTGGTGCGGGGCATCGCGGCGTGGAACACCAACTGTTCCCCAAGCGGATCGACGGTTACCGACAGGTGCCGCTCGTGGCATCGCTCGACGAGGTCTCGGCCCAGCCGCCAGGCGGCGTCATGATCGAAGCGGTCGAGGTCGGGGATGGTGTTCGCCGTGGTCACCCCCACATGCTCACACATCCAGGGGTCCGAAGGCGAGCGCCCACCGGCCCGGGTTGCGATCGTGGATCGCCGCCACGGTAGGTGGATAAATTGGTGTTGTCGGGTGGTGTTTGACCTTCTGATGGGCCGGGTGGGCTCTAGAATAGAACACATGAGCGATACCATGGGGTGGTTGATCCGGGTGCCAGGGGTGTGCCGGGTTGTCGGGTGCGCTGGCCACGGTCGAGCGGATCCTCGGGGCCCGCGCCGACCCCGTGAACCACGACGCAGGCCCCACCGTGGCCCCGGCCGGTTCGGCGCCACACCCCGCCACCCAGTGCCCGGCCGGGGTAGTGCCCGAGGACACGCATGATGCCGCGCCCGATGCTGTAGTGCCCTATGGCACAGTGCTCAATGACGTAGTGCCCGATGACACAGACGTAGTGCCCATGACACAGTGCTCGGCGACGAGCTTCTATGATGCCGGTCGGATCGACGCGATCCGCGACCTGGAGAACCTGCAAGAACGCCGCCTGCGCTGCGCAAGCGGTGCTCGCGGTCGGGTTCGCCGGCTCCCAGCGGGCGGGGGTGTACCGCGGGCGGGGTGTCCCGGCCGAGCGGGTGGGCCGGGGGGTGGCCGAACAGGTCGCGTTGGCCCGCCGCGAGTCACCGCACGCCAGGGTCTGTACTTGGCATCTCGGCTACGAGCATCGTGGCCCAGCGCCGAGGAACACCGCCCCGGCGTGCGGTGACTCGCGGCGGGCCAACGCGACCTGTTCGGCCACCCCCCGGCCCACCCGCTCGGCCCGCACACCCCGCCGGGCCTGCCCGGCCCGCTGGGAGCCGGCGAACCCGACCGCGAGCACCGCTTGCGCAGCGCACGCGGCGTTCTTCAGGTTCTCCAGGTCGCGGATCGCGTCGATCCGACCGGCATCATCAAGAACTGCGTCGCCGAGCACTGTGTCATCGGGCACTACGTCTGTGTCATCGGGCACTACGTCATTGAGCACTGTGCGGTCGGGCACTACGGCGTCGGGCACGGCATCATCGGCCACGGTGTCCTCGGGCACTACCCGGCCGGGCACTGGGTGGCGGGGTGTGGCGCCGAACCGGCCGGGGGCACCGGTGGGGCCTTCGTCGTGGTTCACGGGGTCGGCGCGGGGCCCGAGGATCCGCCCGACCGTGGCCAGCGCACCCGACAACCCGGCACGGGCCACGGCACCCGGATCAACCACCCCATGGTATCGCTCATGTGTTCTATTCTAGAGCCCACCCGGCCCATCCAGAAGGTCAAACACCACCCGACAACACCAATTTATCCACCTACCGTGGCGGCGATCCACGATCGCAACCCGGGCGGGTGGGCACTCGCCTTCGGACCCCTGGACGTGTGAGCATGTGGGGGTGACCACGGCGAACACCATCCCCGACCTCGACCGCTTCGATCATGACGCCGCCTGGCGGCTGGGCCGAGACCTCGTCGAGCGATGCCACGAGCGGCACCTGTCGGTAACCGTGTCGATCCGCTTGGGGGAACAGTTGGTGTTCCACGCCGCGATGCCCGGCACCAGCGCCGACAACGACCATCGGATCGAGCGCAAGACCCGGATCGTCCAGCGGTTCGGCCAAGCCACATACGACATCTGGCGGCTCCATGTGGCCGACGACGATCCGATCCCCTTCCTGACCGCGTTCGGCATGTCGCCCGAGCGATACTTCCCCGCGGGCGGGGCGGTGCCCATCCGGGTTCGCGGCACGATGGTCGGCGTCCTGGCAGTGTCCGGACTCGGAATCGTCCGAAGACCACGATCTCGCCGTCGACGCCCTGCGCCGCCTCGACGAGCAGGACGCCGCCCGCTGACCGTTGCCCGGGGATCGGCCCCGATCGGTGGTGGCCCCCGGTCAGCTCCGCCGCCGGAGCATCGCCCACAGCCCGACGACGGCGGCGAGGTAGATCACCCCGAGCGAGACGTGCACCCACTCGAGGCCGGCGTCCGCGAGCCCGATCTGGATGATGCACAGGATCGGCAGGCTCAGCGTGTGGAAGAAGACACCCTTGGTTCCGGTCCTCTGCATCCAGCGCCACGCGAACCAGGTGGCGATCGAGGGCGGTGATCAGCGACAGGTAGCCGAACCCGCCGTGGATCGCCTTCATGGTGTCGTTGCCGTTGATCAGGACGACGATCGCGAACGCCAGCTGGATCAGGATCAGGCCCAGCAGCACACTCGCCGGACGCCTTGAGGCGGGCCAGGGCGTCCGGGGTGGTCGGGGCGGGGTTGGTGGTGGCACTCATAGGTGTCAGGGTAGCCAGCCGGGACGCTCGGCCACGCCACGTCGTCGGCGGCGACCGGTACTCTGTGGCCGTCGACCTCCGCCTGAGCCGAAAGGCACCGAGATGAACGACATTCACGTCCGCCCCCTCAAGAACATCGTCGTGTTCTCGGGGTCCGGGCATCCGGTGCTCGCGTCCCGCATCTGCGACCACCTCGGCATCCCCTTGTCGGGTGTCGACATCACGCGATTCAGCAACGACTGCCTGCAGGCACAGTTGCTGGCGAACTGCCGGCAGAAGGACGTGTTCATCGTCCAGCCCATCGCGCCGCCCACACAGGAGAACCTCATGGAACTCCTCATGATGATCGACGCGGCCCGGGGCGCCTCGGCGGCGTCGATCACGGCCGTGCTGCCGCACTACGCCTACGCGAGATCCGACAAGAAGGACGCCTCCCGGATCAGCCTGGGCGGCCGGCTGGTCGCCGACCTGCTCTCGACCGCCGGGGTTTCCCGGGTGGTGACGCTGACATTGCACTCCCCGCAGGTGCACGGTTTCTTCTCGGTCACCGTCGACCACCTCACCGCCCTCGGCATCCTCGCCGACCACTACCGCGGACGCGACCTCGAGGGCTACACGGTCGTCTCCCCCGACCTCGGCAACGCGAAACAGGCATCGCTGCTGGCCCGGCTGCTCGGGCTTCCGGTGGCGGCGGGCTCGAAGCAGCGCAAGGCCGACGATGTCGTGGTCATCGACTCGATCGTCGGCGACGTCGCCGGGCGCAAGGCGATCGTGCTCGACGACGAGATCGCCACCGGCGGCAGCATCGTCGAGCTGCTGAACCGGCTGCACGACTTCGGCTGCGTCGAGGCATCGATCGCCTGCACCCACGGCCTGTTCACCGGCCCCGCGGTCGACCGGCTGCGTCACCACCCGATGATCACCGAGGTGGTCTCCACCGACAGCGTCCCCCAGCCGACCGACTGGCCCGAGCTCAAGGTGCGCAGCGTCGCGCCGTTGCTGGCCGACGCGATCCGGCGCATCCACGAGGGACGCAGCGTCTCGAAACTGTTCCGCGGCATCGACCCGGCGTTCGAGCCCCCCCCGACCGACTGTTCTGAGGGATTGGGCGGATCCGCCGGAGGATCCTGCGGATCCGCAGGCAACCGGCGCCTGCGGACGCCGCGCCGTCGCCCGAGAGCCGCGCGGGCGCTCGCCCGCAGATCGGGAGAGTCTCAGTCGCTGTCGCGCGCGGCGACCACCCAGGGCGCGAGGAACCACACCATCACCCAGGCCACGACGAGCGCCGGCGACGCGACCGCGTACGCCGGTGACCCGAGGCCGGAAAAGCCCATGAGATCGAGCCCGAGCCACACACCCAGGGCCCACAATCCGGTGCTGAGCAGCAGCGACAGCACCCGCAGCCGCCCGCGTCCGCGCCGCAACTGGGCGTGCAGCATCATCGCCAGCCAGGCGGCGAGCACCATGATCACGACGCCGGCGATCAGCCCCGCCAGCGCTCCGACGCCGAGCGCGCGGAGCAGGTCGCCGAGGTGCAGTCCCCGGGTCAACGGGTCGGGGTCGGTGAGATCGAGGTAGGCCCCGACGACGCCGGCCCCCACCGTGGTCGAGACGAGCGTCGTGACGAAGCCGGCCAGCATCGCCCGCGGCGCCACCGCGGACGCCGACCCGTCGCCGCGCGACCGGCTCCCCGGACGCCGGGAGGTGCGGGACGCGCTGCGGGCCATGCACGAAACGGTAGTCCGTCGCTCAGAAGGGCAGCCCGTCGGTGATCCCGATCGGACGCCCGTGCTCGCGGAACCACTCGACCCCGAAGATCTCCCCGAACACGTCCTCGGGCATCGCCAGCATCATCCCGACGTCGCTGGTCTGGCTGGCGTGGCACGCCAGCGCGGCGCGCTTGAGGTCGATGACCGGGCCGACGTCGACCCGGAAGTGGATCTGCGCCTGCGGCGTCCCGATGCCGTTGCCGTCGTCGCCGGGACCATCGGGATTCCAGTCGGACTCGCCCTTGCCGGCGAGGGCGGCGAGACGGTCGCGGGTGGCCCGGGCGGCGTCCCGGTTCATCGTCGCCTCGAGCACCCGCGGACGCCGCGCGGCGAGCGCCGCCGCCCGATAGGCGACCGGGTGCACCTTGAGGTGGTCGGGGTGGCCGTAGTTGCCGTGCCAGTCGTAGCCGACGAGCACGTCGGCGTCCTCCTCGTCGAGGATCGCCGCCAGCCGTCCGGCCGCCTCGTCGAGGTCGGCCCGGTGGAAGCAGTCGGGGTTGTCGTTGGCCTCCCAGCCCTGCATGCCGGAGTCGGAGTAGCCCAGCCAGGCGACCCGCGCGGTGCCGACGACCTGCCCGGCCCGCTCGGCCTCGAGGTGGCGCCGGTCGACGACCGTCTCACCCTCGGCCAGGTCGTCGGGAGCCTCGCCATGGTCGCCGTCGGTGCCGAACACGACGACCACCCGGTGCCCGCCCCGGGAGGCCAGTGCGATGGTGCCGGAGGTCGAGGACGCCTCGTCGTCGGGGTGTGCGTGGAGGAACACGATCGTCGCCATGGCGATGAGAGTATTTCAAACTTCATCCAGTTTCCGCTCACGGAGGGCGCAACCTCCCCGACGAGTCGCCCCGGACTTCTACTTCACCGGATGGGGGCAGCTGCCCGTCGACGTCCCTCAGAACCCGGCGGACCGGCCCCGCGGTCCGATCACGCAGCCCTCCGACGAGCCCTGGCAACTGGATCGCGGGCATTCTCAGGTCGCGCGCCGGCGCGTATCATGTCCCCATGTCGGACTTGACCGACGCCGAGTACAGCCTGTTGGTGACGTTTCGGACGCCTTGCGCGCCTTCATGGTCTGGAGCGAGCAGGAGGCTGTCAAGGCAGGGCTGACCGCCCAGCAGCACCAGTTGCTGCTCGTGGTGCGGGCGCACAAGGGCGATGCCAGCGTCCGCGACGTCGCCTCTGCCCTGAAGATCCGGCACCACAGTGCCGTGGGCTTGGTCAGCCGGGCGGAAGTGATGCATCTTCTCGAACGCCGCCGCGATCCCAAGGACGCACGGGTGGTGAGACTCAGACTGACCCCGGAGGCAGTGGTCGTGCTGGAGCGCCTCAGCCGCGCCCATCTGGACGAACTGCAACGGGCGGCGGCCACACTCCACATTTCCGAGGAGTTCCTCCAGCAACTGTCCGCCGACTTCCTCCAGCACCTCCCTGGGCTCTACGCCGAGGGTTCGCCGTCGGCCTAGACTCGATCTCACGGAGCGTCGCAGCGCGATATATCTCCGGCCCGTTTGGGTACTAGGACAGCGAGCGGTTAAGCGATAGCCGCCTCTCATCGACCAGGGGAGGTCCATGATGAGCATGCTCGATGAGCTTGATCGACCAGCAGCCCTCCGCTCATGTACGCCGGAGGAATTGACCGATCTTGCTGGGAGATCCGCCAGTTCCTTGTCGAATCGGTCTGCGCCACAGGCGGTCACCTCGGCTCGAACCTGGGCATCGTCGAGATCACCATGGCCCTGCACCGGGTGTTCCAGTCTCCTTTCACCCCCATCGTCTTCGACACCGGTCACCAGGCGTACGTCCACAAGCTGTTGACCGGATGGCGCGGCGGCTTCAGCAAGCTGCGCTCCCGAGGCGGCCTCTCCGGCTACCCGAACAGGAGCGAGTCCAAGCACGATCTGGTCGAGAACTCCCACGCGTCACGGCCCTTTCCTACGCGGACGGGCTGAGCAAGGCTTTCGAACTCACCGGCAGCGATCGCCCCGTGGTGGCCGTGGTGGGCGACGGCTCGCTCACGGGCGGCCTCGCCTGGGAGGCTCTGAACAACCTGGGGGTTTCACGCCGTCCGGTGATCGTCGTCCTGAATGACAATGGTCGCTCGTACTCCCCCACCGCGGGAGGACTGCCCGCTACCTCCAGCGGCTGCATGACAGGGCCGGCTACGCGGCGCTCGTCGACATGCTGGGCGAGGCCGGTCCGCTCAGCCCGCCCGCCGAGTCCACCGCCACCGAATCCATCTTCACCTCGATCGGATTCACCTACATCGGACCAGTGCCCGGGCACGATCTGGCCGCCCTCGAAGACGCCTTCACCGAGGCCGGGCGCGTCCGCTCCCCCGTGCTGGTTCACTGCCTCACCCAGAAGGGCCGAGGCTACGCGCCGGCTGAGAACGACGACGCCGACCGGCTGCACAGCATCGGCATCTCAACGCCGCCACCGGACTACCAGTGCACAGCGCGCAAACGACGGCTTCGGGGGCCTCCACGTGGACCGATGCCTTCGCCCAGACGATGCTGGAGGCCGGGACGCGCTATCCGGAACTGGTGGGCATCAGCGCGGCCATGCTCGGACCGACCGGACTTCAGCCCTTCGCGGATCGCTTTCCCGGAAGGTGCTTCGACGTCGGTATCGCCGAGCAGCACGCGGTGACTTCGGCCGCCGGCCTGGCCATGGGAGGCGCCCACCCCGTCGTCGCCCTCTACGCGACCTTCGCCGGGCGAGCCTTCGACCAACTCCTGCTCGATGTCGGCCTGCACCGGCTGCCCGTCACGCTGAGCCTCGATCGCGCAGGCATCACCGGCCCCGATGGTCCCAGCCACCATGGCATCTGGGATCTGGCCATGCTCGGCAACATTCCCGGAATGCGCGTCGCCGCTCCGCGTGATGCCACGACGTTGGTCGAAGAACTCCACGAAGCGGTCGCGGATCAGTCCGGGCCAACCGCGTTGCGCTTCCCCAAGAGCAGCCGGGGCCGGCCATCCCGGCCGCGGAGCACCACGACGGCCTCGACGTACTACGGACGGGCGATCGGCCCACTGTGTTGGTCATCGCGGTCGGTGCCATGTCAGGGGCCGCCTTGGATGCGGCCACGACACTCGCAGCAGAGGGTATCGAGTGCACCGTCGTCGACCCGCGCTGGGTGCTTCCGGTCTCCGAACCGCTGGTCAGCCTCGCGGCGGGCTACTCCGTGGCCGTCACGGTCGAGGACGGCGTGCGCGTCGGCGGCGTCGGAGGCCGTATCGGCCAGGCGCTGTCCGCCACCGGCGCGGACACGACCGTGGTGAACATCGGCCTGCCGTGCGCGTACATCCCCCACGGCAGCCGAACCGAACTGCTGTCGCGCTTCGGACTGGACGCCCCGGGAATCGCCGGCACCATCCGGACCCTGATCGACCGGCCGGTGGTGGCGCGGCTTCGTTCGACGAGCGGCCCACGGTGATTGCGTGACACGACGGCGAAAGGACAGCGGGGTGCGGACGGTACCGGCAGGCGCAGAATCGACGCGAACGGCGGAGGCCATGGGTCAGGAGAATTTCCCCGTCGCGCTGTCGGTTCTGCCCGGGCCCATCCGCGCCGACCTCATCGCCGTCTACCGGTTCGCCCGCTACGTCGACGACCTCGGCGACGAGGCGCCCGGTGAACGGGTACCGCTGCTCGAGCGGGTGAGGGAACAGGTTCTGCTCTTGTACGAGACGGGCGACGCCCAGGACGAGGCGGTGGCCGGGCTCGGCGGTCTCGTCGCCCGGACGGCGATGCCTTCCAGCGTCTGGCTGCGGCTTGTGGAGGCCAACCTCGTCGACCAGCGGCAGGTTCGCTATGAGACGTTCGAGGATCTGCTCGGGTATTGCCGGCTGTCCGCCAATCCGGTCGGGGAGATCGTCTTGTATCTCTTCGGGTGTGCCACCGCCGACCGCATCACCTTCTCAGACCGGATCTGCACCGGCCTCCAGCTGCTGAACCACTGGCAGGACGTGGGCGAGGACTACGCCCGTGGCCGGGTCTACCTGCCGCAACGCGATCTGCGGCGGTTCAACGTCGACGAAACGCTGCTGAACAGCCCGGTGGCCCCTGACGAACTCCGGGCCCTCATCGCTTTCGAGACCGACAGGGCCCTGGCGTGGCTCGACGCCGGGGCCCCGCTCGTCTCGACCCTTCGCGGCTGGCCGCGCCTCGCGGTCTCGGGCTATGTCGCGGGTGGCAGGGCGGCCGCGTCGCTGTTGGAGCGCAGCGGGCACGACCCGATGCGTGCGCAGAAGCCGTCCACATGGGACATCGCACGGATCTGGCTGGAGGCAACCGTGAGGTGGCCGGGATGAGCGTTGAGGCCGCCTATGCCGCGTGCGCCGAGATCACCCGCCGCGAAGCCAGGAACTTCTCCTACGGGATCCGTCTGCTGCCCGGCACCAAACGCCAGGCCATGTGCGCGATCTATGCCTTCGCCCGGCGCATCGACGACATCGGCGACGGCACGATGGCCAGGGAGCAGAAACTGCTGGCCCTGTCCGCCACGGCCGAGAGTCTGCGGGAGCTGATTCGCGACGGTGCGCCGGCACGACGGGACGACCCCGTACTCGTGGCCCTCGCCGATGCCGCCGCACGGTTCCCGATCCCGCTGGAGGCCTTCGACGAGCTGATCGAGGGCTGCCGCGCAGACGTCGAGGGCCGGACGTATCAGAGCTTCGACGGGCTGGTGGGTTACTGCCGCTGCGTGGCGGGGTCCATCGGACGACTCTCGTTGGGCGTCTACGATCCGCCTGAGCCCGAACGGGCCCAACCTCTGGCAGACTCCCTCGGAGTCGCGCTGCAGCTGACCAACATCCTGCGCGACCTGCGCGAAGACCGTCAGGTCGGGCGGGTGTATCTGCCCAGCGAGGACCTTGATCGTTTCGGCTGCACCCTCGAGCTCGACAGCGCGGGGAATCTGGCGGATCCACCCGACAAGTTCGCCGCCCTGGTCCGGTTCGAGGCAGAGCGGGCCGAAGCCTGGTACGCCGACGGCCTGGCGCTGCTGCCGCTGCTGGATCACCGCAGCGCCGCCTGTACCGCCGCGATGGCGGGCATCTACCATCGGCTGCTGGGCGGGATAGCCGCAGATCCCGAGGTCGTGCGGGCTCAACGCCTGTCGCTGCCCCCGACGAGGAAGCTGCGAGTCGCGCTCCGGGCGGTCGTGCGGGGTCGGGCATGAGCGGGCCCAACAGCGCAGTCGTGGTGGGAGGCGGCCTGGCCGGCATCACCGCGGCGATCGCCCTGGCCGAACGGGGAACTCGCGTCACCTTGTTGGAGTCCCGGCCACGCTTGGGCGGTGCGACCTATTCCTTCCACAGGGAAGATCTCACGGTCGACACCGGCCAGCACGTGCTGCTGCGCTGCTACAGCCGGTACCAAGAGCTTCTGGCCCGGCTGGGGGCGCTGGACCGCATCGCCATCCAGGACCGCCTCGACGTTCCGGTGCTGACCCCCCACCACCGCCCGTCCCGGCTCCGTCGCGGCCGGCACGGCCCCGCCCCGCTCCATCTGCTTCCCGCGCTGGCCGGCTACGGGGCGCTGCCCCCCGCGGAACGTCTCCGCGCCGTGCTCGCCGCCCGCGCACTGCGTAGCGTCGACCCGGATGACCCGGCCAGCGACGGCGTCACCTTCGGCGCCTGGCTCCGTCGGCGGGGGCAGACGTCGTCCGCCGTCACGCGACTGTGGGGACTGCTGTTATCGCCGCGTTGAACATCGCCCCGGACGACGCGTCGCTGGCGTTGGCGGCGAAGGTGTTCCAGACCGGACTCCTCGACGATGTCGGGGCTGGGGACATCGGCGTTCCCCTGGTCCCGCTGTCCGAGCTGCACGATGCGCCTGCCCGGGCAGCGTTCGCGCGGCTCGGCATCAGCCTGCACACCGGGGATCGGGTGCGCGGCATCGACGAGTCGGGGCGCGGCGTCACGGTACGAACCGACGCGGGCGAAGTCGAGGCGGACGCCGTCGTGCTGGCCGTGCCGCACTCCACCGCCGCCCGGCTGGCTCCGGCTGCCGCGGTGCCTGAGCAGCGTTGGGACGAGCTCGGAGACGCAGCTATCGTGAACGTGCATGTCCTCTACGACCGGCCGGTCACCACCATGCCATTGGCCGCGGTGCTCGACTCCGGCAGCTGGTGGGTATTCGACCGCACGCACGCGGCCGGCGCCACTCGCGGCCAATATCTCGTCTCATCGCTGTCGGCCGCGACCGAGGAGATCTCGATGCCCGCAGAGCTGATCCGCACCCGTCACCTCGCCGCGCTGGCCGCGGTCTTCCCGGCCGCCCGAACCGCCTCGGTGATCGACTCCTTCGTGACCCGCGAACCCCGAGCCACGTTCCGCCAGGGTGCCGGCACCCGCGCACTGCGGCCACCGACCGCGACCGCTGGCCCCGCCTCGTACTGGCCGGCGCCTGGACCGCCACCGGCTGGCCGGACACGATGGAGGGCGCCGTTCGCAGCGGCCTGGCCGCCGCCGAAACACTCGCCGTCTCGCTCAAGCCGAACGCAATGTCAAGGGAAGGGATTGCATGACCGCCACCGTGAGCATCCTGGCCGAAGGACAGCGGCGCATCGACGCGCCGCTGCGTGCCGCGCTGGACCGACTTGATCCCGCGACGCGGCACGTCTGCGGTTACCATCTGGGCTTTTGGGACAGCGAGTCCATTCCGACGTCGGGTGCGGGAAAGGGAATCCGGCCTGCTCTGGCGTTGCTGTCGACCCGTGCGGCCGGCGCCGGTGACGAGGTCGGGGTGCCGGCGGCGGTGGCGTGCGAGCTCATCCACAACTTCTCTCTTCTCCACGACGACGTGATGGACCACGACACCGAACGTCGACACCGGAAGACGGCCTGGGCCCAGTTCGGCGTTCCCGCGGCGATCCTCGCCGGCGACGCCCTCTGCTCGCTCGCGAGCGAGGTGCTGGCCGAGGCGCCCTCGCCCACCAAGGACTGGGCCCTTCGATGCCTCACCGCCAGCACCCGCCGGTTGATTGCCGGACAGGCCGCCGATCTCGCGTTCGAGACCCAGGAGCAGGTCAGTCTCGAGGAGTGCCTGAAGATGGCCGCGGACAAGACCGGCGCCCTGATGGCCTGCTCGGCCTCGCTCGGCGCCGTCCTTGCCGACGCGCCCGCGGAACTGGCCATGGGCCTGGCCGAGTTCGGGGAGCACCTGGGCCTGGCGTTCCAGCTCGCCGACGACATCCTGGGTATCTGGGGCAAGCAGGAACGCACCGGGAAACCCGTCCTGTCCGACCTCCGCTCACGGAAGAAGTCGATGCCGGTGGTGTACGCGCTGACGTCCGGAACACCGGCAGGAGACCGTTTGGCCGTGCTCTATCGACACCGCGGTGAGTTCAGCGAAGCCCAGCTGGACGAGGCCGCGGGTCTGATCGACGAGGCCGGTGGCAAGGACTGGACCGAGCAGCGCGCCGATGACGAGCTTGAGACCGCGTTGGCCAGAATCGACTCCCTGCCGCTGCCCGAGCCGGTGGCCGAAGAGTTCACCACGCTGGCCCGGCAGCTCACCCACCGGGACCGCTGAGGGTACACAAGCCATGTGAGAGGAGCAGCCGCACCGATGACCACGACCGATAGAGACCTGTCCGCCGGAAGTCTGCGCCCGGCGGAGGCTCCCGCGGACGGCGCAGCGCCCCAACTGTGCTTGGACGCCGCCATCCAGCACCTCCTGGAGCTCCAGCACGACGGCGGCTGGTGGCAGGGTGAGCTGGAAACGAACGTCACCATGGATGCCGAGGATCTGTTGATGCGCCAGTTCCTCGGGATCCGGACGGCGGAACAGACCGCGCAGTCTGCCCGCTGGATCCGCAGTCAGCAGCGCGCCGACGGGTCCTGGGCGAACTTCTACGGTGGCCCGCCGGATCCGTCGACGACGGCGGAGGCCTACGTGGCACTGCGACTGGCCGGCGACGCCCCCGAGGAGCCGCACATGCGCTCGGCCCGCGACGTCGTCCTCGACCACGGGGGCCTCGAGCGGACCCGCGTCTTCACCCGCATCTGGCTCGCCCTGTTCGGGGCCTGGAGCTGGGATGAGGTGCCCGCGCTACCGCCGGAGGTGGTCTTCCTGCCGCCCCAGGTTCCGCTGAACCTGTACGACTTCGCTTGCTGGGCGCGCCGGACGATCGCGCCCCTGACTGTTCTGTCTGCGTTGCGTCCGCGGGCCGAACTGGGCTTCGACCTGGACGAACTGCACGCCGGTGCCGCCGCCGGCCGCCCCGCCTCCGGGTCGACACCCGCAGGGCGCGCTTTCGACCTGCTCGACTCGGTACTGCACCGCTATGAATCGATCCGGCACGCCCACCGCCACTTCCCGGGGGGTCGCCTACGGGCCGCGGCGCTGCGCCGCACCACCGAGTGGATCGTCGACCGTCAGGAAGCCGACGGTTCCTGGGGTGGCATCCAGCCTCCGTGGGTCTACTCCCTCATGGCGCTGCGTGCCTACGGATACGCACTCGATGACCCGGTGATGGTCCGGGGCCTGGCCGGCTGGGACAGGTTCACCGTCACCGAAGAGACCGACGACGGCCCGGTGCGCCGAATGGAGGCCTGCCAGTCGCCCGTCTGGGACACCGCTCTGGCGCTCACAGCGCTGGCCGATGCGGGCCTGCCCCGGGGCCACCCTTCACTGGAGCGGGCCGCCGACTGGCTCTGTGCGGAGGAGATCCGGGTGCGCGGAGACTGGGCCGTGCGGCGTCCCCACGTGCCGGCCGGCGGCTGGGCTTTCGAGTTCGACAACGACGGTTACCCCGACATCGACGACGCCGCCGAGGTGATCATGGCGATCGACTGTGCCCTGCCCGCGCCGGAGCGCGGCGCGGCCGCCTCACGCGGCGCGACTGGATCCTCGGGATGCAGAGCCGCGACGGCGGATGGGCGGCCTTCGACGCCGACAACACCCGCGAACTGGCATATCAACTGCCCTTCTGCGACTTCGGGGCCGTCATCGATCCGCCCAGCGCCGACGTCACCGCCCACGTCGTCGAAATGCTGGCCAGGCGCGGTGAGGAAGGGCCGGCGCTGGCGCGCGGAGTGCGCTGGCTGCTCGACCACCAGGAAGCGGACGGCTCCTGGTTCGGGCGTTGGGGTGCCAATCACGTCTATGGCACCGGAGCAGTGGTCCCTGCCCTGACATCGGCCGGCCTTGCGAGCGACAGCGGCCCGGTGCGCAGGGCGGTCCAATGGCTGTGCACGCATCAGAATGCCGACGGCGGCTGGGGCGAGGATCTGCGCTCCTACCAGGACTCGGATTGGGTCGGCCGCGGTGAGTCGACGGCATCGCAGACGGCGTGGGCGCTGCTGGCGCTGCATGCTGCAGACGCGGTCGACGGTGACGCCGCGCGGCGCGGGGTGGATTGGCTCGTAACCCACCAGCGCCCCGACGGCGGCTGGGACGAACCCCAGTACACCGGGACGGGTTTTCCCGGCGACTTCTACATCAACTACCACCTGTACCGCCTGGTGTTTCCGGTGAGTGCATTGGGCCGTTGCCTGAGGAGGTCTGCACGATGACGGGGATGATTCTGTGCGCACCGAGCCGACTCGAAGCCGCCGCCCTCAAGCGAACCGTGCGGGACGGCACCGTCGTCCAGTCGGGGATCGGGCGGAAGGCCGCGTCGAAGACGCTCGGCAACCCGGCCCTCAGACGTGCTGCTGCGCTTGCCGTCGCGGGTGTGGGCGGAGGCCTGCGCGCTGACCTCGCACCCGGCGACGTCGTCGTGGCGACCGAGGTCCGCGGCGCCGACCGCACCATCGAATGCCCGAGCGCCCCGATGCTGGCGGCCACCCTCCGCCGCCTGGGGCTGCGGGTCGTCACCGGCCCGATCGTCAGCGTGGATCACGTGGTGGTCTCTCCCGAGCGTGAGGAACTGGCTGCCACGGGGGCCATGTGCGTCGACCTGGAGTCCGCCGACGTGCTGGCGGCGGCGCCCAACGCCGCGGTGGCAGCGGTGCGCGTCATCGCCGACCCCGCCGGCGCCGCGCTGCTGCGGCCCGCCACCGTCGGCCGCATGGCCACCGCCCTCCGCGTCCTCCCCCGCGTCGGAGCCGGCATGCAGATCTGGGGAAGGGCGGTAGGGCGGCGCCAGGTCCTCCTGGCCGGCCCGCGTTCCTTCTGCGCAGGCGTCGTCCGCGCCATCGACGTCGTCGAGCTGGCCCTCAAGCAGCGAGGTGCTCCGATCTACGTGCGCAAGCAGATCGTGCACAACACGCACGTGGTGCAGGATCTCGCCGAGCGGGGTGCCGTCTTCGTCGACGAACTTGACGAGGTCCCGTCAGGCGCCACGGTCGTCTTCTCGGCCCACGGCGTCTCGCCCGCTGTCCGTGCGGAGGCTGAACGTCGCAGACTCGACGTCATCGACGCCACCTGCCCTCTGGTGCAGAAGGTGCACGCCGAGGTGCGGAGGTTCGCCGATGCGGGTGACACGGTGATCTTCTTGGGCCACGCAGGCCACGAGGAGGCCGAAGGAACCATGGGGGAGCGCCCGGCGAACACACTGCTGGTGCAGGACGCCAACGATGCGCGCACGGTCGCGGTCGCCGATCCCGACCGAGTCTCCTACATCAGTCAGACCACCCTGGCCGCAGACGAGGTGGCCGAGTTGATCGACATTCTCCAGGCCCGGTTCCCCAACCTCAGGGAGCCGGCCTCCGAAGACATCTGCTATGCGACCACCAACCGTCAGATGGCACTGGCCGAGGTGGCCAAGGACGCCGGGCTCGCCCTCGTCGTGGGCTCACTCAACTCGTCCAATTCGCAACGCCTGGTAGAAAAGGCAGAGCGGGTTGGCACCGCCGCACATCTCATCGATGATGTGGCGGCCATCGACCTGGAGTGGCTCGATGGCGTGGGGGTGGTTGCCCTCACCGCGGGAGCTTCCGCCCCCCAGGAATTGGTGGATGGCGTCATAGCCGGGCTACGCGGCCTTGGCGCTGTAGACATACTGGAAAATGGAATCGCCGAAGAACACGTCCAATTCACGTTGCCAAAGGAGGTGCGCCACCATGAGCGTGCCCTTGCGCCAGAATCTCGAGAATCGCCGCTATCTGGCCACACAGAAGATCAAAGGCAATAAGAAGTTTCCGCTGCTGGGGAAACTCGAGCCACTTTCGCCTGCAATCTCGCATGCGCAGGCTGCGGAAAAATCCAGCACCCAGCCGACCAACTGCGCCGCCGGATGCCGGTCGAACACGCCATCCAGGCCATCGAGGAATGCGGCGCGCCGATGGTGTCCATCGCTGGCGGTGAGCCGCTGATGCACCCGAGGTCGACGCATCGTCAACGAGCTGGTGGCCCACAAGAAGTACGTCTTTCTGTGCACGAACGCGCTGCTGGTGCGCAAGTGGTGGGACCGGTTCGACTTCAAGCCGTCGCCGTACTTCGCCTTCACCATCCACCTGGACGGGCTGCGGGAGCGGCACGACAAGTCCGTGTGCCAGGACGGGGTCTTCGATGAGGCCGTCGAGTCGATCCGCTGGCTGCAGGACCGGGGATTCAGGGTCACCACCAACACCACCATCTTCAACACCGACACCCCGAAAACGATCATCGACGTGATGGATTTCCTCAACGACGACCTCAAGGTCGACCAGATGATGATCTCCCCCGCCTACGCGTACGAGAAGGCGCCCGATCCGGAGCACTTCCCGGGGGTCGAGGAAACCCGCGCCCTGTTCTCCAGGGCCTTCGCCAACGGCAACCGGAAGCGCTGGCGGTTGAACCACACGCCGCTCTTCCTGGATTTCCTTGAGGGCAAGCGCGATTTCCAATGCACTGCCTGGGGAATCCCCAGCTATTCTTTGTTCGGCTGGCAGAAGCCCTGCTACCTGATGTCGGACGGCTATGCCGCCACCTACAAAGAACTGATCTGAAGAGACCGACTGGGATAAGTACGGCCGCGGACGCGATCCCCGTTGCGCCAACTGCCTGGCGCACTGCGGCTACGAACCCACGGCCGT
>CAWCUX010000006.1:0-477424 GCA_963798885.1 uncultured Actinomycetota bacterium | reverse complement strand
CTATACGGGGATGTTCGCGAGTTCGCCCGGCTCTCAACATTCACTCTCTGACCTGAATTGGGTTAATGAGAATCTGCGGCAGGGACACGGCCCTTTGGGGGCAGGTATCCACGAAGCGGATGGAATCATGAAACGCCGGGGGTATGCGAGGGAGACACACCGTCATATCTGCATCTGATCAGTGCCGTACGGGGTGTAAATGATCCTGATAAACCTGATGAAGGCGGTTGGGGCGGTAAGTTTGTTCAGCCCGACCCATCGAAGAATCACTGGTGGGACGATCCCATGGGACCAGAAGCTGTCTATAAATGGCGGCCCGACGTTCAAGCAGAACTCAAACATCGGGCTGATTGGATGTTGCCATGAGGCCAACTCGAAGGCAAAGAAGGGAGTTGGCTCTGGCATTGCTTCAAGCTGAAGATGGCACATCTTGTGTCCCCACTCCTGGGACACACTTAATCCTCATGTCAGTTGCGGCTGAACGTGAATACCACTCTTGAGCAAAGGAGAATGATCAGTGCGTATACTCATTATTGGTGGCACGGGCATCATCAGCACGGGAATTAGCCGTCTGCTCGTAGAGCGTGGCGACGATGTTGTGCTCTATAATCGAGGTCTAAGACCCTCGCAGATTGAGGGCAATTACACTACCATTACCGGTGACCGCAAAGAGTTTCACGCTTTCGAACGACAGATGCAGGAGATCGCCAGCTTCGATTGCGTGATTGACATGGCCTGCTATTTACCCCAAGAAGCAGAAAGCGCCATCCGTGCGTTTAGGGGTCGCACTGGACAGTACATCTTTTGTAGCACTGTGGATGTCTATACAAAACCAGCCGCCGCCTATCCCATCACGGAATCCGCCGAACGTTTGCCCTCGCGGAAATTTCCTTACGCCTACAACAAGGCGCGCTGTGAAGAATTGCTCTTTGCCGCTCATGAACGAGGTGACCTGGCCGTAACCACCATCCGTCCCGGTCACACCTATGGCGAAGGCGGGAATAACCTCCTGCATTCTCTTGGACGTGGAAATTACCATCTGGATCGCTTGAAGAAGGAGCAAGCCATCATCGTGCACGGTGATGGCAGGTCTTTCTGGCCCACCTGTCACCGCGATGATGTGTCCGTGGCCTTTGTTGGGGCTATTGGGAATGAGAGAGCGCTGGGACGGGGCTATCATGTGGCTGGGGAAGAATGGATGACATGGGAAGGTTATCATCAAGGGCTTGCGCAAGCGATTGGAGTTGAAGCACCGCAGTTTGTCTATATCCCCTCGGACGCCTTAGTGCGCATGGCTCCGCAAGAGGCATACTTGACTGAAGTGAATTTCAGCTACAACAATCTGTTTGACAATAGGTCGGCAAGAGAAGATCTGGGCTTTCGCGTGACGATCCCGTGGATTGAAGGTGCGGCTCGGACTATCCAGTGGCTGGGAGACCATGGAATGCTCGAAAAGAGCGAGGACTTTCCATTCTACGACCGGATCATTGAAGTGTGGCGGCAGGCAACTGGTAGTCTGGGAACGGAGCCTGAAGCCTAGTCAACAGATCTACAGCGATTGATTCAACACACTCTGGAGGCAACAGTGACATTGTCAGAATGTCAGGCCAAGGGAATTGGCCGCCACTTGCTGGACGGCGACTTGCAGGGTGAGCCGCTTCACATCCACATTTCGGAGGTCGCTGCCAAGTCGCAAGCGCATCCACCTCATCGGCACGAGGGGATTGAGGCGTTTTATCTGCTCGAGGGCATAGGTACTCTTCAAGTTGACAATGAGATCAATGTCTTGGCCGCGAACGAATCAGCCGTGTTCGATCCACGAAAATTGCACGGACTGCGCAATGACAGCGACCAGCCGATGCGGTACATGGTCATTATTTGTGGAGACAAGAGCTGAGCTGGAAACGATAAGCGGCTCTTCACCCGTGGGGCGGGGGTGTGTCGAGTCCGCCGGTGATGAGGAGCATGCGTAGTCGGCAGTTGTCGCGGTTGCGGAAGCCTCGGGCGATGCGGCGGTGGAGTTCGATCAGGCATTGGTTGGCTTCGGTGCCGCCGTTGTTGGCGCTGCTGGTGGTGAAGTAGCCGCGGAACGCCTCGCGCCACTGCCTGAGTGTCTTGCCGAGTCGGGCGCTTTCGGGGAGCGGACAGCTGGGGAAGCCGGTCAGGACGGTCTCGGCGAGGGCGCGTCCCTGGGCTGGTATCGGGCGAGGTACACGGCCCGGACGCGTTGTGAGGACTGCCAGGTGACCCACACTTCCTGGTGCCGGTCATCGGTGGCGATCGCCTCTTGACCTTCCGCACGAACGACCCCACAACGACAGGTACCGACCATCTTTCTCAGTGCACACTGCGCACACTGCGAGCCCCAACATCGCAACCCAGGGCCACCTCGACCACGAGAATCGAGCCCGGGGGCGCAACTCGGCCCAGGGGAGGGCGGTGCGAACCGTCGCGTGTTTCGGGCTCAGCGCTGATCCACCGTGAAGATGACCACCCGGGGACCGTGGTCCAAGAACTCGCAGGTCGAGATGACGCACTGGGGTTCCGGGGCCCGACCCAGGTCTCCGACCTTGAGGATCTCGCCCGTTCGGGGATCAACGACTCGGTAGAACCTGGGAAGGGTGTCGGCGGCCATCAGCATCACCTGTCGGGCCGACTCGATGTAGAGGATGTGGAGCACCCCGGGCACCGACAGCCCCCGCCCACACAACGCCGATTCCCATTCGGGGGTCATCGTCGTGGTCGGAAGATCTTCGAGGATCCGGCTCACCAGGCCCACGTACCGTGCGCCCTCGAAATCCAACGCCTCCCGCCAGTAGGCACCCGGGGCGAGGAAGAACTCCGAGTGGCCCGGCTCCGACGGGTGCACAATCCACTGCCACATGCTTCCGGCACCGTAGACAACTCCCATGGTCCCGCCGGCGCACAGGTTCGACCAGGCTTCGTGGCCCTGCCACCATCCGGAGGCCTTGCCGAGACGCCCGCTGTTCTCGTAGGTGGGTTCGCCGTTCGCCACCGCCCGGGTGGGCTCCGCCCGAGCCATCACCGCGACGCGTTCTGGCACATGCTCCCCCTCGTGGCCGGTCTGGCACCACTGGAAGTCGAGCCACTCCGCGTCCTGATGGGCATCCGCGGGGCTGTGCGGGCGATAGTGAATCCCTGTCGGCTGTGCGTAGTCGTCCCACCGGTGCACCTCGGCCCCGCCGGCGGCAACCTGGGGTTCCCAACCGCTGCCATCGGCCCCGACCAGGTAGACGATCGGAGCCGCCCCATACCGGGCCACGAGGTAGCGGCAGTAGCGCGCGTACTCCTCCGGTGGCACGACGGGTCCCGCCACGCGGAGCCCCTTCCACCCGTACCCGAAGAACAGGGGTTGCAGGACCGGGACCAAGCCTGCCCTGCGCAGAATGCGCACAATCTCGTCGAGGGCGGCGAAGTAGTCCGGGTTCAGCCGATTGAGATGGCCCGACGGGAGGTCGAGGAATCCGCGTTCGAACCCGCCCACCACGTCGCGTTCCGCGGGTCCCACGGCGTCCATGTCCGGTTGCACACTCATCAGAAGCACGGCATTGAACCCCAACGCGCGACGCCTGCTCGCGTACAGCTCGACCTGTTCAGGGGTCGCGCGCCATGGAAGGGCCCAAGCGGTATCAGCCACCAGGATCGCCGGAGTACCGTCCGCGTGCACAAGGCTGCGGCCGTCGCGCGACATGCGCCAGAAGCCATGGCGCGCGAACCGCCCATCCTCGGGCGCACCCTCGGAGACGTCAACGGAGCCCTCAAGACCATCCAGTCCATCCAGGGCCGGTGCGGAATGGGAACGCCACTCCCAACGGCCCAACCGTCCAGCTGGCGCGAACCGCACCGCGAAGCCGCTCCCACCGGTCCAGAAGCCGGGCCGGCGAATGACGGTGCCATCGGCATGGGTGAAATCGACCCAGAACTCCACGTCGACGTAGGGATCTGCCACGCGCGCGCCGAGGCGGAAGGACAACTCCGTCTCACCCCACCCGCCCGCGTCCGGCACCGTCAGACCATCGTCCATATCCAGGGTCCTTCCCCCCACGTCTCGACAGCCAGAGGGTTCTGGCTTCGAGCGTTCAGCCCTTGACCGCGCCCGCCGTCAACCCCGAAACGATCCACTTCTGCAGGAGCGCGTACACAAGCAGAATCGGCACGATAGCGATGAGAATACCCGCCGAAAGACCGGAGAAGTTCGTCGTGAACTGCCCCTGGAAATTGAGCAGCGCCAACGGAACCGTTCGATGCTCAGGAGAACTCAGGAGGATGAGCGCGATCAACAATTCGTTCCAGGTCGCGACGGCGTCCAGGATCGCGACAGTGGTGATGGCGGGCAGACTCAGGGGGAGCAGAATCCGGAAGAAGACGGTGAGCTCTCCCGCCCCATCGATCCGCGCAGCCTCGATGATCTCGTCGGGAACGGTCCCGAAGAATGACGTCAGGATCAGCGTTTCGAATGGAAGTCCGAACGCGAGATAGGGAGGAATCAGGCCCCACAGGTTGTCTGTGAGATGCACGCTCCGCAACATGGTGAAGATCGGCACGACAGCGATGAAGATCGGGATCGTCAGGCCCATCAGCATCGTGAAGATGATGATGCGTCGGAGTGGAAGCTTGAGCTTCGACAGCGAGAACGAAAGCAGCGACGCAAGAACCACGCCGATCGGGACCTTCACCAGCGTGAGAAATCCGCTGTTCCTGAAGGCGGTTCCGAACTGTCCGATGTTCCACCCATCGACGAAGTTGTGGAGGGTGAAACTGTGGGGAATGGCCAGCGCCCCGTTCGCACCGAAGTCGGCGGGGGTCTTGATGGCGGTGAGGATCAGCGCCAGGAGCGGAAGGGCCCAGAAGGCGGCCGCCCCCAGGAGGACCCCCGTGCCCACGACGCGACGACCCCGCTGAGCTCGGGCCCGAACCAATGCGCGTTGGCCCGCGTCCACTTCCCCGGCTCCTTCGATTACGCTTGTCATTTGATCGCCTTCGCCTGGGCACGAACATACGGAATTCCAATAAGGACGGCCACCAACGTGATGACGACCGCGATGGCAGTTCCGTAGCCGGCGTTGTACGACTGGAACACGTTGAAGTACATCCAGGTTCCCATGACCTGTGTCGCGTTGCCCGGGCCACCGTTGGTCATCGCGAAAACCAGATCGAAGACCTTCGCCGCATTGATCAGTGACAGTGCCAGAATGATGGCATGAGCGGCCGAGAGACTGGGCAGGGTGATGTAGCGAAGCTGTTGCCACCACGACGCGCCGTCGACACGGGCCGATTCATAGTACTCCGATGGAATCCCCTGCAACGCCGCTAAGTAGAGGAGCATCGGAAAGCCGGTGCCCACCCAGCAAGCCGGAATGGTGATAGCCCAGATCGCGGTGGAACTGTCCCCGAGCCAAGCATTCTGCAGCGAACCCAGGCCCACCAAATCCAGCAGCTGATTGATCACTCCGCCTGGCTGGAACAGCCAGTTCCAGATGGTACCGACACCGACCAACGGCAGGACAGCCGGTAAGTAGAAGATGGTTCGGATGAACGGGCGGAAGTAGACCTTCGAGTTGACCGCCAGGGCAAGAACGAAACCCATGACCATCGGCACGATAATGGTCACCAAAGCCCAGATGATATTGTTCTTGACCGCGGTCTGCATGACCGGGTCCTTGAACATCTTCGCGTAATTCGACAGCCCCACGAACTTCATCACGGGCGACAGCCCGTCCCAGTTCGTGAAACTGATCCGAATCGAATAGATCGCGGGATAGAGCAGGAACACCCCATACACGATGAGCGCCGGCGCCGCGAAGCCCAAGGCTACAAAGCTAGCCTTGGACGTTCGCGGACGCCGCCTCGCCGCGACGGGACGCACGCTCAACGTTGACGCCTGTGCCATGGGATCGACCCTGTGCCCTGTGAGATGGAGGTGGATCAGTTCGAGACCGGTACGGCCTTGGCCATGGCCGCAGCCGCGTCGGCAGGCGTCTGATTGCCCTGCACGACGTTGCTCTGGATGCTGAAGTAGGAGTTGGACTGATCCGTGGTCAGGGACTGGTCCTGGATCACGTAGTGCTGGTGGGTCGCTCCCCACTTCTTCCACTGCGCCGATCCCGGGAAGCCCTTCATGGCGGGGACGGCCTTCACCGTCGTGTAGGCGTTCTCCATCGTCTCCTGCGAGCTCGGCTTGAGGTAAAAGTCGATGAGGGCTTCCGCATCGCTCGGATCCTTCGACTGCGTGGTGATGAAATACCCCTCGGTGAAGCCCGAATAGCGAAGAGGAGTCTGATCGGTGGGGGGGATGAAGGTGCCGTATGACGAGGCAGGCCTCTTGGCAGCCACAATGTCCTGCTCGATCCACTGCCCATCGAGGGCGAAGGCCGCCTTCTCTGCGGTGAACTGGGCCTCGACCTGCGTCGGGTCCAGCGCCATCACACCGTCAGGCAGCCACTTGTTCTTGGCCCACTTCTGCAGGAGTGCGAACGCCTCCACGACGCTGGAGGTGTTCCAGCTGGTCTGTGCGTTGCGCAACTTGTCGTGCTCAACGGGGCCGGCAGTGTGCTCGAGGAACCACTCGAAGAAGCGCATGACGTCCCAGCCGTACTTGCCACCTGCCAGCCATGGCTGCACACCGGCCTTCACCAGAGCGGCGTTGATCGTCTCGACCTCCGCGAAGGTCGTGGGGACGCCTTGACCGGACTTCGCGAGTAGGTCCGTATTGTACCACACGCCGACAGAGGAGGCCTTGGTCGGCACGCCGTACTTCTTGCCGTTGTACGACAGGTCGTTGATGCTTGCGGAACTCAGGCTTGAGTCCCAACCGTACTTCTGGTAAACCGCGTCCAGCGGAATCACCTGCTTCGTGTCCACGAAGGGCTTGGCGATGGTGCCACCCCAACACTTGAACAGGTCGGGCGCCGAGCCCCCGAGAATCTGGGTGCGCAGCTTTCCCGGATAGATCGCCGCGCCGGACCCCGGCAGGGTATCCAGGGTGACATTGACGCCGGACGACTTGGTGTAGGCCGCCAGGACCTCCTTGGTGCGGGCCGCCTGCGCGGGGTTGTCGTAGTTGAACATCTGCAGTGTCTTCGTGCCGCCGCCACCGCCGCTGCCCGCGCTACCGGGGCTACTGCTACTGCTGCTTCCGCAGGCACTCAGGCCTGCGCCCACGGCAATGGCGCCCAGTGAACCGATGACCCCACGACGTGTCAGTTGAATCGACATGCTCTCTCCTGAATATCTAGTCGTCTATGACTGATGATGTTCATGCTTGCACGGCTGGGTGGCCCTGTCAAGGCTTCGTGAGCATGCGGACCCGTCACGGAATGGTCACGACCGGGACTGCGGTGCCCCGCAGATCCGGCCGCCGTTGGGCATCCGGGTCGGGTGACCCGGGCGACGCGTGAAGAGCGCGCCGAGGACGCTGACAGGCACGAGCGGGGTGCGAGACGGGACCGCCGGGGCCGGGAGCCGGGGACACACGGCGCTCCAGCCCCCCGACCACGGCGGAGTCAGGGAACGCCCGGCCGACCCGACACCAGAGGGCACGACACTCCGGGACGCCTGGGTGGGGCCCTATACGACCTGGCCAGGGCGCAGAAAGACCCCCGGGGAATCGCCGCCATGGTGACGACGGGCGGCCAGGACGAGCCGCCTCCCCGGGGGTCCGGTGATCTGGGTGGATTCGCTGAGTTCACCTCGGCGAAGCCGGGGCTGCCTCAGTGGCAGACCACCTCACTCGTTGTCCTGCAACAATCACTCATTGATCGGACCACCTCCTTTCCGTGTGCGACCACGGTAGGTCGTGGATCCGAGCCGCACCAGTGGTTTTCTCCACCGTCTCAGCATGGGATCAGCGCGGCGACTGAGACGATCCGCATCGTCAAGGGGGAGTTCGCGCGCAGGGAGCGACGAAGCGCCGTTGAGGATGCGAATCGTCCCGCCTCACCAGCGGTTACCCCTCCGCCCGAAGCGTCCGCGCGGCAGGATGGAGACATGACAGTGCAGCGCGGCACGACCCTCACCTTTCTCGGAGCGGCGGGTGCCGTCACCGGGTCGAAGTACCTGCTTACCGTCGGCGACCACGAGCGGCGGATCATGGTCGACGCCGGCATGTTCCAGGGCGAGAAGAAACTGCGCGAACTCAACTGGGCCGACTTCCCGGTGCCACCCGACACGATCACCGACATCGTGCTCACGCACGCCCACATGGACCACTCCGGATACCTTCCCGCCCTGGTCAAGCGCGGCTTCCAGGGTCACATCTGGTGCACTCCCGCCACCGCCGAACTCGCCGCGATCGTCATCCGGGACTCCGCCAACCTCCAGGAGCGCGACGCCGAGCATGCGGCGCTGCACGGCTACTCGAAGCATCGCCCCCCGTTGCCGCTCTACACGACCCGGGACGCCGAGGACACCATCCCGCTGTTCCGCACCATCGGATTCGAGGAGCCGGTCGAGTTGGGTGACGGGATCGTTGTCCGCCTGACCCGCGCGGGCCACATCCTCGGCTCCGCCAGCGTGCACGTAACGACGCCCGACGGCACACTGCTGTTCTCCGGTGATCTCGGGCGGCCCAACCACCCGGTGCTCAAGCCCCGCGACATTCCGCAGGGGGCCGACTACGTGCTCGTCGAGTCCACCTACGGAGACCGCGATCACCCCGACCCCTACAACCTGCCCCACGAGGACCTCGCCGATGCGGTGCGCCGCACCGCCCAGCGAGGGGGTTCGGTGCTCATCCCCGCGTTCGCGGTCGACCGCACCGAGATCGTGCTGAAGACCCTGGCGGAGATGCAGCGCGAGGGCCGCATCCCCGAATTGCCGATCTACGTCAACTCGCCCATGGCACTGGCCGCGCTGCGCGTCTACCGGGCCGCCGCCCACGACGGCGAGTTGCGCCCCGACGTCGACGTGTCGTCGTTCACCGATCTCGGCAACCTGCACGAGGTCACCAGCGTCGACGAGTCGATCAAGCTCAACAGCCCGAAGATGCCCTCGATCATCATCAGCTCCTCGGGCATGGCCACGGGCGGACGGGTACTGCACCATCTCGAACACATGCTCCCCGACCACCGCAACACCGTGGTGCTCACCGGTTTCCAGGCCGCCGGCACGCGTGGGCGCTCGCTGCTCGAGGGAGCCCGTCAGGTGAAGATGTTCGGCAACTACATTCCCGTGCGGGCCGAGGTGCTGCAGGACGACGCGTTCAGCGTGCACGCGAGCGGCAAGGAACTCGTCGACTGGGTCGGTGCCCTCGATCCGCGCCCTCACCAGGTGTTCTGTGTACATGGCGAGGCCGACTCCGCGGCCGCCCTGGCCCAGCGCCTCACCCGCGAGCTCGGCGTCCACGCCACCGTGCCGCGCATGGGTGAGACCGTGCGGATCACCGCCGAGTACGCCGGACGCTCCGCCCGCGCAGCGGCCACCGCCCCGGCGACTCCTCGCCCGGTGGCCACGACCCAGGGCCGGCCTGCCGCGGCCATCGCGCCCGTGTCGATCACCCTCGCCGGCGAACCGGTCGGCGGCGCTCGCATCACCACCGACCTGCACTGGAACCGGGACGCCGGGGACGCCCACACGGTGGTGCTCGAGGGCAGGATCACCATCCACCTCGACCAGGAGCAACCCCCGCAGTGAGCTCCGGAGGCACGCCGCGATGCAGTTCCTGATTTCCGTGCTCGGCCACACCACCGATTTCGCCACCGACGAGGAGATGGCGGCCATCGACGCGTTCAATGACCGCCTCATCGCGGAGGGGCACTGGGCTTCGCGGGCGGGCTCACCGCACCCGGCACGGCCACCGTCATCGATATCCGCACGGGCACGCCATCTGCCACCCACGGGCCGTTCATGAGATCGACGGGCCACGCGGTCGGCTTCTGGATCATTTCACCGCGCGGGACGCCGACAGGGCCTTCTCGCTGGCCATCGAGGCGTCGAGGCACTGCAGAGTCGCGGGCGTTCCTGGGGGACTGAGCCGGGCGCCCCGCCATTTCCCCCATCCCCCTCCCGTGGCAGCACGTCGCGGCTAGTGTTTTCGGGTGAGCGACGAGCACCGTGGGGGCATGGGCGCGGTCCCGCACGAGGGTGGCACCGGCTTCCGCGTGTGGGCGCCACACGCCGACCGGGTGGGGGTCGAAGGCTCATTCAACGGCTGGGACGCCGACCGCCATCCGATGCAGGCCGAGGATGACGGGTACTGGTACGCCGACGTCGCGGGATCGGGCCACGGCGACGAGTATCGATTCGTCATCCACCGGGGCGATCAGGAACTGCATCGCATCGATCCGTACGCGCGACAGGTGACCAATTCGGTGGGCAACGCGGTGGTCCACGATCACCGGTTGTTCGACTGGCACCATGACGATTTCTGGCTGCCCCGACGCCACGAGCTCGTCATCTACGAGGCGCACGTGGGAACGTTCTTCGACGCCCCCGGCGACCAGCCCGGAACGTTCGCCCTGGCGGCCGAGAAGCTCGACCACCTCGTCCATCTCGGGGTGACGGCGATCCAGCTCATGCCGGTGGCGGAGTTCTCCGGTGACTTCTCGTGGGGCTACAACCCCGCCCACATCTTCGCGGTCGAGAGCACCTACGGCGGCCCGGACGCCCTGAAGTCGTTCGTGCTCGAGGCGCATCGGCGGGGCATCGGGGTGCTCATCGACGTGGTCTACAACCACTTGGGCCCCGGCGACCTGAGCCTGTGGCGATTCGACGGGTGGAGCGAGAACGATCTCGGCGGCATCTACTTCTACAACGACGACCGCGCCCGGACGCCCTGGGGCGATACCCGGCCCGACTACCGCCGGGGGGAGGTGCGCCGGTTCCTCCGCGACAACGCCCTCATGTGGTTGCGCGATTACCACGCCGACGGACTGCGGTTCGACATGACGCCCTACATCCACAGCGTCGACGGTGGCGGCACCCCTCTGCCCGAAGGGTGGAGCCTGCTGCGCTGGATCAACACCTCGGTGCACGAGCAGTTTCCCGGCCGCATCACCATCGCCGAGGACATGCGGGGCAACCCACGCATCACCACGTTCGACGACTCCGGGGTCGGCTTCGACTCCCAGTGGGACGGCCGATTCGTGCACCCGATCCGTGCGGCGATCGAGGCCTACGGGGACGAGGGTCGCTCGTTGCGGGACGTGGCCGAGGCCGTGTCGGTGCTCTACGACGGCGACCCGTTCCACCGGGTGATCTACACCGAAAGCCACGACGAGGTCGCCAACGGCAAGTCACGGGTGGTCAACGAGATCAATCCGCACGACGAGCACAGTTGGTGGTCGCAGAAACGCTCAACCCTGGGCGCCGCCCTGGTGCTCACCTCCCCCGGCATCCCGATGCTGTTCCAGGGCCAGGAGTTCCTCGAGGGCGGTTGGTTCCGCGACGACGTGCCCCTCGACTGGCACCTGCACCGGCAGTTCCACGGCATCGTCCATCTCTACAGCGACCTCGTGTCGCTGCGCCTCAACGAGGACGGCGCCACCGCCGGGTTGCAGGGCACCGGGCTGCACATCTTCCACCGCAACGACGCCGCGTTGGTCATGGCGTTCCACCGGTGGCGCGACGGCGGCGTGGGCGACGATGTCGTGGTCGTGATCAACCTGTCCGACGACGCGTTCCCCGAGTACCGGATCGGCTTCCCGGCTCCCGGGCTCTGGCGACTGAGGTTCAACAGCGACGCGGCGGTCTACTGCGACGACTTCGGGGATTTCCGCAGTGTCGACGTCACGGCGACAGCCGACGGGTACGACGGGCAGCGGGCATCCGGAACGGTGGGGATCGCCCCCTACACGGCCCTCATCTACAGCCGCGAGGAATGACGCGCGACGAACTGATCGCTCACGGCGGAACGGCGCCCCTTGCCCATTGCCGGGCCGCGATGTAACCTATTTGTTGAAAGTTCAACTTCTAACCCAGGAGCCGCACATGCCTTCCACCGCCCAGTTGCCCACCACCGTCACCGGCCTGTCTGGCACCTTCGACATCGACCCGGCACACTCGAGCATCGGCTTCGTCGCCCGACACGCGGTCGTCACCAAGGTCCGCGGCAACTTCAACGAGATCGAGGGCGCGGCCCAGATCAACGGCGCCGACCTCGCCTCGTCCAGCGTCCAGGTGACCCTGAAGGCCGCCTCGGTCGACACCCGCAGCGAGCAGCGCGACGGCCACCTGCGCAGCGCCGACTTCTTCGACGCCGACACCTACCCGGTGATCACCTTCGCCTCGACCGCGGTCAGCGCGGTCTCCGATGACGAGGTCGAGATCACCGGCGACCTGACCATCAAGGACGTCACCCGTCCGATCACCTTCCCCCTCACCTACACCGGCAGCGCCGTCGACCCCTTCGGCAACACCCGTGTCGGCTTCGAGGGCTCGGTGAGCGTCAACCGCAAGGACTTCGGCCTCACCTGGAACGCCGCGCTCGAGACCGGCGGCGTGCTCGTGAGCGAGAAGGTCACCCTCGAGTTCGACATCTCGGCCATCAAGCGGGCCTGAGCCGAGGACTTGTTCCGAGCGCCCGCGTCACCCGCCCAGGCTCCTTGGGGCGAGGGTGGCGCGGGCGCCGAAACATCCCGCATGATGCGAGTGGACCGGCGCACGACGGGCCCGATCGGGGCACAATGTCATCACGGGTAGGCGATCCATCCACCCGTTCCGGAATCACACGGCGTGAGGAGGCGTTGAGAAGACGTGTTGAATCCCAGCAGCCTGTACGAATTCCTCGCGTCGCCCGAGCCGGTGCGCCCGGGCGTGCTCCTCGTCGGCGTCGAGGGCTTCATGGACGCCGGACACACCGTGCGTGTCCTGTCCGACCACCTGCTCGACACCGCCGCGCCCGAGCACCTGGTCTCGTTCGACGCCGACCAGGTCTTCGACTACCGCGGGCGACGGCCATCGATCATCTTCGACACCAACAAGTTCGAAGACTTCCAGCGTCCACATCTCGACCTCTACCGTCTCAGCGATCGTGACGGACGCACCTACTACCTGCTGCGGGGCGTTGAACCCGACTTCCAGTGGGAGCGGGTGTCGGCGGCGGTCATCGAGTTGATCCGCACGCTCGGCGTCACCGAGACCATCTCGTGGCACGGTGTTCCGATGGCGGTGCCCCACACCCGTCCGATCGGGCACAGCCTCAACGCCACCGAGGAACACCTGATCGGCGGAGCCGTCAGCCCCTTCGGCCGGGTGCAGATCCCCGCGGGCTTCGCGCAGATGTTGCAGTTGCGACTCGGCGAGGCGGGACACAAGGCGGTCGGTGTGGTCGTGCACGTGCCGCACTACCTGTCCGACAACGACTTCCCCGACGCCGCGCTCACCGCGCTCAACGCCATCCAGGACGCCGGCGACCTCAACCTGCCCAACGACGCCCTCGTCTCCGCGGTGAGCGATTCGCGTCTGGCGATCGCCGAGGCGATCCGCGAGAACCCGCAGATCACCGAGATCGTTGAGGCGGTCGAGAACCAGTACGACGAGTTCGTGCGCGACCGTCGCGCCCAGGGCATCCCCGGCCCGGAGCCGGTCGTGCCGACGGCCGAGGAACTCGGCGCCGAGTTCGAAGAGTTCCTCAAGAACATCGACGACACCGAGGGCGATCAGGACCAGTAGGCGCCCCGGCGGCCCGGTGCGCGAC
The DNA here is from genome assembly GCA_963798885.1 of uncultured Actinomycetota bacterium. Lineage (GTDB taxonomy): Bacteria > Actinomycetota > Actinomycetes > Propionibacteriales > Propionibacteriaceae > JAJYQH01. Next base: position 463,770 of record CAWCUX010000006.1, on the reverse strand, counting down.
GAGTTCGTCAGCCTGCTCCTGCTCGACTGCACCGCGAGCATCCTCGACCTGTGCGGAGCCGACGCGTCGGAGACGGTCGATTCGACCTCACTCGTCCCGCTCGTACGAGGGAGACGGCGCTCTGGCGCCCCGACGTCGTCAGGGAGTTCCATGGTCACCATTTCCCTTACCCACCAACGGATGCTGCGCACCCCCGGTGCAAGCTGGTGGTCAATTCGGAGTCGGTCAACGAGCTGTACCACCTTGAGACCGACCCCGACGAGCTGCTGAACGTGGCCGACGATCCCGCCTACGCTGGGGTCCTCGGCGGGTTGCGGGCCGCACTGGCCCGCCTGCAGGCCGAGGTGGGCGAGCGTCCGTACACGGGGCAGGGCACCCGGCACCCCGACTGGAACACCCAGGTGGTCCAGCGGCATTCGGGTCGGGTCCAGCCATCGGGCGGGCCGTCGACGTGACCGCGCACGAGCGGAACGACGAGCAGTGGGGAGACACGGTGAACCACCCAGAGCCATCACCCGGGGCTGCGACGACGCGGCGTCCGTTCGCGTTGATGACCAAACCGACCGGTGCGGCGTGCAACCTCGACTGCAGCTACTGCTTCTTCCTGTCGAAGGAGGTGCTGTGGGGCGACAGTGACCAGCGGATGTCCCACGACACCCTGCACGCCTACCTGTCCTCCTACCTGGATGCCCAGCCCGACGGACCGGTCACGATCGCCTGGCAGGGCGGAGAACCCACCCTGCGCGGACTCGACTTCTTCCGCGAAGCCGTCGCCCTGGCCGACCAACTGCGCCCGCCCCGCCAACAGGTCGAGCACGCGATCCAGACCAACGCCACCCTCCTCGACGACGCGTGGGGCGAATTCCTCGCCGAGAACAAGTTCCTCGTCGGCGTCAGCATCGACGGACCGGAGCACCTGCACGACACCTACCGGGTGAACAAGGCCGGACGCGGCAGCTACGACCAGGTGATCCGCGGCTGGAACACCCTGCAACGCCACCGGGTCGACACCAACATCCTGTGCACCGTCAACGCCGCCAACGCCCACCAGCCACTCGAGGTGTACCGGCACTTCCGCGACGACCTCGGCGCCAGAGTTCCTGCAGTTCATCCCGATCGTCGAACGCGTCCCCGCCGGCCAGGAAACCCTCGCCGAGAACAGCTGGCGCGACCCCGAGGGACACTTCGTGCTCTACCAACAACAAGGCGATGGGGTCACCTCACGCACCGTCCGCCCCGACCAGTGGGGCCGGTTCATGACCACCATCTTCGACGAATGGCTCACCCGCGACGTCGGCGAGGTGTTCATCCAACACATCGACGTCACCCTCGGCGCCCTGTTCGGCCAATACTCCCTGTGCGTGCACGCCCCCGAATGCGGCACCGCCCTGGCCATGGAACACAACGGCGACGTCTACTCCTGCGACCACTACGTCGAACCCGACTACAAACTCGGCAACATCCACCACCAGCGCTTCCCCGACATGCTCGACTCCCCCGAGCAACGCCGGTTCGGACGCGACAAGCGCACCGCGCTGCCCCGGCAATGCCTCGAATGCCCCGTCCGCTGGGCCTGCAACGGCGGCTGCCCCAAAGACCGCCTCGCCACCACCTCCGACGGCGAACCCGGCCTCAACTACCTGTGCCAGGGCTACTACCGGATGTTCAGTCACATGCAACCCGCCATCGAGACCATGGGCCGGCTGCTCCAGGCCGGACGACCCGCCAGCGACATCATGACGTTGGCCGGGGGCGGAGCCTCCCGGGGCTGACCTGCGTCAGCCGGTGACCTCGAAGCGGGCCGCGAGCAACGCCGAGCGCCTCGACTGCGGCCCGACCAGCAGATCGAAGGCTCCCGGCTCGACCCGACGCACCTCGTCGGCGTCCACCAGCGTGCATGCGGACGCCGGCAACTCCAGTTCGACCACCCGCGACTCGCCGGGCGCGAGGTCGACGTGTCGGAACGCCTTCAGTTCACGATCGGCCCAGGTGACGCTGGTGACGACGTCGCTCACGTAGACCTGCACGAGTTCGCGCGCCGGACGCCGGCCGTGATTCGTCAGCCGCACCCGGGCCCGCACGAGCCCGTCGACGCCAACCCGGGGCACCGGGATCACGAGGTCGGAGTACTCGACCGGCGAGTAGCCGATGCCCTCGCCGAACACGAAGGCTGGGTCCTGGGTGAGGTCGGCGTAGCGGTCTCCGTGCTGGCCGCGGAGCTGGTTGTAGTAGACCGGTTGCTGTCCGACGTGCCGCGGCACCGAGATCGGCAGGCGCCCCGACGGTTCGATCAGCCCGAGCAGCAGTTCGGCCACGGCCGTGCCGCCGCGCATCCCGGGGCTGAACGCCCACACGAGCGCATCCGCCGACAGGGCCGACGCGGGGAGCACCTGCGGTTTTCCGCTGACCACGACGACCACCATCGGCGTTCCGGTGGCCGCGACCGCGTCGAGGAGTTCCCGTTGTCCGCCCATGAGTTCGAGGGTGGCGGTCGAGGTCGCCTCACCGGTGAGCGCGAGCGTGTCGCCGACCACGACCACCGCCACGTCGGCGGCCTCGGCGTTGCGCACGGCCTCGTCGATCAGGTCGGGGCGCACCGGGGCGTCGTGGAACACCGGTGGCATCGGCTGGCCGTCGGGGAAGACCTCGCCGGTCGGCTGGAGGATCTCGATGTCGGCACCGCGGCTGTAGCTGAGCGTCCACCCGTGCGGAACGAGGTTCCGGAGCCCGTCGAGGATCGTCTCGGTGCATTCGCGCGGGTGGCCGTCGGCCATCCACGGCACCTGCCCCGAGGCGCCGGCCCAGTCGCCGAGCTGGTTGTCGACGTCGTCGGCGTTGCGGCCGATCAGCGCGATCGTCCTGGCGCGCGGCGCCGTCGCACGCCCGTCGGCGTCCCGGTCGCTGGTGGGGGTGAGCGGCAGCACCCCCGTATTGCGCAGCAGCACCAGCGAGGCGCGGGCAAGGTCGAGGTTGAGCGCCCGGTGGGACGCCGACCCGATCACCTCCGCCTGGCGGCGCGCGTCGGGAACCCGGGGGTTCTCGAACAGGCCGAGTTCGAACTTCAGCCGCAGGATGCGTCGCACCGCCGCGTCGATGTCGGCCTCGCTCAGCGCGCCGGCCGCGACGGCGTCCAGGGCGCCTTCGAGGAACCGAGGGGTGGTCATCACGAGGTCGTTGCCCGCCCTCACCGCGCGGGCGGCGGCCTCGGTGTAGTCGGCGCAGACCTGCTGCTCCCAGACCATCCGGCCGACGTTGTCCCAGTCGGTGATGAGCGTGCCCGACCAGCCCCACTCCTGCTTGAGCACGTCGTTGAGTAGCCAGCGGTTGACGGTGATCGGGACGCCGTCCATCGACTGGTAGCCGATCATGAACGTGCGGCAGCCCTCGCGGGCCACCCGCTCGAACGGCGGCAGGAACCAGCTACGCAGCTTGCGCCGGGAGATGTCGGCCTCGGACGCGTCCCGCCCGCCCTGGGTCTCGGAGTAGCCGGCGAAGTGCTTGGCGCAGGCGAGGATCGCGGTGGGGTCGGCGAGTCCGTCGCCCTGGTAGCCGCGGACCATGGCCGAGGCGAGTTCGCCGATGAGGGTCGGGTCTTCCCCGAACGTCTCGTCGACCCGGCCCCAGCGCAGTTCCCGGCCGATGCACAGCACCGGCGAGAAGGTCCAGTGGATGCCCGGTGGCGGCGACCTCGACCGCGGTGGCGCGGGCGGCCCGCTCGACGAGCGCGGCGTCCCAGGAGCAGGCCATGCCCAGTTGGCTGGGGAAGATCGTCGCGCCGGGCCAGAACGAGTGGCCGTGGATGGCGTCGTCGCCGGTGAGCAGCGGGATCCGCAGCCGGGTCTGCCGGACGAGGTCGACGGCCCGCAGCATCGTCTCGGGCGAGGCGTGCAGGATCGAGCCGGCGAGTTTCCCGAGCACGATGTCGTCGATGTCGCCGCGGGCGTCGAGCTGGAGCATCTGCCCCACCTTCTCGGGCAGCGTCATCCGCGACAGCAGGTCGTCGAGGCGTTCGTCGATCGGCGCGGCGGGATCGAGGTAGCTGGGCTCGGGGTTGCTGGTTCGCGACATCGTCGTCTCCTTCGTCACCCTATTCTTACCAGCCGGTAGCTCGTCACGCGGGTATCCGTCGCACCCCCTTCCGGGCGGTGAGACTCTGCTCCCCCGGTGCGGCGCGTCTAGGGTGAAAGGAGGCGCCCGAAGGAGAAACCATGCCCGGTTCCACCGCTCGACTCGCCCGGATCATGACCGTGGCGGCACGCCACGCAGGTCCGGCGATCCGCAGCATGGGGTCGGGCGACCCCTTCGACACGGCCTCCGGTGCGGCGACCGACCACCACCAGCACGCGTCCACCGTTCCCGACGGCGAACCCGAGCGGCTGGCGTCCGATCTCGAAAGCCTGGGTGCGACGTTCGTCAAGTTCGGGCAGTTGCTCTCGACCCGCCACGACCTGCTGCCCGACGATTACACCGAGGCGCTGGCACGGCTCCAGGACGGTGTCGCAGCGTTCCCGGCCGACCAGGTGCACGAGGTCATCGAGGCCGACCTCGGCGCCCGCGTCAGCGATCTGTTCGCGAGCTTCGACGACACCCCGCTCGCGTCGGCGTCCATCGGCCAGGTGCACCGGGCCGTCACCCGGTCGGGGCGCGAGGTGGTGGTGAAGGTGCAGCGCCCGGGCGTCATCGAGCAGGTGGCCGGCGACATGGCGGCCCTCGAACGGGTCGCCACGCTCGTCGACACCACCAGTGCAGGGCGGCGGGTCGGCACCCAGGCGCTGCTCGCCCAGTTCCGGCGGGTGCTCGCCGACGAACTCGACTACCGCAAGGAGGCGGCCCATCTTCAGCGGTTCCGTGAGCTCACCGCCGACGCGCCGCTGCTCATGGTCCCGGCGCCCCTGCCCGACTTCTGTACCGAGCGGGTGCTCACCATGGACTACATCCACGGCAAGAAGGTCACCGAGGTCGGGCCGCTCGGGCTGATGGACGTCGACGGGCCGGCGCTGGCCGCCGCCCTGTTCGGATTCACCCTCGAGACGATGCTCAGCGAGGGCGTGCTGCACGCCGACCCGCATCCGGGCAACCTGCTGCTCACCGCCGACGGGCGGCTCGCGCTCATCGACCTCGGCATGGTCGCCGCGGTGCCCCGGCGCACCCAGTCGCAGCTCGTCCGGCTGCTGCTGGCGGTGGCCAACGGAGACGGCGAGCAGGTGGCCGAGGTGATCGGGTCGATGGGTCAGCCGCTCGACTCGTGGGACGCCGCCGCCTTCCTCGACGATGTGTCGCACCTTGTCAACGGCTCTCTGACGCTCGGATCCGAGGCCCAGGCAGGTTCCATCCTGGTCGAGCTCGCCCGGCTTTCCGGCGACCACGGACTGCGCCCACCGCCCGAGATGGCGATGGTGGGCAAGGCGTTGCTCAATCTCGACCAGAGCACCAAGCACCTCGACCCGAACTTCCGGCCCGCCGACGCGATCCGCGAGCGCCTGCCACGGATCCTCGCCACCACCATGAAGCCGTCGGCGGCTGAGGTCGCGGTCGGCGCCCTCGACTCGAAGGAGTTCCTCGAGAACCTTCCCGGCCGCGCCAACCGGGTGCTCGACGCGCTGGCCAACGGAGAGCTGACCGTCACCGTCAACGCGTTCGACGAGGACCGGTTGCTGCATCACAGCCAGCGACTCATCAACCGCTTGACGGTCGGAATGATCCTCGCCGCGCTCACCCTCGCGGCGGCGCTCATGATGCGCGTCCCCGGTGGGCCCGCGGCTGTTCGGCTACCCCGCCCTGGCGGTCGTGTTCTTCCTCATCGCCGCGATCGCCGGGCTCGGATTGGCCGGCTGGATCCTGATCACCGACCGCGAGGCCGCCCGCCGGGCGAAGCGACGGCTCACCTCGTGATTCCATCCCCCCGACCACAGCAGTCGACCCGACCAGGAGGACACCATGAAAACACCTGACGATCTGCTGACCGCCCTTCCCCGCACGCTGTTCATCGGCGGGCGGTGGAGCGACGATCCGACGACCCTCGACGTGATCAACCCGGCCACCGGGCGCCCGCTCACCTCGGTCGCCGACGCGTCTCCCGAACAGGGCGTCGCCGCCCTCGACGCGGCGGTCTCCGCGCAGCAGTCGTGGGCGGTCACCGAACCCCGGGAACGCGCCGAGATCCTGCGTCGTGCGTTCGACCTCGTCATCGAACGCACCGACGACTTCGCCCTGTGCATGACCCTCGAGATGGGCAAGCCGTTGGCCGAATCACGGGGTGAGGTCAGTTACGGCGCCGAGTTCCTGCGCTGGTTCAGCGAGGAGGCGGTGCGCATCGAGGGGCGCTACTCGTTCGCCCCCAGCGGCGGCAAACGGATCATCACCGTCAAGCAACCGGTCGGGCCCGTCTACGCGATCACCCCGTGGAACTTCCCGCTCGCGATGGCCACCCGCAAGATCGGCCCGGCGCTCGCCGCGGGGTGCACGGTCGTCATCAAGCCGGCGTCCCAGACCCCGCTGACGACGATGCTGTTCATGAGGGTGCTGCACGACGCGGGGCTGCCCGACGGGGTGGTCAACTGCATCACCACCAGCCACTCGGGAGCCGTGTCACAGGCCATCATCGCCGATCCGCGCCTCCGGAAGCTCACCTTCACGGGGTCGACCGAGGTCGGTCGGACGCTGCTGCGGCAGGCGTCCGACGGCGTGCTGCGCACGTCGATGGAGCTCGGTGGCAACGCCCCCTTCGTGGTGCTGCCCTCCGCAGACCTCGACAAGGCCGTCACCGGAGCCGTACAGGCGAAGATGCGCAACATCGGCGAGGCCTGCACGGCGGCCAACCGGTTCATCGTCCACGAGTCGCTCGCCGAGCAGTTCTCGGCGCGGCTGGCGGAGAGACTCGCCGCGATGCACGTCGGTGACGGCACCCGCGACGGCGTCGAGGTCGGGCCGCTCATCAACGCGGACGCCGTCGACAACGTCGAGGCTCTCATCGCCGAGGCCGTGGGACGCGGCGCCACGGTCGCCACCGGTGGATCCCGACTCAGCGGCGGCGACTACGGCGACGGATACTTCCTCGCTCCCACCGTGCTCACCGGCGTGACGCCCGAGTGCCGATGCTTCCGCGAGGAGATCTTCGGCCCGGTGGCCCCGGTCACGACCTTCACCACCCTCGACGAGGCCGTCGCCCTCGCCAACGACACCGAATTCGGCCTCATCAGCTACGTCTTCGCAGAGTCGCTGTCCGAAGCGCTCGGAGTCTCCGAACGACTCGAGAGCGGCATGGTCGGGCTGAACACCGGGGTCATCTCGAACCCGGCCGCCCCGTTCGGCGGCGTCAAGGCGTCGGGGCTCGGTCGCGAGGGCAGCCATGAGGGCCTCGAGGAGTACCTAGAGACCAAGTACATCGGGCTCGCGCTCGACTGACCGGCGAGGACCCGCGTCCACGGCGCCCGCCGTTCGCGGTGCCGGCGCCCGCCCGGGGCTGGCCCGTGTCCCCCGGGGCCAGTGCCGGCCCGCGCCCCGTCACCGGGGCTGGCCCGCGTCCCCCGTTCCGGGGGTCGACGGGGCCGGGTCCGCCTCCGAGGGAGACGACGGTGGCGTCGGGACGCCGCGTCCGCGCTTCGAGCCCCGGCGCAAACCGCCGGCGACAACTGAAACTCCAGCCAACGGAGGGCTGGCGTTCACTGCCTCCGCGAGGAGCGACTCGAGTACCGGAGTGCCGGCCCTCCGGCTGGCCGAGATCGCACCCGAACAGTCAGCGCTCCCTCCAGAACTGGCCGCGTCGCCCCCCGAGCGCCGCAACTCGCCAGCCGACCCACGCCCACCCGGCTCCACGACGAGGGCTGGCGTTCACGACGCCGAAACCGCACATTCGCCACCCCCGCGCAGCCCGCCACACACGGCACACGCCAGCCACCCACCCGCGACCGCCCGGCCCGCTCACACCGACCGGCGCGACGCCACGGGAGGTCGTCGACGCACCGATCCGGGCGGCCAGCGCGGTCCCGGGCACCCGGACACGACCGCGCCCGCGGTGACAGGCTGTCCCATGGCGATCACCACCCTCCTCCTGGACGCCGACGGCGTGGTCCAGTGCAACATCGGCCAGTTCGCGCGGGTCTCCGCCTCCTCGGCGGGCGGGCGACGTTGCTGACACTTCCGTGGTCGAACAACGGGCCATCACCGGACACGTCGACCTGCGGCCTCGGTGCAGGAGTTCCTCGACGAGCGTGGCGTCGAGCTCGCCGCCGACGTGCTGCTCGACGCCTGGTGCCAGACAGACACCGACGTCGACGCGATCGCTCTGGTCGACGGGGTCCGGGCGCACGGCGTCCGGGTCTACCTCGCCACCAACCAGCAGCCCGTTCGGGGACGCTGGATGCGAGCGACCCTCGGGTACGAACGCCATTTCGACGAGTTGTTCTTCTCCCACGAACTGGGCGTCGCGAAACCCGACCCTGCGTACTTCCACGCCATTCTCGAGCGGATCGGCGGGACCGGGGACAGCACGCTGTTCATCGACGACACGGAGGCGAACGTCGCCGGCGCCCGCCGGGCCGGACTGCTCGCCGAGTGGCACGACCGCATCACGGGGGCCGAGGGTATCTCCCGGATCCTCGACGCTCACGGCGTCCGCCACTGACGCGCGACGCCGCCCGTCGCGGTGCATCCGGTGCGGGCGGCCCGAATCCACGCGCGGGCCCATCTCGCAGGGGACGCGCGCGGCGTCAGCTCCGCCGGGGGCGCCGGAACACGGGCACGTCTGAGCTCGACGCCTCGGGGGCGTAGCGGTAACCGGCCATGTCGAACCCGGTGATCGCCCGCGCGGAGCGCACCCGGTTGAGCACCAGCCACGCCGCCATCTCGCCGCGGGCGCGCTTGGCGTTGAACGAGATCACCCGATAGTCGCCGCGGGCATCCTGGTCTTCGAAGCGCGGCGAGATGATCCGCGCGTCGAGCGCGTCGGAGTCGATCGCCGAGAAGTACTCGTGGGATGCGAGGTTGACCAGCACCTCCGGCCCGGGAGACGCCGCCAGGTCGGCCCGCACGAGATCGGTGATCCGAGCGCCCCACCATTCGTAGAGGTTGCGGCCCCGGTCGGTGCGCAGCGGCGTCCCCATCTCGAGCCGGTAGGGCTGGATGAGATCGAGGGGGCGCAACAGCCCGTAGAGCCCCGACAGGATCCGTAACGTCTTCCCAGCCTCGGTGAAGTCACGCTCCCGAACCGCTCGCGTGGCGCCATGCCCTGGTAGACATCACCGGCGAACATCAGCACCGCGGGCCGGGCGTTGCGGGGAGTGAACGGCGGGTCGAAGTCGCGGTAACGCTGCGCGTTGAGTTCGGCGAGATCGTCGGAGATGCCCATGAGCGAGGCGAGTTCGTCCGGGCGTGCGGGTGATGAGGACGTCGATCAGTGCCCGGCTCTCATCGAGCAGGCGCGGCTCGGTGTGCTTGCGGGTGGGCAACCGGGACGTGAGATCGAGCGTCTTGGCAGGTGACAGCAGGGCCAGCATGCACCCGACTGTAACCGGGTGCGGCGATACCTCCCCGCGGTCAGGCGGAATCTCGGATGATGAGCTCGCAGGCGCGGCTGACGACGCCGCCCTTGAGCGGTTCGTCGCCCTGGATCGCCGCCAGCAGGCGGGTGGCGGCGTCCCGGCCGAGCGACTCGAGGTGCGGATCGACGGTGGTGAGCAGGGGGCGCGCCCCCTCGACCATGACCTCCCAGTTGTCGAAGCCGACAACCGCGATGTCGTGAGGCACATTCACCTCGAGCTCCCGCAGCCCGTCGAGCACCCCGCGGGCGATCTGGTCGCTGGCGCAGACGATGCCGTCGACCGGGTGGCCGCAGTGCGTAACGATCGTCGCTGCCGAACGCCCCCAGACCTCGCTCCATTGGCCGTACAGCGCCAGGTCGGGAGAGAGTTCCAGGCCCTGAGCGGCCAGGGCACGCTGGACACCGGCCAGGCGCAGTCGGCTGGCCAGGTGGCGTTCGGGGCCGCCGACGTAGGCGAGGTTGCGGCGTCCGGTGGACAGGAGATGGTGGGCTGCGAGCTCGGCGCCCTGCGGGTCGTCGTAGGTGAGTGACAGGTCGGTGGGGTCGAGAGACTCGCTGAGCACGTAGATGACCGGTACGGGCACCGACCCCAGCGATGGACGCGGGTCGCGTCGGCGTCCGGTGACCACGATCCCGTCGACCTGGCGATTGATGAGCCGTTCGAGTAGCTGGTTCTCGCGCACGGGGTCGCCCCGCCCGTCGCACAGCATCGTGCTGACCCTTCCGGCTGCGAGGCTGTCTTCAATACCGAGCATCACCGGAATGGTGAACCGGCCGAAGCTGTCGGAGGTGATGACGCCGACCGTGAACGTCCGGCCACTGGCGAGGCTGCGCGCCGAATGATTCGGTTGGAAGTCGAGCGCCGCCGCGGCCTCCTGTACCCGGGCACGAGTCCCCGGGCTCAATTGTCCGACGCCGTTGAGCGCCTTCGAGACCGTTCCGGGAGAGACACCGGCCAGTCTGGCGACGTCCCTCACGGTGGCGGCCCTCTTGGACTCGGCCACCAGACCACCCCCTTCCTCGTTATGTTTCCGAAACATTCTCGGTTGGCGAGAACTATTGCACATGTGTGACCGGTCACACTAGTCTGTCCTACAGGCGGAAACCGGTTGCGCAGGTTTCCGTTCCCCACGCGGCACAACCCGCGCCCCCGGGTCCTGACACGGCCGTCAACACCCCAGAGAGGAACCCCTCGATGATTCCACGATCCATCCGCTTCGTCGCCGCTGCGGCGGCCCTCGGCCTACTGGCCGCAGGATGTTCGTCGAACAACAACAGCACCACCGCCAGCAGTGACGGAACACCTTCCGGCACCATCACGGTGTGGGCCCGTGACGCCGAAAAGGACTTCATGGGCAACCTGGTGAAGCAGTACAACAGCTCCCACCAGGTGCAGGCCCAGCTGACCGTCATCCCCAGCGCCAACTACGTCCAGAAGCTCGGCACCGCCGCGGCAGCCGGCAACGGTCCCGACGTGTCGTCCCTCGATCTCGTGTTCGCCCCGTACTTCGCCTCGACCGGCGTCCTGGAGGACATCACCGACGTCTACAACGCGCTGCCCTACAAGGACCAGTTCGTTCCCGGGCACGTGGCCCAGTCGACGTGGGACAGCAAGATCTACGCGCTGCCGTTCACCGGTGACGCGTCGGTGCTCTTCTACAACAAGGACCTGTTCAAGAAGGCCGGCATCAGCAATCCCCCCGACGACCTGGGCCGAGATCCGAACCGACGCGAAGAAGATCACCGCGCTCGGCGGTGGCAACTACGGATTCACCTTCGCCGGTGCCTGTGGTGGCTGCAACGTGTTCGAGTTCACCCCCTACATCTGGGCCAGCGGCGGCCAGGTGCTGTCGAAGGACGGCAAGCAGGCCATGCTCGACTCCCCGAAGGTCACCGACGCGCTGCAGTTCTACCGCGACATGTACACCGACGGCTCGATCCCCTCGGCCGCCGAAACCGACAGCGGCAACCAGCAGATCCCGCTGTTCACCTCGGGCAAGATCGGCATGACCGCGCTCGGCGCGTTCGCCATCCCGAGCTTCGCCTCGTCGAAGGTGAGCTACGCCGCGACCCCGCTGCCCGGCCAGAACGGCGGAACGGCCTCGTTCGCGGGCGGTGACGTCATCGGCGTCATCAACGGCACGAAGAACCGCGCCGGCGCCGTCGACTTCGTCAAGTGGGCCACCGACACCCAGGCCCAGACGTGGCTCGCCAAGAACGGCAGCGCCCCGATCCGCAAGGACCTGCTCGACTCCGTCTACGCGAAGCAGGGCCAGCCGTACGAGATGGTCGCCAAGGGCCTCGAAGAGGGCCAGGTTCCCTTCAGCGTCGTGGAGAACGCCATCTTCAACGACAACAACGGACCGTGGGTGAAGATGATCCACGACTCCGTGTTCACCGGGAACATCAAGGCCGCGCAGGCGACCGCCCAATCGGCCGCCCAGAAACTCATCGACCAGGCATCATGAGCACCGGCACCGTCAGCCTGAACCGGAAGCGGGTGCTCCCCCTGCGGGGGGGCGCCCGCCCCGGGAGCCTGAACCGTCGGCGCCAGGCTACTGGGAGCGTTGTTCACGCTGCCGACGATCGTGATGATCGTGATCTTCTTCCTCGGTGCCGCTGGGCATGACCTTCTGGATGTCATTCCACCGGTGGCCGTTGCTCGGTAAGCACAAGTGGATCGGCCTCGAGAACTACTCCAGGGCTCTCAGCGACCCGAACTTCCTCGAGGCGCTGAAGTTCACGCTGGAGTACACGGTCGTCATCACCCCGATCCTGCTCGTCATGCGGGTTCGGGCTGGCGGTGCTGGTCCGGCGGGGCGACCGCCCCGCCCGGTTCTTCCAGTCCGTCTACTTCCTGCCGGTGGCCATCGGCCTCGCCTCGGGAAGCTTCCTGTGGCTGTTCATGGCCCAGTCGCAGATCGGCCCGATGTGGGACCTGATGCGCCGGATCGGACTGATCGGAGCCAAGAGCAACCTGTTCGCCGGCCACTGGCCGGCGCTCATGGTGGTCATCGCGATGGTCACCTGGAAGGTGGTCGGCCTGCAGATGCTGCTGCTGCTGTCCGGCCTGCAGTCGATCCCCGACGAGGTCAACGAGGCCGCGCGCGTCGACGGGGCATCGGGGTGGCAGCGGCTCTGGCACATCACCGTGCCGTTGCTGCGCCCGACCCTCGCCCTGGTGCTCGTGTTCTCGGTGGCCGGTTCACTGCTCGCGTTCGACCAGTTCTACATCATGACCTCCGGCGGGCCGTCGAACTCGACGATCACCGCGGTCTACTCGATCTATCGCTACTCCTTCATCCAGTTCAAGCTCGGCTACGGTGCCGCGCTGTCGGTGCTGCTGATGGTGATCCTGGCGATGGTCAGTGCCGTCCAAATGTTGCTGCTGCGCAACACCGACCACAGCTGAGGACCCTGATGATTTCCGACATCCGACGAAGCCTTCCCCGGGGAGCCTGGTGGACGCTGAACGTGGCCCTCACGGTGCTGTTCCTGTCTCCACTGGTCGTCATGTTGTCGATGGCGTTCAAGAGCAGCGGCGACCAGGGACACATCCCGCCCACGCTGCTGCCGAGCCACCCGACATGGGCCAACTTCCGCAGGCTCACCAGCGTCCAGGGCCTGAACATCTTCCACAACCTGCTGAACAGCATCATCGTCAGCGTCTCGGCCACGCTACTGGTGGTGCTGTTCGCCAGCATGGCCGGCTACGGCATCGCCCGTACGAAGTTCCCAGGGCTCGAGCATCGTGTTCTTCATGGCCCTGGCCTCGTTCATGATCCCGTTCCAGGCGATCCTCACGCCGCTGTACATGCTGCTCAAGAACATGGGGCTGAACGATTCCCTGGTCGGGCTGACCCTCGTCTACGTCACCTTCAACCTGCCGTTCGCGCTGTTCATCATGCGTAACGCGTTCGCCTCGGTGCCGCAGACGCTCGAGGAGGCGGCCCGGGTCGACGGCTGCGGCACCGTCCGCGCGATCGTTCAGATCATGCTGCCGATCGTCAAGCCGGGGCTCATCACCGCCGGCCTCATGGCCTTCTTCATCACCTGGAACGAGTTCTTCGCCGCCCTCATCCTCATCACCTCGCAGGAGAAGTTCACCCTGCCGGTCACCCTGACGATGGTCGCCAGCGGCTCGTTCGGCCAGATCGACTGGGGTTCGCTCCAGGCCGGTGTCGCCCTGACGATCATCCCCTGCGTCGTCATCTACCTGCTCCTCCAGCGCTACTACGTGAGCGGCATGCTCAGCGGTGCCCTCAAGTGAAAGGAATCCCCCGATGACCACAGACACGAACCATCCCGGCACCACGCCGGACGCCGCCGGATTCGGGCCGGTGCGGTTCACCGAATCAAGCCGCACCTCGCTGCGACCCGCACGCAGCACCATCACCGCGGGACTGTGGCACGAGCGTCGCCGGGTCAACCGCACGGTGAGCGTGCCCGACGCGTGGCACCGCCTGCACGAGGCCGGCAACTTCCACAACCTCGAGCTGGCCGCCGGCCGGGCCGAGGGCGACTACACCAACGACCTCCCGTTCCTCGACAGCGACCTGTACAAGTGGCTCGAAGGCATCGCCTGGGTGTTCGCCGATCCCGAACTGGACGCCGACCTGCGCGCCAAGCTCGGCCACATGGTCGACGAGACCGTCGAGCTGCTCGAGGCCGCCCAGCAGGACGACGGCTACCTCGACTCCAACTTCCAGGTGCGCACCCCCGGCGAACGCTTCGTGCACCTCGACTGGGGCCACGAACTGTACTGCGCCGGTCACCTCACCCAGGCCGCGGTCGCGATGCACCGCACCACCGGCGACGAGCGGCTGCTCGGCATCGCCCGACGCTTCGCCGACCTCATCACCGCATCCTTCGCCGACGGGAAGATCGAAGAGCTTCGGTGGCCACCCCGAGATCGAGACCGCGCTCGTCGAGCTCGCCCGCGAGACCGGTGACCAGTCCTACCTCGACACCGCCCGGTTGTTCCTCGAGCGGCGCGGTCACCGCACGCATGCCGGGTCGCTTCGGCTACGCCTACTGGCAGGACCACGCGCCGATCCGCGACGCCGACAGCGTCGAAGGACACTCGGTGCGCCAGCTCTACCTGCTCGCCGGTGTCGCCGACCTGTACGCCGAGTCCGGAGACGCGTCCTGGCTCGAGGCCGGAGAGCGGCTGTGGCACGAGATGGCCGCCCGCAAGACCTACATCACCGGCGGCATCGGCTCGCACCACGCCGACGAGGCGTTCGGCGACCCCTACGAACTGCCGAGCGAGCGCAGCTACTGCGAGACCTGCGCGTCGATCGCCTCGGTGATGTTCAGCTGGCGGATGCTGCTCGCCACCGGCGAGGCCAAGTACGCCGACCTCATGGAGCGCACGCTCTACAACGGCTTCCTCGCCGGCACCTCGCTCGACGGGCAGCGCTACATCTATGCCAACCCGTTGCAGGTGCGCGAGGGTCACCTCGACACCGGCACCGACCACGACTACCAGCGGGTGCCGTGGTTCCGCTGCGCGTGCTGCCCGCCGAACGTCATGCGCCTGCTCGGCTCGCTCGACCACTACCTCGCCGCGGCGAGCGGCGACGAACTGGTCGTGCACCAGTACGCCACCGGCACCGTCGTCGGGTGACCTGGACGCCGGCGCCGTGAGTCTCGACGTGGTCACCGAGTACCCGTGGGACGGAGCCGTCGGGCTCACGGTGACCGCCACGCCGGCGGCGTCCTGGACGCTGACCCTGCGGGTGCCGCACTGGGCCGAGGGCGCCACCGCCCAGGTCAACGGTGACGACAGTGGGGCGTCGGTCGACAACGGCTGGCTGCGGATCACCCGGCAGTGGGCGTCCGGCGACACGGTCACCCTCGCGCTGCCGATGCAGCCCCGGTTCTCGCGGGCCGACCCGCGCGTCGACGCACTGCGACGCAGCGAGGCACTGGAACGCGGACCGCTGGTCTACTGCCTCGAGGGAACCGACAACGAGGGCGTCCGCTTCGACGACGTCGTCGTCGACACGAGCGCGCCGGTCACCGAGACCCCGGCGTCCGGGCTCGACGGGATCCTCGCCCTCACGGCCAAGGCCTCGCTCCGGGCGCACCGCGACGCCGGATGGTGGCCCTACGGTCCGCACGACGAGACGGCTGGTCCGGCGTCCGTCGACGTGACCGCGGTGCCCTACTACGCGTGGGGCAACCGGGAACCCGGTGCGATGCGCGTCTGGCTACCCACCGCAGTGACCACGCACCTGTGACCAGCCACCCCCACTACCTTCGCCGATGTGATGGAGTGGGGGTGGTGGTCGTTCACGACCGATCGTGGCGCGCGTCACGTCCGATCCCCCGGGATTCCCCCGGGTGCGCGCGTCCGACACCACAACCCCAACGAGGAGACGAGATGGAATACCGCCTGATGGGCAACACCGGCGTGAGCGTGTCACGCCTGTGCCTCGGCACCATGACCTTCGGCAAGGAAACCGACGAGGCCGGCTCGCGCGAGCAGCTCGACATGTTCGTCGATGCCGGTGGCAACTTCATCGACACCGCTGACGTGTACAACGCGCGGCGAGTCCGAGCGCATCATCGGACGCTGGCTCGCCGACCACCCCGGCCGTGGCCGACGAGCTGGTGATCGCCACCAAGGGACGATTCCCGACCGCGAACCACCCCAACGGGGTCGGGCTCACCCGCAAGCACCTCACCCAGGCCCTCGACGCGAGCCTCACCCGGCTGGGCGTCGACCACATCGACCTGTACCAGGTGCACGCGTTCGACCCCCTGACCCCCCTCGACGAGACGCTGCGCTTCTTCGACGACGCCGTCAGCGCCGGCAAGATCGGCTACTTCGGCCTGTCGAACTTCATCGGCTGGCAGATCGCGGCACTCAGCGAGCTGGCGGCCGCCACCGACCGGGTCGCCCCTGTGATGTTGCAGCCGCAGTACAACCTGCTCACCCGCTACATCGAGCTTGAGATCGTCCCTGCCTGCCTCGAGTACGGCATCGGACTCATTCCCTGGAGCCCGCTGGGCGGAGGCTGGCTCACCGGCAAGTACGAGCGCAATCACGTGCCCTCGGGCGCGTCCCGACTCGGCGAGGATCCCAAGCGCGGGATGGAGAACTACGAGGAGCGCAACGCCGACGACCGCGTGTGGCGGATCCTCGACGAGGTGAAGGCCGTGGCCGGCGAGGCCGATCTCACGATGGCCCAGGTGGCACTCACCTGGACCGCCGACCGTCCGGCGGTCACCGCGCCGATCCTCGGCAACCGCACCACCGGACAACTCGCCGAGGCGCTGAAGATCGCCGACGTGCACCTCGACGACGACCAGGCCGAACGCCTCGACCAGGTCTCGGCCCCCGACCTGCCCGACTACCCGTACGGGCGTCGTGGCGTCGAACAGCGCAGCCGCAAGATCTCTGGCGGACGCTGACACCGCACCGGCCGGCGTCCACCACCCCCGACGGTGGGCACCGGCCGGTGCCGGGCGTGCGACCCAACCCCCGCGGCGTACGACCTGACCCGTGCGGCGTACGACCTGACCCGTGCGGCGTACGACCTGTTGGAAAACCCCGACAGGTCGTACGCCGTCAGCGATTTCGTACGCCGCACGACCGAGCCACGACGTACGCCACGCATTCCGGCCCAGGGACGCTGTCGACGACAAGAGGCGGGCACCGGTTCAGAGGCTCCTTCGATGGGTCACGACGCCTCCATCAATCCGAGTGACTCGCATGCCCCTTCCCGGCGACAGACCGCCGGCACTGGTCGACGCCGCCCCGGGTGTTGTGGGCCTCGCGCCAGCACCGGGAAGCTGTGGGCCTGACGCCAGCACCGGAAAGCTCTGCGCCCCGATGCGGCCCCGGGTGTTGCGGGCTCTCCGCCACCCCGAAGTGGGGCTGGCGTTCGCGACGAGGGCTGGCGTTCGCAACGCCGAATCCGTAGTAAACGCCAGCCCCAACGACGTGAACGCCAGCCCCGCGCTCGCACCGAGACGGACGCCGCGCGATCGAGGCGCATGCCCCGCGACCGGGCCGGATGCCCCGCGCGTCGGGGCCCTGCGGTCGGGGGCCTGCGGTCGGGGGCCGGCGTCTCGCAGCCGACGGGGTGAGCGTCAGTCCTGGATGCGGGTACGGCGCCTGCCGTCGACGACAGCCAGGATGATCGCTGCGATGAAGCAGGCCTCGGTGACGTGCAGCGACATCGCGAAGGCCCCCGAGTAGGTGGAGTTGGCGATCCCGGCGGCGTGCTCGCCCCGGCGTCCGCTCGCGGGAAGGGTCGCGTAGAACGCGAGAGTCATCGCCGCGATCGAGATCGTGGCACCGATCCGCTGGGTGGTCTGTTGCAGTGCCGCGGCGGTCGACGAGCGGGCGACCGGAACGTGTTCGAGGGTCAGCGCGGTGTTGGGCGAGATGACGGTTCCCGAGGCCATTCCGGTGAAGAACAGCAGCACCGTGAGCAGCCACGGGTTCACCGACGCGGGGTGGATCTCCGACATGAGATCGACCGAGCCGAAGCCGAGCAGCGCGCCGACGAGCCCGAACGTCACGAGCCGGCGCCCCCAGGAGTGAACCAGCCGGCCGGCGCGGGCGGCCGCGATGGCCGATCCGATCGCGAACGGGGTCTGGATCAGGCCGGCCTGCCACGCCGGCATCCCGAGCCCGGCCTGGAGGTAGAGCGCCAGTGTCAGGAAGAAGCCCGCGAACCCGAGGAAGTAGAGGGTTCCGATGCCGGCGCCGAACACGAACGACGCGGTGCGGGCCAGGTCGCGCGGAGCCACCACCGACTTGCCCGCGGCGTCCTCGCGACGCTCCCACAGGACGAAGCCGATGACGCCGACGATCGCCACGGCCATCAGCCACCACGGGGCCTGGGACACGTGGGCCATCGACGTCGCCAGGACGAACGGCAGCATCACCGAGATCGTGACCAGCGACACGAGCACGATGCCCGGTACGTCGAGGCGCAGCTTCTCCGGCCCATCGGGGCGGTCGTGGGGCAGTTTGCGCCAGGCGAGCGGCACGATGACCGCGGCGATGGGCACGTTGATGAGGAAGATCGAGCGCCATCCGAACGCCGGTGGCAGAGCGGACACCAGGAACCCGCCGAGCACCGGACCGACCGCGGTGGAGACCCCGATGACCATGCCCAGGTACCCGAACGCCTGTCCCCGTGGCGGCCCGGAGAACAACTGCTGGATGAATCCCGACACCGTGGGGATCAGGATCGCGCCGAAGACACCCTGGATGAGCCGGAGCACGATGAGCATCACCGGTGTGAGCGACATCCCGCACAGCAGGGACAACAACCCGAAACCGGCCGTGCCCAGAAGGAACATCCGCTTGCGCCCGAACACGTCGCTGGCGCGGCCCGCGGCGATGAGCGACAACGCGAACGACAGCGAGTAGCCCGCGACGATCCACTGCTCGTGGGTGGGGTTGGCCCCGAGGTTGCGGCTCAGGGTCGGGAGGGCGACGTTCACGATCGACGTGTCGAGCAGCGCCATGAACGACGCCGTGGCAATGATCGCGAACAGCCGCCAGGAGGCATGGGCGTCGCTGGTGTCATCGGGCACCCCACGAGGCTAGCCGGTGGTCGCCGCCCGAGACGACGTCACGACGCGATGACGCAGGTCACGGGCCATTCGCACCCACCGCCGCAGTCGACGCCGATGGTCAAGTGGGGGGTGCCGCCATCGTCGCCGGAGGGCGGGTATATACCGGAATCAGGCGGCCCCGGAGCCCTCATCGACCACCGGGACCATGGACATTTCGGCGTCATCGTCGCGTGTCTGGGCCGCCCTCCCGGCTTGGCCCTCTCCGCCTCATGACGCCACCAGCGCCCCTTCGGGCGAGTAAGGACGCCATGCAGGCAGCAACGACCACGCACCCCGGAAACGACACAGCCCGGCCGGAGTTCGACCAGATCCCCATCCCCCAGGCCTTGGAGATCCTGAACGCCGACCGGGCCGGCCTCACCAATCGGGAGGCCGCCGACCGATTGGCCCGCGGCGGACCGAACGAGATCACCGAGAACCAGACCAGCGCACTGGCCCAGTTCCTGTCGTACTTCTGGGGTCCGATCCCCTGGATGATCGAGGTGGCCGCCGTCTTGTCGGCCGTCGTCCAGCACTGGAGCGACACGATCATCATCGCCGCCCTGCTGGTGTTCAACGCCGTCGTCGGCTACTGGCAGGAGCACCAGGCGGCCAACGCCGTCGACGCGTTGAAGCAGCAGTTGGCGCTCACCGCGCGCGCCCTGCGCGACGGGCAGTGGCGCGAGATCCCCGCGAGGGAACTCGTGCCCGGCGACATCGTCAGGCTTCGACTGGGCGACATCGTGCCCGCCGACGTCATGGGCATCGAGGGCGACTATCTGAGCGTCGACCAGTCGGCGTTGACCGGGGAGTCGCTGCCGGTGAACAAGCGGCCCGGCGAAGTGGCCTACTCCGGATCGATCGCCAAACAGGGCGAGATGGTGGCGGTGGTCACCGCCACGGGCGAGAACACCTTCTTCGGGAACACCGCGCGCCTGGTCTCCGAGGCCGGATCCACCTCACACTTCCAGGCGGCGGTGCTGCAGATCGGCAACTACCTCATCATGGTGAGCCTCGCGCTGGCGGCGCTGCTGCTGATCGTGCAACTGTTCCGCGGGGCCAGCCCGATGTCGCTGGTGCAGTTCGTGCTGATCCTCGTGGTGGCCGCGATCCCGGTGGCCATGCCAGCGGTGTTGTCGGTAACGATGGCGATCGGCGCACGGGCGTTGGCCACAATGAAGGCGATCGTCACCCGGCTCGAATCGATCGAGGAGATGGCCGGCATCGACGTGCTGTGCTCCGACAAGACCGGAACGCTCACCCAGAACCGGCTCACCCTCGGCGAGACCACCACCTTCGCCGCGGCCACCACGTCCGACCTGGTGCTGGCGGCGGCTCTGGCCTCGAAGTCGGAGGACCACGACCCCATCGACCTCGCCGTGATCGAGGCGGTCGACGACCCGCGTCGACTCGACGGCCACGACCGGGTGTCGTTCATCCCGTTCGACCCGGTCGGGAAGCGCACCGAGGCCACCTTCCGCTCGGGCACCGGCATCCACCGGGTCACCAAGGGTGCTCCGCAGGTGATCCGAGACCTGTGCGTGCTGTCGGACGCGGAGAAGGAACGGGTCGACCGGGTGGTCGACGGTTACGCCGCGCGCGGATTCCGCACCCTGGGCGTCGCCGACAGCGACTCCGGGGGCGACTGGCGCTTCCTCGGCATCGTGTCGTTGTCGGATCCGCCCCGGGATGACTCGTTGCACACGATCCAAGAGGCCAAGCGGCATGGGATCGCCGTGAAGATGATCACCGGCGACAACGTCGCGATCGCCCGGCAAATATCCGGTGAACTCGAGTTGGGTCGCGACATCGCGCCCGCCGGGGCGTTCTTCGATGACGGGCACGACGCCGATCTGGCCGAACGCGTCGAGAACGCCGACGGCTTCGCCGAGGTGTTCCCCGAACACAAGTACGACATCGTGAAGGCCCTCCAGCGGGGCGGGCACATCGTCGGCATGACCGGTGACGGGGTCAACGACGCGCCCGCGCTCAAGCAGGCCGACATCGGCGTCGCGGTACAGGGGGCCACGGACGCCGCCCGGGCCGCGGCCGACCTCGTGTTGACGGCGCCGGGGCTGTCGGTGATCGTCGGCGCGGTCGAGCAGGCCCGCAAGATCTTCGAGCGGATGAACAGCTACGCGATCTATCGCATCACCGAGACCATCCGGATCATGGTGTTCGTGGTCGCGGCGATGATCGCGTTCAACTTCTACCCGATCACCGCGATGATGATCATCCTGCTGGCGTTCTTCAACGACCTGCCCATCATGGCGATCGCTTACGACGAGACCTGGCTCGATCCGAACCCCGTGCGATGGAACATGCACCGGGTGCTGTCGGTGTCGACGGTGCTGGGGCTGATCGGGGTGGTCGAGACCTTCGGCCTGCTGGTCGTCGCCCGGCAGTGGCTGCACCTCGACCTCGCCCAGGTGCAGACGTTCATCTTCCTGAAGCTCGCGGTGGCCGGGCACCTCACCCTCTTCGTGGCCCGCACCCGCAAGCCGTTCCTCACCTCACCCCACCCGGCCCCGGTGCTGTTGTGGTCGGCCGTGGCCACCAAGGCGCTGGCCACCCTGCTCGTCGTGTTCGGCCTCGGCCTCGTCACACCCATCCCGTGGGTCGACGTCGCCCTGGTGTGGGGCTACTGCATCGCCTGGGTGTTCCTGGAGGACTGGGCCAAGCTCGCCGTCTACCGGGTCCTCGACCCCGAGGCCCCGCACCAGCACCACTGGTTCGGACGGCTCGCCCGCTCCCTGCTCTCGTTCCTCTGAGCGATCCGCTCCGCCGGGCACCCCGGCCACCCGGGCGGGTCCGCTCCGCCGGGCACCTCGGACCCGAGCCGGGCCCGGGACGCCGGGCGGCGGGCGGCCGAGCGCCGGCTGGGACATCCCGACACCGGCGATCCGCGACTCACCGGGCACCGCAGTCGGGACACCGGCGTCGGACGCATGCCGCATCGTGTCGCGACCCAGCGACCGACGCGACCGCGCACCCCGATCGTTACCGGGTCTCCACCGGCGAACCGGTCCGGCGGGCCGGCGTGCCCGTCACGTCATGGGGGGCCCGGTGGCGTCCCCGAGGTCGGCTCTCGGGACGCCCGGCGCCCGGCATCCGGAGGAACCGGTGTCGACGACCACCCCGCCGCAACCCGGCGAGAGGCCCCACCGAGGGCGCGCAGCGCGAGCACCGCCACCAGCGCCGAGAGCACCTCGCCGACCGGGAAGCTGATCCACAGTCCCACCAGGCCGAACCCGCCGAGCAGCACCACGGCCGGCAGTTTGATCGCCGCGAGGGTGCCGACCGACAACCACAGCGAGGGCAGCGCCCGGCCGACCGATTGATAGGCCGCCGCGACGAGGCCCACCAGACCCGCCGCGGGATAGCTCAGCGCGATGATCCGCAACGCCACGCCCGTCTCGCCGATCACGACCGGATCGCCGGTGAACACGCGAGCGATCGCACCGGCGGCGATGGCGATGAGCCCGAAGGCGCACGCGCCGTACCCCACGCTCGCCCACACCGAGAGCCGGAGTGCGCGGGACGCCCGCGCGTCGTGGCCCGCGCCGACGTTGAAGCCGACGATCGGTTGCATCGCCTGGGTGATGCCGAGTTGGGGCATCAACGCGAACGTGCCGACCCGGGAGGCGATGGCGAACGCACCCAATGCCGCGACACCTCCGATTCCGGCGAGCAGGTTGTTGATCACCGCGACGAGCAGTGTGCGCCCGAACCCGGCGAGGAAGCTCGGGGTGCCGATCTCGACGATCTCGACGAGCGCCGCTCGGCGGGGCAGCAGATCGCGCGGACGGATCCGGTAGGGACGCCGGCGCTGGGCCAGGAAGAACCACGCGCCCATGGACGACGACACCATCTGGCCGCCGACGGTGCCGAGCGCCGCGCCGCGCACGCCCCAGCCGAACCCGAAGATGAACAGGGGATCGAGCAGGATCTGGGTGATCACCGGGATCACCCAGGTGAGCGTCGAGAACCCCATCCGCCCCTCGGCGCGCATGAGTGACGAGAAGCCGGTGGCGAACACGGCCCCGGCGAGGATGATCACGCCGTAGTCGCGGGCCGGGCCGACCACGGCACCGTCGGCCCCGAGCAGGTGCAGCAGCGGGTCGATGAGCAGGACGCCGGCCAGCCCCAGCGCCAGGGCACCCAGCCAGAACGTCGACAGGCAGGTGCCGGCCGCGGTCGCGGCCCGCCGCGGGTCGCCCGCCCCGAGCGCGCGGGAGATCACCGAGGCCCCACCGGTGCCGATCGTGGTCGACAACGCCCCGAGCAGCAGCAGCACGGGGGCCACCACGTTGACCGCGGCCAGCGCGACCGGCCCGACGCCGCGGGCGACGAACCAGGCGTTGGTGAGGGCGTAGATGCCGTAGGTGGCCACCGCCATGGTGGTCTGCAGCGTCGTGCGGGCGAGCAGGCGTCCGACCGGGTCGGTACCCAGGGCGGCCGCCCGATCGTCGGGGTGCCCGCCACCCCTCGCCGTCACGGGCGACGTGCCCCGAGGGCTTCGAGGGCCGCGTCGAGCAGTGGGCGGGCCATGTCGATCTCGTCGGTGGTGGTGTGACCGCGGTAGACCGTCTCGATCACCATGATGAGGAACAGGTGCAGGTCGTAGAGACGCCGTCGAGCCGCCTCGGCGTCGGTGAGCGGGCCACGTCCGTAGCCGTCGAGGAAGGGTCGCTTCGACTCCGGGTCGGCACCCCACCTGACCAGTCCGGCCTCCATGATCGGGTCGCCCCAGAACGCCCGCTCGTGGTCGATGACACCCGACAGCACCCCGTCGCGCACGATCATGTTCGACTCCCAGAGGTCCCACTCGCAGAACACCGGGGCCGTGACGGCGTCCAGGTGATGCAGGTGCTCGGCCACCACCCGGCGCACCTCGGCGTAGTCCCAGCCCAGGTCGACGCCCCTCCGCTCCCCGTCGCCGATGACGTCGTCGAGGATCCCGCCGAAGGCCTCCCGCCACGTGGGGTACGTGGTGGCGTTGAAGCGGCCGAATCCGTCACCGGGAATGGAGTTGAGGTCCCGGGTGGCCGATCCCATGAGCCTCAGGTAGCCCGCCCGCTCGTCCGGGGCGAGCGTCTCCTTGACGACCCCGAGGTTGTCACCCTCGACGAACTCCATGACGAACCAGTCGGCCTCGATGAGGTCGTGGGTGTCGTCGTAGTGGTGCACCTCGGGCACCGGGACGCCGGTGTGTTCGCGGATCAGCCGGAGGGCGGCGACTTCGCCGGCCATCATGTCGTGTTCGTAACTCATCACCTCGACGCCGGGGGGCGGGGCGATCTTCAGCACGACCGCGCGGCCGTCGGCCAGGTCGAGCCGGTAGGCGACGTTGAACCAGCCGTGCGCCATCTCGGTGGCGAAACCGTCGTGGCGGGGAACGGCGTCGGGCCCGTAGGCCCGCTCGATGATCGCTCGCAGCACGGCGTCCGGCTGGCGGAACTTGGTGATCGATTCCATGACATCTCCTGGAAACTGACCGCGGTGTCAGTCTCCAGGAGAGCGTAGTGCCGGGCCGGGCCGGGGTGGAAGCCCCCGGCCCGGCCGGCTCGGATCAGGCCTCGGTCTCGCTGCGGTCGCCCGACCAGTTGAGGTGCCAGCTGCCGGGCGCGTCGACGCGCTCGTAGGTGTGCGATCCGAAGAAGTCGCGCAGCCCCTGGGTGAGGGCGGCGTTCACCCGCGGCGCGCGGGCCAGGTCGTAGTAGGCGAGCGTCGCCGAGAACACCGGCGCCCCGACACCCGACTGTGCCGCCACCGACACGACCCTGCGCCAGGAGTCCTGGTAGCTGCCGAGTTCGGGAGCGACCGACGGGGCGGCCATGAACGACACCAGATCAGGGGTGTCGGCGTACTCCCGGCGGATGCGCTCGAGCAGCTTGGCCCGGATGATGCAGCCGTCACGCCAGATCTTGGCGGCGTCGGCCACGTTGATGTCCCAGCCGTACTCCTGCCCGGCGGTGCGGATCTGGTCGAAACCCTGCGAGTACGACACGACTTTGGCGCACCACAGCGCGTTGCGCACGTCGTCGACGAACGACTTCCGGTCGTCGAGGCTCACCGTGCCGTCGGGGCCCTGCAGTGTGTCGCCGGCGGCGGCCCGCAGGTCGTCATGGCTCGACTCGGCCCGGGCGAACACGGCCTCGGCGATGCCGTTGACGGGGACGCCGAGGTCGAGCGCGGTCTGCACGGTCCAAGTGCCGGTGCCCTTCATGAGGGCACGGTCCTTGATCACCTCGACGAGGTCGGCGCCGGTTCGCGGGTCCTTCTGGCGGAGCACCTCGCTGGTGATCTCGATGAGGTAGGAGTCGAGATCACCGGTGTTCCACTCGGCGAAGATGTCGGCGCATTCGGCGTTGGAGAACCCCGCGCCGCGCAGCAGCATCCAGGCCTCGCCGATCACCTGCATGTCGGAGTACTCGATGCCGTTGTGGATCATCTTGACGAAGTGGCCGGCACCGTTGGGTCCCATCCAGGCGCAGCACGGCTCATCGCCGACGTGTGCGGAGATCGCCTCGAGCATCGGTCCGAGCACCTCGTAGCTCTCGGGGCTGCCGCCCGGCATGATCGACGGACCGGTGAGCGCTCCGTACTCGCCGCCGGAGATCCCGGCGCCGACGAAGTGCAACCCCTTGTCCGACAGCTCTTTCTCGCGACGGATGGTGTCGCGGAAGTAGGAGTTCCCGCCGTCCATGATGATGTCGCCCGGCTCGAGGTGCCCGATGAGCTCTTCGATGGTGGCGTCGGTGGCCGCGCCCGCCTTGACCATCAGGATGACGCTGCGCGGGCGCTCGATCGAGGCGACGAAGTCCTCGATCGAATGCGAGGGCAGGAACGTCCCCTCATCCCCGTGCTCGGCGATCACGGCGTCAGTGCGGGACGCCGTGCGGTTGAAGATTGCGACGTTGAAGCCGTGGTGGGCGAGGTTGCGGGCCAGGTTCGAGCCCATCACCGCCATCCCCACCACGCCGACATCGGCCAGTTCCGTCATGTCCTTGTCCTCTCTCCGGCAGG
Organism: uncultured Actinomycetota bacterium; assembly: GCA_963798885.1. Taxonomy (GTDB): domain Bacteria; phylum Actinomycetota; class Actinomycetes; order Propionibacteriales; family Propionibacteriaceae; genus JAJYQH01. The sequence goes on along the minus strand of CAWCUX010000006.1, from coordinate 437,618 downwards.
CGCGTGGGCCGCCGGCACGCTCATGCGCGCTTGGTGATGTCACGGGTCCAGCGGGCCCGCAGATGGTGCGCCGCGGCCTTCGGCTGGCGATCGCGGGTGAAGGCACCCTTCTTGTTACCGCCCACCCTCATGATTCCAGAGGTGGTCGCGAAGTCCGCGAAATTCCACATCTGTTCGCCCACGACTTCGGGGAACGCGTCGAACACGCGCTCGTTCATCTCGAGGTAAGCCTCCTGGTACTCCTCGCTCCAAGGCTGGGCCGGCAGCTGGTGCAGGCCGGGAAGGGTGTCGGCGCCGTACTCGGTGATGATGATCGGCTTGCCCTCGCTCGCCCAACCGGTCAACTCCTCACGCCACGCGAACTCGGCACCCGCGAGGTCGCCGGTGTTGACGTACCAACCGTAGTAGCGGTTGAGCATGATGACGTCGGCGAACTGGGATACCCGGCACTTGCCGTGCGGGGCGAGCATCACGTTGACGAAGCTCACCGGCCGGGTCGGGTCGGCGTCCCGGGCCACGTCGAACAGCGGCCCGAAGTAGTTCTCGGCGCCCTCGGTTTCGCTCTCGGGTTCGTTGGCGATCGACCAGACGATCACGCTCGGATGGTTCTTGTCCCGGGCGATGAGGTCGCGGATCACCTGGGCGTGCACCTGCCGGGTCTGCTCGTTGACGGTGTCCGGCGAGTAGGTCGTGTAGCCCTGGCCGCCGAAGATCCCGCCGCCGAGGCCCATGTTGAGACCGACGGCGGGGGTCTCGTCGATGACGAGGAACCCGTGCCGGTCGGCGTAGTCGAGCACCCGCTCCGAGTAGGGGTAGTGGGAGGTGCGCAAGGAGTTGGCGCCGACCCAGGTGAGGCACTCGAAGTCGCGGATCATCAACGCGTCGTTGTGGGCCTTGCCGATCGTCACGTGGTCCTCGTGCATGCCGAAGCCGGTGAGATAGACCGGCTCGCCGTTGACCAGCAGCCGGGACCCGTCGACGCGCACCGTGCGGACGCCGAACGGCTGGTGGTAGCTGTCGACGACAATGTCACCGTCGAGCAGCAGCACCTCGGCGTCGTAGAGGTATCCGTCGCCGGGGGCCCACAGGTGAGCGTCGCCGATCTCGAGGCGCCCCTCGTCACCGTCGGCCCTGGCGACCTCGCGGCCATCGGCGTCACGGACGATGATCACCGAGCGCAACCCCTCGGTGTCCGAGCCGGCCATCCGGTAGGTCACGACGCCGGTGGTGCCGTCGATGTCGGTGACGATGGTGATGTCGTCGATGTGCGCCACCGGACGGGAGTGGAGCCACACGTCGCGGTGGATCCCCGCGTAGTTGAAGAAGTCGTGCCAATACCTCAGCTTGGGGCCACTCGGCGTGTTCTCCACGACGCCGGGGGGGATCGTCTGAAAGCTCAGCGTGTTGTTGATGCAGACCGTGATCAGGGCCTCCTCGCCGGGCGTGACGAGATCGGTGATGTCGGCCTCGAAGGGCAGGTAGCCACCCTGGTGGGTGACGACCTCATAGCCGTTGACCCACACGGTGCCGCGATGGGTGGCCGACTCGAGATGCACGAGCACCTGGTCACCGGCCCAGCCGCGGGGCACCCGCACGGTGCGCGAGTACCAGATGTCGCCGAAATAGTCGCGCACGGCGTCGTCGGTGACCAGGTCGTTGAACGATGCGGGCACGGCCATCTCGCGGGCGTCGGGCAGAGACATGTCGAACCAGCGGTCGTCGCGCCCGACCCCGTGCGGGTCGAGACGGAACTGCCACAGGCCGGCGAGCGACTTGCGCTCGCGGGTGGCTGATTCTTGCGGACGGAGCATGCGGTCTCCTCGAGTCGGCGTTGACCACTTCTGATGCGGGACCGGTCAATTGCACCGCGCCCGGCCGGTCGAGGCGAACCGGTTGCCATCACTTGCCAGAGACCCCGTCGAGCGCGGCGCCCCTCCGAGCCGCCGATGGGTAGGTTGGTGCCATGGCTGAGCGACCCGGAGCCGCGACCCACGGCTCGGTGACCATCTACGACGTGGCCCGGGAGGCCGGGGTCAGCGTGTCAACGGTATCGCGCGCGTTCAGCCGCCCCGGCCGGGTCAGCGCCGAGACCGCGCGGCTCGTGCACGAAGTCGCCGCGCGAATGGGCTATCGGGCCCGGTCGATCTACCACCCACCGCGGGCCACCACGACGGGCATGCTCGGCCTGCTGGTCAGCGACGTCACCAACCCGTTCTACTTCGGCATCATCCGCGGCGCCGAACTAGCGGCTCACCACGCGGGCGTGGCGATCACCCTCATCGACTCCCAGGAGAGCCGTTCACTGGAGCGGCGCCTCGTCGAACACACCCTCCCGTCGGTCGACGGGCTGATCGTCGCGAGTTCCCGGGTCAGCGACACCGACCTGCGTGCGGTCGCCAAGCAGGTACCGGTCGTCATCCTCAACCGACAGGTCAACGGGCTCGCCTGCGTGCTCCCCGACACCCGCAGCGGCATGCAGCAGGCGGTCGACCACCTTGTCGGGCTCGGGCACCGGCGGATGGCCTACCTCGCCGGCCCCCCCACCTCGTGGGCCGACGGACAACGGTGGCGCACCTTCCGCGACGCCTGTCTGGGGCTCGGCGTCGTCAACCACCGCTGCGGTCCCGTCTCCCCCACGGTGCGCGGCGGCGAGGAGGCCGTCGACGAGGTGTTGCGCGAGCCGGTGACGGCGGTGGTCGCCTACAACGATCTGGTGGCGATCGGGCTGATGCGGGCGCTGACCCGCCGCGGCGTCCGGGTTCCCCAGGACATCAGCGTGATGGGATTCGACAACACCTTCGCCAGCGACCTCGTCACCCCCGGACTCACCACGGTGGCGGCCCCTCTCACGGCGCTCGGCGAGCAGGCGGTCCGGGCCGTCGTGCATCCGAGCGACCCCGCGTCGCGCATGAGTGACGCCCCGGTGAGCCTGCCCGTGCGACTCGTCGTGCGCGCCTCCACCGGTCCCGCCGCCTCGGCACGCATCTGACGAGCTCGGTTCAGCGTCCATTTCGGTACCGCCGATAGTCTCCTCGCGCCGTCGGTCGGACGCCGCCGACGGGTACGCGTCGTACCGATCCCGAGGATGGTTGTCGTGCCCGACACGAGGCTCGCGTGCTGAGCGCCGATGCGGCACCCCACACCGGTGCCGACCACCGCCTGCCACCCCGGATCAGCAACGGCGCGACGCCGGCCCTCGTCGCGCTGGTGGCCGCCGTCTGGTTCCTGTACCGCATCGCTCGGCCGGGCGTCTCGACCGACGAGGGCGTCACCATCGTCATCGTCCACCGGACGCTGCCCGGCAGCTGTGGCACCTCTGGCACGGCAACGATGCGACCACTCATGCCCTACTACCTCGGGATCTGGGCCATCCGGAGAGCCGTCACCCTGCTAGGAATCCCCGTCGGAGATGCGGTGCTGGTGCGGTCGGTGTCGGCGCTGGCCATGGCCGCTGCGGTGGGGCTGCTCTACACGCTGGTACGACGGCACACGACGGTGACACAGGCGCTGACGCTGGCGGCCGTGTTCATGCTGCTGCCCGGCGTCGTCCGATACGCCCAACAGGCGCGCCCCTACGCCCTCATGGTGATGGTGAGCACGGCGTCGTGGCTCGCCTGGGACGTCGCCCGCGAACGACCGGGCCGGCGGACGCGGATCGTCTACATCGTCACCGTCGTCGTCGGGCCCGCTGATCCACCTGTTCGTGCTCTTCCAGTTCGCAGGGCAACTCGCCGCGTCGATCGTCGCCGACCTGCCGCACCGTCGCGGGCGGCGTCCACGGTGGATGACCACCCGGTCCACACTCGTGTCGCTCGTCATCGGCGGGACGATCGTGTCGCTGCCGGTGCTGTACATGGCGGTGCACGGGCACGGCCAGCCGCGCGGCCACGTGCAGGTCTCGCTCGTCGCGCGGACGCTGGTGCAGACCATCACCAGCGAGAGCGGCGACCAGCGGGTGTGGCCGGCGCTGCTGGTGCTGGCGCTCGCCGGGACCGCGGCCCTGTGGCGAGGTGACCGGGCCCTGCTGCTCATCGCCGTGGCGTGGTTCGCGGTGCCTTTCACCCTCGAGACGATGGCCGCCGTGGCCAAGCCACCCACCTTGCGGTTGCGCTACTGGATGCCGCTGGCGGCACCGTTGGCCCTGCTCATCGGGGCGGGCATCCACGGGATCGCCGCGGCCCTCGCCGGGCTCCTCGCCCGAGCCGCGCGAGGCCTGCGCCGGTCACTCTCCACCCAGCGGCTCACCGGCGCGCTCGCGGTGATCGGTGTCGGCACCGCCTTCGTCGTCGCCGCACCGACCACCGCGATCGTGCGCGGCCCGGGCGGCCACGGGGCGATGGCCGCCGTCCAGCCGGTGATGTCGGTGCTGCATCGCACCGCGGGCCATCCGGTGCTGCTGGTCGACAGCCGGTTCAACGGTTACGTGTTCGCCGGCTACGGTGTGGCATTCGTTGAGGACAACCCCTACGCGCATGTGGTCGCGACGTCGCCCTACGCCTGGGGCTTCCAGCGGACTCAGGCGGAGTTCCTGCGGGCGCTCAACGGCCACGAATCGGTGGTGTTCGCCGCATGCCCGCGGCGGTGGCGCGAGTCCGGCAACGCAGCGCCAGGTGGCCACCGAGCTCACCTCCGACGGGTTCCGGATCACCTCGACGGCGCGGCTCGGCGCGTGGACGGTCATGACGTACCTGCGCCTCGCCGGCGTCGCGCCTCCGGCCCACTGACCCGCGCCCGGACCGCGCCGCCATCTGCGGGCAGTTGGCACCCCGCTGGCAACTCGTGGCAACAGCGGGTCGCGACCCGGACCGAGTCCTTACATTCATGGCGGATCCACTCACATCGGCAGGTCATACAGCGGACTTCACAGTCGAGACCCCGCCGATCATCCCTTCCGGCCCGGCGCTGTCGCCGGCCCTCCGGACCCGCACACCCTCGAAAGGATCGGCACATGTCAGCCGTTGCATCGCAGCCGGCGCCCACGCCGTTCGGATACCGCGACAGGATCGGATATGCCCTGGGCGACCTGGGGAACGACTTCTCGTTCATCCTCGCGTCGGCCTTCCTCATGATCTTCTACACCAATGTTCTCGACGTGCAGGCCGCCGAGGTCGGCACCCTGCTGCTGATCGTCCGACTGGCCGACGCGTTCGTCGACATCACCATCGGACGCCTGGTCGACCGTTCCGAGCTCCGCTCGGCCGGCCGGTTCCGCCCTGGATCGCCCGCTTCGGGATCCCGGTCGCGGCTCGCCTCGGCGCTCATGTACTTCTTCGGCGCCGCGGGCTGGACTCAGGGCGCGAAGGTCGTCTACATCCTGGTCACCTACGCCCTGTGGAGCGTCCTCTACTCGGCGATCAACATCCCCTACGGCTCGATGGCCGCCGTGGTCACCGCCGATCCGGTGCAGCGCTCGTCGCTGTCGGTGTTCCGCACGTTCGGCGCCTTCCTCGCGCAGCTGGTCATCGTGTTCACCGTGCCCCTGCTGATCTTCACGAAGGACGCCAACGGCAAGACCCAGATGGTCCCGCACGCGTTCTTCTGGGTGGGCCTCGCCGCCGCGGTCGTCTCGGTGGTCGCCTACTCGGCTGCTACACGATGAGCACCGAGCGGGTGCAGCATCCAGCCGAAGCCCGCCGACAAGGCCATCGGCCTCGGCAAGACCCTCGGGCACGTGTTCAAGAACCGCTCGATGCAGGCGATCATCGCCGCCGCCCTGCTGCTGCTCATCGCGATGATGATGATCAGCAACATGACCTCGTACCTGTGGGCCATCTACTTCAACAACGGCGAGATGCAGAGCACCGCGGCCACGCTGGCCCTGCTGCCGACCCTGCTGCTGCTGCCGGTGGCCACGCCCATGGCCCGCCGCTTCGGCAAGCGTGAGGTCTCGATCGTCGCGGTCGGCGGCGCGGGCGTCGTCTACATCCTGCTGTACCTGCTCAATCTGCAACAGCAGCCGTGGGGCTTCGTCGTCGCCACCATCGTCGCCGGTCTCGGGCTCGGCCTGTTCAACATGCTGATCTGGGCGTTCATCACCGACGTCATCGACGATCACGAGGTCACGCAGCGGCGAACGGGCCGACGGCGTCGTGTACTCCGGTCTACTCGTGGGCCCGCAAGGTGGGCCAAGCACTGGCGTTCGGCCTCGGCGGCTGGGCGCTCGGCTGGATCGGCTACCAGGCCGGCACCACCTCGCAGTCATCTCGACGGTCAAGGGCATCTACATGCTGATGACGCTGGTTCCGGGCGTCCTGTTCGCCCTCGTCGCCGTGGTGCTGCTGGTCTGGTATCCGCTGAGCAAGAAGGTCGTGCTCGACAACGCCGCCACGCTCAACCAGCGCCACCGGGAGGCCGGCGTGCTCGCGCAGCTCCGCCGCCGCAGCTCTCGTCACTACCGCCGCCAACTGAGTCACGACCGGACACATCAGAATGGACATGGTCGACACCTCACGTGCACGGGTCATCACGATGTGGGAGCTCTACGGCTGTGGCATGGAGCAGATCGCCGCCCGGGTCGCTCGACGAGCTGGCCCTCCCGCTGCACGGGCAAGCGTTCTCGAGCGAGAGATCGAGCGAGCGCCGCGGCGCTCCGCGAGAAGCAGGGCGCCTTCGGACGCTTCCTCGACACGCTGCCGCCCGTCGCCACACCCGACGACCGGTGCCGCGGACGCCGCCATCACCACGTCGCAGTCCGTCGAAACACCTCACGCCAGGTCACCGCCGACGTCAACGGTATCGCGGAGCAGGGCGGTGTCATCCTCGGGCGCAACGGCGCCTACCTGCTGCACGGGCGTGCGGACGCGCTGCACGTCAAGCTCGTCGGCCAGCCCGATCGGCGGATCGCCAACGCGGCCCGACTGTCGGGCATCCCGGTGGAGCGGGCCGCGAAGCGCCAACCGCATCGAGGACGCCTTTCGCCGGAACCTGTCGCTCGAGGTGTTCCACTTCGATCCGACCACCGACGACTACTACGACCTGGTGGTCGACGCGACCCGCTTCAGCGTCGAGCAGGTGGCCACGATCATCGTGGCCGCCGCCCAGGCTCTCGACGCCTGACACGGCAGGACCACCCCGGGACACCGGATCCCCACGACGCATCGCTTGCCGCGGGGATCCGGTGCCGTTCCGGGCACGAACCCCTCGGCCCGATACACTCCGGCGGGTGCTCGCCCCCTCCGTCGGACGCGCCGGGCTGCGGCTCGCTGTGGCCCTCGTACTGGTGGTCGCTGCCACCCTCGCCGGCTGTTCCTCGACACCCGGACAGATCGACGTGGCGTCGATCCCCGACTACACGCGCATCCCCGGAGACCCCATGGGCCCGGCGTCCCAGACCCTGACCCAGACCGACGGTTCGACCTGGCGGTTCGACCACCCGGCCGCCGGCAGCATCACCCTGCTCTACTTCGGGTACACCTCGTGCCCCGACGTGTGCCCGACCACGATGGCCGACCTGGCCGGCGCGATGTCCGAGCTGCCCGACTCGGTGCGCTCGAAGGTGTGGGTGCAGTTCGTCAGCACCGACCCGCACCGCGACACGGACGCCCAGGTCCGCGGCTGGCTCGACGGCTTCGACCCCTCGTTCCACGGTGGGCGGGCGGCGATCGACGAAGTGATCGCCGCGGGACTGGTCTACGGGGTCGGTATCGAGGCACCGGTGGTCGTCGACGGCGACTATCAGGTCACCCACGGCGGCATGCTGCTCGTGCTCAACCCCGCCGGCCAGGCGGTGGGCTTCTTCCAGCAGCTCGCCGGCCGGTCGTCCTACGTGGCCGGAATCCCCGTCCTGGTGCACAAGTACACCTGACCCACCGATCGGCAACCCTCCCGACCTCACGAAAGTGACACCCATGATGCGAGCCCCACGCCGCACCAGTCCCACCCTCGCCGTCGTGGCCCTGGCGGTGGTCGTCCTCACCGGATGCACCGGCGCCGACACCCCGGCGGCGTCCCCGAGCATCTCGATGGCGAGCGCCGCGGCCGGCGCGCTGCAGCTCGGAGACGGCTGGGTGGTGGCCACCACCGGAGCGGCCGGCACCCCGAGCGCGGCGGCGTCCACCCCGACGTCGGCCACATCAGCGGGGTGGACGCCGATGAGCGCCGCGTACGCGGTGGTGCGCAACGCGGGCGACGTCGACGACGCCATCGTGTCGGTGTCGACGCCCGTGGCGGCCGAGGCACAGTTGCACACGACCGTCGAGAACTCGAGCGGCGGCGGCACGATGAAGCGCGTCGACTCGATCCCGGTGCCGGCGGGCGGCAGCGCGACCCTGCGAATGGGCGGCTACCACGTCATGCTGATGGGACTCAGCCAACCCCTCGCCGAGGGGACCACGGTCACCATGACCTGGAGCTTCCGCAGCGGCGCCTCGATCACCACGGCGTTCCCGGTGATCTCCCGCGAGAACCGTCCCGGCGCATGAGCGCCCCACCCGATGACCCGACGCCCCCCGATTCCGGTCGATCACCCGCGGAACCGCCGGCCGGCGACGTCCACCCGGAACCGGGTACGCCGAGCGACCCGCACGCACCTGTGAGCCGTCGGACCCTGTTCACGATCTCGGGTGCCGCCGCCCTCGCGGGCACGACCGTGGGGATCAGCGCCGGTGGCCTCGGCGCGCGGGTCACCCGGGGTCTTCGGTCGCCCGGTGCCGAGCCCGAGCCGCGACTCGCCCCCGCCGACATGAGCGTCACCTCCGCCGAGCTGCCGCACGGGCTCGCCGACCCGGTGCCGGCCTTCGGCACGCTGCTGGCCTTCGATCTGACACCCACCGCGCGTCGCAGCGCGAGCACCGCCCGCGGGGCGGCGGCCGCGTTCCTGCGGGCCGTCGGCCGGGTCCCGACCGAGCCGGCGAGCGGGGTCGGGGTCGCCGGCCTCGATCTCACCCCCGCCAACCTGCAGGTCACCCCGGGGGTCGGCGCCTCGCTGCTGGACGCCGTCGGCCTCGCCGGCCGGCGTCCGGAGGCGTTCGTCGACCTGCCCTCATTCGCCGTCGACCGGCTCGACCCGCGGGTCAGCGACGGCGACCTTCTGGTGCAGGTGGGCGCCGAGGATCCGATGCGCCTGGCGGGAGCGGTACAGCGGGTGTTGTCGCTGACCGGCGACGGCGTGCGACTCCGGTGGTCGCGGTCGGGATTCAAGGCGACCGCGGCGGCCTCCCAGCACCCCACGGCGACACCCCGCAATCTCATGGGGCACCGCGACGGCAGCGCCAACCCGGCGCTGGGGACGCCGCTGTGGGACTACACCGTGCGGGTACGCACGCCGGGATGGATGCGTGACGGAAGCTACCTCGTGGTGCGGCAGATCCGGATCGACCTCACCCGCTGGTTCGCCGAGTCCGCCGACGACCGCGACCGGGTCATCGGCCGCGACACGGCCACCGGGGCACCACTCGGCGGGCACGACGAGTTCGAGGCCGCCGATCTCGCCGCCCGCGACGCGTCCGGCCGGCCGGTGATCCCCCGCACCGCGCACCTGCGACTGGCCAATCAGGTGAACACGCGCGGCGCGCGCATCTACCGGCGCGCGTGGAACTACGACGACGGCGTCGACACGACCGGACGTCGCCGGGCGGGGCTGGTGTTCCTCGCCTGGCAGAACGACATCCGGCGCGGCTTCATCCCGATCCAGCAATCCCTGGACGCCGGTCACGACGCGCTGTCCGAATACCTCGCCCACGTCGGCTCGGCCGTCTTCGCCGCACCGGCGCGGGGCACCGACGACTACCCCGGACAGTCGCTGCTCGAGGGGTGATCCGCGGCACCGCAGTAGCGTGGAGCGCGCACAACCGACTGTCCGCACACGTCTGGAGGTGTCGCAACAATGACGCGTCGACTACGAATCCGAGGTCGGGCCGCCGCGACGGCGCTCGCCGCCCTCGTCGCTCTCGCAGGGTGCAGCAGCCCGTCAGGTTCCCCCACCGCGACCCGCACGTCGGCCGGTCCCACCGGTTCCGCGACATCCACCGGTTCGGCGACATCCACGAGTTCCGCGACATCCACCGGTTCGGCGACATCGCCGAGTTCGTCGGCGACCACGACCAGCGCGGCGTCCGCCTCCAGCACGGCACCCACCGCGACGGGCACCTTGGCGTCCCGGTCGGCGTCGTCACCGGCCACCGGCACCGCGACGACCTCAGCCGGGTCGGGCGGCACACCGGAGTGCCGATCGGCCGACCTCAAGCTGAGCCTCGGACGCACCAACGGCACCGCGGGCACGATCTACATCCCGGTGCAGTTCACCGACGTCTCCTCGCACCCGTGCCTGATCACCGGCTTCCCCGGAGTGTCGTACCTCGCGTCCCCGAACGGCCCCCAGGTGGGGGCGGCGGCGGCACGGCACGGCTCCCCGGGGTCGGCCGTCGTGCTGCAGCCCGGGCAGATGGCCTCCTCGATCGTCGGCATGGTCGACGTCGGGGTGTTCCCGGCCTCGTCGTGCCACCCGACCTCCGTGGCCGGGTTCCGGATCTACCCGCCCGACGAGACCGTATCGGTGTTCCTCGCACATCAGGGAACCGGCTGCGCGGGCAACCCTCCCGAGGCCCAGCTCACGGTGCGCACGGTCAAGGCCGGGCCCGGAACCCCCTGACCCCGGCCCCACCACCGCGTCCGGGTCACCGACGGTGTTCACGTCGGTCAACGACGCCCCGACCCGGCGCGGGCTCATCCGGCGACGGCCCCCGATGGCTGCGTACGACTAGGCGATGGCCTGCAGCACGATGGGCTTGGTCGTCGGCTGCGTCGTGCCCCCGGCCGGCTCGATGGTGACACCCAGGTACGCGGCGTTGCCCACACCCCCCGGCAATTCGTTCCACGTGGTTCCGTCCCGGGACGCGACGAGCCCCGCCGCCTTGGCCGTGCCCGCGGCATCGATCAGCCACAGTTCGTAGGTCTTGTCCGATCCGACGCGTGGCATTCCGATGGTCATGACGCCGGCAAGGGCGGCGGCCCGCGACTGGACGATGAGGATGGCACCACCGCCGGGCACGCTCGCCTTCTGCACCGTCGCGTCCGGTGCGGACAGGATCCGGGTCATCGCGGCCGCCGGCGAGCCCTTGAGCGTGGCGAGTTGCTGACGCGCCTCGTCCCTCTGCTGCTGAGCGTGCACCGCCCACAGCCCGGCACCGCCGGCGGCGATGAGCGCCACGGCGGCGGCCGCGGCCAGCCATCGGCCGCCGACGACGGAGCGACGACGGCGAGGAACCTCGATGCGCGTGACCTGCGGCTCCGCCGGGCCGGCGCCCCGGTGGGCAGGCGGTGTATCCGCGGCGTGCGACGGCGTGGGGGTGGGTCCGGCGCCGGTCCGGGTGGTGTCGGCTCCGGGTTCGAGTCCCGGCTCGATCTGTGGCGTGGCGGCGATCTGGGCCATCAACCGGTCTTTGAGCGCGGGCGGAGGCGCCACCGGGGTGGTCTCGGCGGCCAGCAGGGCGGCGGTCTCGCTCAACTCCCTGGCCTCCTGGGCCGTCGGATGGTCGAAGGGCAGGTCGTGCTCGAACCCACGCCGCTCGGCGTCGTCGACCGCGTTGAGCGCGTAGGCCCCGGTCAGCAGGTGCAACTGGTCATCCATGGCTCACTCCCAACGCATCCCTCAGCCGAATCATGCCGTCCCGGATCCTGGTCTTGACCGTACCCAGCGGCAGGCCGAGTGCTTGAGCCACCTCTGGGTAGGTGTATCCGCCGTAGTAGGCGAGGCGGATGGCCTGACGCTGCGCATCGGTGAGCGTCTCCAGCGCCCGGTGCACCCGCTCGCTGTCGAGTGCGACCTCGACGCGGTGCTCCACGTCGTCGTAGCTGTTCTGGAAGTCCTTGATGCCCTCGCGCAGGTCGCGATCCGTGGCCGATTGGGCCGCCCTGACCCGGTCGACCGCTCGGCGGTGCGCCGTGACGGTGATCCAGGCGCGGGCGTGGCCGCGATCGGCGTCGAAGCGTTTGGCCTGCTTCCACACCTCGAGGAAGACCTCCTGGGTGACCTCCTCGCTGTGAGCCGGATCGCGCACCACGCGGAGGACGAGGCCGTACACGAGCGGCGCGAGGGCGTCGTAGAGACTGGCGAAGGCCTGCTGGTCTCCCCGGGCCACGCGCTCCATGAGCTCGTCGACATCGGGTGCGGGCCGTGCGTCGTGGTCCGGCATGTTGGTAACTGTCTCACGTCTTGTCACGCTGGCCGGGTGCACGCCAGCGGGACGCCGCCGGTGATAGCCGATGGCGTCCCGCCCCTGGTCTGGAGCCACCCGGGATCAGCCGGCCGGCGGCATGAGCACGGAGTCGATGAGGTACACGGTCGCGTTGGCGGTGTGCACGCCCCCGCAGATGACGTGGGCACCGTTCACCGTGATGTTGTCGCCCGACCCCTTGACCGTGAGCTTCTGGCCCTCGACGGTGGTGTGCCGGCCGTCGATGGAGGCGGGTTCGATCTGTCCCGGCACCACGTGGTAGGTGAGGATCTTGGTGAGAGTCGCGCTGTCGGTCTTGAGGCCGTCGATGGTCTTCGCGGGGATCTTCGCGAAGGCGCTGTCGACGGGCGCGAACACGGTGAACTGACTCGAGTCGAGGGTGTTGACGAGATTGACCTTGGGGTTCAGCTTGCCCGACACGGCCTTTACCAGAGTGGTCAGCAGCGGATTGTTCGACGCCGCGACCGCCACCGGATCGGCAGACATGCCCTGCACCGACCCGGGCCCGCTCGGGTTGGCCTTGGCGTAGTCGGCGCAGCCCGGCCCGACCAGGTCGGCCGCCGGGTTGAGCGTCGGTGTCGCCGACATGGCGCTGCTGGCCGGGGATGACGACATGGCGCTCGTGGCCGGCGACGACGACATCGCGGGCGCGGAGGATCCGGCCGCTGTGCCGCTGCATCCGGCCAGCGCCGCGGCGGTGAGCGCGGCGAGACCGATGGTGGCGTAGGTGTGGTGGGTGTTCAACATGGCTTCACTCCTGTTCGCGAGGACCCGCCGGTTTGCTGGTGGTGCCGACGGGCAGGTTGCGTGAACTGTTCGGAGTAGCTCGGGCATCGGATTGGACGAGATGTGCGACGTCCGGGCCCGACCGCCATGGATGGGCCCGGGTGACCCCGACGGCGATGTCATCCAATCCGCGGGGGCCGCCGGTGCGAATGATGGGCATGGGTGTGAACATCATCATCGGATTCCTCGGCGGCCTCATCACCGGCATCTCTCCGTGCATTCTGCCGGTGCTCCCCGTGATCTTCTTCTCGGGCGGCCTCGACAGCGCGCGGCAGGCTTCCCGGTGGCGGCCCTACCAGGTGATCGCCGGGCTGGTGCTGAGTTTCGGCCTCTTCACCCTCGTCGGCTCGCTGATCCTCGGCGTCCTCGGGCTCCCGCAGGACTTCTTCCGGTGGGCCGGCATCACCATCCTCGCCCTGGTCGGACTGGGCCTCATGGTGCCCCGCGTCGAGCAGTTCGTCGAGAAGCCCTTCTCCTGGATCCCCACCCGGCAGGTGAACGCACGCCGTGGCGGGTTCGGGATGGGGTTGGCCCTCGGCGCGGTGTTCGTGCCCTGCGCCGGGCCGGTGCTCGCCGCCATCACGGTGTCGGGGGCGACGGGACGGATCGGCCCCGAGACGATCGCGCTCACCGTGTCGTTCGCGTTGGGCGTGTCGGTGCCGCTGCTCACCTTCGCGCTGGCGGGCCGCCGGGTCGCCGAGCGCCTGGCGGCGTTCCGCCGTCGGCAGCGTGGTATCCGGATCACGGCCGGGGCCCTCATGATCGCCCTCGCGGTGGGCCTCGCGTTCGACCTCCCGGCAAGCGTCCAGCGGCTGATCCCCGACTACACCGCCACCATCCAAGACCGGCTGAGCCCCACCGGCGGCAGCCAACTCAACCTCGGCGGGCTCGTGACCGCACAGAACAAGGACCTCTCCCGCTGCACCCAGGGTGCGACCCGGTTGCAGGACTGCGGACCGGCGCCGGCACTGCAGGACATCACCGCATGGCTGAACTCCCGCCGCTGACACTCAAGGAGCTGCGCGGAAAGGTCGTGCTCATCGACTTCTGGGCCTATTCGTGCATCAACTGCCAGCGCTCGCTACCTCACATCGTTCAGCTCTACGACAGGTACCGGTCCGACGGTCTGGTCGTCATCGGCGTGCACACACCTGAGTACGCATTCGAGCGGGTCAAGGCCAACGTCCAGGCGGGCGTCAAGGAGCACGGGATCGATTACCCGGTCGCGATGGACAACGCGTACGCCACGTGGACCGCGTATCGGAACCGGTTCTGGCCCGCCCAGTACCTCATCGACGCCACCGGAGAGGTGCGCCACATCCAGCAGGGCGAGGGCGGCTACACGACCACCGAATCGCTCGTGCGTCAACTGCTGGAGCAGGCGCACCCGGGGGTGCGGCTCCCGGCGCCGGTCGAGGGCGCGAACACCGCACCGCCGGTCGGCAGCACGACCCCGGAGACCTTCCTCGGGGTGGCCAAGCAGGTGAACTATGCGGGAACCCAGCCGTACCGTTCCGGCACCGGAACCTTCAGTTATCCCGCCTCGCAGCGACCCGACTCGTTCGCCCTCACGGGGGGCTGGACTCTCGATGCGCAGAAGATCGTTCCCGACGCGCGCACGGGAGGAACCCCCGGGGTGAGGCTCGAGTTCCACGCCCACCAGGTGCAGGTCGTCGTGGGTGGCACCGGAACCCTCACCGTGCGCACCCCGACCGGCGACAAGACCGTGCACATCTCGGGAAACCCCCGCTCCTATGTGCTGTTCAACGCGGCAGCCGAGACCACCGGCTCCCTGGAGGTCTCGCCCTCCGCGGGGCTGGAGCTCTACTCATTCACCTTCGGGTGACCTGTCAGGGTGCGGGGGGCGTGCGACGAGGACCGAGCCGTCGGTGTCGACGGTGAGCGGTCCGGAGCCGGCGGGAACCACGGCGGTCTGGCCCTTCGCCACCGGAAGGACGCCGTGGGGGGTGGCGAGCCGGGAGGCGCCGTCGGTGGCGATGATCACCGCGAACCCGGCGTCAAAGGTTGCCGTGGAGCTGACCCGGTCGAGCCGGAACCAGGTGTCGGCCAGGGCGGGGAACACCGGCCCGTCGACCGCCGACCGGCGCAGCAAACCGTCACGTTGGGCCTGCCCGAGGGCGCGGGTGTCCACCGCGTCGAGGGCTTTGTCGAAGCCCAGGTCGAGGTGTCCCTCCACGGCGCCATCGATGGCGAAGCCGTCCCACTCCAACAGGATGGACAGGTCGGTGGGTTGCTGCACCTCGGCGAGCAGTACCGAGCGACCGATGGCGTGCAGCGTCCCCGGCGGGACGACGATAGCGTCGTTCTCGGCGACCGGAACCTCGTGCAGCAACCCCAACAGTGCCGTCGTGTCCTGGTCACGAACGAGGCGGGCGAGCTCGGCCCGATCGGTGGGTCGGCGCAGCCCCAGGAAGACGACGCCGGGTTTCAGGATGAACCAGGCCTCGGCCTTGCCGTGCGCGCACGCGAGATGCGTCCGGGCGAAGGCGTCGTCGGGGTGGGCGTGCACGGGAAGCCGCTGTCCCGCGTCCAGCAGCTTCACCAGGATCATCGCGTCGGCTCCCCACCGCGCCACGTGTGCGGCGCCGAGCCATCCCACCGGGTCGGCCTCGACCGCGTCCCGCAGCAGTCGGCCGTCGGGAAGCCGGGTCAGCCCCACGGGAGCCTGGCCGCGAACCGGTGTGGTGGAGCCCACCCAATCCTCCGGCGTGTGGTCCGCCCCCGCCGCAAGCCCACGGAAGGAATCGATCTGCGCCCCACCCTGGTAGAAGCGCGCCGCCGGCCGATTCGTCCCGACGATCACCGGCCCCGGCCTCGACGTCATCTCGCAACCTCCCACGGTTCGGGCTCGTGGCCGATGTCAGCGACAACGACCTCCACATCGGCGTGACGGACGCCGATCAATCGGCGGCGCGCCGAGCCTTCCGCCACGCCGCACCGACTCCCCCATCATCACAGATGTGCCCCACATCGCGGCCCGCCGCGGGCCGGGCGGTATCCACCCCGACAGGGGCGGTGCCATCGACGACCGGGTCCAACCGTTCAGGAGACCGCTCGGCCCCGCGCGCCCCGGGACGTGCCGCGACTGGGTCAGCGGGCCCGGGACATCAGGCCCGGTAGCATCCACGCGGTGCCCAGCACGAGCGATCCCGTCGTGGCTGCCAGCCACAGGCCGATCCAGACCAACCGGGGCAGATGGGTCAGTCGCGCCAGTTGCGCCGCGTCCGAACCCCCGGTGGCGCGGCGCCGACTCAGCGCGAGTTCGACGACCGGCCGGGGCCCCGCGAACAGCAGCAGCCAGGCCAGCCCGTAGGCGAGCCACACGAGCACGTGCGTGGGGGCGTACCAGGTGGCCAGGCCCAGTGCCCCGCCGAGGCCCACCACCACCAGTCCCCCGTACAGGTTGCGGATCTTCATCACCATCACCCCGAGCAATGCCACCAGGAGCCACAGCATGCCGACCGGATGCCCCGCCCCGGCCAGCCATGCCGCCACCAGGCCCACCACCGAAGCGGCGGGATAGCCGGCGAGCAGGGTGAGCACCATCCCGGCGCCGGTTGGCCTTCCCCTGGTGACGGTCACGCCGGACGTGTCCGAATGCAACCGGATCCCCCGCAAGGACCGCCCGGTCAGCGTCGCCGCGACGCCGTGACCGGCCTCATGGCACACCGTCACGACCATCCGAACCGCCGGCCAGACGACGATCACAGCGACCAGGGCGGTGGCGGCGATCACCAGCAGGGTGGACGCGTCCAGGGCCGGAGTGGTGACCGATGCACGGCGCCACCACTCCCCCAGTACAGACATGGCGAAAGTCTCCCAGCAGGAGCAAGCGGAGGCCGCTCAGGGTGGGGCTCGGCTTCGCGTGTCACCTCCACCCGCCGGCCCGAAGCACAACCGGGAGTGCGCCGGCCCGCGTGGTCGCACGGGAAGGATGAGGGCGCGTGCCACCCGGCAACCGCAAGGCTGCGCGGTGGAGTTGATGCTGGATCCCTCTCGCGGGGGCTCATCACCCTGTCCGATACCACCAGGCAGCTGCGCGACACCGACCCCCGTCCCGGTGCGGTCACGCCGGCGGCTCGAGCGGTTGTGGCCACCATCCTGCAATCGGCGTTCCAGTGGCGTGAGGAGTAGCACCAACTGGGCGCCCGAAGCCTTACGCGACAGCGATCAGTCGCTCGACCGACCCACACCGAGTCGTGCCCGCCGGTCAGCCGACATTCCGGGTGTGGGCTCGCGACGGCGTTCGGGCTGTGGTTTGATGTGCGCAGTTGACGCCCGGTGGTGAGCGTCCTTGGGGTCGGGGGATCACGATGCTGCCTGGTCGTGGCGTTGTTTCCGGTGTGCGCACGGGTCATGGTGTTGGTGTTGATTGTGGCCGGACTGGCGGCGTGGCAGCCGTCTACGGCGTCTGCGGCGCCGATTGCTGCGGGCACGTTCGTGTCGCTGGATCCCTCGCGCGTGTTGGACACCCGTACGGCGAATGGTGCTCCCGGACCTGTGGCGGGGTGGTCGACCATTCACGTGCAGATCGCCGGACGAGGCGGGGTTCCGTTGACCGGGGTGTCGGCGGTGGTGATCAACGTCACCGAAACCCAGGCGACGGCCGGTGGCTATGTCACCGTCTACCCCGACGGCACCACCAAACCCACCGCCTCCAACCTCAACTACCCCGCCGGCGACACCCGCGCGAACCTCGTCACCGTCAAACTCGGCTCCAACGGCAAACTCGCCCTCACCGCCACCTCCACCGTGCAGCTGATCGGTGACGTGGCCGGTTACTACCTGGTCCGGCACCCCCACCGCCGCCGGGGCGTTCGTGTCCCTCGACCCGTCCCGGGTCCTCGACACCCGCACCGGCAACGGTGCCACCGGACCGGTGACGGGGTGGTCCACCATCCACGTCCAAATCGCCGGACAAGGGGGCGTCCCGTCGACCGGAGTGTCGGCGGTGGTGATCAACGTCACCGAAACCCAGGCGACCGCCGGCGGCTATGTCACCGTCTACCCCGACGGCACCACCAAACCCACCGCCTCCAACCTCAACTACCCCGCGGGCGACACCCGGGCCAACCTGGTCACCGTCAAGCTCGGCTCCAACGGCAAACTCGCCCTCACCGCCACCTCCACCGTGCAGCTGATCGGTGACGTGGCCGGCTACTACCTGGCCGGCACCCCCACCACCGCCGGGGCGTTCGTGTCCCTCGACCCGTCCCGGGTCCTCGACACCCGATCCGGCAATGGCGCCACCGGACCGGTCGCCGGGATGGTCCACCATCCACGTGCAGGTCGCCGGACGAGGCGGAGTCCCCAGTAGCAACGTGTCGGCGGTGGTGATCAACGTCACCGAGACCCAGGCGCCACCGCCGGCGGCTATGTCACCGTCTACCCCGACGGCACCACCAAACCCACCGCCTCCAACCTCAACTACCCCGCCGGCGACACCCGCGCCAACCTCGTCACCGTCAAACTCGGCTCCAACGGCAAACTCGCCCTCACCGCCACCTCCACCAGCCAACTGATCGGCGACGTCGCCGGCTACTACCTGGAGGGCCCCCCGCCAACCCCGGTCACCTGCGGCAACCCCATGAGCCTGAGGTTCAACACCACCCTCGACGCCACCCTGAACAACCAGGTCGGATTCACCCTCCAAGGCGGTGGCCCGGTGACCAGTCACCTGGGGCGGCGCCGGCACCGCGAGCCCGGCACCCAACGGCATCAACAGCACCCAGACCTACGCGGCCAACCCCGGGACGGTCGGCTACACCTACACCACCCCCGGCACCTACACCGTGCAGCATCTGCGGAACTGTCAACCACTTCTCGTCCAACGGCCAGTCGACCCTCACCACCGTCACCAGCTTCGGCGACCTCGGCACCACCGATTACACCGACGCATTCGCGGGGGCCACCCACCTGCCACCGTCCCGACCGCGCTCCCCGCCACCGTCACCAACCTCTCCGGCATGTTCGGGGGTGCGACCGCGTTCGACCAGAACATCGGCGGCTGGAACACCAGCAACGTCACCGACATGAGCTTCATGTTCTACCGCGCGCCGGCGTTCGACCAGCACATCGGCACCTGGAACACCAGCAACGTCACCGACATGACCGCCATGTTCGCCGCCTGTGGCAACTGCACCCCGGTGCCGCAGGCGTTCAACCAGCCGATCGGCGGCTGGGACACCAGCCACGTCACCAGCATGGCCGCCATGTTCTGGTTCGCGACGTCGTTCGACCAGGACATCAGCAGCTGGAACACCGGCAACGTCACCGCCATGGACGACATGTTCGGCGGTGCGTGCCGCGTTCAACCAGACCCATCGGCACCTGGGACACCGGTCAGGTCACCACCATGGGCGGCCTGTTCTTCGATGCGACATCGTTCGATCAGCCGCTCGGGGTCTGGAACACCGGCAACGTCAGCGACATGGACAGCCTGTTCGAAGGCGCGTCAGCCTTCAACCAGAACATCGGCAGTTGGAACACCAGCCAGGTCACCAACATGAGCTACATGTTCCACGGCGCCTCCGCGTTCGACCAGAACATCGGCAGCTGGAACACCAGCCAGGTCACCGACATGGGCGACATGTTCCGAGATGCGTCCGCGTTCAACCAGAACATCGGCAGCTGGAACGTCGGCAAGGTCACCTACATGGACGACATGTTCCACGGTGCGTCCGCGTTCAACCAGAACATCGGCAGCTGGAACACCGGCCAGGTCACCACCATGAGCAACATGTTCTGGGGTGCGTCCACGTTCAACCAGAACATCGGCAGCTGGAACGTCGGCAAGGTCACCGACCATGAGCGGCATGTTCAGTGGTGTGACATTGTCGAGCACGAACTACGACTCTCTGCTGACCGGTTGGGCGGCCCAGTCAGTGCAACACACCGTGAGCTTCGACGCCGGCTCCAGCAAGTACGCCTCAGCGGCCGCCACGGCCCGAGCCACGCTGGTCAACACCGATGGCTGGACCATCACCGACGGTGGCCCAGCCTGACCCGACCAGCAGCCCCCAGGTCAACCGCCCAACGGGCTCAACCGGGCGACCAGGCAGACCGCGCGAGCCAGTGCCCGCGGAGTCCAACGACGAGACCACCCTCGGCCCGGCCCACCCCGACATCGCCCCGGGAATGCCGGGGAACCGCCGACAGGCCCCGACCCACCCCACAGGCGGTCACAGACCCCTCGCACGACGGCCGCTCCGCCGCCCCACGGCGACCCTCGAGACCCAAACATGCCGTACCCCGCGTGCGCTGCGACTCGCGCGTGCCGACGACTCCATCAGCCGCACCGCACAACGCATCAGTCCCACCAATGGCGTCGTCAGCGACACCGAACCGCCCCCCAACCCGACATCGAACACTCAGCGACCCCCGATGCCGAACCGCCCGGAATGAACGACGGGGGCAGCCCATACGGGATGCCCGCATCCCGAAACCCCCGGCCGACCCTCGAGACGACAGGTCGGGCATACCGGGCCGCCCGCGTAGCCATTGGCGACGGGCGCGCGCAGACGGCGCTGAGAACCTCGCCCGTCCCCGCCTGACGCAACATCGCCATGTCGTCGATGCGGTTCGCGGGTTCACTTCCCCGCGATCGGTGACGGCAGTCTCCTCCCCAGCCGGCATCCTTGCCTGTCGCCACACTCGCCCGTTCGCCGGCCAGTTCACCCAACCAACTCTGGCGGCCAGGAACACGAACCTGCCCGCGCCGGCGCTGACGGGCCGCCGGGATCATCACGCGAGGCCCGAGCGACCCGGCGCGGTCCACGGAGGCTCACCTCGCATGTTCACTGACTGGCATGACCGGCGCGCACCGCACGCACGTCGCAATCCGACCACGCCAGATGGCCTTGGGCCTCGGTGCTCCTGGCCTGGCCTCTCGTGGATCGAGTCATCCTCCTGCGCCTGCCGTGAGCAGCGGATGGTGTGCCACCATAACCGGCCCCGGACCTGTCCGTTCCTGCGGAACCACTTGACTCCCCCTATCCGGTCCTCACCAAGGGACCCGGGTGGAAACAGCAGGCGCTGCGACGGAGCGTTGGGGCCGCCGGTCTCGGCGGCCTCCCATCGGACCTCCCCATCGCTCGTAGCCCGAAAGGTGCAGCCAGGTCACGGCAGTCAGGCGGCGTCCGCTTGGCGAAGATTCCGATGTCGGCTTGCTCAGCCGGACCCCGCTTGATAACGTTACCACCCGATGCTGCCGGGAGGTTCAAGGTGAACATAGGTCTGTCGGACATGACGGAGAACCCTGCTTATGACAAGTTTCCGGTCGTCCGGCTTCCTCCTGGCCATCGCATATGGCGGGGCACCGAGGCCTGGACACGAATCGCTGCCGACATCGAAGCCGGCGCACGGCTGATAGGAATCGACGCCTACCCGGGCACCGACCTGCCCGAGTTGATCCAAGTGCTCGCTGAACAATTTCCGGGAGCGGAGATCGTCGACATCGAAGAGGCTGCCGCCAGGCCGATTGCCGAGATCGATGAGATGATCAAGAACAATCTGACTGACGATCGCGTCTTCGGCGTCTTGAATCACCAACCGCTCGACGCGTTCTACGACCATGCCCGGCTCAAGCACGTGGCGGAGAGACTGAGCACCTCCGCCGGCATTGTCTTCGCGATCGGGTGGGGCGCCGCGCTGATCCCGGTCGCATTCGACAGGCTCGTACTTGCCGACATGGCGCGCTGGGAAATCCAGCAGCGCCAGCGGGCAGGCGCCCCCAACTGGCGCTGCCCGAAGAACGGTGACGACGACCCCGTCCGCAAGGTGAAACGCGGTTTCTTCGTCGAGTGGCGTGTAGCAGATCGCCACAAACGAGCCATCTTCGATCGCATCGACTATGTGCTTGACACCAACGCATCCGCACGCGACGCGAAGATGATCACTGGTGAGGCGTTGAGATCCGGCCTCAGGCTCGCCACCGAGCAACCCTTTCGAGTCGTGCCGTTCTTCGACCCGGGGTCTGGGGTGGCCAGTGGATGCGCAGGGTCCTTGGCCTCGGCGATGAGTCGAACTACGCCTGGTGCTTCGACTGCGTGCCCGAGGAGAACAGTATTCTACTGAGGCTTCGGCGAGAATACGCATAGAATTGCCAGCGCTCGATCTCGTCTTCCTTCACCCGCGCGAACTCCTCGGCGACAAGACGTTCACGCCCGGTTCGGAGACTGAGTTCCCGATCCGATTCGATTTTCTCGACACCATGGACGGCGGAAATCTGTCGCTCCAAGTGCATCCACTCACGGAGTACATCCAGCGACACGTTTGGCATGCACTACACCCAGGATGAAAGTTATTACATGCTGGACGCCGGACAGATGATGCTGCCGTGTATCTCGGGCTTAAGGAGGGCATCGACCCGGCCGAGATGGAGGCCAGATCTCGCAGGCCGCGCAGCGAGGCGGCGCACCGTTCGACGCAGACTCGATTCGTCAATACCGTTCCCGGCCAAGAAGCACGACCATTTTCTCGATCCCGGCTGGAACCGTGCATTGCTCCGGCGCGAACTCGATGGTGCTGGAGATCACCGCCACTCCATACATATTCACCTTTAAAATGTGGGACTGGGGCCGGGTGGGTCTGGACGGCATTCCTCGTCCCATCCACCTCGACCATGGCGATGCGCAACATCCAATGGAATCGCGACACCGGACTGGGTGAAGCGCAGAATCTCGTCAACCGCTTCGTGCCGCTCGGTGGCCAGCGGGCCCGGCTGGCGCGAGGAACGCACCGGCCTGCACGAGCGCGAGTTCATCGAGACGCGGCGCCACTGGTTCGAGTCGACGGTGCCCCATGACACCCAGGGAACCGTCAACGTCCTCAACCTCGTGGAAGGGGACGAAGCGGTTGTCGAGAGCCCGACGGGCCAGTTCGACCCCTTCGTCGTGCACTACGCCGAGACCTTCATCGTGCCCGCGAAGGTGGGCGCATATACCATCAGTCCGCACGGTCGGTCGCTTGGTCGACGCCTAGCCACCGTCAAGGCATGGGTACGCGGCACCAGCATGTGAATCAGTTCCAATCCGCGCGGCGTGTCCCTGGACGAGATCCCTGCGGTAGTGCCGGCATGCGCTCGTCAGTCCAGCAGTGCCGCACCGATGAGCGGGGCGTCGTCGAAGAGCCGCGTCGGTCGCACCGTCACCGACTCCCCCACCCCGGCAACCACAGCACCCGCAAGTGCCGCGCCGAACACGTCCCAGGATCGGGCCATCGAGCCTCCGACGACGATCTCCGAGGCGTCAAACCGGGCAATCCACGGTGCTAGCGCTGTGCCCAGACCCGACATGGCGAACTCTAGAACGGCGTTCGCCCGCGGCTCACCGGCTCGCGCCCGCTCGGCGATCTGTTGTACCGAACATCGCTCGCCACCTTCCCGCTCATATCGACGCTGAATGGCTCGGGTGGAGACCGTGTCTTCCAGCGGGGCGCCCCTGAGCGCGAGAAGATGTACCCACCCGCAAGAGGGCACATCCGGACCAGACTCGACAGGTTTTCCCTGGTCGAGGAACGCCGACCCAATGCCGGTACCCAACGTGACACACACGAAGCGAGCCGGCCGTCGCTTCGAGAGCGACCATTCACCGATCCCGTAGGCAATCGCGTCGTTCACGAAACGCAGGTCAGTCTCCGCCACGCCAAGCAGGCAGCCCAGGCTGGTACGCATGTTCACACCCGCCAGAGCCGAGAACTTCGCCACCCCTTCAAAGGTGCCGATCCCTCGTTGGTAGTCAAACGGCCCGGGTAGGGCGATCGTCCATCTCGGCGCATCAGGAGCTACGGCTCTCATTGCTACGGCGAGCGACCCCAAGATCTGGCCAGCATTGCCCTGCGGTTGGATCTCGGCGCTCTCTCGAGCGAGGATGCGTCGCTCGTCGCCGATCTCGATGACGGCTGCGGTGACATGCGAACCCCCAACATCCGCGACCCAGGCAAATCTCTCCCTGCCGTTTGTGCTTGGGGTTCGTGGCGATTGCGGCATGGACGACTCCTTGATTCCCAACGAAATACTCGAATTGGCCCCGATGAAGTTTCCTCGGACGCCGATGCCGACGCTGACCTAGGGCGACTTAGCGACATTTATCCAGGCGCCTCCATGGGGTCCCGACCCATGTCCCATACGAGGCATCTGTAGCGAAGTCAGGGCAGAGCATCGGGGAACCTTCGCGCTCCTGCTCTGGGCGTCACCCCGGACCTCGTGGCTCCAGCTGGAGTTCAACTGGCAACTCGATGGTCTCCCCCGCGTGACCTTCCATATCGCCCTCGATCCGGCCTAGAAGCAACGTGGCGGCGCGCCGCCCCAATTCCTTCGGATCATGGGCGACGATCGAAAGTGGAACCGGCGAGAGATCCGCAAACTCGAACGCATCGAATCCAATGAGGCGATGTCGGTTCTCTCGGGCATATGCGCCGCGCGGAACCGCACGATGGCCCGGATGGCGC
Source organism: uncultured Actinomycetota bacterium (assembly GCA_963798885.1). GTDB lineage: Bacteria > Actinomycetota > Actinomycetes > Propionibacteriales > Propionibacteriaceae > JAJYQH01. The sequence continues at coordinate 413,190 of CAWCUX010000006.1, read as the reverse complement.
CGAGCGTGTTGCGGTTGTTGGCACAAAATACGGCCGTCGGCGGAATCTCGTGTGCGAGCAACTCGGTAAGCGCCCTCTCGGTGCTTGACGCCTCTTGCTGGCCCATGCGGATCAGATGCTCGTAGACCGGAACATTGTGATCGCGATGTGCATCTCGGTAGCCCTGTAGCCGACGCTGGCCCGTCAAGACCGACGAGCGCATACCAAGGAAGGCGATCCTTCGATGCCCTTCCTCCAGCAGCCGACTGGTCGCCTCGTACGCGCCACCCATGTCGTCGATCAGCACGGTGTCGACGCCCAAACCTGGAACTCCACGAGACGCAAGCACCACCGGCGTACCGCCAAGTGCGCCCGACTCGAGGTGATCCGCTCTTAGAGGATCAGCCGGCACGATGATCAGCCCCTCGACACGGCGGCCGATAAAGTCGGCTACCAGTTGTCGCTCCAGATCGGGGTCTTCGTTCGAGTTGCCCACGATGATCCGGCGGTTGGCCTTCGCGGCCACCTCTTCGATGCCACCCTGCATCTCGGCATAGTACGGATTTGCAATGTTGGTGATCGTCACGCCGATGAGTCCGGACCTGTGACCGGGCCGCAGACTTCGGGCATCTTCGTTCCGGCGATAACCCAATTCCGAAGCCGCGCGCTCCCACCCGTCGACGCAACTGCGGGCGCACATTGTCGCCGCCCGCCAGCACGCGCAAAACAGTCATCGGGCTGACCTGCGCCCGCTCGGCAACATCCTTCACGGTGGAGGTCTGCTCGACTGCTGCTCCGGACCGTCGTCCCCGGACGACTCTCTCACAGTCGGCACGCTATACCACCAAACTGCCCACGAGGGCTCCGAGTGCTTGCAACGCCCGAACCCGTGTGCTAGCTTCGGCCGCATTGGTAACGATACCAAACTTCTGGAACGAGGGAGTTCATGCGAAGGCATACAAGTGGATCGCAGCGGCCGCAGCGATGTCAGTGTCTATCGGCCTCGTGGGATGCAGCTCATCCAGCCCGTCCGCTTCATCGGGCGGATCAGGCGGACCGAGCACCAGCACGCTGAACTTCGTGGACGACAAGGGGTGGAACTACAAGCCTCTGTCGACCGCCGCGACTAAGGACGTCGGCGTCTCGCTGAAGACCAACACCTACAGTGATGAGAACCAGTTCGAGGCGTTCATCAAGCAGTCACTGCGTACGCCGAAAGCCCCTGACATCTTCACCTGGCACACCGGCGCGCAACTCCAGCAACTCGTGTCCCTGGGCCTGGTCGCCGACACCAGCAGCATCTGGAAGAAGGCGATCGCCGAGAAGTGGGTCTCGCCCTCCATCGAGAAGATGTTCACCATCAACGGGAAGCAGTACTGCGTCCCACTCGAAGTCGACTACTGGGGCATGTACTACAACAAGGCGATCTTCGCCAAGTACAACCTGACCCCGCCGACCACCTGGTCGGGGATTCTCACCCTCGCAGCCACCCTCAAATCTCACGGGGTCACCCCGTTCTACAGCCAGGGCGGCAATCCGTGGGCGTTCGTCTGGTACATGCTGACGATGGCTGGCACAGATCTGAACGAGTACAACGCCATCAACGACGGGCAGGCCTCGTACACCGATCCACAGGTGAAGTCGGCCATGGATACCTGGCTCCAGATGTTGAAGAACGGCTACTTCAGCGATCCCGGGTCGAAGACACCCTCTCAAACCGTCTTCAAGGACGGGAAGGTTGCCATGCAACCGTTCGGCACCTGGTATCCGGGAACCCTCGCCAAAGTTGGGATGAAGCCGGGCAGCGACTGGGGCATCTTCCCGATTCCGGCGATCAAGCCGCAGGATGGCAAGACCCCCGTTGCCGTCGAGACCGCGCCGGTCTGCGCCACGGCGAATGGCCCGAACAAGGCCGCCGCCCTCAAGTACTCGCAGTGGCTGATGAGCCCCACGGCGCAGTCAACCTGGTCAAAGGCGCAGGGGATCCTCCCCTACAACCCCCAAGCGAAGGCGGCGAACTCGACCCTGCAAGACTTCGGTCAGCAGGTGACCGACCCGTCGAAGTACACAACGTACCTTCGCTACTACGAGGCCGCGCCGGCACCGGTCCTCACCGCCGCTCTGAACAACTTCACCGGCTTCATGACCAATCCTGGCGACCCGACGAAGTATCTCCAGAGCATCCAGAGTGCTTCGTCGCAGTACTGGTCGAGCAAGAAGTAGTCGGCGCATGATGACCTCGATATCAAAGGGATATCAGCGATCCGCCTGGGCCTTCATGGGCCTAGGCGTGATCCTGGTCCTTGCCATGTATATCCCCGTGGTGTACACGATGTACCTCAGCCTGACCAACTACAACGGACTCAACGCACCGCAGTACATCGGGTTCCAGAACTACGTAACGATGTTAGCGGATCCCGCGTTCCTCACATCACTGTTCAACACGGCCATCTGGGTCGTGGGGACTCTCATTGTGCCGGTGGGGATCGGACTGATAGTGGCCTATCTGACCTTCGGCCTCAAAGGAGCTGCGATCTTCCGTATCCCGTTCCTCATCCCCTACGCGCTTTCTGGCGTGGCGATCGGCGTCGTGTTCAACTTCATTCTGCAGAACGGCGGTGCACTGTCACAGGCGCTCGCTTTCTTGCATCTTCCTGGCGCGAACGCGCGCTGGTTGGAGGACGCGCCTCTCAACACAATCGTCATGATCCTGGCCTCCTCATGGCAGGGCATCGGGGTGAACGCACTGCTGTTCATCGTGGGCCTGCAATCCATTCCCAAGGAACCACTCGAAGCGGCGCGTCTCCATGGCGCGAGCGGGTGGCGCCTGTTCACAACGATGATCTGGCCGCTACTGCGACCAGCGACAACCATCGTCGTCGGACTATCAATCGTTAACAGCCTCAAGACATTCGTCATCGTCGAGACGGTGACCCAAGGTGGACCGAACCGAGTCTCCGAAACCCTCGGCGTGACGATGTACACCGATACGTTCCAGAGCAGCCAGTACGGCTTGGGCGCCGCCGTGGCAATCTTCCTCACGGTCGTGACGGTCGCTTCATCCATGATCTACCTGCGTCGGCAACTGACGATTGGGGAGCGGCGGGAAGCGGAAGGGCGGCTGCATCGTGACATCGCGCATCGTCCAGGAGCGCCCTGCGTCAACGACACCCCGAGGGGGAGTCAGCAAGAAGCGCAGGACCCGTGCCAGCCGCGCTCCCAACATCATCCGATATGCCGTGCTCGGCCTTCTTGATGTTCTTTGGCTTGCACCCATCTACCTGCTACTCGCCAACGCCAGCAATTCGAATGCCGCATTCTCTGGTAGCCACTTGTGGACGACGGGCAGCCTTGGAGCGTTGTGGAGCAATGTCGTCACGGTCTTCACCACAACCGACGTACCCGGCGGCCTCGGAGTGTCCGCGATCTATGCAATTTGCGCTCCAGTGATTGCAGTCATCGTCGGGCCGGCGTGGGATTCGCTGTCATCGTACTGAAGCTCAAGCATGGCTTTGCTTGGTTCTTCTTCGTGTTCTGCGGCACGGTCTTTCCCCTGCAGATGATGGTGATCCCCTGGTTCAGCTTCTTCGCGAACACGGGGCTTTACGACACGATCGCCGGGATGGTTGTCATCTACTCGATCGTGGCGCTGCCCTTTTCTGCTTCGCGATGCGGAATTTCTTCAGTGGAATCTCAGAATCAATGTTCGAGGCCGCGGTCATGGACGGCGCAAGTGTCTGGCGGATCTTCACGCGGATATATCTTCCCATGAGCATCAGCGCGCTGGTGGTCGTCTACTTCTGCAGGCCACCTGGGTCTGGAACGATTTCCTCCTGTCACTGATCCTCACCCAGACCACCGCTCGCCCGGTCATGCCCCTACTGAACGCACTTCAGTCCACTGAAGGCGGCGGTCCTGGATACACCGTCACCCTCACCGCGGCGATCCTCGTGTCAATTCCGACCGCGGCGCTGTTTCTCTTCACCCAGAGGTTCTTCCGGAGGGGCCTCGCGCTGGGTCAGTACTGATCTCCGGCGACTCAACCGCTGAAGTGCAGGACCGCACGCTAGCCCGTCACACCACCAACACTGCCTACAGAGTTACACCATGACCTCACCCAAGCTCGTCGCGACCCGCCCCTGGGATCACGTGGATGCCCAAATCGGCCTGATAGACCGCGCCATAGCCGCAGAGGGACCCATCGGCGCAACACGTGTGGCGGTCCTGCCTGAACCGCTGCTGAAGACCGTCGATGGCGTACGACACAAGCTGTCAGAGTGATCGGCAGGGATGCGTCTCTCTCCTGGCGCGGGCTACGCCCGTCCCTGCAGACAGTTACCGGCGCCGATCTGGTGGTTTCTGTGACACCTGGTCCGGCCGGCAGTATCCGGTTGCTCGTACGGGCCGTCGAGGACACCACCCCCGTGAGCCTAGGTGTCGCCGAGTTGGGCCCGGAGCATCTCGAGTTCGATCTCTTGCACCAGCGGGAGTGGACCGTCCACCTGGTGCACCACTCGCATTTCGACTTCGGCTACACCGACCGGCAGACAGAAGTCTTCGCCGCACAGCGCTCCTATCTGGACAGCGCACTGGATCTGATCGACGCGACGGCGGACTGGCCGGATGAGGCACGCTTCCGCTGGAACAGTGAAGCACTCTGGGCTATCACTGACTGGCGCAGCCAGCGACCGGAGTCGCAAATGGAGCGACTCGTACAGGCCGTGAGGGCGGGCTCGATCGGGCTGAGCGCACTGCCCTACAACCTGCACACGGATGTGTGCTCCACCGATGAATTGCACGAGTTGCTGCGCGATGCCCGCCGTCTACGCGACGAGTTCCACATTCCATTCGCCTCTGCCATGCAAACCGATGTCCCCGGACAGGTCGCAGGCCTTCCGGATGCCCTCCAGGAGGTCGGGGTCAAGTATCTCTCCGTCGCCCACAACTGGGCTGGTCGTTCACAGCCCCACACCACCGGTGCCCTCAATCTGCCTCGGCTGTTCCGCTGGCGCTCCCTCGCCGGCAATGAGGTGCTCGTGTGGATGACGGACAGCCCACATGGGTTGGCCTACATGGAGGGACCGATGGTCGGCTTCGCAGAAGGCATCGATCAGGTTGAGGAATACTTCCCGGCCTATCTCACTGCGCTGTCCACCAAGGGCTATCCCTTCCCCCCGGGAGTGTTCGGAGCCCACGGTGAGTCCTTCGAAGGACGAGACCCCTACCCCTGGGACGTGTTGCACCTTCGCATCCAGGGCTACATGGGCGACAACGCCCCGGCACCGACTGGCACTGCCAAACATCGTCCGGCAGTGGAACGAGGCCTGGGAGTCGCCGCGACTGCGGGTGTCGCGTAACGAAGATTTCTTCGTGGACGCCGAGGCACGAGTCGGCAACGATCTGGTCACGGTGGAGGGTGATTGGGGTGACTGGTGGGTCGAGGGCGTCGGCTCCGCAGCAGTCCCCGTCGCGTTCATGCGAAAGGCGCAGGCCGAGGTGGTCGACGCTCGTACCGTCTCCCAGCTGAGTGCACTCTCAGGGGGCGAGGCTGTGCGCGCGGAATCCGCGCGGGCGTCTGAGACCTACGACGCGATCTCAATGTTCAATGAGCACACATGGGGAGCCGGTAACTCGTGGACCCCACGGAGACGAGGGCTTCTCATCCGGCGAATTGCAGTGGCAATGGAAAGTTGCTCAAAGCCTCGTCGCGCAGCAACGCTCGTCAGATCTGCTGGAAACAGCGCTGGCCTATCTGGGCCAAACGGTTACGACCGGAGCCGGCGCAGCGGCGTCGTTCGCGGTCGTGAACACGACCGGCTTCGCGCGCAGCGGCGCAGTCCGCTTCCTGCTCCCGGAGGCACTCGTGCCTCTGAGTAAAGACATCACGATTCTGGACGCGCGGGACGGGTCTTCGGTGCCGTTCGTCGTCGAACGCCAAGGAAACGCCGCCCACCGGGAGTCTGGCCGATGGGTCGTGGCGCAGCTCACACAGGTTCCGGCCGCGGGATACGTCCGCTTGGATGTTCACGCCGCCAGCAAGAACGCCACCGCATCGGATGACCACTCAACACAGGCGGGGCGCAGCGCCTCGGGCCGTAGCGAGTACGGGCTGCTGTCCCTGAGCGATTCCGGTCGCAGCGAGGGTACGGAGCTTGACGCTCGGCCGCGCGACGAACTTCTGACGCTGGAGAACGAGTTCCTCCGCGTGCGGGTCGACGAGCACGCCTCCACCATCGCCTCGATCGTGGAGAAGCGAACGAGCCGGGAACTGGTAAACGCGAATGCCGTAGTCGGCTTCAACGGTTACGTCTACGACGAGTACGCAAGCTCCGGTGCCGGCTTCAACCACCTCGCGAACAAACTTGCTGTCAGTGAGCGACTGGAGATGCTTGCCACCCGCAACCTCGCTCGGCCATCGCGCATCGTGTCACGGACCGACGATGCCTTCGCACAGACGTTGGTGTACGAGTATCAGGCGGTTGGCGTTGACTGGGTGCGAGTAACTCTGCGCCTACCAAACGCATCCCCTTGGCTGCTCATCGAGAATCGACTGTCCAAACCGTCACGCCTCGTCAAGGAGAGCGCCTACTTCAGCTTCCCGTTCTCCGGCGACGAGACACGGATGCGGTTCGAGGTGTCGGGCAGCGTAACCGGAGACGGCCTACCTCACATCCCCGGGGCGCCGCAGCACATGCGCGGCGTACGCGACTGGGTGCTCGTCGAGAACGGCGCCGATGCGGTTGCCTGGGTCACGAAGGACGTTCCGCTCGTCGAGCCGCACGCCATCGCCGTGCCGTACGCGCCCTTCCCGGCCAGCACAAGCCCGCACGAGCCCGGGACCGTTTACTCGTGGGTGCACAACAACGTGTGGGACACGAACTTCCCCATACAACAGGGCTTCGAAGCCACGTTCACCTATGCAGTCGGCGTACGGTCGACAGCGGAAGAGTCTGCGGCAGAGCTCGCGTTGCGCACGGCAGCCGAGCTGGTGCATCCGCTTCGGGCGACCCGAGCCACCGGAGCCCACATCGTCGCGCAAGAGCAGCGACAGGTGCTGTCGATCTCCGATGCCCGTGTGCAACTCGTGGGACTTGTGCAGTCAGGCGATGGCGCCACGATCGTGCGGGTCCAGTCGTTCGCCGACGAGCCGACGCAGGTGGCCATCTCCTTCGACCAGAAACTCGCTCGCGCGGTGAGGTCAACCTTCCTCGGCGACGAACGTGGAGACCTTGAATTCGATGGGGGAACGCTTCACCTGCCGCTCGAGCGCTTTGAGGCGGCTGCTGCGAAGGTCAGCACAGGCCACTCGGAGTGAGCGGGTGCGAGGGATGAGCGGTCAGGCTTTGTCGTTTGGGATGATCGGCGCCTCGTCGATCGGCATTGAAGCCCTGCTCGAGCCGGTGGCGCGATCCGATGGACTGCACGTCCATCGGATCGCGGCCCGACGTACTGGAGCTGCCCGCCCGTACGCGGACGCCTGGGGCGTTCAGCACGTCTCCACTGACTACGGGGATGTTCTCACAGATGCGGATGTCGACGCCGTCTACATCTCAAACGCCGCGGCGGATCACGCTCACTGGGCAATCGCAGCCCTCCACCAGGGAAAACACGTCCTCTGCGAGAAACCCATCGGCGTGAACGGAGTAGAGGCCCGCGCGATCGCGGACGCAGCGGAGCACGCCGGCCGCATCGTGATGGAGGGCTTCCACTACCGCTTCCACCCCCTGTTCAGCGCTCTCCACCACTTGGTGAGCACAGAGCGCTTCGGCCGCTTGACCTCCATCCGATCGGTCGTGAACGGCAAGCGAGAATACGATCCGGCATCGATCTTGCACGTCGCTGCGCTCGGAGGGGGATCTCTACTACACAACGGTGTCTATGCGGTGCATTGGTCACGTCTGCTCTTCAACTCGGAACCCGTCGCGGTCAGCGCGCGGCAGCGCCTGAATCCGAGTGGGGCTGACTCGGAGACCATGGCGGAACTGCAATTCACGGACGGCCGCACGGCGGGCCTGCACTGCTCCTTCGATCGAAGCGACCCGGTCTCCATCACTCTCGGCTTCAGAAACGCTACGGTCGTCGTGATCGGACCCATCGCACCCCACCATGGCCACAGCATCCGCGTCATTCCTGCTGAGGGCCCGAGCAGAGTGTCGACTGTGGCAGGCCGGACCAGCTTCGACTATCAGCTGACCGAGTTCGTTCGCCGGGTCCGGGAACGCGTGCGCCAGACGCGCAACTTCTGCCGAACGGTAGGGGCGACGACATCGCCGCGAACTCGGATGTGGTCGACGCAATCTTCCGAGCCGCGGTCACGGAGAAGGCTGAGGTCGTCGGAGGTCCAGACAGTGGTCCGCCTGCTACGTGGCCGAGTCGGTGCAGCACAACGTGAGCTTCGATGCCGGCTCCAGCAAGTACGCCACGGCCCGGCCCACCCCGACATCGCCCCGGGAATGCCGGGGAACCGCCGACAGGCACCCGACCCACCCCACAGGCGGTCACAGACCCCTCGCACGACGGCCGCTCCGCCGCCCCACGCCCGCCGTTCACGACGAAGACGAGAGCTCGGCCAGGAGTGCGTTCAGCACCAGCGGCAGCGGCCGCCCCAGAGCGTCCGGAAGCGGTTGTGGCAGGTGCCGGGTCATCGACCGCGCGCTGGTGTTCCACACATCGCTCAGGGCCCGTGAGATCGCGGTCGGGGTCGGGGGGACGACGTGCAGATTGGCCACCCACGGCTCACGCACGGTGGCGAACGCGTTCGTGATCGTCGGCACCCCCGCCATCGGCATTTCCAGAGCGAGATGACTCGGGTGGGGGCTGCACATCAACGCCAGGCCCATGTCGATCTCGCTCAGCAACTGGAAGTACTGCCCATGGGTCAACTGGCCCAGCAGCACAACCTCGGCCCCGGGACCCACATCCAACCCGGCACCGTTCTCGCCCGCTACCAGAATCCGGGGGGTGACACCGTCGGGCAGGCCCTGCACCCACTGGCGTAGCGCTGCCGCACCCAACCCGTACAGATTGCGGGGCTTGGAGGGTCGGGCGTAGAACAACAGCCGCGGCCGGCGCGGGTCGCCACCACCCCAGTGACGAGCCGCGGCTGCCAGCCGATCCGCTTCCACCCGGGGCGCGAACACCCGATCCGCCGGAACCGCCACGCGCGTCTGCTCATACAGGTAAGTGGCCAACGGTGCCGAGTTCACCACCATGCGGAAGCCCAGCGAGTACGTGTTCAGCGCCTCGACGAACGGCCCGCCCCACGGATAGAACCCCGGCTCGAAATCCTGAACCAGGTAGATCACCCGATCCACGTCGATCAGCCCCTGCTCAGCCAGGGCCCCGATCGCCGCCGCGGTCTTCCAGAAGGTGACGATCACGATGTCATCCAGCCGCGGCCGAGCACCCGGACTTCGGGGATACAGCACCTGCAGCCCTTCCACCACGTCCCGATAACCCTCAGCCTCAAGCACCAGCGCCGCCGCCGAAACAAGCTCCCCGACATCGGCCGGCGAATCGTTCATCGCTGCCACCCGCAGCGGCAACCCCAACCGCTGTGCCACCAACGCCCCTGCCAACAGCGCGGTCTTCACCCCCGCGAACCACTGGGTCGGGGTGAAGGTGTCCATCACCAGGGTGACCGATCTCAACTCACCGGGCAGATCGGTGAACGGCAAACCCGTTCCCGACGTCCGGGCGCCACCGCCCGAGGTGCCGACCGTGGGAACCGGATCCACCTTGGGGGCCGGAGCCGAGGCCTTGGACGCCGGTGCCGTCACGGTCGTCGCGACGCGGGAGACCGCATGCTCCAGTTCCCGAACACCCGCAGTGATCTTGCGATGAACCGATCTGGTCTGACGCTGGGTCAACGCGGCCATCCCCACCAGCCCACCAGCCGTCCACAGCGCGACAAACACGGCGACATCGCCCGTCAGAACACCGACAACCGCACCCGCCACAGCGACCGCCGCGCCGAACAGGAACCAGCGATTCAGGCCTCGAGTCACAGCCACATGAAACCACACACCAGACACGGCGGAGCCTCCGTCGGGCCCCGGGGGCCGGTTCTCTGCTGATCGGCGTCGCCGGCTTCCCCCGTCCTACCCGCAGAACGGATTGCACGTCGCGTGGATCGTGACCGGGGCCGGGTTGCACGTGCTGGCCACCAACGCCCGGCAGTTGTCGCCCTCGCCCATCGGACGGGTCCACGTGCGTCACGGGTTGGGGATCGCGGTGCCGCCGGGACCAACGATCGCACTGCGCGGCGCGCTCGGACGATACACAACGGGGCCACGGTCGGCTTCGTCATCGGCTTCGGGGTGGGACGGGCCGCGACACCCTCGCTCATCACCGCACAATCCCTCATCGGCGCACACTCCTCGGTGGAGTGGGAGCGGTGCGGCGCTGTCCCCGGCGCAACTGTGGTCGCCCGCTCGACCGGCTGCGCCATGAGGGTCCGAACCCACGCGGTACTGGGAGCCGATCGCCAACCGCGTCAAGAGCGTGGGAGTGCCGATCACGACGCCACGATCGAGGACGCCCCCATCCGGGTCGTCCCGTTCATCGCCCGCCCATGGGTGCCGGCCGGCCCGGTGATCCCCGCCGCGTTCACCCCGCGTCCACCACTGGCTGAGGCGACATCGGGGGGGTAGGGCATGCTCACCTACCCGACGGGTTCACCGAGCCCTAACCGTGTGGTCCACACCGGTCCCTAACAGTGTGGACCACACCGGCCAGGCGGCTACCGCGGGCCAATCGGGGAGTATGCGCCGCGGCAGCCATGATTGGCACTGCCCACATACAAAGCTAGGCCCCGTTTCGACGCGTCACCATTGGACCTAGGTACGCCCGACGAAAGTCGGATGTCGACTCACCACCGCGAAGGCGCGGGCGACCTCGCCCACGCCCGCCGATCGGGGTGCGCATGGATCGGCAGGCGAGCAGATACCACCCAATCCTCCCCCGAGGGGCCGAGCTGGAGCGAACCGCCCGAGGCCGCCGCCCGCGAGGCCATCGACACGGTGCCCTGCCCGTTCGAGGTCGGCCAGTCCCGCTCCGACCCGTCCGTGCGAGGCAGCGGATTGGCCACTGTCAATACCAGTTCGCCACCCTCGACCGCGCAGGTGATGCGCACCGGAGCCTTGGGGTCGGCGTGCTTGGCCACGTTGGTACCGCACTCCCGCAGGATCTGGGAGAGCGCCGCCGCCTGGCCGGCGTCGAGGTGGGAGATCTCGGTGTCGACGCTGAGTTCGACCGAATGACCCAACGTGTTGAGCCGACTCGCGGTGATGGCCGCCACCTCGGCAGGGCTCGTCACCGGGGCGTGTTCGTCCTCGGCGAGTTCCAGGGTGTCCATCATCAGCCGCAGGTTGGCGAGCGCCTCCCGGGACGAGTCGGAGATCGACCTCAACGCCTGCTCGCTGGCCTGCTGATCGCGCTTGATGAGCGCCATGTCCGCCTGCATCCCGATGATCGTGAGGTCGTGGGCGATGATGTCGTGCAGGTCGTCGGCCAACCGGCGGCGCTCCACGGCCACCGCCTCACGAGCGGACTGTTCGGCCGCCGACTTGGCCGCGACGGCCAATCCCAGACGCCGTCTCAGCCGATCCGAGTAGTGCTGCTGCAGCAACACCACTCCGACGATCAGGCTGAGGATGATCGGCGCCATCCGCTCGTCTCGTGGGGCTGCCACGATCCCCACCAACATGAACAGCAACAGCGACCAGCTGTAGCGGCGCGTGACGAGGGGCGTGTCGAGGCCGACCAGCACGATGAGCTGGAAGCCCGCGAAGATCACCGTGGCCACCGGGTCGACCACCACCCCCGCACCCACCCCGATCAGCGACAGGGCGATTCCGGGCAGGGGGAACCACAACACCGCGGCGAACCCCAGGGTGAGGCACGTGATCTCGATGAACCGGAGCACCTCGTCATGAGACCCCGGGGGGCCGCCGGCGAGATCGGTGACGACCGAACCGACGGTCAGTACGAGGATGAGGACCCTCAGGATCAGCGGCAACGTGCGACCCCGGAACCGGGCCGGGGCCCACAGGCCCTCGCCCTCAGCCGAAGAGGCGCGAGACATGCCGCTCATCCTAGGCGGCGGAGACTCAGCAGGTGACGATGTACGTGCACAGGAAGTTGCGCCAGCCATTGGGACTGACAACCTGCGCCTGAGTGCTGTGTGGTGCGCTCAACGCGATCAACGCCGCGGCGACCATTGCGATCATTACCCTCTTCATGCCCAGCCTCCATCGAAAAAGTGGTCAGTCGTATCCACCCGCTAGCCTGGCCCCTGATGGGGTCATCCAACAACTGGCCGAAAGCACTACTCCATTGGTCGGGTACAGCACACGGCTGGGAGAATGATGAGCATGAATCCCACTTCGGTCCTGATCGTCGATGATCAGGAACTCATGGCTGAGGCCCTCCGGGTGTTCGTGGACTCCGCAGACGATCTCACCTGCGTCGGGATCGCCCACGACGGACAGCGCGGAGTCGAGATGGCGCTCAGCCTCCGGCCCGACGTTGTGTTGATGGATCTGAAGCTGCCTCTTCTCAGCGGCGTCGAGGCGACCAGGCGGATCCTGGCGGCGAACGGCGGGACGGCGGTCGTGGCCATCACGACGATGATGACCGAGGCTTACCTCGAGCCCGCCTTCATGTCGGGGATCAGCGGATTCCTGCTGAAGGATTCCACACCGCAGGAAGTGATCATGGCCGTGCGCTCGGCAGCCCGGAACAGCATCGTGCTGTCGAAGGCCGTGCGGGATTCGCTGCTCGCCCGGGCCCGCTCGGGGGTTCCATCCCGTTCGGAGCGAGCGAGCACCTGGTCGTTGACACCGCGTGAAATCGATGTGCTGACCCTGCTGGCGCGCGGCTACGACAACCGCGAACTGTCCAGGGCCCTGGAGATTTCCGAGGCCACCGTCAAGGCGCATATGAGCAGCCTGATGGCCAAGGCAGGCGTCACCAACCGCGTCCATCTCGTGGTGCGGGCGCTGCAGGACGGAGTGGTGCCGCTGTGAACGCGGTCACCGGCGACGGTCCGGATACCGGGGTGTGCCTGCAGCGGCGCCGCTGATCGATGGCGGGTCTGGCACGCGCGAACTCCGGGAAGCACTGCTCCCACCGGGTGCCCCGCTCAGCTACCCGTCGACACCGGTGCGCTCGGGCGCACCGGGTGGGTCATGACCCGCCAGGCTCCGCCCCGACACCGGGACGCCCGCAGCCACAACTCCCGCTCGACGTCGGGGCGGGCAGCGCCGCGTGCAGGCGCTCGATCGCGTCGTCGGTGAGCCGGTAGTCGATCCACCGGCCGCGGCGCGTGCCGACCACCAGCCCTGCCTCGCGCAGCACCTTGAGGTGGTAACTGAGCAGATTGGCCGGAATCTCCGGCTCGGTGCGCAGGTCGCACACGCAGCGGGTGTCCTCGCGCGACAGCTGCGACACCAACTGCCAGCGGATCGGATCGGCCAGGGCCGACAGCAGGGCGACCGACTCCCCTGGCGCGGTCGCGCTCGTCGTCGGGTCGGATCCCACCCCATAACCGTTGGCTTCAATCACGCTTGAATGATAGTTCACCCGCTCAACGGCGAAGGCTGCCGAGCGACCCGGGCGGGCGTCACGAGGATCCCCACCCCGGCCGGCGCCGGCACGGATGGGCCCGCACACCTCCCCGTCGACCCTCGGTGGTGCCGGCGACATCCGAGGTCACACCGTGAGCGCGGCGCGACCCGGACGAAGCGTTGCGTCGAGCTCGGGCGGCACTTCGGAGGACATGGCCGGATCGGTCCGAGCGTGCAGTGCCGTCTGCCCGAGGGCCTCACTCAGGGTGGGATGCGGATGGATCGCGGCGGAGATCTGGTCGAGGGTGAGGCCGTGGCGCACGACGAGGGCCGCCTCGCCCATGAGGTCCGCCGCCCCCTCGACCAGGACATGGATGCCGACAACCCGACGATCGCCGACCCGGTACACGATCCGGACGCGGCCGAAGGGGTCTCCGCCGATCTGGGCCCGGGCGTCGCCGCGGTAGTCGTACTCGGCGACCCGGACATCGAGACCGGCGGCACGGGCGGCCTCCTCGGTGAGACCGGCCATGCCGATCTCGGGGGAGGAGAAGACCACGGCGCTGTTGTGTTCCGGACGTGGGAACGCCGCGGGGGCACCGAGCAGGTGAGCGGCCACGGCCAGCGCCTGAGCCGTCGCCCAGTGCGCGAACATCGGGTTGCCGACGAGATCACCGGTCGCGTAGATCCCGGGCTCGTTCGTCTGGAGTGTTGCATCGACCGCGACACCGTGAGCGTCGTGGATCACCGCGGTGGTCTCGAGGCCGAGGCCGTCGATGTTGGGACGCCGTCCGGCCACGATGGCCACGACCTGGGCCTGCGCCGTCAGAGTCCGGCCGTCGTGCAGGTAGCGAACGGTGTGCCGGTCGCCCTCGTCCCTGATGGACTCGACGCGCACGTCCGTCCGCAGGTCGATCCCGTCGCCGCGGAGTCGGTCGGCGACCAGGTCGGCGAGCACCGAGTCCACTGGGCCGAGGATTCGGGGCAGGGCCTCGAGCAGTGTCACCCGCGACCCGAGCATGGCGAAGATCTGCGCCATCTCGACGCCGATAGGGCCCGCGCCGATCAGCACGAGCGATTCGGGCAGCGACCCGATCTCGATGAGGCCCGTGGAGTCGAGCACACCGGGGAGATCGGCGCCGTCAATGGGTGGCCGGGACGCGATCGACCCGGTGGCGAGGATGGCGCGGTCGAATCCGACCTCGCGCGGGCCGTCGGCGGCCTCGATCACCGCGGTCCGCGGACCGGTGAGGCGTGCATGACCGAACACGAGGTCCAGCCCCGGCAGCTTCGAGGCCTGGGCTTGCGCGCCCTGTGACCTGTGGTCGAGGATCGTCCGTTTCCGGGCCTGCACGACGTCCCAGTCGACGCCCACATCACCCGAGGCCGGGCCCAGCAGGCCGAATTCGGCGGCGTCGCGCGACTCGTGCCGGCGCCGAGCCGTCTCACGGAAGATCTTGGAGGGGATGCAGCCCTCGAACAGGCAGGTTCCGCCGAGCCCGCGGCCCGCCTCGACGAGCAGGACACGCCTGCCCCCCTGGGCCAGCGCCAGCGCGGCTGGGGTTCCGCCCGGCCCTCCGCCGATGACCAGAACGTCGTAGTGGATGGATGACATGATGTTCCTCCTGTGAGTGTGAGGCCCGGCCGTCCGGTCGACACCGTGTCGGCGTCCGGCGAGGGCACGTGGCCGCTGTGGACCGGTCAGACGCCGATGAGATCCCAGAGCATCTTGGCGGCGACCACCCAGAGCACGACGCCGATGAATCGCTTGAGTTGTGAGCTGCTGACCCGGGTCGTCATCACCCGCGACCCGATGACCGAGCCGATGACGGCCGCCGCGACGCTGACCACCATCAGCGTGGGATCGAGGTGGCCGACCGACACCCGGCCGAGGAAGCCGGTCAGCGAGGAGAAGACGACGGCCATTCCGGTGGTGCCGGCCGCCCGCTTGGCGTCCAGACCCAACCCGTTGAGCGCGGGCAGGATGACGTTTCCTCCACCGACCCCGAGCAGGCCACCGAGGAAGCCGGCGAGACCGCCCACGGTGGCCCCGGTGACGATCTCGGTGGTCCGTCGGGCGTCGCGGACCCTCTCCGCCCGCCGGTAGAACAGCATCATCGTGCCGGCGAAGACGAGGAACCCCGCGAGCAGCCAGAGCAGAACGGTCTTGTCGACGTGCGGCGCCAGGCGTGCTCCGACCGGTGCCGCCACGACCGCGGCGGCGATGATCGGGATCCCGAGATGCACGTCGACCAGGCGCGCCCGCCAGTAGGTGACGCTGGCGAAGCTCAGGCTGACGACATTGAGCAGCAGCGCGGTGGAGGCCGCCACCTGCAGGGGGACCCCGAGCCAGTAGAACAGCGGGACGAACAGGAACGCGGCCCCCAGCCCGGCCATCGCGAGCACGCCGGAGAGCACGACCACCATGACGCCGATGACCACGTAGAGCATGGCGAGCCGATCAGCCCTGGTAACCCGAACAGTCGATGCACACCTGCTCGCCCTTGACCACCCGCAGATAGGGTTCGGCGGTCAGCTGCCCGCAGCCCGGGCACACCACGAACCGGACGACCTCCTCGACCGGTTCCCGCTCCGCGGGCACGACCGGCCCCACTGCGAGGACGGCCCCCTCGGGGGCGTCCCAGATCAGATGGACGAGTTCCCACTGCTCCGCCGCGGGGATCTCGGTCGGCGGCACGCCCGCGCTGCGCTTGCGCATGAATGCCGAGTCCCGGATCTGTGCCTGCAGGGTCGGATTGTAGGAGACCGTCACCTGTCGGCGCGTGGCCGTGTCGACCAGGGTCAGGTTCAGCTTGCCCTTGCCCGACTTCTCGATGTTCCCCTTGCCGAGGGTGCAGCCCGTGGCCACCTGAACGCCGTCGGCGAAGCACATGGCACCGTGGTGGTCGCCGATGTCGACGACGGCGAACAGCGACTTGCCGCCGCTGGCCTGCACGTCGAGGGCGGACAGCGCGGCCCGGGCGGCCCGCAGTCCGACGGTGCTCGCCCAGCAGCGGTGTCCGTGGAACGCGAAGAGCTGCTCCAATGCCGCGGCGTCGGAAGTGGTCATGGTTGGTCCTTTCGTGGGGTGCCGACCGGCACGGTGTGAATGTCACCGGCGACCTCGGCGACGGCCGCCAGGGTGTTGTAGATGGTTCCGAAGCGGCGGATGTTGCGGTGGAGCAGGTCGACCCGGTGCGCGGGCTCGTCGGTGACCACCGTGAGCCGATACCGGACGCTGCTGATCCGCGGCGGCGTCTCCTGTCGATCGGCCTCGACGCGGATCTCGGCCCGTTCGTAGGCGAACGGCAGCATCCGGGAGAACCGCTCGACGTTCTTCAGCACGCACGCGGCGAACGCGGCGGTCAACAGATCGGCAGGACCGGGGACGGTGTCGCTCTGCCCGGAGGACCCGTCGACCACGACCTCACTGGCTCGCGTTGAGACAGTTGCCTCGCCACCCCGTTCGACCGTGCCGCTGGCCACATAACCCGACATGGCACTCGTTCCCTGCTTCCGACGCCCCATGGCGATCACACGAGTCCGATATTTCAAGCTGCATTGCTTCAACTCTAGCTGAACTATCGGCGCGATCGAGGGCCGGGGTCGGGTTCGCCCCGGCGCCGGATGGAACGGGCCGTGCGGGCCCGTGAACCCCTCGATGGTGCGCCTCTCGCTCGCCTGAGATACAGGACGGCGTTCCCCGTCACGGGATTGACCCCGCAGCCACTGCTGGTGCGGCTGCCAGCCACCAACCCCACCACGCTGCTACGGCTCTCGTACGCCTCGCGAGCACACACCTGTCCGACATCGAGAGGTCAAGGACGGCTCCTCTTCCGCGTCAGCCGGCCCGGTAGTAGCCGGCCACGTCGCCGATCAACTGCACCGTGCCACCGCTGTTGTTCGTCAACGCGATCTTCCCATCGGCACCCAACCTCACCACCACCAGATTCGCCCGCGTATCACCCTGGGGGTAGTTCAGGTTCGACGCCGTCGGCCTGGTGGTGCCGTCCGGATAGACCGTGACGTAGCCGCCGGAGGTGGCACCGGTTTCGGTGACGTTGATCACCACTGCCGACACACCCGCCGCAGGGACTCCGCCACGGCCGGCGATCTGCACGTGAATCGTGGACCACCCCGCGACGGGTCCGGGGGTGCCGTTGCTGGCGCGGGTGTCCAGTACCCGCGACGGGTCGAGGGACACGAACGCCCCGGGGGTGGTGGGGGTGCCGGCCAGGTAGTAGCCGGCCACATCCCCGATCAACTGCGCCGTCGACGTGGCGGTGAACGCCAGCTTCCCGTTCGACCCGAGTGTGACGGTGACGAGGTTCGCCCGTGTGTCACCCGTGGGGTAGTTCAGGTTCGACGCCGTCGGCCTGGTGGTCCCATCGGGGTACACGATGACGTACCCGCCGGCGGTGGCGTCGGTTTCAGTGACGTTGATCACCACCGCCGACACACCCGTCGCAGGGACTCCACCTCGACCGGCGACCTGGACGTGGGTCGTCGACCAGCCGGCGACCGGGCCGGTGGCACCGTTGCCGGTGCGGGTGTCCAAGACCCGTGACGGATCCAGAGACACGAAGACCCCAGGATGAGCAGGGACTCCGGCCAGGTAGTAGCCGGCCACATCGCCGATCAACTGCACCGTGCCACCACTGCTGTTCGTCAACGCGATCTTGCCGCCGGACCCCAACTTCACCACCACCAGATTCGCCCGCGTATCACCCTGGGGATAATTCAGGTTCGACGCCGTCGGCTTGGTGGTCCCGTCCGGATAGACCGTGACATATCCGCCGGAGGTGGCGCTGGTTTCGGTGACGTTGATCACCACCGCCGACACGCCTGTGGCGGGGACGCCGCCACGACCGGCGACCTGGACGTGGATGGTGGACCATCCCGCCACGGGTCCCGCCGCACCATTGTTGGACCGGGTATCCAACACCCGCGACGGGTCGAGCGGCACGTAACCAGGCATCGCGGCCAAGTGGTCCCACACGCCGCCGTCGCCCGCCTTCGCGATGGCGTTCGGGTCAACCTGCACCCCTGACTGGGCCGTGGTCGACGGGTATGCGATTCCAGCCTGTGTCACGTAGCGCAGGTTCGATGCAGCCAGAACCGTGCCGTTCACCGGCCGGTAGTTCAGGTGACCCCACGGGGCCACCTGTCCGGCATTGTCGATGGCCGCGGCGTCAACCTGCACGGTTGGCTGGGCCCCACCGGGCATGTTGGCCCAGTTCGCGACCGCGATCGGAGCACCACCCGCGATCCGGAACACCGTGCCCGACGACGCGTACCCATTCCCGGACCCGGCGATGTACGTCCCATCCGCAGGCGTGTAGTTCAAGTGGTTCCACCAGCCGCCTTGGCCGGCCATCTCGATCGCCGACAGATCCACCGCAACCGTCGGCTGACCACCACCCATGTGGTCCCAACTCGACACATAAATCGGAGCACCACCCGCGATCCGATACACGCTCCCGTTCAACGGATCACCCGGGAACACCCCCGTCACATACGTCCCATCCGCGGGAACAGCCCGTAAGCCGTTCCACTGAGCATCGGACAGGGCCACAGTCGGCTGGGTACCGCCCATGTGCGCCCAACTCGACACGTAGACGGGCGCACCGCCGGCGATCCGGTACACGTTGCCCTGGTATGAGACGTAGCTGCCATCGGAAACTGTCGGGACACCGCCGAAGTGGATGAACCCGGTCACGTTGCTGATGTAGTAGTCCCGCCAATCGAAGTCGCCACCGTAGTTGTCTTCCGAAACCCGAACCGTGCCAGCACCCGGGTCCACGGACTCGACGTAGGCCACATGCCCGTCAGAGCCAACCCCTGACGTGGATGAGAACCACGCAATGTCACCCACCACCGGGGTCTTGTCCACCGCGACACCGTGCGCCTGCGCCACCCCTCCCCATTGCCACGCCATGCCTTGGCCCTGAAGGTAGGAGGCGTCCACCCCGTTCTTGATCAGCCGATATGCAGCATAATTGGTGCAGTTATGACCCGCGACCATCCCCCAGAATGATTGCGTGTACACATTCTCGTAACCATTGTTGCCCATGCCGTCCGCGTCGCATCCAGCAAATCCGACGCACAATTTTGGAAGCCACGTGAATGCCCACGCCCCAGGACTCGAAGCGAACATCAGAGCCACAGCCAGCACCCCAACCAAGACAGCATGACGAACACGCCTCATCACAGCCCACTTCCCCCGACAGCGTAGGCATGAAGGCCACATCCGTTGGGGCCCCGCCTACTGAAGGGAACCATAGGCCCCTCAACACGCTCCGGGAAGGGGCAGATCACCGGCGTGCGGGCCCTTCGCTTCGTCAGTGAATGGCTCGTCCCACCCAGTCCAGGAAGGCGCTCGGCGCCGAGTTGTCACTCGCCCATCCGGCCCGGCTCCCCCGTATCGATTCCGCCTGAATAGACCGCCCACCCGGTGGGGCCCAGAACCGGTCCCCAAGGAGGGGCTCCACCACCAGCAGCGGGCCCGTTCTCACCGACACCGCCGGGCCGCGCCATAATGCGGTCCACCGGTAGCGACGCCTCCACTGCAGACGGGACTGTCCCGGGTGGATGATCCTTCGACGAGACCATCAGCCCGAGGAGGGTTTCGGGTGGGTGGTGGCGTAGGTCTGGCAGACGGCAGCGAGGGTCCCGGCGTCGTCGGTGGTGACGACGAGGGAGCGTCCGTCGCGGCGAACGACTTCGATGCCGGGACCGCGGCGGGCGATGACTCCCCAGCGGCCCTTGCCGCCCGGGCCGATCACCCAGCGGATCCCCCAGCCGCCGAAGTCGGCCAGCGGGTCGACCTGCACGACTCCGGCGCTGGCGAGGTCGTCTGCGGGGATGGCGAGCCGCGGCCACCCGAGGCTCGACCTTACGAGGAATCCGCGGGGACCGGCGGAGACGAGGAACTGCGCGGTGGTCAGCACAGCGGCGAGCATCAGGGCAGGCGGGATGAAGATGGGCCACAGATGCCAGCCGACGGTGAGCATGAGGATCACCCCGACACCAAGGACGGACTCCTGTGAGCAGGTACTACACCTATCTGGGGGTGCTCATCGTCGTGGTGTGCGGGTATTCCATCGTGCGAGTCGCCCTCTTCACCGACCTCACCACCAGGAACTACCCCAGCGACGTCATCCACGGCACCCTTGTCGGCTTCGGCCCGGCACTGGTCACCGCCACGATCTACGGGCGGGTCACGACCACGAGGTCCAACAGGTGGACCACGATGTACGGGTGTGGCCAACCCGGCAACGGCATGTTCTTCCGGGCAGCCCAGGCATGGACCTTCCCCGGGCCCACCACCGTGCCCGACGAGGCGATGTACTGGTGGACCACCACCGACGCCTCGGGTCGCCCCCTGAACGGCCGGCAGGACCACGTCGTGCACGTCAACCCCGGGCAGCTTCCCCCGACCGAGGGGTTCTGGTCGCTCACCATGGCAGACGGCCAGAACCGTTACGTGCCCAATCCCCTGAACCGCCACAACGTGGGCGACCGTTCCGGCCCGGTCCCCAACGACGACGGATCAGTCGACGTCTACCTCCAACGAGAGCCACCCCCCGGCCACGAGTCCAACTGGCTACCCGCCCCCACGGGCAACTTCATCCTCTGGCCGCGGGTCTACCTGCCGGGCCAGCAGATCGTCGACCGCACCTACGTGGTCCCGCCGGTGGAGGTGCGCTGAACCATGCCCACGAGACACAAGGCACGATCCCCGGCGGAATCGGCCACATCGCCTCGCCGAACAACTCCGCGCCCATCATCGGCCGCGTCTTCGTCGCCGACGACCACGACCCGGCAACCGCGCACACCCTCGCCCAGCAGATACGCCTCAGCGGCCCCGGCTCCAAGCCTGCCTAGAGGTTCAGCGCAACCGTTACCTGGCACCGGACCCGGACAAAGACCCGCCGCAGGATCACCCCTGTCGGGCCGAAGAGCCACCGCGCGAGCGCCACACACACGACGCGATCACGGACGCTCACCCCCAACCGCTCAGCAGGCGGGCGCCACAATCCGGACAGTCCACAGGCCCAGTCACCGGGCGCCACCACTCGGCCTCCACGACCGAACAAAGCCGCGTCCAGGCACACCCCCGCACCGTTCCGCTCCGGCACCTCCGCCGCGATCGACCAGAACGGCGGAACCCCCTGACCGTCGCCCATCACACCCACCCCGAACAGTTCAGCCGCCGACCACGCCGACGGTCACGCCCACCACGTCATGGATCAACCCGCTCGAACTCTCGGCGGTTCCACTCGTCCGCGCCCGTCGCCCGCCGGGGACCCTCGTGCCGCGAGTCGACCGGCTCAGTGTGTACCGCCAGTGCCGTCAGGCTGCCCGAGACGCGCCTCGTCGCGGGTGGGCATGAACAGCTCGACCGGATTCCCGGAGGGGTCTTCCACGATCACCTGCCGGCCGCCTACCCCTTCGATGATCGGACCTCGAGAGCGGACACCGAGTCCCGCCAGTCTTGCCACGAGCGCCTCGAGGTCGTCCACCTCGATCATGAACCGGTTCCATCCACCCGGAGCGGGCCGTGAACCGTCGGGCAGGCTCTGGCCGCCCCCGCCCTCAGAACTCGGAGCGCTGAGGACCAGGCGAAGGTCGCCCCGGCCGAGCATCGCGAATGTGCGCGCGGGATGCATCTGCACGACGAAGCCGAGATGATCGCGGTAGAAGGAGATTGCAGCGTCGACGTCGTCCACGATGTACCGCACGCTCACGGTGGCCATCCTCGCCTCCCTTTGCGGCCACCGTACGCCGTCGGCCCCGGCGCTCGCACGCCCGGTGACGACCCCCGCACCATCTGCGGGAGCTCGTCCTCCACGATCGCCACCAGCCGTCGGGCCCCGGGTGGCTCATGCCCCTCACGTAGCCGCGACCACGAGCAGTGCCCTCGCACCCGCCACCGGCATCGCAACACCCACCGAGCTGTCGAGGCGCACATCGGAATCGTTCAGGTCGGATATGGCGTTGGAGCGTGGATTTCAGCCAGGAGCTGCGAGACGGCGTGCTGTCGGGAGACATCACCGGGTCCTTCCGGCTGTGGCGAACGCCGAAAGTCGTTCCCGGACAGCATTACCGGGTCGGAATGGGCACGATCGAGGTCGCTCACGATCATGTCCGCTCCGGCGACGAAGGGCGCCACGACTGGTCAGGTCTGCCGCCACCCCTTCTAATCGCGGATGGCCGTCGGCGTGAGGACCCCGTCGCGGTCGGAGAGGACACCGTCATGGTCGGCAACGGTGCGAGTCATGTGACGCATCCGTCACAGTCTCGCGTCCCAGAGCCCCGCGAACGGATCTACCGGGCTCTTGCCGTGGAACGCCGACGCGCCCGTGATCTTCTCGATGACGGCGTCGATGGTCGGGGGGGTGAACGTGTAGGCGTTGACGTAGGTCTTGATCATCGGGACGTCAACAAGGTGATAGGGGTTCGAGAACGAGAGGAAGAGCGTGGGCACCTCCTCGACGTAGCGAGCCGAGTCCGCGGCTCGCGGCTCCCTCCAGACGATGCGCACGCTCGTCTGATTGCTGCGCACACTCACATCCGCCACGTAGATCAGCAGATCGATGCTCGAGGAGAAGGTGGTCAGCGAAAGATCCGCACCGGGTCGCTCGAGGTCGGAATGGTAGTTCACCTCATGCCCGAGCTCCTCCAACCGCCGTCGCAGGTGCTCGAACTCGGCAGGGGGTGAGCCGATGTGGTTGTCCACGGGGATGATGGAAATCCGACGGTGGCGCTGCGGCGTGATCGGCAGGAGGCCGGCCCGGTCCTTCACGAGCGTGACGGCTCGATCCGCACACTCCCGCACCCAGGCGGCGTGCGTCTCATGCCCGACGACCTCGAGGTCGAGCGCGGACGGGACCAGCGTGCCCTCCGCCTGCTTGACGTGCAGGCCCAGGCTCGCCTTCATGGCGAGGATCCGCGTGACTGCCTCGTCCAGACGATCCGCTCCGATCGTGCCGTCAGCGACGCCGGCGAGCATGAACCCGTAGTCCTCGTCACGGTTGATCGTGAACAGCACCATGTCGCATCCGCTCGCGATTGCTGTGGGAAGGGCTCTGCGTCGGGGCATCACGGACGTGAATCCGCCCATGAGCGTCGCGTCCGTGACGATGACTCCGTTGAAGCCCAGCTCCTCCCGGAGCACGCCGTCGTTGAGTTCGCGCGACAGCGAAGCCGGCAGGAGCGTCGCCTCCCCCGCTTCCGGTGAACGCTCGCGGACAAGGGCGGGCTGGCGGATGTGCGCGGACATCACGGCGAGCGTGCCGTGATCGATCAGTTCCCGGTAGACCGCACCGTACGTCGCACGCCAATCGGTGGCCGACAGGTCATTGTTGCTGGTCAGCAGGTGCTGGTCTCGGAAGTCGACGCCGTCTCCTGGGAAGTGCTTGACGGCTGTCGCCATCCTGTTCTCGGCGAACGCGTCGAGGTACCGCTTCGCAAGGGTCGTCACTCGGGCCGGGTCGGATCCGAAGGTCCGCACGTTCGTGATCGGGTTGTCAGGATTGAGATCCAGATCCACAACCGGCCCGAAGGACCAGTTCACTCCGACTGCGGCACTCTCGCGGGCGGCGACGAGGCCCATGCGGTATGCATGCTCAGGATCGTCGGCTGCGGCGACGCCCATCGGGCTTGCGAAGTATGTGCCGTCGGTCAGACCGCCGTTCCCGCCGCCCGCTCCCCGCTCGAGGTTCGAGGCGATCAGCAACGGGACCTTCGCACGGGACTGCAGGACGCGGGAGGCCTCCTGCATACGCTGCGCCGCGAACGGGCGATACATGACCGCGCCGGGTGCCAGTCCGGTCAGCAGCCGATCCGGGTCGTGCGCGTCCATCTCGCCGAGCATCTCGCAGAAGAGCTGCCCGACCTTCTCCTCAACGCTGAGCCCGCGCAGCGTGTCGGTCACCCATGCGCACCCCTGCTCGTCGAGATGGAACGGCGCCGATGTCAGTTCGACCACGAAACGCCTCCCGGGCGACAACGGTCCTCCCGAAGGAGGGATGAGGATGAGGATGAGGACGGTGATGAGACGTGGCAGGCACGCGAAGAGCTGTGCCCGCCACGTCTCGCGCGGGATCGCTCAGCGCCCGCCGGCGAGGTCGTAGAGCATGCGGCTGCGCAGCTCGGTCGTGTCGATGCCGAACACCTCGGCGATCTTGTAGGCGAAGGGGTAAGGCGTCGCCGGCCCCTGGCTCGTCACGAGGTTCCGGTCGGCCACCGCGACGTCGTCGAGGAAGATCGCGCCGGGGAGCTTCTCGGCATAGCCGGTGTAGCCGGTGACGCGCTTGCCCTCGATGACCTCGGCCTCCGCGAGCACCGTCGTTCCCGAGCACATCGCCGCGATGTACTTGCCCTCGCGCTCGAACTGACGCACGAGAGCGATCACGTCGGGATTTTCGCGCAGGTTCTGCCCGCCGGGACGACCACCCGGCATGACGACCATGTCGTAGTCTGCGACGTCGGCGCAGAACGTCCTGTCCGCTCGCACACACATGCCGTGCATGCCCTTCACCTTCAGGTCCTCGCTGAAGGCGAACGTGTGGCAGGTCAGCCCGGCGCGACGCAGGATGTCCACGATCGTCGCGGTCTCCCCCTCTTCGAAGCCCTCTGCCATCAAGACGGCGACGGATGCCTTGGTCATCGGATTCCTTCCTCGTCGAACGCGTTGAAGTACGACATGCGGTTCTTGATTGTGGTGCTGTCCCCGTCGAGGGCATCGACGAGCGCGTAGCCGAAGGCGTACGCGGACGCGGGACCTCGGCTCGTGATCAGGTTGCCGTCACGGACGACGAGATCATTGCGGAAGCGGCCAGTCGTGGTGATCTTCGCCTCGTTGCCCGGGTACGCGGTGAAGTCACGCCCTTCGAGCACCCCCGCCCGCGCCAGAGCGAGCGGCGCGGCGCAGATTGCGGCGACGAACCGCTCGCGGGCGTCCATCTCCTGGACGAACGCGATGACGCGCTCGTCGTCCCGGAGGTTCGTGGCCCCGGGAAGACCGCCGGGGAGCACGACCATGTCATAGTCGTCGCTCGCCCTTTCAGAGAGCGTCGCGTCGGCGGTCACGGTGATGTCGTGAGCACCCGTCACCTCGACGCCGGCGATGGAGATCAGATCCGCCTGGAAATGCGCGCGACGGAGGATGTCTGCGACCGTGAGGGCCTCTCCTTCTTCGAATCCTTCAGCGAGGAGGACTGCAATCTTTTTCAACGTCGGTTTCCTTTCCTTGCTCGGACATCGCGTGGATCGCGGATGTCGTGCTCCATCGGCCCCGCCGCTAGGCCACGGTGTAGGCGTCCAGCTTCGCGTGATCCATCTGCAGGCCCAGCCCGGGCCCGGTCGGTACAGCCAGCCGACCGCCCTCGGCAACGGGGTATCCTCCGACGAATATCTCGCGGCAGGGGTTGTCGATCAGCATGTGCTCGAGCGTGAGCAGCGTGGGCGACGCCGCAGCCACATGCACCGCCGCCAGCTGGGCCAGCCCGCCGGAGAATCCGGTGTGGGGTGCGAACAGGATGTTCTGGGACAGGGCGAGCGTGGCCAGGTGCATGGCCCCGGTGATGCCGCCGCAGCGGCCGGGGTCGGGGCGGACGACCTCGATGAGCCGTCGGCGCATCACCTCGCCGATCGTGTAGATGCCGAAGTCGGTCTCACCGCGCGCCAGCGGAGTGGAGGTCATGGCATGCACGCGCTCGTATCCCCCGAGGTCATCGACCGGCACGGGCTCCTCGAACCACCGCACGTTGAGCTCCTCCATGGCACGGCCCATGCGGATGGCCAGAGCGGAGTCGTACGCGCCGTTCGCGTCCACGACCAGACCGATACGCGCACCGATCGCCTCGCGAACCTTGCGCAGAGCCTCGAGGTCGGCTTCGGGCCCTCCCGACGCCTCACTCCGAGCGATCTTCACCTTGACGATCGGATAGCCACGCTCGACGAACGAGACGGCCTCCCTGGCCATGTCGTCCGGGTCGCCGATGAACACCGACGACGCGAAGACCGGCACCTGTCGCCGCCCCGCGCCGGCGAGCATCTGCCACACCGGCCGCTGCTCCAGACGCCCGACGAGATCCCACAGGGCGATGTCGATGCCGCTGATCGCTTCCATCACCACGCCCGCCGTATGCCCCCACAGGCGCAGGCGATCGACCATCTGCACCCAGAGACCGCCGATGTTGCGCGGATCCGCGCCGATGAGAACGGGACGCAGCAGGCTCTCGACCGCAGCCACGGTCATCTCCCCGCCTCGCCGCGCGAGCGCCTCGCCGTAACCCACATGACCGGACGCGTCCTCGACCTCGACCAGGACCATGTCGAAGGCGTCGAAGGTGCCGATGCCGGACGTGATCGTCACATCGGATCGGGCGGAGAGAAGTCGCGCTCCGACTCTGACGATCGCCATCGAGGTTCTCCTGTCGTATGCCGCGGCCTGTTGGCGAGCCCGAAACTCAATGTACCACTGACGTATGGTTGTACGCTAGTCGAACAGCAGGTACCGTGTTCGACACCCGAGCGCAGGCTCGGCCAGCGAAACGAGACCATCATGATCGACAAGATCGTCGCGTCGACCGCGGACGCGGTCGCAGGGGTCCCCGAGGGCGCAACCGTGCTCATCGGCGGGTTCGGCCGTGCCGGACAACCCGTGGAGCTGATCGACGCACTGATCGCAACAGGAGCGGGCGACCTGACCGTCGTCAGCAACAACGCGGGCAACGGGGACACCGGGCTCGCGGCCCTGCTCGCAGCGGGACGAGTGCGGAAGGTGATCTGCTCGTTTCCCCGCCAGCATGACTCGTGGGTCTTCGACGAGCTCTACCGTGCCGGCCAAGTGGAGCTCGAGCTCGTGCCGCAGGGCAACCTCGCCGAACGAATCCGGGCCGCCGGAGCCGGGATCGGCGCGTTCTTCTCCCCGACGGGCGTCGGAACGCAGCTCGCCGAAGGCAAGGAGCACCGGAGGATCGACGGGCGCGACTACGTCCTCGAGCACCCCATCCGCGGCGGACGTCGCGCTCATCAGCGCGCTGCACGCGGACCGCTGGGGGAACGCTCGTCTATCGCGAGACGGCGCGCAACTTCGGCCCCGTCATGGCGACCGCCGCGGGCACCACCGTGATCCAGGTGGACGCCGTCGTGCCCCTCGGCGCTCTCGACCCCGAGGTGATCGTCACCCCGGGCCTCTACGTCGACCGCGTCGTCGCGGTCGGAGAACGCCCCTGGCTGCACGACGGCGCGTTCGTCGGCGGAGTCGATGTCGAAGGACGTGCCGCGCAGGTGGAAGGACGTGCATCCCGATGAGCTTGACGCGCGCGCAACTCGCCGCCCGGATCGCCGACGACATCCCTGAAGGGTCCTACGTGAACCTCGGAATCGGGGCACCGACCCTGGTCGCCGACTACCTTCCGCGGGGGCTCGAGATCGTCCTGCACACCGAGAACGGGCTGCTGGGCATGGGCGGCGCCCCCGAAGCGGGACGAATCGATCCCGACCTGATCAACGCGGGCAAGCAACCCGTGACGGCCCTCCCTGGCGCCGCCTACTTCCACCATGCGGACTCGTTCGCGATGATGCGCGGCGGGCACCTCGACGTGTGCGTCCTCGGCGCCTTCCAGGTCTCCCAGCGCGGCGATCTGGCCAATTGGTCCACGGGCGAGCCCGACGCGATCCCGGCCGTGGGAGGCGCGATGGATCTGGCGATCGGCGCCAAGCAGGTGTTCGTGATGACCGATCTGCTCACCAAGGCAGGCAGCCTCGAAGCTCGTCGCCGAGTGCGACGTACCCGCTCACCGGCGTCGGCTGCGTGACCCGGGTCTATCACCGGACCACGGCGTCTTCGACGTCACGCCCCGACGGGCTTCCGCGTTCGCGAGGCGTTCGGCGACGAACACCGTCGATTCACTCGCCGAGCTCACCGGACTCGCCCTGATCGCACGCAGAGGAGAACTGACATGACCGGCGCCTTCGTCTACGACGCCGTCCGCACCCCGTTCGGGAAGGCAGGCGGGGCGTTGTCCCGCGTGCGCCCCGACGATCTCGCGGCAACAGTGATGCGCGCATCGGTCGACCGCCTCGAACTCGACCCGGCCCGTATCGACGACGTGCTCTTCGGCGATGCGAACCAGGCCGGCGAGGACAACCGGAATGTCGCGCGCTTCGGCGCGTTGCTCGCGGGGTTCCCGACGTCGGTGCCGGGCGCGACGGTCAACCGGCTCTGCGGCTCGGCGGTCGAGGCGGTCATCCAGGGCTCAGCGCGCGATCGAAGCCGGCGACGCCGAACTGGTTCTCGCCGGCGGAGTCGAGTCGATGAGCCGTGCACCGTTCGTCGTGGAGAAGTCGCCCCGGCCATGGCCGGCCCTGGGAAACCAGACGATGTGGAACACGTCGATCGGATGGCGGATGACGAATCCCGCGCTTCCGCACGACGTGGACCATCTCGAACGGCGAGTCGGCGGAGAAGCTCGCGAAACTGCTACCGGATCTCGCGGGAGGAGCAGGACGCGTTCGCGCTGCGGAGCCATCGCCAGGCCGCCACGGCATGGGCCGACGGCCTGTACGACAGCGAGATCGTCCAGGTGCCCGGTGCGACACTGCGGCGCGACGAGGGCATCCGGGACGACGCGGCCCTGGCGGCGCTCGGCGACCTCCGGGCGCTGTTCGCCGCGCCGGGCACCGTCACTGCCGGCAATTCCTCGTCGATCAACGACGGAGCCTCCGCCATCCTCCTCGGCGCCGAAGGCGCCCTTGACGTCGCACCGCTGGCCCGCATTACAGGCCGCGGCGTCGCGGGAAACGATCCTGACGTGTTCGGCGTCGCCCCCGTTGAAGCGGCCAACCGTGCGCTGGCGCGCGCCGGCCGCACCTGGGCGGATGTCGACATCGTCGAGCTCAACGAGGCTTTCGCGGCCCAGTCGCTCGCGTGCTTGCGGCTGTGGCCGGAGCTGGATCCTGCCCGCGTGAACATCCACGGCGGCGCCATCGCGATCGGGCACCCGCTCGGCGCATCCGGGGGGCGCATCATCGGTCACGCGGCGCATGAGCTGCGACGCCGCGGCGGCGGCATCGCCGTGGCCGCGATCTGCATCGGCGTCGGTCAGGGGCTCGCGGTGGTGCTCGAGGCCTAGCCGCCCGGGCCGGGGCAGCGCCGGACGGCGGACCGCCGGCGCGTCACGGACTGCTACCCCACGGGCGCGAAACCGAGATCGGAGGAGATCTCCTCGGCGGTGCGCCGCAGCAGGGGCAGGTAGTTCTCCTCCAAGTCCTGCCTCGACACCCGCATCGCGTTCGCCGACACGTTGATCGCCGCGACGACGGATCCGTCCCGCTTGCGGATCGGAGCGGCCGCCGACCTGACCCCGATCTCGCGCTCCTCATCCACGATCGCCCAGCCGCGCGCTCGCACCTCGGCGAGTTCCCGTCGAAGGGCGGCCGGATCCGTGATGGTCTTGGGGGTCAGCGCCTTGAGCTGGGCCGTGCGAAGGTAGTCCTCCAGGTCGGCCTGCGACAGGGACGCCAGCATGACCTTCCCCAGGGACGTCACGTAGGCCGGCAACCGCGATCCGGTGCGCAGCGAGATGGCGAGCGCGCGGTTCGCTGGGATGCGCGCGAGATAGACGACGTCTTCGCCATCCAGTGTTGCGATCGAGCAGGATTCGCCGAACTCCTCGGCCATCCGACGCAGCAGCGGCTGCGCCGTCTCCCAGAACGGCAGACCCGCGAGATAACCGAACCCGAGGCGAAGAACCTTCGGCGTCAGGGAGAACTCGCGGTCGTTCAGCTCCGCGAAGCCGAGATGAACGAGCGTGTGCAGGATTCGCCGGGCCGTCGGGCGCGTCACAGCCGGACAACTCGGCGGCCTTGCTGATCGTCAGCGACGGCGTGTCCGACGAGAAGACCTGCAGCAGGGTCAGCGCCTTGGCTACCGAGTCAATGACTTCCGGATTCTCTCGCGACACTCTGGCTACTCCGCTTGCTCAACACCTGGTCGTGTTCTACCAGCGTACAGGTGTTCGCACGAGTCCCAGCGCCATCCTGGGGCGGGGGCCCTGGGGGAGGGGACGGCCCCCTAGTCGCATCGGGCGGTCATGCCTCCGTCGACGACGATCTCGGTGCCGGTGACGAAACGGGCCTCGTCGGAGGCGAGGTACACCGCGGCGTACGCCGTGTCACGACCGTCGCCCATGAAACCGAGCGGGATTCGCGCCCGACGCTGCACGAGGAGCTGCTCGACGTCTCCACCGGTGCGCTGGCCCGCCAAGCGGGTCTCGACCATCGGGGTATGCAGCTGTCCTGGCACGACCGTGTTGACACGGACTCCGCTCGGGGCGTACTGCACCGCCGTGACGCGCGAGAAGGAGATCACGCCTGCCTTGCTGGATGCGTACCCGACCTGAGGCGACCCCGTGTACCGCGTACCTGACGTCGACGCGATGTTGATGATCGAGCCGGCGCCCTGGGCGACCATGTGCGGAATCACTTCGTGGCATGTTCGATAGACGCTCGTGAGATTGAAGTCGAGCTGACGCGACCAATCCTCCTCACTGAGCTCGGCGGCACCACCCGCACGAGAACCGCCGACAACGTTGACCAGGATGTCGATGCGCCCGTGTTCGGACACGCAGTCCTCGACGAGCCCGCGCACGGACTCGCTCCGCGTGACATCGCACAGCCGACCCGTCGCGACGTCGCCCTCCTCGGCGATCATCGCGAGCGTCGTGTCGAGTGCCCCCTGGTCGATGTCCGCGGCCACCACCCTGGCCCCTTCGTTCGCGAAGAGCACGGCACAGGCCCGCCCGTTCCCCCAGCCGGGGCCGACGCTGCCGGCGCCGACGATCAGCGCCACCTTGTCCTTCAGACGTGTCATGACCGTCCTCCATCATCAGAGTGGGGTGCGTCGAAACCGAAGCACCGATTCGGATTGTCGACGAGCAGGCGCTGCTTCTCCGCCGCGCTCGGAGCGATCACGTCGATGCCGTCGACGAGATCGTGATCCCACGGGACGAACCCGTGCGAGTTCGGATGTGGGAAGTCACTCCCCCAGACACACCGGTCCGGACGATGCGCGAACAGGCTTCGCGCGAGCGCCAGCCCGTCCGCCATCGACGGGATCTCCCGGGACACCCGATCCGCCCCGCTGAGCTTGATCCAGAAATCGTCCTCGTCGAGAAGATCCTTCACGATGCGCAGGCCGCGGGAGGCGACTCCGGGCGAAGGATCAACTCGGCCCATGTGGTCCATGACCACCCGGATCGGGATCCGGTCGAACATGTCCGCGAAGGCGTCGAGACCATCGCCCACGACATGTGCCTCCAGATGCCACCCTGCCGGACCGATCAGGTCGCAGAGCCGGAGGATCTCGTCTGCCGTCGGCGGATCACCGAGGTGCGGCGTGAAGTGCACCCGTGCGCCACAGAATCCCGCCTCGTCCATCCGCCCGACGACGGCGGGGCTCGTGTCGGCCGTGAGCAGCGCGACCGCACGGTATCGGCCGGGATGGCGCTCGAGAGCGTCGAGCACGGCTGCGTGATCGTGACCGTGCGCGGCGGACTGGACCAGCACCGAGCGCGAGAAGCCCATCGTCGCGTGCATCCGCTGCAGGTCATCGATCGTGACGTCCTCGGGCGTGAACGCACGGTCCTGCGCGAACGGGAATCGCGCGTGGGGCCCGAAGATGTGCACGTGCGCGTCACAGCTCCCCTCCGGCAGCATCGCACCAGGGGCACGGAAGTCCCGGTGCGGCCCGGGAGTCGTCACCGCAAGATCATGCATACCGCTCCTCCGGAAATGTCGCAGCGAGGATCTCCCGATCCGACGTGCGGACGTTGAGCGCGACCAGGAAACGACTGACCATGTTGTAGACGGCGATGACGGCGGTGAGCTCCGCGATGCTGCGGTCGTCGAAATGCCTGCGCAGCGCGTCGAATGTCTCCGCCGAGACGCGCACCTCCCGGGTGGATTCATCCACGAAGCGCAGCACGTCGTCCAACTTCGAGGATCCGGTGAACGGCTCCGCGTTGCGCAGCTTCTCGATGAGCGCGTCGGGGAGCCCCTCTTGTCGGGCGACCTCGATGTGCGAGTCCCACTCGTAGGGGGCGTCGTTGAGCACGCCGATGCGCAGGATCACCATTTCGCGCAGATCCCCGGGCAGTGCGAACTGCGTGCGGACCGCACCGACCAGCGCGTTCCACCCCAGGATCAGGCCGCCGTTGTGCGCGAGCAGCAGGTCCAGCGGAGTGAGCAGTCCCCCGCGTCGCTCCATGATCGCCTCGGCCAGCTCGGGCGAAGGATGCGCATAGTCGATTCTGGGCACGTGGTCGTCCTTGTGGGTAGAAGGAAATGGGCCGTTCTCGGTGGGTCGCCGACCAGGTCGAGAACCTCGGCCTGGACGGTGGCGTCCAGCGCGGTCGCCACCTTGGCGGTGAATTCGATCCCGGCGACCGTGTTGGCGCCTGCGGCGCAGCCGCTCTGGAAATGCTTCAGGTGAGCCACGGCGACATCCGCGGAAATGGGCGTGGCACCGCAGAACTTCACGCCATCGCGCCGCGTCAGAGTCGGCTCGGTGCGGTCACCGTCGTTGTTGCATGACTTCGCGCGGGAAGGCCGGATCCCGCGCTTTGCGTCACGCGTCGGCAGCGAGTCGTACACGGCCCGGTGACACGGTGCCCGCGTTCCCCACGCCGCCGCACCGGCGGGATCGAACGACGCCGGCACGACCGCGCTCCCCCGCGTGAAGGAGGGGGCCGTCGCCGGCGCAGCGGACGAACCGTCAGGATTCGTCCCCCCAGTGCCGCAAGCCGGCGGCGCAACGGCCTTGGACGTCAGCGCAACGGCGGCGACGGATGTTCCCCAGAATCTCGACATTGATGGATCCCTTCAGGATCTCAGGTGACCCACCCCCACTCCCATGGAGTTGCGTGGACATCAAACATCTTACTACCGACGTACAAGTGTTCGTCAATCGAACGCTGATGAGATGGCGCCATCGAAACCTCGAGCGCATGAGGCCAGGCATGCTGCTGGACGTGGTTGTCACGTTCGCGGGCACCCAGACCTCGGTCCTGCCGTTCCTCACCGCGCAACTGGTCGGCTTCACCCTCGAGACGACCAGCTGTCTTCCGGTTCCCTCGCACAGCCTTGGTCGCCGCCTCTGATGACACCCCCGCGCGGGGGAGTCCCGCATGAGTCGTATCGCCGTGATCCACGCAGTCGGCGCCGGCATCTCTTCCGCCCTGTGCGCCCGCGAACTCGCCACAAGGTTGAGGTGACGGCGGTCGTCGCGGATGCCTGCCCGAACCACTCGACCTGCGGGACCCCCGACTACCTCTCGGGCGAACGTCTCGCCCTGGGGGTGCCTCGCGCAACGAGCTCGCGTCAATCCGGGCACGACCCATCCCCCCAGCCACCACGGAGACTCCTCCGTGCGGAGTTGCTGGTGAAGGTGCCCACCCGAGCCAAGAATGCGCCGACGCACGAACCCGCCCCATCCAGCGGGCGTCAGCGGCGGCATCGGGGATCGGCCAAGTCTGCGCGCTGAGGCCGGGTCGGCCAATGCAGTCGACGACGTCGACGGTGCGGTGCTGCACGAGAGCGGGGAGATCGTCCACCCACCTCGGCGTGCCGGACTGAATGCCCGGCGGAAGAACGAGCGGACGAGTTCCGGCGCCCCCGGTCCGTCGTAGCGGATCACGTGCGCGATACCTGCGTCGGTCTCCACATCGAGCGTCCCGCTCGGCGGCGGGCCCTCCCTCAGGGCGTCGCGGTACGCGGCGAGGTGGCGGGTGTGGCCCAGGCGGGCATGGCGGCCTACGACGGCCGGCCCGGGACACCCTTGGCGTCG
The DNA here is from genome assembly GCA_963798885.1 of uncultured Actinomycetota bacterium. GTDB lineage: Bacteria > Actinomycetota > Actinomycetes > Propionibacteriales > Propionibacteriaceae > JAJYQH01. Next base: position 378,783 of record CAWCUX010000006.1, on the reverse strand, counting down.
GAACCGAGGCTGGTGGCGCTTCTCCCCCGGCTGGCTCGTGCCGCCCTCAGCGCCAACGATTGAAGCGCCGACATGTGAGAGGCATGCCCTCGGCGGGGGGTGTCGACAACGGGACCAGAAGTACGACGGGCAGCCCCGGCACGAAACCGACTGGCAGAGCTGCCCGGGAGATGAGCAGGATGCCCCAGCGACGCACGCCGAGCCCCGGGGGGCTTCTTCGGCGGCCGATGAGCGGTCGCGTGCGACTCCTCAGCTTCGAGGCCCGGATGCGACCGCCAAGCAGGGCCAGATCTGCCCGCAGCGCGACTCTCGATGTTGCGCGCAAGCGAAAACCCCGCTCGACCAGGAAATGATTCCCTAGTTAGAACGGGGTCTCGGGGGTGCGCGAGAGAGGAGTTGAACCTCCACGCCCTTGCGGGCACTGGCACCTGAAGCCAGCGCGTCTGCCATTCCGCCACTCGCGCGCGATCCCCGAAGGAATCAGCCCGAGAAGGCTAACACAGCGGCGGCACGGTGGGCGAACGAGCCCGCCTCGTGACGTCGCGCGCGACCACCCGTCCGCGTCCCGACGCCCGCGCGTCCAGCAGCCGACGGCGGACGCCGTCCCGGGACGGCCGGAACCGCGTGCCGCTCCCGACGGGGAGCGTCCCGGGCACGGTCGCGACACCTCGCGGGGGCACCCCACTGAACGAATCCGCCCACGTCAGTGGTCATTGCTGGTCGCACGTGCGCCGGGTTCACCCCCATCGGTACTATCGACTGAGTCCGCGCGTGAGGTAAAGGGGGTGTCATGGGTCTGTTCGATCGCATCGAGCACAGGATCGAAGGGGTCGTCACCGGCGTCTTCGCGCGCGGATTCAAGGGTGACGTCCAGCCGGTCGAGATCGCCTCGAGGCTGCAGCGCGAGCTCGACGCCGAGGCCAAGGTGCTCAGCCGCGACAAGAAGCTGGTGCCCAACGACTTCACGATCGCCTTGTCGACCCACGACTACGAGCGGCTCGTGCCGTACACGAAGACGCTCAACCAGGAGATCATCCCCGAACTGCGCGACCACGCGGCCGAGCGCCGCTACGTCTTCAACGGGCCCATCTCCATCAACTACACCCTCGACATCTCGCTGCCGACCGGACGGTTCACCGTCATGTCCGCCGCCCTCGCCGGCGTCGAGGCGAGCAACCCCGCCAACACGAGCCAGATCCGCCGGTCACGGCTCGTGCTCGAGGTCAACGGTGTCCGGCACCCACTCGTGCCACCCGGCCTCACCATCGGACGCGGTTCGGAGGCCGACCTGCGCATCAACGATCCCGGAGTGAGCCGCAAGCACGCACAGATCCTCGTGACCGGCAACGACGACGAGCTCATCATCACCATCGAAGACCTCGGCAGCACGAACGGGGTCATCGTCAACGGCGTCAAGGTCAACCGGGCCAACCTCGACGACGGATCGCGCATCGAGATCGGCTCCACCCGCATGCTCGTCCATTCGCCACTGGGAGCGTGACATGAGCTCCGTGCTCGTCACGGCCCTGCGGGTCGCCTTCCTGGCGTTGCTGTGGCTGTTCATCCTGCTCTCGGCCAACGTCATCCGCACCGACATGTTCGGGCGCACGGTCGCGGCCGGGTCGCCCGAACTCGCCCCCGCGAAGCCCGCCCCGAAGCGTCGTCGCAACACGCCGACTCGACTGGTGGTCACCGACGGACGCAGCACCGGCGCCGAGGTGGCGTTGGTGGATGGGCTGGTCGTCGGACGAGCCCGCGACGCGACCCTGCCGATCGACGACGACTACTCCAGCACCCACCACGCACAGCTCACCGAAACGGCGTCCGGCGGGTGGCAGATCGAAGACCTCACCTCGACCAACGGCACCTACGTCAACGAGGTGCGGGTCATCTCGCCCACCACAGTCACGGCGAAGGACGACATCCGGATCGGCCGCACCCACCTGCGTCTGGAGAAGTGATGCTCTCCCTCGACATCCGGGCCCACAGCGAGATCGGCCTCGTCCGCAAGAACAATCAGGACTCCGCCTATGCCTCGCCGAACCTGCTCGCCGTGGCCGACGGCATGGGCGGCGCGGCCGCCGGCGATCGTCGCCTCGGCCGTGGCGATCACCGCGATCGCGAAGGCCGACCGGCGCCTCGAGGGCGAGGACATGGTGGCCGTGTTCAGCGGTGCCCTCAACCGGGCGAACGAGAATCTCTCGCAGCTCATCGACGCCGATCCGAGCCTCGAAGGCATGGGAACGACCGTGTCGGGCGCCATGTTCTCCGGAACCCAGCTCGGGCTGGTGCACATCGGCGACTCCCGCGGCTACCTGTTCCGTGACGGGCGGCTCACCAAACTGACCCACGACCACTCGTGGGTGCAGTCGCTGGTCGACGAGGGCCGCCTCAACGAGGCCGACATGGCCACCCACCCGCACCGATCACTACTGCTCAGGGTGCTCAACGGCCAGCCCATCGGTGAACCCGACACGTCGATCATCGATCTCGTCGAGGGCGATCGGCTGCTGTTCTGCAGCGACGGGCTCAGCGGATTCACCACCGACGAGAAGATCGCCGGGGTGCTGCGCGAGAACAACCTCGACGCCGCGGTGCCGAAGCTCATCAGGCTCGCCCACGACGGGGGTGGGGCCGACAACATCACCTTCGTGCTCGCCGACGTCGTGGCCCAGAACTCCGCGCTGGACGCCGCCGAGCCGATGCTGCTCGGCGCGGTCACCGACGTGGGTCTGGCCCCGGGCCCGGAGGCCATCGCGAGCGCCACCGGCGCGACCGACGAGGCTGACACCGTCGACGACGAGGCCGCCGATCGGGTGGCCGCCCCCGTCGACCACGAGCGGCTGCGATACCAGCCGAGCAAGCAGCACCACCACTGGCTGCCGACGATCGTGCTGGCGTTCTCGGTGGTGATGGCGCTCACGGTCGCGGGCACCATCGGGGTGCTGTACGCCCGCAGCCAGTTCTACGTGGGGGCCACGGCCACCCCCGCGGGCGAGAAGGTGGCGATCTTCCGTGGCCTGCCCGACAGCGTGCTGGGCGTGTCGCTGTCGCGTGTCGAGCAGGTCGAAGACGTTCTGGTGTCCGACCTGCCCCGCTACTACCGCGACCAGGTGCACAACACGATCAGCGCCGACAGCCTCGACAGCGCCCGGGCCACCGCCCACCAGCTCGCGGTCCTCGCCGAGAAGTGCATCGCCCAGCGGGCGGCGCAGGGAGGGCAGAGCGCTCCCCCCTCACCCTCACCGTCGCCGTCGGGGCCGGTGACGCCGTCACTGTCCGGTTCGGCCTCGACCGCGCGGTCGACGGGTTCGACGCCGACAGCCGACGTGTCCGACCGGGTGCCGACCCCGGGGGCGAGCGGAACCGCGACCGCGTCAGCTCGGTCGACGACCACCGGCGCGACGGCCACCGGGTCGATGACAACCGGCGCGGCGACATCGTCGGCGTCGCCGGGCCTGCCGAGCCTGAACCCCACGGCGAGCGCGAGCGTGCCCGGCCAGGAGGACTGCTCGTGACGGCGTCCGGCGTCGTGGCGGGCGTGCCGGGCGACACCGTGGTGGTCTACCGCAAGCGCCGCACCGTCGAATTGCTCATGGACCTCGTCGCCGTCGGCATCGGCCTGGGGGGTTGGGCCCTGGTCGGCCTCGACCAATCCGGCACCGTCCCCACCGACTGGCCGTGGGTGGTGGGCCTGTGGACGGGTATGGCCGCTGATCCTGCACGTGATCATCCGCGTCAAGCTGCCCTACGCCGACCCGCTGCTGCTGCCGCTGGTGCTGACGTTGAACGGCATCGGCCTGTCGATGATCCACCGGATCGACCTCATCCCCGACCCCGTGCGCCACGACGCGACCACCCAGCTCATCTGGACGGCCCTCGGCATGGCCCTGTTCATCGCCACCCTGTTCGTGCTCAGGGATCCCCGCGAACTGCAGCGATTCCCCTACCTGCTGTTCCTCGTCGGACTCGGCCTGCTGCTGCTGCCGCTCGTTCCCGGGCTCGGCATCACGAGCGGAGGCTCGACGATCTGGATCCACCTCGGCCCGTTCAGCTTCCAACCCGCCGAGGCCGCGAAGGTCGTGCTGACGGTCGCGTTCGCCGGCTATCTCGTCGACCATCGCGAGGTGTTGTCGCAGGTCGGACGCCGGGTGCTCGGTCTGCAGTTGCCGCGGATTCGTGACCTGGGACCGATCGTCGTCATGTGGCTCGCGTCGCTGGCCGTGCTCGTCTTCGAGAACGACCTCGGCACGTCGATGCTGTTCTTCGGACTGTTCGTCATGATGCTCTACGTCGCCACCGAGCGGCCGGTGTGGCCGGTGCTCGGGGCGGCGCTCATGACCCTTGGGGCCTGGGCGGGCTATGCGTTCACCTACCACGTCAAGGTGCGGGTCGACGCCTGGCTGCACCCCTTCGACAACGTGAACCAGAACTACCAGATCATCCAGGCCGAATACGGCTTCGCGTGGGGCGGTCTGACCGGACGCGGATGGGGTCTCGGGCGCCCGGGCCTCACGCCCCTGGCCAAGAGCGACTTCATCTCGGCGGCGATCGGCGAAGAACTCGGCATCATGGGGCTGATGGCCGTGGTCATGCTCTACGCGCTGATCGTGTCCCGCGGGCTGCGCACCTCGCTCACCACCGACGACCCGTTCGAGAAGCTGTTGGCCGCCGGGCTGAGCTTCGTGTTCGCGCTGCAGGTGTTCGCCATCATCGGCGGCGTCACCCGGCTGTTGCCCCTCACCGGGGCTCACGACGCCGTTCATGAGCCAGGGGGGCTCCTCGATGGTCATCAACTGGGTGATCATCGCGATCCTGCTGGTGATCAGCCACCAGGCCCGCCGCCCACGCCGGCCCGAGTCGCCCCTGCCGCAGCGGGGCTTCGTCGCCGACTTCGCCTCCGACGACACGGCGGTGATCATGCCATGAACAGACCGATCCGACGGGTGGCGGTGTTCGCCGCGTTGATGTTCTTCGCCCTGCTGGCGAACATCACCTACTTCCCGCTCTTCCGGGCCGACGCCCTGATCAACGACCCCGCCAACCGGCGGGTGCGCGACGCGCAGTTCGCGCAGGACCGTGGTGCGATCCTCGTCGGCAACACCCCGATCGCCTCCAGCGAACCCGCCAAGGGCGTCTTCGCCTACAAACGGGTCTACGCCGACGGCCCGATGTGGGCGCCGGTCACCGGCTACTACTCCTACGAGTTCGGCCGCACCGGTCTCGAACAGTCCTACAACGCGCAACTGGCCGGCACATCCGACTCGCAGTTCTTCACCCGGCTCATGGACACCGTCAGCGGGCGCAAGCGGGAGGGGGCGTCGGTGATCACCACGCTCAACGCCAAGGCGCAGAAGGCCGCGTGGGACGCGCTCGGCTCGATGCAGGGCGCGGTCGTCGCGATCAACTACCGCACGGGTGCGGTGCTCGCGATGGTGTCGAAGCCGAGCTACGACCCCAACAAGCTGTCGAACGTCGACCTCACCAAGGCCAGCGAGGCCTGGAACTCGCTCAAGGACGCCCCCGGGTCACCGATGTCGAACCGGGCGACCCAGGAGATCTATCCCCCGGGGTCGACGTTCAAGCTGGTCACCGCGGCGGCGGCGCTGAAGAGCGGGATGAGCCCCGAGACGCAGGTGGACGCGCCGGTGCGGCTCAAGCTGCCGGGAACCAACACCTACCTGCCCAACGAAACGAACTGCGGGGGCACCCGGATCAGCCTCGCCCAGGCGCTCGCAGTGTCATGCAACACGGCCTACGCGAACGTCGGTCTCGGGCTGGGTGCCGCCAAGCTGCGAGCCCAGGCGGAGGCGTTCGGGTTCGGCACGTCGCTCGGGCTCGGATTCCCGTCGGCGGCCAGCCACTTCCCGGCGTCCCTCAACGAGCCCGAGACGGCACTCAGCGCGATCGGCCAGTACGACGTGGCGGCGTCACCGCTGCAGATGGCCGTGGTCGCCGGCGCCATCGCCGACGACGGGGTGGTGATGCAGCCCTACCTCGTCCAGGAGGTCCGTTCGCCGTCGTTGCAGGTGCTCGAGAGCACCACCCCGAAGAAGCTGAGCCAGGCGATGTCGGCCCAGCATGCCCAGGAGTTGCAACAGATGATGCGCGAGGTGGTCACGTCCGGCACCGGCACCAGGGCCCAGGTTCCCGGAGTCACCATCGGCGGCAAGACGGGCACGGCGCAGACGATCCCGTCCCGTCCGCCCTACGCCTGGTTCGTGGGCTACGCGCAGCAGCCCGACGTCGCGATCGCCGTGTTCATCGAGAGCGTGAACATCCCCCGCAACGACATCGCCGGCGGTGCACTCGCCGGCCCGGTGTTCACCGCCGTCGTGAAGGCACTGCAGTGATCCCACTTCCGCATTGGCCCCCGGTGCCCGTCGCGCGAGATACTTCGCACGGGACCCCGATCGAAAGGACGCCGCGATGACGGAGCAGGCAGCGCTGCTCGGCAATCGCTACCACCTCGACCGGGTGATCGGACGTGGTGGGATGGCCGAGGTGTGGCGGGCCACCGACACCCGCCTCGGGCGTGCGGTGGCGATCAAACGACTCCGCGTCGACCTCGCCACCGACCCCACCTTCCAGGCGAGGTTCCGCCGGGAGGCGCAGGCGGCGGCCGGGTTGAACCATCCGAACATCGTGTCGGTGTACGACACCGGCGAGGAGGTCGACACCGCCACCGGAGTCACCGTGCCGTTCATCGTGATGGAACTGGTCGACGGGCACACCCTCAAGGACGTGCTGCGTGACGACCGGCGGATCCTGCCCGAGCGGGCGTTGGAGTTCACCCAGGGCGTGCTCGACGCGTTGAGCTACTCGCACCGGGCCGGGATCATCCACCGCGACATCAAACCCGCCAACGTCATGCTGACACCCAACGGCACGGTCAAGGTGATGGACTTCGGCATCGCCCGGGCGGTCGCCGACACCTCGGCCACGATGACCCAGACGGCGGCGGTGATCGGCACCGCCCAGTACCTGTCACCCGAGCAGGCCCGCGGTGAGACCGTCGACGCCCGCTCCGACCTGTACTCGGCCGGCTGCCTGCTCTACGAACTGCTCGTCGGCAGGCCCCCGTTCGTCGGCGACTCCCCGGTCAGCGTCGCCTACCAGCACGTGCGGGAGCTGCCGACCCCGCCGAGCACCCTGGACCCGGAGATCACCCAGGCGATGGACGCGGTGGTGATGAAATCGCTGGCGAAGGATCCCGCCGACCGCTACCAGTCCGCCCGCGAGATGCGCGACGACATCACCCGCCTGATCGCGGGTAGCCCCGTCGCCGCCCCGCCACCGCTGCCCATGCCGGATCCCGCACCGACGCTGGCCACCTCGGTGCTGGCGCAGGGACGCGCCGACAGCCCCACCGGCACGCAGGTGATCACCCGCCGCGCCGATGCCGAACCGCTGCCCGACGCACCGCCGGGGACCGTCGGCGTCGACGATCGTGCTGGCGGTCTTGTTGGCCGCGTTGGTCGGGGTGCTCGGGTTCGCGCTGTTCGAGTTCAACCGGCCCAGCAGGCCCGACGACGGTGCAGGTGCCCGGGGTGATCAGCTACACCCAGCAGCAGGCCGAGCAGCAACTCAACGACCGCAACCTCAGCCCCGTCGTGCAGACCACCAACGGCCCCGCCGACACCCAGGGCACGGTCATCAGGCAGAACCCCACCGCCCAGGCCACCGTCACCCCCGGCGCCGACGTCACCATCGTGGTCAACCTCGGCCCCAAAACCGCCCAGATCCCCACCGGCATCACCGGCCTCAGCGCGAAGGACGCCACCAACCTGATCAAGGAGGCGGGATTCCAGGTCGTTCAGAAGGACGCGACGAACGAGGCGCCCACCGACAAGAAGGGCACCGTGGTAAGTGTCAGTCCCGACCAGGGGGCGACGGCCCCGGTCGGCAGCCCGGTGACGATCTACGTGGCCACCGGCCAGAGCAGCGTCCCCAACCTCGGCGGCCTCACCCTGGCCGAGGCGAAGACCTACGCCAGTGACCAGGGCTTCACCGACGTCGTCGTCGGCGGACGAGCAGGAGACCACGACAGGCCACGCCGGGCACGATCGTCAGCCAAGACCCGCAGCCCGGCACGATGGCCCTGCGCACCGCCCCGATCAAGGTCTATATCGCCAAGGCGCCGAGCACGCCCTCGGCCACCGCGACCGCGTCGACGTCGGCGAGCACGGCGCCCCCGTCGGGCTCGTCATCCCCCACCGGCTGAGCCCCACGAACACCTCGGCTGCGGGCAGCCTCGCCCGCTGAGCCCGCCGGGGTCCGCCTCAGCGGGCGGGCACCGACCATGAGCGGCGACAGGTCGCGCCGCCCGGCCGGGTGCGCCGGCGTCGCCGCACACCTCGAGCCAGTTGGCGAGCATCTGGTAGCCCCCCTCGGTGAGCACGCTCTCGGGGTGGAACTGCACCGACTCGACGGGCAGGCTGCGGTGCCGGACACCCATGATGATGCCGTTGTCGGTGCGGGCCGTGACCTCGAGTTCGTCGGGCACCGTCGCCGGGTCGATCGCCAGCGAGTGGTACCGGGTCGCGGTGAGCGGTGACGGCAGGCCCGCGAAGACCCCGCGTCCGTCGTGGTGCACCAGGGAGGTCTTGCCGTGCATCACCTCGGGCGCACGGTCGACGACGCCGCCGAAGGCCACGCCCATCGACTGCAGACCGAGGCAGACGCCGAAGATCGGCAGTTCGCCGGCGTGCTCACGCACGAGGTCGACGCAGACGCCGGCGTGTTCGGGCGTCCCGGGTCCGGGCGACAGCAGCACGCCGTCGAACCGGGACAGGAAATCCGGCTGCTCGAACCGCGGGTCGTCGTTACGCCACACCTCGACCTCGGCCCCGATCTGCGCGAGGTACTGCACGAGGTTGTAGACGAACGAGTCGTAATTGTCGACCACCAGGATCCGAGCCACCGGCACAGTCTACGGCCGGCTTCCGGTGACCCGGCCCGCCGATCACGGCGTCGGGCGCTCAGGGATTGGGGGTCGCGTAGGTGAGAGCGGCCGCGCCGTTCCAGGCGGGAAGCCTGAGGACGTCGACGCTCTGCTGGGAGTAGCCCAGTCCGTAGGCGGTGACGTACTGGCGGTAGATGTTCGCCCCCGGATCGGTGGCGAGCGCCTGCAGCATGGCGCGCTGGTCGCCGATGGCCTCGATGACGTAGGGCGGGGCATAGGGGACGCCGCCGACGATCACGGTGTTGCCGACGCACTTGATGCTGGAGGTCGCACCGATCCGCACCCCCTGGATACTCATCGCCTCGGCGCCCGCGCGCCACAGCAGGTTGGTGAAGGTTTGGATGTCCTGTTGGTGCACGACGAGCAGGTCGGGGTCGACGCCGACCGGCTGCACCGACAACGGGGCGTCGTTGAGGCTCACCCGCACCCCGGGGCCGGTCACCGCCACCGCCGCCGCGGCGACGGCGGCAGCCGACATCCCGGCGTCGGGGGCCGCCGGAGCGGCGGCGCCGGTGAGCTTCGCCACGTCGGACTGCAGGTTCTGCACCTGCGCGGCGAGGTCGCGGTTGTGCTGTCCCTGGGATTCCACGAGGCCGATGAGGTTGCTGTTGCGGGCCGGGCGCAGGTCGTGGCCGCCGGCCACCCGGGCGCTGACGGTGATCAGCGCGGCGGCCATGAGCACGACCACGGCGGAGACGTAGCGCCGGCGTCCGTGCACCTGACTCGACCAGGCACGCTGCAGCCGGGCGGGCAGTGCACGCCACCGGATCTGGTGGCGGCCGGCGGGTGCCGGATCGGACACGCACACCTCCGGGCTGTCGCATCGGGGTTCCCGGCGTGTCTTTCGCCGAGACATTGACTAGGCTACCCGGGTACCACTGCCGCAAGGAGTCGCCACCGTGCCCGAGTCGAGACTGCGCGCCGAAGCCGCTCGCAAGCGCAAGAAGACCAACAGCGAGCGCCTGGCCGCCAAGCGCGCCGAGCGTGAACGCCTGGGCGGAGGCGGTGATCGCAGCTGGGTGCCGTGGGTTTTCGTGCCCGTGGGCCTGCTGGGCGTGATCTGGCTGGTGCTCTACTACATCATCGGCGGCTTCATCCCCGGTATCACCGGGGGATGGAACATCCTCATCGGGATGGGCATGATGGCCGCATCGTTCATCATCGCCACCTTGTGGAAGTGACGATTTTCCCGTCGCAGGTAGCGTGAGAACCATGCGGTTCGAGCATCTGGGGTTCGCCCCCGACCTCGTCGACTACCGGGACGCCTGGGCGCACCAGCGCGACGTCCTCACGCAGGTGGCCGACGGCACCCTTCCCCCCACCGTTCTGCTGCTGGAGCACGCGGCGGTCTATACGGCCGGTCGTACCACCGAAGACCACATGCGCCCCAAGGACGGCACCGAGGTCGTCGACACCGACCGTGGCGGCAAGATCACCTGGCACGGCCCCGGCCAACTCGTCGCGTATCCGATCATCCGGCTGCCGGCCCCCATCAACGTCGTCGGTCACGTGCGCAACCTCGAAGAGGTGATGATGCGCGTCACCCGCCACTTCGGCGTCGAGACCACCCGGGTCGAGGGCCGCTCGGGCGTCTGGGTGCTCGCCGACGAGCGTGGTCCCGATCGCAAGCTGGGGGCGATCGGCGTCCGGGTGTCACGCCAGTGCACGATGCACGGCTTCGCGCTCAACTGCGACGCCGACCTGTCGTGGGGCGACAACATCATCCCCTGCGGCATCGAGGACGCCTCCGTATCGTCGATCTCCGCCGAACTCGGACGCCGGGTCACGGTTCGAGACGTCCTCCCGGTCGCCGAGCGCGCGCTGGCCGACGTGCTCGATCCCGTGGCCGCCGAGGGCATCCGCCGATGGCGGGCGCTGTTGCAGAAGCAGGCAGCCGAACTGAGCGTAGAAGGAGTCCGATGACCACCGACAGCACCACCCACGCTCCCGCCACGCCCGGCCCCGTCTCCACCGCGCCCGACGGGCGCCGGCTGCTGCGGGTCGAGGCCAAGAACGCCGAGACGCCCATCGAACGCAAGCCCGCCTGGATCCGCACCACGGCGCACATGGGCGAGCGCTACTCGGAGCTGCATTCGATGGTGAAGTCCGAGGGACTGCACACCGTGTGCCAGGAGGCCCAGTGCCCCAACATCTTCGAGTGCTGGGAAGACCGCGAGGCCACCTTCCTCATCGGCGGTGACATCTGCACGAGACGCTGCGACTTCTGCGACATCGCCACCGGCCGCCCCCGCCCGCTCGACCCCGATGAGCCGCGCCGGGTCGCCGAGTCGGTGCAGCAGATGGGCCTGCGCTACGCCACCGTCACCGGCGTCGCCCGCGACGACCAGCCCGACGGCGCGGCGTCCCTGTACGCCGAGACCATCCGCCAGATCCATCGGGTCAACCCGAACACGGGGGTCGAGATCCTTCCGCCCGACTTCGGAGCCAAGCCCGAGCTGGTCGGCCAGGTGTTCGACGCGCGCCCGGAGGTGTTCGCGCACAACCTCGAGACGGTGCCGCGGATCTTCAAGCGGATCCGGCCCGCGTTCACCTACGAGAAGTCGCTGCGGGTGCTCACGATGGCGCACGACGACGAGCTGATCACCAAGTCGAACCTCATCCTCGGCATGGGCGAGACCGCCGACGAGATCGACCAGGCGATCCACGACCTGGCCGGGGCCCGATGCGACATCCTCACGATCACGCAGTACCTGCGCCCGTCGAAGCTGCACCACCCGATCGACCGGTGGGTCGAACCGGCGGAGTTCGTGCACTGGAGCAAGGTGGCGCGCGAGGCCGGGTTCGCCGGGGTGATGAGCGGCCCGCTGGTGCGCTCGTCGTACCGCGCCGGACGCCTCTACGTGAAGGCGATGCGCCACTACGGGCGCGAGATCCCCGATCACCTCGCGCACCTCGCCGAGGGCAACGACCTGCCAGCCCGCCAGGAAGCGGCCAGCATCGTCGCCCACCAGCACTGATCCCGATCGCCCGACCGGGCCACATCCCGCCGCGGGTGTGGCCCGGTCGCGCGCGTTCGGGGAGGGGTTCGGTTCCCCGAACGGCTGACGCTCGGCCGGCACCAGCCCCCGACCCAGTTCACCGGCCGACCTATGGTGGGGCCCGTGGCCCGCTCCGGACGTCGCAGCGGACCGGTCGTCGGTGCTCGTCAGGAGCCGATCGACGCCGTGACGGGCTGCGTCGGGCGTGCCCTCGCGGCGCGTCCCGCCCACCCGCACGAGCCCGGCCAAGGCTCGACGTCGGGCGGGGCACCCCAGACCAGACCCGCACCGAGAAGAGGACGAAATGTCGCAAGAGACCACCTGCCCCGTCGCCCACGGCGCCACCACGGCAACGTCGAACCGGGACTGGTGGCCCGATCGCCTCGACCTGTCGGTGCTCAACGCCAACCCGCCCTCGGGCGACCCCATGGGCGCCGACTTCGACTACGCCGAGCAGTTCTCCACCCTCGATCTCGCCGCGGTGAAGACCGACATCGCGGCCCTGCTCACCGATTCCCAGGACTGGTGGCCCGCCGACTTCGGCAACTACGGCCCACTGCTCATCCGGATGGCCTGGCACGCCGCGGGCACCTACCGAGTGCAGGACGGCCGCGGGGGCGCCGGCGGCGCCGAACAGCGGTTCGCGCCGCTCAACAGTTGGCCCGACAACGTGAGCCTCGACAAGGCCCGTCGACTGCTGTGGCCGGTCAAGAAGAAGTACGGACGCAGGCTGTCGTGGGGTGACCTCATGGTGCTCACCGGCAACGTGGCGCTGGAGCAGATGGGCTTCACCACGTTCGGGTTCGGCGGCGGGCGCGTCGACAGGTGGGAGCCGGAGCGGGTCGACTGGGGCCACGAGACCACCTGGCTGGGCGACGAGCGCTACCGCGGCGACCGGGAACTTGACAACCCGCTGGCCGCGGTGCAGATGGGCCTGATCTACGTGAACCCCGAGGGTCCCAACGGCGATCCCGACCCGCTCGCGGCGGCGGTCGACATCCGGGAGACCTTCGCCCGGATGGCGATGAACGACGAGGAGACCGTGGCGCTGATCGCCGGCGGACACACGTTCGGAAAGACCCACGGCGCCGCGCCGGCCGAGCATCTCGGCCCCGAACCGGAAGCGGCCCCGATCGAACAGATGGGCCTCGGCTGGACGAACAGTTTCGGCTCCGGGAAGGGCCGGGACACGATCACGAGCGGTCTCGAGGTCACCTGGACCCAGCGGCCCACCGCGTGGTCGACCCTGTTCCTCGACAATCTGTTCGGTCACGAGTGGGAGCTCGAGGACAGCCCGGCGGGCGCCAAGCAGTGGGTGGCCAAGGACGCTCCCCGCGACGTGCCCGACCCGGAGACCAACGAACCCGCCCGCCGGCCGACGATGCTCACGACCGACCTGGCGCTGCGCTACGACCCGACCTACGGGCCGATCGCCAAGCGCTTCCACGAGCGCCCCGACGAGTTCGCGGACGCCTTCGCGCGGGCCTGGTTCAAGCTCACCCACCGCGACATGGGTCCCAAGTCGCGCTACCTGGGCCCGGAGGTGCCGGACGAGGACCTCGACTGGCAGGACCCCGTGCCGTCCGTCGACCACCCGCTCGTCTCGGAGACCGACGTCGCCAGGCTGAAGCAGAACGTGCTGGCGTCGGGGTTGAGCGTGCCCGACCTGGTGTTCACGGCGTGGGCGTCGGCATCCACCTATCGCGACACCGACAAGCGCGGGGGTGCGAACGGGGCGCGGATCCGGCTGGCACCGATGAACCGGTGGGCGGCGAACGATCCGGCGCGGCTGGCGAGGGTGCTCGATGCCCTGGAGAGCATCCGGACGACCTTCAACGAGCAGGGTGAGACGCGGATCTCACTCGCCGACCTCATCGTGCTCGGCGGGGTCGCGGCCGTCGAGAAGGCGGCCGCCGACGCGGGTTTCGCGGTCGGTGTGCCGTTCGTCCCGGGCCGCACCGACGCCTCGGCCGAGCAGACCGATGCCTCCGGCCTGGCCTGGCTCGAACCCACCGCCGACGGGTTCCGCAACTACCGCGGCCCGCGTGCCACCGGCAGGACCGAGCATCTGCTGGTCGAGCGGTGCCGCCTGCTCGGCCTGAGCGCACCGGAGATGACCGTGCTGGTCGGAGGTCTGCGCGTGCTCGGCGCCACCGTGGGCGGTTCCCGGACGGGGGTGCTCACGTCGTCGGTCGGGGTGTTGACGACCGACTTCTTCCAGACGATCACCGACGGCTCCATCACGTGGGAGCCGGCGGACGAGCAGATGGAGACGTTCGTCGGAACCGGGGGCGAGGCCACCTGGACGGCGACCCGGGCGGATCTGGTCTTCGGGTCGCACGCCCAGTTGCGTGCGGTGGCCGAGGTCTATGCCAGCGACGACGCGGCGGAGAAGTTCGTCCACGACTTCGTCGCCGCCTGGCACAAGGTCATGCTCCTCGATCGCTTCGATCTGGCGTAGAGACCTGCGGGGCCGGTCCGGGTGCGGCCCGGGCCGGCGGACCCGGGTTCGCAGGTCGATCGCCCCTGGTCCCCGTGCGGGGTCACACTGGATGGCAGGAGGATGACCATGATGACCCGACGCGGGCTTCTCGACCTGGCGGCCCTTGCGGTGGTCGGCGGGCCGCTGATGAGCGCCTGTTCGCCACGCACGGCGCCGCAGGACACCGCCCAGTACGGCACCTGGTTCGCCAAGGACGTGAGCCGGGCGCCGGTCACGCCGGTCACGTCGTCGCTCGGGCCGTTCGCGGTCGGGCTGCTCGACGAGCTCGACACCTCGAACCCGGTGATCTCACCGTTCTCGCTCGCAGCCGCCATCGGCATGCTGCGCAACGGCGCCGCGGGGGTGACGGCGTCCGAACTCGACAGTCTGTTCGGTGGCAGCACCGAAAAGTTGGACGCAGAACTCAACTCGGTGCTACAGGCCCTCGACACGCTCGCCAAACGGAACAAGGTGGCGATGACGGTCGCGGACGCCGCCTGGGCGCAGCAGGGTCTCGACCTCAGCCAGCCGTTCCTCGGGGCGCTCGCGGAATGGTTCGGCGTGGGGGTGATCCCGGCCGACTTCAGGGCCGACCCGGAGGCCGCCCGCGCCACCATCAACGCCTGGGCATCGAAGAACACCCGCGGACTCATCCAGGAGATCCTGCCGAAGGGTGCGCTCGACCGGCTCACCCGGCTGGTGCTCGGGAATGCGGTCTACTTCAAGGGACGCTGGAAGGTGTCGTTCGATCCCACCAAGACGACCGACGGCCCGTTCACCGGCGGCCGCGGACAGCACCTCACAGCCTCCCTGATGCACTCGACCCAGCCGATCCGGTTCGCGTTCGGCGAGACCTGGAAGGCCGCGGCGCTGCCCTTCGCCGACCCGGATCTCGAACTCGTGCTGGTGCGTCCGATCGTCCGCGTGCCGGGTGGCTGGGACGACACCCGTCCCCTCGGGAAACTCTCCGCGATCGGTGGCGCGGCGCCCTTCGACAAGGTGCTGGCGGCCACTGCGGACAAGCGCGACCTGACGATGCCCAAGTGGCATGCCGAGTTCTATCGTGACCTCGTCGGCGACTTCCGGTCACTGGGCGTCACCACCTTGTTCGACGAGCGAAGCGATCTCAGCCTGGTCACCGACAGCCACATCCCCCTCAAGGTCACCGGGGTGTTCCATCGGGCGGTGTTCACCGTCGCCGAGGAGGGCGCCGAGGCTGCGGCGGTGAGCGGCGTCGTAGCCGGTACGACCGCCGCGCCCGCCGATCCGGATCCGCTGCCGCGGTTCACCTCGGCCCTGTTCTACGCGATCGCCCACGCGCCGAGCCGCACGCTGCTGTTCCTCGGCCGGCTCGACGATCCGACCGCGTCCTGACCGGCGACTGCCGGAGCCGGTGCGACGCGGTCGCGGGTTCGGATCCGCCGCTCCCCCGACGGTAGGCTGTGCCCCCGTGAGCCAGACATCCGAAGCGAGCCAAGCCGACCTGCCCGAGCAGATGCAGGTGCGCCGCGACAAGCGCGCACGGTTGCTGGCCGAGGGACGCGAGGCCTACCCTGCCGATCTTCGCCGCACCCATACCCTCGCCGAGGTGCGGTCGCTGTGGGGCCACCTCACGACCGGCGAGGAGACCCACGACGTCGTGAGCGTCGGCGGCAGGGTCGTGTTCATCCGCAACACCGGCAAGCTGTGCTTCGCGACGATCCAGGACGGCTTCACCCACGACTCGTCCGGCGAGCGGTTGCAGGTCATGCTGAGCCTCGCAGAGGTGGGCGAGGAGAACCTCGCCGGATGGAAGGCCGATGTCGATCTGGGCGACTTCGTCTGGGTGCACGGGCGGGTGATCTCCAGCAAGCGCGGCGAGTTGTCGGTGATGGCGTCGCAGTGGCGGATGGCGTCGAAGGCGCTGCGACCCCTGCCCACCCTGCACAAGGAGCTCTCCGAGGAGGCCCGCGTCCGGCAGCGCTACGCCGACCTGGTGGTGCGCCAGGAAGCCCGCGACATGGTGCGCACCCGCGCCGCGATCACCGCCGCGGTCCGGCGCAGCCTCGACGGGCAGGGCTTCCTCGAGGTCGAGACGCCGACGCTGCAACTCATCCACGGGGGCGCGTCGGCGCGTCCCTTCCAGACGCACCTCAACGCGTTCGACATCGACATGACGCTGCGGATCGCGCTCGAGCTGTACCTCAAGCGGGCGATGGTCGGTGGCACCGACCGGGTCTACGAGATCGGGCGGATCTTCCGCAACGAGGGCATCGACTCCACCCACTCGGCCGAATTCACCATGCTCGAGGCCTACCAGAGTTGGGGCGACCAGTTCACGATCGCCGAGGTGATCCACGACGTCATCCTCGCCGCCGCCGACGCGGTCGGACGCCGCCGGATCGAGACCGCCGAGGGCACCATCGACCTCGACGGTGACTGGCGCTGGCTCGAGTTCTACCCCAGCCTGTCGGAGACACTCGGCGAGACGATCGACGTCGACACCCCCGTCGAGCGGCTCCGGGTGATCGCCGAGCAGCGGGGAGTCGTCCACGACCCGAACCTCGACGCCGGCAAGCTCGCGATGGCGATCTTCGCCGGGGTCGTCGAACCCGAACTCATCCAGCCCACCTTCGTGTGCGATTTCCCCGCGGTGGCGCAGCCGCTGGCGCGCCCGCACCGCAGCAAGCCGGGCCTGGTCGAGGCATGGGACCTCATGATCGGCGGCATGGAGCGCGGCACCGGCTTCAGCGAACTGATCGACCCGGTCGTCCAGCGCCAGGTGCTCACCGACCAGTCGATCCGGGCGGCCGGGGGCGACCCCGAGGCGATGCAGCTCGACGAGGACTTCCTGCAGGCGCTCGAGTTCGGCGCACCCCCGATGGGCGGCCTCGGCCTCGGTATCGACCGGCTGGTGATGCTGTTCACCGACGCCGGCATCCGCGAGACGATCCTGTTCCCCCTGCTCAAGCCCCAGGGCTGACGCCCCTCGGTGCGGCCGGGTAGTCCCGGCGTCCCCGGCCTCGCCTCCGGGTGGTGGCCGGTGGCGAGACGAATTGCACCGCCACCGGGCACTCGCCGCGGATTCAGACCACACACGGCGATGACGGTTCGCTTCGTCTCACTCCGCCCGCGCATCGAGACCCGCTATCGCGGGCCGATCCGGCCCACGCCCGCAGGCGGAACTCCGCCGCCCGCGGGGCCGGCAGGTGCGGAACTCACGCGACGCGACCCCTGCGTCCCCGCCTCAGGTTCGCGGCACCACCAGCACCGACCCGCTCTCGGCCATGAAGGTGACGTGGGACAGGTCAGGAACCACCAGGTCGGCGGCCAGGGCCTCCGCAGGAGTGGTCGTCAACACGCCGAGGACGCCGGCACCCGCGGCCCGTGCCGCCTCAACGCCCGCCGGCGCGTCCTCGACCACGAGGCACTCGGCCGGGTCGACTCCCAACTCACGGGCGGCGGCGAGGAACAGGTCGGGCGCCGGCTTGCCGTGAACGACATCGTCGGCGGTGAGCACCACGCGCGGCCGGGGGATCCCGGCGGCGTCCATGCGCGCGGTCGCGACCGCCCGCGTGCCCGACGTGGCGACGGCGGCCCGATCCGACGGCACCGCCCGCAGTGCCTCCAGCGCCCCCGGCAGTGCCTGGATGCCCTCGGTCTCGAACACCTCGAGCTCCTCCATCCGGGCCGTGGCCTCGACCACCCGGTGCTCGGGCACGATGAGTCTCACGATCGCCTCGCTGGTCATTCCGTTGACGTTGGCCGAGGGGTCGGGCGTGATCCCGAACTCGGCGAGCCACGTGGTCCACACCCGGGCGATCGCCGGATGCGAGTCGATGAGCGTTCCGTCGAGGTCGAAGATCACGGCGGCGAAGCGGCGTCCGGTGAGCTGATCCATGCCTCCCATCCTGACAGCCCGGCGAACCCCTCCCCGCTCTCCGGGACGCCCGCCGGCGTCCCGCCTGGATGAACCCCACCGACCGATGCGGACGCCCGAGAACCGTTCTGAACACCCGGACTTGTGAGTGAGTGCTCACTCACTTACTCTGGACCCCATGCGTGCCAAGCCCATGCCCCCCGAGGAGCGTCGCGCCGCGATCATCGCGGCCACCCGACCCCTCGTGCTCGAGCACGGAACCGGCTTCACCACCCGCCAGGTCGCCGACGCCGCGGGCATCGCCGAGGGAACGATCTTCCGGGTGTTCGAGAACAAGGACGACCTGCTCTGGGCCGTCGTCGACCAGACGATGGACCCGACCGACACCTGCGTGGCCATCACCGAGCTCGACGCGGTGACGCTCGTCGACTCGGTCGCCGGCATCGTCGCCATTCTTCAGGGCGCGGTGCACGACACCTCCCGACTGTTCGCCGCCATGCACGCCCACGCCTCCAACCAGGAGGGCAAGCCCACCTCGCACCAGGGACGGAGACCGGCGGCGACCCAACCCGAGGTGCAACGCGCCCGCGCCGAATCGCTGGTCGGCGCGATCACCGAACGGCTCCGGCCCTTCGCGTCCACGCTGCAACTCCCGCTCGACGAGGCCGCCTCGCTGATCCGGTCGGTGGCCTTCGCCACGTCCCATCCGTTCCTCTCCGACGGTCGGCTCACCGACCCACACCGGGTCGCCGACCTGCTGGTTCACGGCCTCATCCATCCCCCGATGGATCGCACCACATCCGCCCCCAACCCATCCACCCGGTAGGACAGCCATGCTCGTCAAGCTCATCCAACGCTACGTGCGGCAGTACTGGCCGCTGGCGGTGATCATCGTCGCGCTGCAGACCGTCGCCACGATCTCGACGCTCTACCTGCCCAGCCTCAACGGCCGGATCATCGACAACGGCGTCGCCAAGGGCGACACCCACTACATCTGGGTGCACGGCCTGTACATGCTCGCGTTCAGCCTCGCCCAGGTCGCCGCCCAGATCGGCGCCGCCTACTTCGGTGCACGCCTCGCCATGGGCTTCGGCCGCGACGTGCGCGCCGCACTGTTCGACCGGGTGCTCTCGTTCAGCTCCCGCGAGGTCAACCGGTTCGGCGCGCCGACCCTCATCACCCGCAACACGAACGACGTCCAGCAGGTGCAGATGTTCGTGCTGATGACCGCGATCATGCTGATCTCCGCGCCCATCACGATGGTGGGTGGTGTGTTCATGGCGCTGCGCGAGGACGCCGGGCTGTCGTGGCTGATCGTCGTCGCGGTCATCCTGCTCGCCGCCGCGGTCGGCTTCCTCGTGTCGAACCTCATCCCGAAGTTCCAGACCATGCAGAAGAAGATCGACGGCATCAACCGGGTCATGCGCGAGCAGATCTCGGGCATCCGGGTCGTTCGCGCGTTCGTCCGCGAACCCTATGAGGCGCAACGCTTCGGTCACACCAACCAGGAACTCACCGACGTCACCTGGTCGGTCGGACGCTGGATGGCCGCGGTGTTCCCCACCGTGATGTTCGTCATGAACCTGTCGAGCGTCGGGGTGCTGTGGTTCGGCGCCTACCGGTTGGACGCCGGCCACATCCAGATCGGCCAGCTGACCGCGTTCCTCACCTACATCATGCAGATCCTCATGAGCGTGATGATGGCCTCGATGATGCTGATCATGGCGCCCCGCGCCTCCGTCAGCGCGGGCCGGATCGTCGAGGTGCTCGACACCGACAGCACCGTCGTCCCACCGTCCGACCCGATCACCGAGATCGCGACGGCAGGCGAGATCGACTTCGACCACGTCGAGTTCACCTACCCGGGGGCCGAGGAGCCCGTGCTGGCCGACATCACCTTCGACCTCAAGCCCGGGAAGACCACCGCCATCATCGGGGCGACCGGATCGGGCAAGTCCACCCTGATCAACCTCATCCCCCGCCTGTACGACGCGACCGGTGGCACGGTGCAGGTCGACGGTGTCGATGTGCGCCGCCTCGATCCCGATCTGCTGTGGAGCAAGGTCGGGCTGGTGCCGCAGAAGCCGTTCCTGTTCAGCGGAACCGTCGCTTCGAACCTGCGCTACGCCAACCCCGACGCCACCGACGACGAGCTGTGGCACGCCCTGCGAGTCGCCCAGGCCGACAGGTTCGTCCGCGAGATGGACGGAGAGCTGGAAGCGCCGATCACCCAGGGCGGCACGAACGTGTCAGGCGGCCAACGCCAGCGCCTCTCGATCGCCCGGGCGCTGGTGAAGCGCCCCGACGTCTACGTGTTCGACGACGCCTTCTCGGCCCTCGACGTCGCCACCGACGCACGCCTGCGCACCGCCCTGGCCCGCGAGACCGGGCCGCCGCGGTGGTGATCGTCGCCCAGCGCGTCTCGACGATCCGCAACGCCGACGAGATCCTCGTGCTCGACGACGGACGCATCGTCGGGCGCGGAACCCATGACCAACTGCTCGCCGAGAATCCCGACCTACGCGGAGATCGTCGAATCGCAGCTCAGTGCACAGGAGGCCGCGGCATGAGCGCCGTCACCGACACCACCAGCAACCAGGACGCGCCGAAGGTCGCCAACGAGCGGCCCAAGTTCGCCGGTCCGGCCCGCCGTGGCCCCATGGGTGGCCACGGCCCGATGGGCATGGGCCGGCCGGGTGAGAAGGCGGTCAACTTCGGCCCGTCCCTCAAGCGACTGCTGCGCCGGCTCACCCCCGAGCGTCCGCTGATCACCCTCATCGTCGCCATGGCGATGATCGGCGTCGGGTTCAACGTCGTCGGCCCGAAGGTGCTCGGCCGCGCCACCGACATCTTGTTCACCGGCTTCATCGGCCGGATGCTCGGCCAGACGGTGCCCGCCGGCACCCCCTTGTCGCAGGTGATCGCGGGGATGCAGGCCCGGGGCGAGGGCACCCTGGCCGACATGCTCAGCAAGCTGCACGTCACGATCGGCCAGGGAATCGACTTCCACCGGCTCGGCATCGTGCTGCTCTGGGCCCTGGGCCTGTACGTGGCCTCGGGTCTGCTGATGTTCCTGCAGGGATTCCTTCTGGCCGGCATCGTGCAGCGGTCGATGTACCGGCTGCGCCAGGACGTCAGCGACAAGCTCGGCCGGCTGCCCCTCAGCTACTTCGACAAGCAGCCACGCGGCGAGCTGTTGAGCCGGGTCACCAACGACATCGACAACATCAGTCAGACCCTGCAGCAGACCCTGTCGCAGCTGCTCAACTCGTTGCTGCTGCTGGTCGGCGTGATGGTGATGATGTTCTGGGTGTCGTGGCAACTCGCGCTCATCTCGCTGCTCATCATCCCGATCTCCGGTGTGGTGGCCGTGCTCATCGGCAAGCAGTCGCAGAAGCGGTTCGCGCAACTGTGGAAGTCGACCGGCGACCTCAGCGCCCAGGTCGAGGAGGCCTACACGGGTCACGCCCTGGTGAAGGTGTTCGGACGCCAGCGCGAGGTGGCGGCGTCCTTCAAATTGGACAACGACAAGCTCTTCCAGGCCTCGTTCGGCGCCCAGTTCATCAGCGGCATGATCATGCCGGTGATGTTCTTCATCGGCAACCTCAACTACGTCGCCATCGCCGTCGTGGGAGGGCTGAAGGTGGCCACCGGACAGATGTCGATCGGTGACGTGCAGGCGTTCATCCAGTACTCCCGGATGTTCACCCAGCCGATCACCCAGGTGGCCTCGATGGCCAACCTGCTGCAGTCGGGCGTCGCCTCGGCCGAGCGGGTGTTCGAGGTGCTCGACGTCACCGAGCAGGTCAACGAGGAAACCGGTGCGCTGCCCGATCCGGTGCGCGGGAGGGTCGAGTTCGACCACGTGAAGTTCAGCTACACGCCCGATCAGCCCCTCATCAAGGATCTCTCGCTGAGCGCCGAGCCCGGGCAGACCATTGCGATCGTCGGCCCCACCGGCGCCGGGAAGACCACCCTGGTCAACCTGCTGATGCGGTTCTACGAACTCGACGGCGGGCGGATCACCCTCGACGGTGTCGACATCTCGGCGGTGCCCCGCAACAAGCTCCGCAGCCAGCTCGGGATGGTGCTGCAGGACACCTGGCTGTTCAACGGCAGCATCCGCGACAACATCGCCTACGGGCGTCCGGACGCCACCGAGGACGACATCATCGCCGCGTCCACCGCCGCCTACGTCGACCGGTTCGTGCACTCGCTGCCCGACGGGTACGACACCGTGATCGACGAGGAGGGCTCGAACGTCTCGGCCGGTGAAAAGCAGCTGATCACGATCGCGCGGGCGTTCCTGTCCGATCCGACACTGCTGATCCTCGACGAGGCCACCAGCTCGGTCGACACCCGCACCGAACTGCTGGTGCAGCGCGCCATGACCAACCTGAGGGCGAACCGCACCTCGTTCGTCATCGCGCACCGGCTGTCGACGATCCGTGACGCCGACCTCATCCTGGTGATGGAGCACGGCGACATCGTCGAGCAGGGCACCCACCACGAACTGCTCCAGGCCCAGGGCCCCTACTACGACCTCTACCAGACGCAGTTCAACGCGCCGATCGACGAGGAGGACGCCGCCTGACCTCAGCGTCACCGGTCGGCCGGGCCGATCGACGGGCCCGATTCCAACCGGCGGCCGCCAGCGACCCACCCAGCGGCCGCCTGCAATCCACCCAGCGGGCCGCCTGCAATCCACTCCTCTGCGCCGGCGACCTTGTCCCGCCCCCCAGGGCTGGTCGGCGTCCCGCCCCAGGGCTGGCGTTCGCGACGCCGGGGCTGGCGGTCACTGCACACGTGCTGGCGTTCGCTGCGATTACCACGTCGCAAACGCCAGCCCTCGCAGCAAACGCCAGCCCCGCACCGCCCCACCGGCACCACACCCACGTCGGCACCGCACGCCCCCACCGACACTGCACCCACCTCGGCACCGCCCCCCGCCGACACCGCGCCACACCGAACACGCAGGCCAAGCTCAGAGCCGCGCCGCGCATCGTCGGCCGAGCGTCATCGGCGCCGGCCCGGCGCAGACCGGACGCCCTCAGGCACCGGGGGACGCCGGCAGCTCGTCGCTGCGGGTGGCCGCGGCCCGCACGACGAGGTCACGCTGCGACGGGTCGAGCAGCGCCACGAAGTCGGCCAGCGCCTCGGCGCCGGCCTCGGGGATGGAACCGAGCAGGGCGTACATCTCGTCGGACACGAGTTGCGCGGCCGACACCGCGGCCCGGTAGCGCCAGGCGCGTCCGTCGAGCTCGCGCGACACCAGGTCCTTCTTCGCCAGCCGGTCGAGCACCGTCATCACCGTCGTGTAGGCGAGATCGCGATCGGCACGCAGCGCTTCGTGCACCTCGCGCACCGACTGGGGTTCCTCGGAGCGCCAGAGCACCGACATGATCAGGTGCTCGAGATCGCCCAGAATCGCCATGCCAGCATCATACGGTCGACGAGTTTCCCGATGAACGACATGACGTAGTAGCCTCCGGCCATGGACGCGGAGATCATTGCCAGGTGGCAATTCGGTATCACCACGGTGTACCACTTCTTCTTTGTGCCGATCACCATCGGCCTATCGATGCTGGTGGCGGTCATGCAGACGATCTGGGTGCGCCGGGGAGACGAGCAGTTCCTGCGTCTCACCAAGTTCTTCGGCAAGTTGTTCCTCATCAACTTCGCCATGGGCGTGGTCACCGGCATCGTGCAGGAGTTCCAGTTCGGCATGAACTGGTCCGAATACTCCCGCTTCGTCGGTGACGTGTTCGGCGCACCACTGGCCCTCGAGGCGCTCATCGCGTTCTTCCTCGAGTCGACGTTCATCGGACTGTGGATCTTCGGCTGGGACAAGTTGCCCAAGCGGCTCCACCTGGCGACGATCTACCTCGCCTCCATCGGCACGCTGCTGTCGTCGGTGTTCATCCTCGCGGCCAACTCGTGGATGCAGAACCCCGTCGGGGCCACCTACCGCAACGGACGCGCCGAACTCACCTCGTTCGGCGCCCTGCTCGCCAACCCGGTGTTCCTCACCGCGTTCCCGCACGTCATCCTGGCGTCCTACATGACCGCGGGCGGCCTCGTCGCCGGGGTCTGCGCCCTGCACCTCACGCGGATGAGCAAGGAGCACGCGGCCGGCGACGTCGTGCGCAACGGACGCACCCTCACCGCCGACGAGGTGGCCGGCGACCTGCGCACCTACCGCTGGGGCGCCAAGTTCGGCGCGTGGGTGCTGCTGGTCGCCTCCGTGTTCACGATCGCCTCGGGCGACCTGCAGGGCAAGGTGATGACCCAGGTGCAGCCGATGAAGATGGCCGCCGCCGAGGCGCTCTACACCACCGAGCAGCCCGCGAGCTTCTCGATCTTCACGATCGGCACCCTCGACGGCAGCCGGGAGGTCTTCTCCATCCGCATCCCGCACGTGCTGTCATTCCTCGCCACCGGCACCCTCGACGGCCAGGTCAAGGGCATCAACCAGATCGAGCAGTCGTACGCCGCCGACGGGTTCACCCGCGACGACGGATCTCAGACCGACCTGCAGAAGACCTACGCGAGCGTGCTCAAGAGCAAGCCCGTCAAGCTCACCCCGAACATCCCGGTGGCCTACTGGACCTTCCGCATCATGATGGGTCTCGGCTTCCTCGGCATGATCATCGCCCTGTGGATCCTGGTCGCCCTCCGCGGCGGCCGCACGCCCGCACCAACCAGGCTCTGGCGGTGGGCCAACCTGGCCCTGCCGTTCCTGCCCCTGCTCGCGATCAGTTTCGGTTGGATCTTCACCGAGATGGGACGCCAGCCGTGGATCGTCGCCGGCGTCCTGCCCACCTACACCGCGGTGTCGCCGAGCGTGGGAGCCTTCCAGGCGGGGCTGACGATGGTGCTGTTCACCCTGCTCTACGGGGTGCTCGCGGTCGTCGAGTTCGGCCTGATCATCAAGTACCACAAGGCCGGCCTGCCCGACGTGGCCGAAACCCTCGTCTCCGATGACGAGGACGCCCCGCTCTCGTTCGCCTACTGACCGGCCAAGCTACGGAAAGAGACAGTGACATGCTGACTGTGCTGCAAGCCTCACCGTCTGCGCTGCAGATCGTGTGGTTCCTGCTCGTGGCCGTGTTGTGGATCGGCTACTTCTTCCTCGAAGGCTTCGACTACGGCGTCGCGATGCTGATCCCCGTGCTCGGCAAGGACGACGAGAGGCGCCGCCGGGTGATCATCAACACGATCGGGCCCACCTGGGACGGCAACGAGGTGTGGCTGCTCACCGCCGGCGGCGCCACCTTCGCGGCCTTCCCCGGCTGGTACGCGACGATGTTCTCCGGGCTCTACCTGCCGCTGTTCCTCGTGCTCGTCGGGCTCATCCTGCGGGGCGTCTCCTTCGAGTACCGCGCCAAGCGCGAGGGCCTCCGCTGGAAGCGCACGTTCGACATGACGGCCGCGATCGGATCGCTGCTGCCCGCGCTCGTGCTCGGCATCGGGTTCGCGAACTTCGTCAAGGGACTCAAGACCGGCCCCGATCTGCTCCTCGCCCAGGGCTTCTGGAGCCTGTTCAACCCGTTCGCCCTGATCGGCGGGCTGTTGTTCGTCGCCCTCTTCCTCACCCACGGCGCGGTGTTCATCGCGTTGAAGACCCGCGGCGAGATCCACGACGAGTCCCGAGAGTTCGCGGTCAAGAGTTCCGTCGTCGCCGGCGTGCTCATGCTCGCCTTCGCGCTCTACCAGAACCTGGCCTACCCGGCCAGCGACAACCCGTGGTTCGACGGGTCGGCGATCACCTGGATCACCAGCCTCGGGGCCGTCGTCGTGATCGGTGTGGCCTGGTACGCCACCCGCGTCGATCGCGACGGCTGGGCGTTTCTGGCCACCGGACTGGCGATCCTGCTGCTGGTCGTCGACATCTTCGTCAAGATGTACGGCACCCTCGGCTTCGTCCCGACCGATGCCGCGCACCCGCTCGACATCGTGACGGCGTCGAGTTCGCCGTTGACGCTGCGACTGATGACGATCGCCGCCGCCGTGTTCGTGCCGATCGTGCTCGCCTACCAGGCCTGGAGCTACTGGGTGTTCCGCAAGCGGCTCAGCACCGCGAACATCCCCGAGGGCGCGCACTAGCTTGGCGGGGCCGATCGATCGGCGGCTGCTCCGCCGTGGGAGGGCGACCAGGAATGTCCTGGTCGCCCTCGCTGGCGTCGGAATCGCCTCCAGCGGGCTGATCCTCGGGCAGGCCCGACTCATCAGCGACGCCGTCTCGCACGTGTTCGCCACCCACCGCACCGACGGTGTGCTGCGCTGGACCGGGCTGCTCGCGCTGGTTTTCGTCGGCCGCGCCGCCCTCGCCTGGCTCGCGGAGGTGCTCGCCCACCGGGCGGCCGCCGAGGTCAAGAGTCGGCTGCGCCACGACCTGCTCACCGCCCGCCTGTCCCGCCCCCAGAATCCCGACGTGCCCACGGGCACCCTGGTCACCCTGGTCACCCAGGGCCTGGACGATCTCGACGGCTACTACTCGAAGTACCTTCCTCAGGTGCTGCTCGCCGCGACCGTGCCGCTCATCATCGGTGTCACCATCGCCACCCAGGATGTTGCGAGCGCGGTCATCGTCCTGGTCACCCTGCCCCTCATCCCGGTGTTCATGGCCCTCATCGGCTGGACCACCGAGACCCAGGTGCAGCGTCGGCTCACCGTGGCCACCCGGCTCGCCAACCATTTCGCCGACCTGGTCACCGGCCTGTCGACGCTGCAGGTGTTCGGCCGGGCCCGGGGCCAGCTCACGGGGTTGCGCCGCACCGAGGATGCCCACCGCGGCGAGACGATGAAGACCCTGCGGATCACCTTCCTCTCGTCGTTCGCGCTGGAACTCATCGCGACGATCTCGGTGGCGCTGGTGGCGGTGACGGTCGGGTTCCGCGTCGTGTTCGCCGAGATGGACCTGCGCACCGCGCTGTTCGTGCTGATCCTCGCCCCGGAGGCCTACTTGCCGGTGCGCCAGGTCGGCGTGCACTTCCACGACGCCGCCGACGGCATGGCCGCCGCGGACGCCGCCTTCGCGATCATTGAGGACGCCGAGCGGGCCGCCGCGGTGGGCACCGCACCGGTGCCCACCGACACCACCCTCACGTTCGAGGGCGTCACCCACCGCTACCTGGGGTCCGGTCGTGACGCGTTGGCGCCCCTCGACCTCACGCTGTCGCCGGGTGAGATCGTCGCGCTCGCCGGGCCGTCGGGCGCCGGCAAGTCGACCGCGCTCGCGATCGCCGCGGCGTTCCTGCGCCCGACCGGCGGTCGCGTGCTCGTGGGTGGTCAGCCCCTCGACACGCTCGATCCCGACCGGTGGCGGGCCGCGATCGCCTGGGTGGGGCAACTGCCCGGCATGATCCACGCCACGATCGCCGAGAACGCCGCGCTGGGCAGCCACGGGGCCTCGGACGCCGACATCGCCGCCGCGCTGCGAGACGCCGGCGCCGGGGGTCTCGATCCGCTGCGGATGGTCGGCGACGACGCCGAGGGCCTGTCCGCCGGCGAGCGCCGCCGGGTGGGAGTGGCCCGGGCGTTGCTGCGGCTGCGCACCGGTGGCGCCCGGCTACTGGTTCTCGACGAGCCGACCGCGGGCCTCGACTCCGACACCGAGGCGACGGTTCTCGACGCCGTGCGGGCGACGGGCGTCAGCGCACTGATCGTGAGCCACCGGCCGGCCGTGCTCGCGATGGTCGACCGCACCGTCCATGTCGGATCGACGGTGTCCGATGGTTGACATCCCGTCGCGCCGCGGCGCCACATCGCTCGTGCTCGGGCTGGTCGACACCGTCCCCCACGGACGCCGGCGGCTCGCCGTCGCGGTGCTGCTCGCCGCCCTCGCCTCGGGTTCCTCGGTCGCGTTGATGGGTGTCTCGGCGTGGTTGCTCAGCCGGGCCGCGGAACACCCCCCGGTGCTCTATCTCGAGGCGGCGGCGGTCGGCGTCCGGTTCTTCGGCATCGGCCGCGGCGTGTTCCGCTACGCCGAACGTCTCGTCGGCCACGACCTGGCGCTGCGCATGGAAAGCGCGCTGCGACTGCATCTCCTACGACCGGCTGAGCCGCACGACCCTGCTCGGACGCCGACGCGGCGACCTGCTCGTCAGGCTCGTCGCCGACGTCTCGGCCATCCAGGACGTCGTCGTGCGGGTCGCGATCCCGTTCGTCTCGGCCTCCCTGGTGATGCTCGGCACGAGCCTCATGCTGACGATCTTCTCGCCGGCCGCGGCGGCGGTGCTACTCGGCACCGCGGTTCTGGCCGGCTGGGTGCTGCCGTGGCTGAGCCAGATGGCCAGTCGAAGCGCCGACGCCGCCACCGTGCCCGATCGCGGGAGGCTCGCGGCGGTGGCCGACGAACTCGCCCACGCCGCCACCGACATCGTCATGGCGGGCGAGCAGGCGGCCCAACTCGCCCGCTTCGACGCGATCGACGCCCGCCTGCGGCGGGCCGAGCGGCGGGCCGCACTGGCCCGTGGCATCGCCACCGCGGGGCAACTCATCGCGGCCGGGATCGCCGTGACGGCGTCCCTGCTGATCGGCGGCCAGGCGGTGGCCGAGGGACGGCTGCTCGGCCGCGACCTGGCCGTGCTCGTGCTCACTCCGCTCGCGCTGCACGAGGTGTTCGCCAGCTTCACCCAGTCGGCCCAGGTGCTCACCCGGGCCCGGGCGGCGCTCGCCCGGGTGCGGGAGGTGCTCGACGCACCCCCCGTCGGGCACGGCGACCAGGTGCTCGACGGCGAGCCGAGCGCGTCCGGTGTGCTCGAACTGCGCCGCCTCACCGCCGGATGGCCGGGAGCCGCGCCGGTCGTGCGCGGCCTCAGCCTGCGGGTGGCCCCCGGCGAGCGGCTGGCCCTCGCCGGGCCGTCGGGCATCGGCAAGACGACAGTGGCCGCCACCATCATGGGCCTGATCCCCGCGCTCGACGGTGCCATCGACGTGCCCGGAGGCGTGGCTTACCTCGCCCAGGACGCCCACATCTTCGCCACGTCTCTGGCCGAGAATGTGCGTATCGGACGCCGGGAGGCGACCGACGAGCAGGTCGCCGACGCGCTCCGGCGGGCGGGACTCGACCTCGACCCCCGGCGGATCGTCGGCGAGCAGGGGGCGACGCTGAGTGGCGGCGAGGCCCGCCGGGTGGCGCTGGCCCGGGTGCTGGCGGGGCTCGAGACCGGGTACCGGGCGGTGATCCTCGACGAACCCACCGAACACCTCGACCACGACACCGCCGCGGCGCTGATGGTCGACCTGTGGCGGGCGCTCGGCGACCACCCGGTGCCGGTGCTCGTCATCACCCACGACCCCGAGGTCATCGCCCAGTGCACCACCGTCGTGAGGCTCGGCGACCCGGCGTCCTGACCGGACGCCCGCACCCCGAGCGTCGGCCGCCTCGGGCCGGTCGGGAGCTGACGGCGACCGCGCGCGTCCCACTGCCACACTCCCGCGGTGTGCGACTCCCGGATGGCTGTGGCCGCCCGCGCCCACGTCGATGCCGCACGGGTGAATCTCGGGGCACGCCACACCGCGGCGGTAGGTTCGTGCCACCGGCACCCGCCGGGAGCCATCTGGAGGAGGAACCATGCTGGTCGCGTTCTCGGTCGCCCCGTCGGGCGGCGACAACCCCGACGGTCGTGCACGACGCCGTGGCGGCGGCCGTGCGGGTGGTGCGGGCGTCGGGACTGCCGAACCGCACCGATTCGATGTTCACCACCATCGAGGGCACCTGGGACGAGTGCTTCCGGGTGGTCAAGGAAGCCACCGACGCCGTCGCGGCATACGGCCCCCGGGTATCGCTGGTACTCAAGGCCGACATCCGCCCGTCGCACACGGGTGAGATCACCGGGAAGCTCGACCGGCTCGAGCGGGCCATCGCCGAGGCCGATCGCGGCCCCGGCTCGGAGGAATAACCCCTAACCCGACCCCCCTGCCGCCGCGGGATGCCCCTCGGCGTACTCTCCCCGGGAGAGGCGATGCCGCCGCGCCGCCAGCGCGCCGACCGCCGCGCCAGAGGAGGTCATGATGACGCACCATCCCGATATCACCGCACTGCCCGACCTGTCGGTCGGACTGGGCCGGGTCGGCCCGGTCCGCACCCGCATGCCCGTCTATCTCGACATGCTGCCCCCCTGCAACGCGGGCTGCCCCGCCGGTGAGAACATCCAGGAATGGCTGCGCCTCATCAAGGCCGGCGATGACGAGAGCGCCTGGCGCCAGCTCACCCGCGACAATCCCTTCCCGGCCATCCACGGCCGCGTCTGCTACCACCCGTGCGAGACGGCCTGCAACCGACAAGACCTCGACTCGTCGGTGTCGATCCACTCCGTCGAGCGCTACCTCGGCGACCAGGCCATCGAGAACGGCTGGTCGTTCCATCGGCCCCGCAACAACACCGGCTACCGGGTGCTGGTGATCGGCGCCGGCCCGTCGGGGCTGTCGGCGGCCTACCACCTCGCGCGGCTCGGCCATGAGGTCGAGATCCACGACTCGGCACCCGAGCCCGGCGGCATGATGCGCTACGGCATCCCCGAATACCGGCTGCCGCGCGACGTGCTCGACGCCGAGGTGCGGCGCATCGTCGACCTCGGCGTCACGATCGTCAACAACCACAAGGTCGAAGACCTCCTCGAGGAGCAGCGCGCCGGACACTTCGACGCGGTGTTCGTCGCGGTCGGCGCGCACCTGTCGAAGCGGGTCGACATCCCGAACCGCGACGCCAAGCGGATCGTCGACGCGATCACCTTCCTGCGTGACGTCGCGAGCGGCGAGCGTCCGGTCATCGGACGCCGGGTCGCGGTCTACGGCGGCGGCAACACGGCCATGGACGCCGCGCGCGTCGCCCGGCGTCTCGGCGCCGAGGAGTCGGTGATCGTCTACCGGCGCACCCAGGCGCAGATGCCCGCCCACGAGGAGGAGCGCCTCGAGGCCGAGCGCGAAGGCGTCGAGATGCACTGGCTGCGCACGATCAGTTCGATGGAGGCCAACGACGTCACCGTCGAGATCATGGAACTCGACGAGAACGGCCGCGCCCGGGGAACCGGACGCTTCGAGCAGCTCGAGGCCGACACCGTGATCCTCGCGGTCGGCCAGGAGGCCGACACGAAGTTCCTGCACGAGATCCCGGGCATGCGCTTCGACGACGACGTCGTGCAGGTCGACAACTCGACCCTGATGACCGACGTGCCGGGCATCTTCGCGGGCGGCGACGCCGTCCCGTCCGAGCGCACGGTGACGATCGGGGTCGGCCACGGCAAGAAGGCGGCACGCCAGATCGACGCCTGGCTCAACCGTCACGACGACAACCGCCCCGCGAAGCACCCCCTGGTGAGCTTCGACATGCTCAACCTGTGGTACTTCGGCGACCACGAGCGCCGGGTGCAGCCCGAGGTCGACCCCAGCCAGCGGATCGGATTCGACGAGGTCGTCGGCGGCCTCGAACCCGATCAGGCCCGCTTCGAGGCGGCCCGCTGCCTGTCGTGCGGCAACTGCTTCGAATGCGACGGCTGCCTGGGCTCGTGCCCCGAGGACGCCGTCATCAAGCTCGGTACGGGCCACCGGTACCGCTTCGACTACGAACGGTGCACCGGGTGCGGCACGTGCGCCGAACAGTGCCCTGTCCACGCCATTGAGATGATCCCGGAGCAGCGATGACCACCTACTACACCACCCAGGTACCCGGGAGCGAAGACCTGTCCGAGGTAGCCAGCAGCCCGATGCCCGAGAGCGTCGCCGGGCTGCTGGCCCAGGCAGCGGGCGCGCCCGACCCCCAGTCGGCTGCATCCCCGGCGGAACGGGCGATCGTCGACGGCAACGAGGCGGCCGCCGACGTCGCCTACCGGCTCAACGAGCTGTGCTCGATCTACCCGATCACGCCGTCGTCGACGATGGCCGAACTGGCCGACGAGTGGGCGGCGCACGGACGCCGGAACGTGTGGGGCCAGGTGCCGACGGTCGTCGAGATGCAGTCCGAAGGTGGCGCGGCCGGCGCCATGCACGGCGCACTGCAGGGCGGTGCCATGTGCACGACGTTCACCGCCTCCCAGGGTCTGCTGCTGATGATCCCGAACCTGTACAAGATCGCCGGCGAACTCACCAGCACGGTGTTCCACGTCGCCGCCCGGTCGCTGGCGGCGCAGGGCCTGTCGATCTTCGGCGATCACCAGGACGTCATGGCCGTGCGTCAGACCGGAGTCGCCCTGCTGTCGTCGGCGTCCGTGCAGGAGGCCCACGACATGGCCCTCATCTCCCAGGTGTCGACGATGCACACCCGGATCCCCTTCGTGCACTTCTTCGACGGGTTCCGCACCAGCCACGAGCTCAACACCCTCGAGCGCCTGAGCGACGACGTGTTGCGGGCGATGGTGCCGCCGACGCTGCTCCAGGAGCACCGCGCCCGGGCACTGTCGCCGGAGAACCCGTTCATCCGGGGCACGGCGCAGAACCCCGACACCTACTTCCAGTCGCGTGAAACCGTCAACTCGTTCTACGCGTGGACGCCGAGCGTGGTGCAGGCGGTGATGGACCGCTTCGCCGGGCACACGGGGCGCCAATACCGCCTGGTCGACTACTACGGCGATCCCGCAGGCGGAGCGTGTCGTCGTGGTGATGGGCTCGGGCGCGCAGACCGCCGTGGAGACCGTCGAGCACCTCAACCGGCAGGGCGCCAAGGTGGGCGTGGTGCAGGTGCGGCTCTACCGGCCGTTTCCGACCGAGGCGCTGCTCGCGGCGATCCCGGCGTCGGCACGCCGGATCGCCGTGCTCGACCGCACCAAGGAGCCCGGGGCCGGTGGCGAGCCACTGTTCCTCGACGTGGTCAGCGCGCTCGGCGAGGCCTTGTCGAACGGCACACGTGACTCCATGCCGCGGGTCGTCGGCGGACGCTACGGGCTGTCGTCGAAGGAGTTCACCCCCGCCATGGTCGTCGGCATCTTCGACGAGCTGGCCAAGGACAAGCCGCGTCCGCGGTTCACCGTGGGCATCGTCGATGACGTCACCAACCTGAGCCTCGACTACGACGCCGATCTCGACATCGAAGACCCCTCCACCGTGCGCGCCGTGTTCTACGGTCTCGGCTCCGACGGCACGGTCGGGGCGAACAAGAACACGATCAAGATCCTCGGCAGCTCCGAGGGCACCTACGCCCAGGGCTACTTCGTCTACGACTCGAAGAAGTCGGGATCCCAGACCGTTTCGCACCTGCGGTTCGGGCCCAAGCCGATCAAGGCCCCCTACCTGGTGAGCAAGGCCGGGTTCATCGGGTGCCACCACTGGAGCATCATCGAGCGGATGTCGGTGCTCGCGTACGCCCGGCCCGGCACGACGCTGCTCATCAACTCGCCCTACCCCGCCGACGAGGTGTGGCAGCACCTGCCCGAAACCATGCAGAGGCGGATCCTCGACCTCGGCATCGAGCTCTACGTCATCGACGCCAACTCGGTGGCCCGCGAGGTGGGCCTCGGACGCCGCACCAACACCGTGCTGCAGACCTGCTTCTTCGCGATCTCCGGCGTCCTGCCGCGCGAGCAGGCGATCGAGAAGGTCAAGGCGGCGATCACCAAGACCTACGGCAAGAAGTCGATGGACATCGTGCACAAGAACCACGAGGCGGTCGACGCCTCGTTGGCGCACCTGTACAAGGTCGAGATCCCCGACACCGTCGGGTCCGGCGTCCACCTGCTCGCCCCCGTGCCCGACACCGCCCCCGAGTTCGTGCGCAACGTCACCGCCCGGATGCTCGCCGGGCAGGGCGACAAGTTGCCGGTGTCGTCCCTGCCGGTCGACGGGTCGTACCCGAGCGGAACGACGCAGTACGAGAAGCGCAACATCAGCGACATCGTCGCCGTGTGGGACCCCG
This sequence comes from uncultured Actinomycetota bacterium, assembly GCA_963798885.1. Taxonomy (GTDB): domain Bacteria; phylum Actinomycetota; class Actinomycetes; order Propionibacteriales; family Propionibacteriaceae; genus JAJYQH01. The sequence continues at coordinate 344,628 of CAWCUX010000006.1, read as the reverse complement.
AGGCGTGCATCCAGTGCGGCAACTGCTCGTTCGTGTGCCCACACGCCGTGATCCGCAGCAAGTACTACCCGGGTTCGGCACTCGACGGGGCTCCGGCCACATTCGAATCGGCCGCGCTCGACGCGACCGGCCTGCCCGACTCGCGGTACACCCTGCAGGTGTACGCCGAAGACTGCACGGGCTGCGGGCTGTGCGTCGAGGCGTGCCCGGTCAAACCGATCGGCCAGCCGAGTCGCCGGGCGATCAACCTCGCCCCGGTGCTCGACCGCACCGATCAGCGCGCCAACGTCGCGTTCTTCGAGAACATCCCGGTGAACGACCGGTCGCGGGTCGACTTCGGCACCGTGCGCGGCACCCAATACCTGCAGCCGCTGTTCGAGTTCAGCGGAGCCTGTTCCGGCTGCGGCGAGACGCCCTACCTCAAGCTGCTCACGCAGCTGTTCGGCGACCGTGCCACCGTGGCCAACGCCACCGGCTGCTCGTCCATCTACGGCGGCAACCTGCCGACCACTCCGTGGGCCAAGAACGCCGACGGACGCGGGCCGGCGTGGTCGAACTCGTTGTTCGAGGACAACGCCGAGTTCGGTCTGGGCCTGCGGCTCGCCGCCGACCTGCACGCGGGCCTGGCCCGCGAACGGCTGTCGCAGCTGCGCGGGGCCATCGACGACGACGAACTCGTCGACAGCCTGCTCACCGCGCCGCAGCGGCGCGAGAGCGACCTCACCGACCAGTCGGAACGGGTGAGGCGGTTGCGGGCACGCCTCGCCGAACTCAGCGGACCCGAGGTCGACGACCTCCGGTCGGTCGCCGACCACCTGCTCCGCCGCTCGGTGTGGATCGTCGGGGGCGACGGGTGGGCCTACGACATCGGCTCGGGTGGTCTCGACCATGTGCTCGCGTCGGGACGCAACGTCAACATCCTCGTGCTCGACACCGAGGTCTACTCGAACACCGGTGGGCAGAGCAGCAAGTCGACTCCGATGGGTGCCGTGGCGAAGTTCGCCGCCGCCGGCAAGACGACCGGCAAGAAGGATCTCGCCCTGCAGGCGATCGCCTACGGCAACGTGTACGTGGCCCGGGTGGCCATGGGGGCCGACCCGCAGCAGACGCTGAAGGCCTTCCGCGAGGCCGAGTCGTACGACGGGCCGAGCCTGATCCTCGCCTACAGCCACTGCATCGCCCACGGCATCGACATGCGCAAGGGCCTCGATCAGCAGTACAAGGCGGTGAACTCCGGCCACTGGCCGCTCATGCGCTACAACCCGATCGTGCGCGACGCCGGGGGCGTGCCGTTCCTGCTCGACTCGCCGCGTCCACGGCTGTCGCTGCGCGATTACCACGAGGCAGAACTGCGGTTCCGGATGTTGCAGAACGCCGACCCCGACGAGGCCGAACGGCTGCTCGGGCTTGCCCAGGAGCAGGTCGGCCGACGCTGGCGAGAGTATGAGCAGATGGCGGCGCAGCCGGCCGAGGCGTTCGCCAGTGCCCGTGCGGCGGGCCGTCCGCACAGGCAGTGACGCGCACACCGGTGAGCACGAGGCGATGAGGAGACAGTGATGACGACCGACCTGACCACCCGCTATCTGGGGATCGACCTGCGATGCCCGGTGGTGGCCTCCGCCGGGCCGCTGCAACAGAGCGTCGACGGGATCAAGGCACTGGCCGACGGCGGCGTCGGAGCCGTGGTGATGTACTCCCTGTTCGAGGAGGAGGTGCGCCGCGAGTCCGAGCGCCTGCAGCAACTCGAAGATCTGCACACCGAGTCGTACGGCGAGGCGCTCAGCTACTTCCCCGACCTGCCGTCGGTCGAGCAGGGCGTCACCAAGCACTACCTCAACCTCATCGAGAAGGGGGCCGCCGCGATCGACGTGCCCCTCATCGGCAGCATCAACGGAGCCACCCATGGCGGCTGGGTCGATGCGGCCCGCCGCATGCAGGATGCCGGCGCGGCGGCCATCGAGCTGAACATCTACATGGTCCCCGGCGACCTGAACGTCTCCGGCCCGCAGATCGACGACCGTCACCTCGAGATCGCGCTGGCGGTGAAGGAGTCCATCTCCGTCCCGGTCGCGGTGAAGCTGTCGCCGTACTTCAGCTCCGTCGGGCACCTGGCTGCCGCCCTCGACCGCGCCCGGGTCGACGGCCTGGTGCTGTTCAACCGGTTCCTTCAACCAGACATCGACATCGAGCGGCTCACCGTCGTGCCCGGCGTCACGTTGTCACGTCCCGACGACGCCCGGCTCCCCCGCACGTGGATCGCCACCCTGCACGGGCGGATCCGCGCCTCGCTGGCCGCCACGAGCGGCGTCGAGACCGCCGACGACGTCGTCAAGTACATCCTCGCCGGCGCCGACGTCGTGATGACCACGTCGTCGCTCGTACGTCACGGGGCCGCGCACGCGCAGGTGCTCATCGACGGTCTGGCCGGCTGGCTCGATCGCAAGGGTCTCACCCTCGATCAGGCCCGCGGGCTGCTGGCGATCCCCGCCGACGTGCCCGCCGACGAATACGAACGGGCCGGCTACGTCGCCGCCCTCGAACGCGCGAAGCAGGTCTACGGACGCTGATCCGCTCCCGACCCATGGCCCGGGGGTCGGTCCGCCGGTGGTGACACCGCGAGCCGGCCCCCGTGCCACGCTCGCGCCCCTCACTCCGCACCACCCGCTTCGCGCCGCACCACCCCCGCCCGACTCCCGCATCCCGTGCTGGCGTTCACCACCCTTGTGCTGGCGTTCACTGCGCCGGGGCTGGCGAATCCCGCCAAAACCACGTCGCAAACGCCAGCCCCCGCAGCGAACGCCAGCACCACAACATCCACCCAACGGACGCCAGCCCCAACACGTCCGCGCCGCGGACGCAGTAGCCATGGCGCAGACGCGAGGAGATACGCGGATGCCGACGCGACAAACCCCCGCACGCCAAGGCCACGACACACCAAACCCCGACACGCCAAGGCCCCCGAGCACCAACACACCGAGCACCAACACCCCCGAGCACCAGGCGCCGATGCACCTGAACCCCCGCAACAGAACCCCCGACGCAACAGACCCCGACACGCCAAGACCCCCGACACGCCAAAGCCCGACACACCAAACCCCGACACACCAAACCCCGACACACCAAACCCCGACACGCCAAACCCCGACACGCCAAACCCCGACACGCCAAACCCCCGGCCCGTGAACGGGACCGGGGGTTCCGGGATCTGCGGGGTCAGCCGCTCAGCGGGTGGGCTGGAACCTCGTGAGCCGCACCGAGTTCATCACGACGAACACCGAGCTGAACGCCATCGCCGCGCCGGCGATCATGGGGTTGAGCAGGCCGAATGCGGCGATCGGGATCGCGACCACGTTGTAGGCGAAGGCCCAGAACAGGTTCGCCTTGATCGTGCCGAGAGTGCGGCGGGACAGCCGTACGGCGTCCGCCACCAGCCCGAGGTCGTCGTGGAGCACGGTGATGTCGGACGCCGCCCGGGCGGCGTCGGTGCCCTCACCCATCGCGATGCCGAGGTCGGCGGCGGCCAGGGCCGCGGCGTCGTTGACGCCGTCACCCACCATCGCGACCTGGCGTCCGGTCTGCTGGACGCCGGTGACCTCGGCCAGCTTCTGCTCGGGCAGCACCCCGGCACGGACCTCGTCGATGAGCGGACGCCCGTCGGGGTCCGCGCCGATCTCGGCGGCCAGGTGCCGGGCCGCAGCCTCGTTGTCGCCGGTGACCATCACCATCCGGAGTCCGAGGTCGCGCAGCCGCTGCAGGGCGGCCGGCACACCGGGCTTGATCGTGTCGGTCACGAAGGCGAGCCCGCGGGCCATCCCATCCCATCCCACGAGCACCGGGGACGCCCCGGCTTCGAGACCCTCGCGCAGCGCGACCTGCAGGGACGCGGGCACGTCGACCTCCTGCTCGGCGAACATGCGGGGCGAACCGGCCAGCACGACCTCACCGCCGTCGAGCACACCCTGCACGCCCCGGCCCGGCAGTTCGGTGATACCGGTGATGCCGGCGTCCGGGCTCACACCGAGCCCCTGGACGATCGCTCGGGCGACCGGATGGTGCGACCCACCCTCGAGGGCCGCGAGGCGGGCCCGCACACCGGCGGCGTCCTCACCCGCGGCGGCGGCGAACGACGCCAGGGACATGCGCCCGGTCGTCAGGGTTCCGGTCTTGTCGAGCAGCACGGTGGAGATGTCCTTCGCGCGCTCGAGGGCCTCCGGGCCGGCGATGAAGATGCCGAGTTGGGCCCCGCGCCCGGTTCCGGCCAGCAACGCGGTGGGAGTGGCCAGGCCGAGAGCGCACGGGCAGGCGATGATCAGCACGGCGATCGCCGCGCTCAGCGCGAAGCCGATGCCGTTGCCCGCCACCAGCCACACCACGAGGGTGAGAATCGCCAGGCCGATGACGACCGGCACGAAGATGCCAGACACCTTGTCGGCGAGGCGTTGCGCGTTGGCCTTCCCGGTCTGGGCCGCCTCGACGAGGTGGGCGATGGTGGCGAGCTGGGTGTTTGCGCCGACGGCGGTGGCGCGCACCTTGAGCAGGCCGGTGGTGTTGACCGAGCCGCCGACGACGGCGTCCCCCACCTGCACGTCGACCGGCATCGACTCGCCGGTGACGAGCGAAGCGTCGACCGCGGAACGGCCATCGACCACCTCGCCGTCGGTGGCGACCTTCTGACCCGGTCGCACGAGGAACACGTCGCCGACCCGCAGGTGTTGGATCGGCCACACGTCCTCGCCGGCGTCGGTGACCACGGTCACCTCGTCGACGCCCATGGCCAGCAGCGCCTCCAGCGCGGATCCGGCCCGACGCCGTGACCGCGCTTCGATGTAGCGGCCCAGCAGGATGAACGTGATGATGCCGACGGCCGCCTCGAAGTAAACGCTGCCGGTGGGATCGGTGCGCATGAGGTGCAGCGAGAACTCGTGGCGAAGGCCCAGGCGTCCGGCGGTGCCGAACACCATCGAGTAGAGACTCCACAGGTAGGCGGTGCCGGTGCCCACGGAGATCAGCGTGTCCATGGTGGTCGCGCCGTGGCTTGGCGTTCACCCACGCGGAGCGGTGGAAGCCGATGCCCGACCACCAGACCACGGGGGTGGCGAGCACGAGCGACACCCATTGCCAGCCGTCGAACTGCAGCGGCGGCACCATGCCGAGCAGGACGACCGGCACGGCAAGCACGGCCGCGACGATGAGCCGCCGGCGCAGCGCGACCGAGTGGTCGACCGCCTCCGCCTCGGGCTCGGGCTCACTGGCACCGTATCCGGTGTTCTTCACCACCTCGATCAGGTGGTCGATCGAGATGTCTGCGGGCACCATGACATGCGCCTTCTCGGTGGCGTAGTTGACGCTCGCGTGCACCCCGTCGACCTTGTTGAGCTTCTTCTCGATCCGGGCCGCGCAGCTCGCGCAGGTCATGCCCTGGATGTCGAGATCGAGAGCCCTGCGGGCCGCCGCCGGGACGTTGGTGGGCACCCCGGACAGGTCGGGGGTGGTGTTGCTCGATGTCGTTGTCATGGTCCCTCGCGCATGATGGTGGTGAATGGGGCGGTCGCTCCCGTGGTGGGACGCCGGTCGCGCTCTCGGCGTCCCACCACGGGTCGGACGCCGGATTCAGGCGGGCTGGACGGTGTACTCGCCCGCCTCGGCGACCGCGGCCCTGATCGCCTCGAAGTCGATCTGCTGGGGGCTGGTGACGACCATCGACGCCTTGTCGAGGCTCACCTGCACCGAGTCGACGCCCGGGATCGCCGAGACCTCTTCGGTGACCGCGTGCACGCAGTGGTTGCAGGTCATGCCCTGGACGCTGTAGGTGTTCTCCATTGTTTCTCCTTGTTGTTTCGGTATTTCTGGAGTCGGTGGGGCCGTGGTCGCCGCTCGGCCCGGCCACGGTTCAGGAGCGCAGGAGGCGGGCTATCGCCGCGTTCGCCTCGGCCAACTTGGCGTCGGCCTCCTCACCGCCGCTTTGCACCGCGTGCGCCACGCAGTGGTTGAGGTGCTCCTCGAGCAGCAGCAGCGACACCGACTTCAGGGCGCTCGAGACCGCGGAGATCTGGGTGAGCACGTCGATGCAGTACTCGTCGTTCTCGACCATGCGCTGCAGTCCCCTCGTCTGCCCCTCGATCCGGCGCAGCCGACGCAGGTGCGCCTGCTTGTTGTCGAGGTAGCCGGGAGGCTGGTTCGCCGGGCGCGCAGCACGCTGCCGAACCGGGGTCGGACCCGCACTCGGCGCGTCCGGCAGGACCAACTCGATGTCCCCGAGCGAAGCGGTCGCGTCGTCGTCTGTCATCTCTCTCACCTCGTCCGCAACCATACCCCCTATGGGTATGGCCGGACAAGCAGGGGGGTCGACATCGCGGTCCTTGCCCCGACGGGCCCGCCGTTATCCACAGCGGGTGTGGATGGCGCGTCGGGCCTTAGTACCGGCGCCGGGGTCATGTCAAGCGTCGCCGGGCGGCCGAAGCCCGCACGATGTGCATTCGCGCACTCTGACGGATCTTTTTGGGGATTCACGTATTACCTAGTCAGATCGATTTCCTGCGCGGGTTAACGGTTCATCCACAGACTTTCCCCCACCTGTGCACAGGCACCCATGGCGGGGGCTCCACAAGCCCGCCGGAGTTTCCCACAGGCCCTGTGGATAACTTTCCTACCGTGGGTTCCAGAAGGTTGCGCAACCCCTCCCGGGGCACTAGCTTCGGGCGGGGTTCCAGCCACCGGAAGTTCGGGTTCGGCGATGGTGGACCCCGGCAAGAAAGTGTCGGCGCCCGGCCCTAGTCTGCGGTCGAGGGGTGGGGGAGACGATGGCCTGGAGGTCTCGATGAGCGCTGAACCGATCGCCGAGCGCCAAGATCTGGGACGCGTCCCACCGCAGGATCTCGCCGCCGAGCAGAGCGTGCTCGGCGCGATGATGATGAGCAAGGAAGCGATCGCCGACGTCGTCGACACCATCAAGGGCCGCGACTTCTACCGTCCCGCCCACGAGTTGATCTTCGACGCGATCATCGAGCTCTACGGACGTGGCGAACCGGCCGACGCGATCACCGTCGCCGACCAGCTCAGCAAGACCGGGGAACTCGCCCGCGCCGGCGGCCACATCTACCTGCACGATCTGCTGTCCAGCGTCGCGATCGCCGCCAACGCCGGCTACTACGCCGAGATCGTGCACGAGAAGGCCGTGCTGCGACGGCTGGTCGACGCGTCGATCAAGATCGGCCAGCTCGGTTACGAGGGCACCGGCGACGTCACCGACATCGTCGATGCCGCCGAGCAGGCCGTCTACGAGGTCTCCGAGGGCCGCACCAGCGACGACTACAAGCCACTGTCGTCCCTCATCGAACCCACGATCGACGAGATGGAGGCGATCGCCTCCCGTTCTGGCATGTCCGGCGTCCCCACCGGCTTCGCCGAACTCGACGAACTCACCAACGGCTTCCACCCCGGCCAGATGATCATCGTCGCAGCCCGACCCGCGGTCGGGAAGTCGACGGTCGCCCTCGACTTCGCCCGGGCCGCCGCGATCCGCAACCGGCTCACGACCGCCTACTTCTCGCTCGAGATGAGTCAGACCGAGATCGTCATGCGGCTGCTCTCGGCCGAGTCTCAGGTGGCGCTCAATCACATCCGCAACGGCAAGATGACCGACGACGACTGGCAACGGGTCGTCGCGAAGACCACCCAGGTGTCCGAGGCCCCGCTGTTCATCGACGACTCGCCCAACCTCACGATGATGGAGATCCGCGCGAAGGCCCGCCGGCTGCGTCAACGCCACGACCTGCGGCTGGTGATCATCGACTACATGCAGCTGATGACCTCGGGCAAGAAGGTCGAGAGCCGCCAGCTCGAGGTGTCCGAGTTCAGTCGCCAGATCAAGCTGCTCGCGAAAGAACTGCAGATCCCGGTCATCGCCCTCAGCCAGCTCAACCGCGGCCCCGAGCAACGCACCGACAAGAAGCCGATGCTGTCCGACCTTCGTGAGTCCGGCTCCCTCGAGCAGGACGCCGACATGGTCGTGCTGCTGCACCGCGACGACATGTACGACCGCGACTCGCCTCGCGCGGGTGAAGCCGACTTCATCGTCGCCAAGCACCGCAACGGTCCCACCTCGACCATCACCACGGCGTTCCAGGGCCACTACAGCCGGTTCGTCGACATGCAGCGGTAGCCGGGGCCCTGGCACCGCTCCTCAGGGGCGGTCGGCACCCGCCGGCCGCCGGAATCATGCGGGTCACCACACCGGGTCATCCGCCACGAACGGCCCGACCCCGGGTGCCGGATGCAAGGATCGATTCATGCATCTCGACCCCGATGAACCGGCCGCGGCCGCGTGGCGGCGCCTTGACCACGACGGGTTGCGGGCCGAGTTCGAGCGGGTGCTGCCGGCGTCCGGTCGCCGATCGGTACTCGTCGACGGACGCTCTGGGGCCGGCAAGACCACGGCCGCCGAGCGGATCGCCCGTGCCCTCGACGCGGCGATCGTGCACACCGACGACGTCGCGTGGAACCACTCGATCTTCGACTGGGACGATCTGGTGCTCGAGCACGTCATCGCGCCATGGCGCGCGGGCGCGGCGTTCACGTACACCCCGCCCGGCTGGCTGAGACACGGGCGGCCGGGTGCGATCGCGGTGCCGGCCACCCGAACGCTGGTCGTCGAGGGCGTGGGCGCCTGTCGCGCGAGCCTGGCCGAGCACGCCGACGTCTGTGTGTGGGTGCAGTCCGACCGCACCGCCGCCCGCGAGAGCGGCATAGCCCGCGACATCGCCAACGGGCGCACACCAGAGCAGGCCAGGAAGTTCTGGGACGGGTGGATGAGAGCCGAGGACCCGTTCCAGGCCGTGTCCCGACCGTGGACGCGCGCCCGGATCATCGTGCGCGGCACCACCGCGCTGCCCCTCGATCCCGACCATCTGCACGTGGCCGATGGGCCACTGGGCTGAGACTGAATCGCGCGTCATCGGGGACGAGCGGCCAGATTCATCCCGGTCCCGGCGTTGACGCTGCGGATCGTCTCACCTGCTCGGACGCCCGCGCGAGGTCGGGGGTCAGGCCACCGGCAGGGCGCTGGTGAGCCAGTCGACCGCCTCGGCCGCCGTCCATCCGTCGGGATGGACCTCCAGCAATTGCCGGGGACCCGTCAGGTCTTGGCCCAGGGTGATCACGGCGTCCTCGACGTAGCCGTCCTTGCGCACCTGCCCGAGGCCGACGTCGGCCAACAGTCCGTTGCACAGGCACATGCGCCCGACGGTGTCGGCGGCGTCGCCACCCTTCCTCACGTACATGTGTTCGGGTTCAGCCGGGCACCGGTAGGTCAGCGTGCCGTCGTCGCGCTCGACCGGTGTGCGCAGGAATCCGAGGTTGCAGATGCGTTCGCGCGCCGCATAGGTGGCGGGATCGGACAAGGTTCCCCCGACCTGAGCCACCTTGAACGGGAAGCCCGTGGGTGACGCGTGGGGATCGTTGCGCACGCTCAGCGAGTCGTCGCCGAGCAGGCGTGTCAGCTCGTGCCGGAGATCGGGACGCAGTCCCGATTCCTCGGCGAAGGCGAACAGGGTGCCGACCTGCACCCCCTGGGCGCCCGCGGCGACCGCGGCCGCCACCAGTCGAGGAGTGGCATGCGCGCCGGCGAGCCAGAACGGCAGGCCCACGGCGGCCATGACCGCGAGATCCGCCTCGTCACGCGTCCCGTACACCGGTTGCCCGTCACCGTCGACGGTCAGCTTGCCCCGCGGCGGCGCGCTGTGACCCCCCGCCCGGGGGCCCTCGACCACGAAGCCGTCGGGACGCGTCGCGGGGTCACGGGTGAGGAAGGTGGCGAGCACCGGCAGCGAGACGATGGCGAGGAACTTGGGTCGGGTCAGCACCGGCAGATCGTCCCCGAGCACCTCGTGCGGATCGAGTGAGGCACCGTAGGCGTGGGTGGAATTCGCCACGTCGACCGTGAGCCCACCGGGGCGGCCCGCGGCGAAGTCGCTGAGAAGTTTGGGGATCTCTCGGGGGACGCCGGCACCCATCAGCACGTAGTCGGCTCCGGCCAGCATCGCTCCGAGGACGGCCGACAGGGTGGCGGTCTGGATCTTCTCGAGCATGTTGATGCCGATCGCGCCCTCGTGGCCCTCCTTGGCGAGCCACACCTCGGCGAAATTGCCCACCACGGCAAGCTCGATCGCCGCCGCGCTCGGATTCAGGCCGAGGAGTGGCTGCGGGCGGTAGGGCAGGCCGCCCCGCCCACCGCGCCGGAAATAGCGCTCGAGCACCCGGGTGGCCATCCCACGCGAGGGGAAGTGCCGAAGTGCCCGTCGGACGTGACCGCCCTCGTCGCCGTCCTGAAGTCGCCTCGCGACCACCGCGTCGAGCGCCGTTCCGGACACGACACCCAATTGGCCGGCCCGCGCGACCTCACGGGCCAGCCGCCAACCCGACACCGCAACTCCCATGCCGCCCTGAATGATCACGGGGCGGGTGGCTCCGGTGCTGTGCACAACCGTCCCGTTCATGAACCTACGGTACCGTCGCCAGATTTCCGGCCGGAGGCGCCGTCGTGCTACCGCGGGACAGCCTGATGGTGGGGGCGGCCATCGACGAGGATCCGTGCGGTTTCGCAGCGTGCGCTCCGCCGGGGGCGAGTGACCGGGCGACCACGTCGGTGCAGTCGACGAAGCTGCCCCGAGCGCGGGACCACGGCGCGCCGGACGAACGCCGCTGGGACACGCCGGAGCCCCAGCCTGCTCGGCCGGCCGGCCGCTGCCGGCGTCCGGCCGAGGACCGGCGAGGCGAACCAGGGGCACACGCGCGGCCCCCCGGTGAGACGAATTCGCGTCTCACCAGGGGGTTCGCCCGCGATTGCGCCGACACCCGCCGATGAGACGCCGGATCGTCCCGCCGTTCCGACACCACCTGCGGTGCCGATCCCGGACGCCGGAGCCCGGCTGGTCAGTCGGACAGCTGGGCGCGGCGGCGGGCGAGGTGGGCCCGCTCGGCGGGGTTGCCGGTGAGCGCGATCGCCCTGCCGTAGGCGGCACGCGATTCGTCGAGGCGGCCGAGTCGTCGCAGCAGGTCCGCTCGCGCGGCGTGGAAGGCGTGGTAGGCGTCGAGCGGCGCGGCAAGGACATCGATCTGCGCCAGCGCCGGGCCGGGACCGTCGCGCTCGGCGACCGCGACCGCGCGGTTGAGCCGTACGATCGGCGACGGATCACGGGCCACCAGGCGGTCGTAGAGGGTCACGATCTGCGACCAGTCGGTGTCCCCGGCGGTGCGCGCGTGCGTGTGCACGGCGCTGATGGCCGCCAGCAACTGATACCGGCCGGGAGCACCCGCACCGGCCGCGACCGCGGCGAGGCATTCACGGACCAGGGCGTGACCCTCCGCGATCAACTCCGCGTTCCACGCGCGACGATCCTGCTCATCCAATCGCACGAGCTCGCCGGTCGGGGACACCCGCGCGGCACGCCGTGCGTCGGTCAGGAGCATGAGGGCGAGCAGACCGCACACTTCTCCGTCATCGGGAAGCAGAGTGCGCAACAGCCGACCGAGCCGGATCGCCTCGTCGCTCAGGTCGACGCGCAGTGCGTCGTCACCCGAGCCGGCCAGGTAGCCCTCGTTGAAGATGAGGAAGATGACCGCCAGCACAGCGTCGAGACGCTCGCGGATCTCGGCGGCCGACGGCACCCGGTACGGGATGTGCGCGGCCTTGATCTTCTGCTTCGCCCGGGTGATCCGCCGCGCCATCGCGGTCTCATGCACGAGGAAGGCGCGAGCGATCTCCGCGACCGTCAGGCCCCCGACCAGCCGCAGGGTGAGGGCCACCCGTGCCTCCATGCCCAGTGCCGGGTGACAACAGATGAACACCAACCGGAGCCTGTCGTCGGGCACCTCCCCGGTCGGCGGGGGAGGCCCGCCGTCGGACACCATCGCGGCGGCCCGATGCTTGGCGGCACGCTGGGACTCCCGGCGCAGCCGATCGATCGCCTTGCGGTTCGCGGTGGTGGCGAGCCAGCCTCCGGGGTTGGACGGCACGCCCGCCCGCGGCCACCGCTCCACCGCCGCGACGAACGCGTCGGCGGCGGCCTCCTCGGCCAGATCGAGATCTCCGAAGCGCCGCGCCAGGCCGGCGACCATCCGTGCCCACTCGTCGCGATGGGCATGGATGATCGCGTCCTCGACACGGGACGCCGTCACCCCTCCAGCATCTCCCTCATCGACTCCTCGGTCTGGAAGGGACGCACCTCGACCCTGCCGCGGCACGCCTTCGACCCCTCGGCGGCGAGCGCGAGGGCCTCGTCGAGGTTGGACGCCTCGATCACCCAGAAGCCGCCGAGGTACTCCTTGGTCTCCAGGTAGGGCCCGTCGGTGAACACGGGCTTGTCACCGCGTCCATCGACGGTGGTGGCGGTGGTGGCCTGCTCCAGTCCGTCGGCGAAGACGAAGTGGCCGTCGCTGTGCAGCTTCTCGTTGAATGCGCCGGTATCGGCGAAGGCCTGCAGCATCTCCTCCCGGGAGGCGTGGTCGCCGAACCGACTGCGTTCGGCCGGTCCGTAGACCGACAACAGGTATCTGGGCACCCCACTCACTCCTCATCACTGTGTGCTGCTCGTCCCGGTTCGACCTGCGCGGGGAACCGGTGGACTTCCTGGGGCCAGGCGAGCGCCACGGCCATGCGTCCGGCCCAATAGCGCGCCGCCTCGTCGTCGGGCACGTCCACGACGGTGAAACCCCCCAGATGCTCCTTGGTCTCGGCGAAGGGCCCGTCGCTGAAGACGGGCACCCCGCCCGTCGACGTGACGCTGCACACGACCGTCCCGGCGTTCAGCCCGCCGTCGGCGAAGACGAACACGCCGGCGTCCTGCATCTCCTCGATGAGGTGCCGACCGGCGACGGCCTTCACCCCAACCTCCTCCGGCGTGTGGTCGGGCACCCACTCGTCGTGGAAGGCGATCAGATAGTGCGGCATTCTCGTCTCCTCTCCAGTGCAGCCGAGGACCTGTCCGTGAGTCCCCGGCGTCGACGGCCCCACACCTACTCAACGAACAGCCGCGCTCCGATACGACACCATCCGCCGGCCAACTTCAAGAGGGTTCGCGTCCCACCGGCGGCGCCTCGGGCCACCGACCACTCGATGCCCGGGGCTCCCCTCGTCGCGACACGCGACTCACGGGCGGGGCCGGGTACGACGAGAGGCGCTCTGCCGTCGGCACACCCCGCATCCGTGCCGGTCGTGCTTCCTCGACCCCACGTGGCCGAGGCCGGAGCGCCGGTGTTGTGATGGGTGGGACGAAGCCGCGACACCCGAGGAGAGCCGACCCATGACCGACCTGCCCGACTGGCCCTGCGCGCTCGCGATCGTCGCGCATCCGGACGACGAGTCGTTCGGCCTGGGCGCGGTGTTGTCGGCCATGGCCGACCGCGGTACAAGGCTGAGCGTGCTGTGCCTCACCCAGGGCGAGGCCTCCACGTTGCACGGCGTCGCCGGCGAACTCGCAGTGATCCGTCGCGACGAGTTGCGCCGGGCGGCCGACGAACTGGGGGTCGCCGGCGTCCGGTTGCTGTCGTACCCCGACGGGCACCTGCCCGCGCAGCCGGTGGACGCCGTGCTCGCCGACGCGCGCGCCTACGCCGCCGAGGTCGCACCCGCCGGACTCGTCACCTTCGACCCATCGGGTATCACGGGCCACCCCGACCACCGGGCCGCCTCCCGGCTCGCCGTCGCCCTCGGCCGTGACCTCGGGCTGGGGGTGCTCGGCTGGACGCTGCCCCGCACCGTCGCCGACCAACTCCACGACGAACTGGGCATCGGTTTCCTCGGGCACGACCCCGGTGAGATCGACCTGGTCGTCGACGTTGACCGCGAGCGGCAGCGCCGCGCCATCGCCTGTCACGCGAGCCAGGCCGTGCCGGGCAGCCCGCTGTGGCGTCGGCTCAACCTGCTGGGCGATCGTGAGCACCTGCGCTGGCTGCACCGGGCGGCGTCCACATCGTCGAGCACCTGACCCGCGTATCGCCGCCGGCAGCAGCGCCGAACCGCAACACAGCCGTAACCCGCGACGCCCGATCCCGTAACCGGAGCAACCTAGCGTGGGGGCATGGTCGGCATGTTCGAGAACTACCCCCACGCCAGGGCGTGGGACGAGATGTTGGCACCCGACGGCACGCCGCGGCAGGGTCACTCGGCCATCGTGCGCACCCTGGCGACCCTGTCGATCTCCGAGCTCGCGGCCAGGGCGGAGACGCTGGCCGGCTCGTACGTGGATCAGGGCGTCACCTTCGACCACGCCGGCGAGGAGAAGGCGTTCCCGCTCGACGTGATCCCCCGGATCATCCGGGGCGAGGAGTGGGCGACGATCGACGCGGGCGTGCAGCAGCGGGTGCGCGCCCTCGAGGCACTGCTGCACGACGTCTACTCGACCTCCGGTGTGCCGCGGGCGGTACGCGAGGGCATCGTTCCCTGGAAGATCATCGCGTCGGGTGAGCACTTCCACCGCGAGGTCTTCGGGATCGTGCCGCCCAACGGCGCGAGGATCCAGGTCGCGGGGGTCGACCTGGTGCGCGACGAGTCGGGAACCTTCCGGGTACTCGAGGACAACGTGCGCGTGCCGTCGGGCGTCAGCTACGTCATGTCCAACCGCCAGGCGATGACGAACGTGATTCCCGAGGCCTTCGTCAACGAGCGGATCCGACCGGTCGACAGCTATCCGACCATGCTGCTGTCCGCCCTGCGGGCCGCGGCGCCGGCCGGAGTCAGCGACCCGACAGTGGTGGTGCTCACCCCCGGCGTGTACAACTCGGCCTACTACGAGCACTCCTTGCTGGCACGCACCATGGGCGTCGAACTGGTCGAGGGGCGCGACCTGTTCGTCAGCGGGGGCAGCGTGAAGATGCGCACCACGCAGGGCGAACGCCAGGTCGACGTCATCTACCGCCGGGTCGACGACGAGTTCATCGACCCGGTGCACTTCCGGCCCGACTCGGCGCTGGGCTGTCCGGGACTCGTGCAGGCGCTGAGGGCCGGCAGGGTGAGCGTCGCCAACGCCATCGGCAACGGGGTGGCCGACGACAAGCTGATGTACACCTACATCCCCGAACTCATCCGGCTCTACCTCGACGAAGACCCCATCCTGCCCAACGTCGACACCTTCCGACCGGTCGATCCGGCCGCGCGCCAGCACATCCTCGACCACCTCGACCAGATGGTGATCAAGCCGGTGGCCGGGTCGGGCGGCAAGGGCATCGTGATCGGCTCCCGTGCCACCCGGACGCAACTGGACGAGGTGCGACGCAGCCTGCACGAGCATCCGCGCGAGTGGATCGCCCAGCCTGAGGTTCAGCTGTCGACGGTGCCGACGCTGATCGACGGCCAGGTGCGCCCCCGGCACGTCGACCTCCGCCCGTTCGCGGTCAACGACGGTGATCGGGTGCGGGTGCTGCCGGGCGGGCTCACCCGGGTGGCCCTGCCGGAGGGCGAGCTGATCGTCAATTCCTCCCAGGGCGGCGGGTCGAAGGACACCTGGGTGCTGGCGCCCGCCACCGCGAGCGGCGCCGCGGTGGCCCCCGACGCGCACGAGCCTCCCCACGAGGTCGTCGTGCTCACCCCACCACCGGTATTCCGCGACGACCAGATCGGCAACCAGCACCAGCAGGAACAGCAACAGCAGTCGTCGACATGGGGGTGGGGGCCATGCTGAGCCGGATCGCCGAATCGCTGTACTGGGTCGGCCGCTACGTCGAGCGCGCCGACGGCACCGCGCGGATCGTGGCACAGGTGCGGTTGTCGATGCTCGAGGATCGTGCCGGGTCGGTCGAGGCCGGACGCCGCGTGCTCTCGGTGCTGCTGGCCCAGGTGCCCGACGCGGTCGTCACCTACCCCGAAGTGGCCCGCACGCTGGTGTTCGACAGGTCGAACCCCAGCTCTCTCGGCGGTTCCTGGTACGCGGCCCGGGAGAACGCCCGGCGGGCCCGGGAGGTGCTGCCGATCGAGGTGTGGGAGGTACTCAACGGCGGTTGGGTGCGGTGGCAGCGGATGCCCGCGCAGGACGTGACCGACCGCCCCCTGGGCTGGATCCGCACCCGGGCCGCGATGTTCCACGGGGTCGTCGACTCGACGATGAGCCATGACGACGCGTGGTTGTTCATCCGGCTCGGCTCCTCGCTCGAGCGGGCCGACATGAGCGCGCGGATCATCGCCGCCGGAACCCAGCAGAACCCGGTGCTGGGCTGGCCCCAGGTGCTGGCCAGCGCGGGCGGACAGCAGGGCTACCTTCGCAGCCAGCGGGGGGTGCTCGACGATCGACGAGTGGCCGCCTTCCTCATGCTCGACCGTCAGTTCCCCCGATCGGTCGTCTACACCCTCGCGCGGGCCGAGAACTGCCTCGAGCGACTCGATCCCGAACCGCCGCGTGTCGGCGTCCGCGACGACGCCAAGAGACTGCTGGGCAGGATGCGGAGCAACCTCGAGTACGACGACCTCGACACGCTGTACACCTCGCTGCCGGGCCTGCTGGTGGCGGTTCAGGAGACGGTGCGACGGGCGGGTGACGCCGTCGCCCGGCGCTACTTCCCGACGGGAGCGGCTCCGGTGTGGAACGGGGAGATCCGATGACGACACTGCGCTACCGCATCGCGCACCAGACGGTGCTGCACTACGACCACCCGGCGTCCAGCAGCCACAACGAGGTGCGGATGACCCCGGCCAACGAACCGGGCCAACTCACCCTCGAGAGCCGGTTGCGGGCCCGTCCGATCACGTGGAACGCCACCTACACCGACTACTGGGGGGCGACGGTCATGTCGCTCGAATCGTTGGCACCTCACGACGAATTGTCGATCGAGGTGCTCTCGACCGTGGAACGCACCGACGTCGAGCCGGTGATCGGGCACGGGCTCAGCTGGGAGGACCTCACCGACGACGCCGTCACCGACGCGCAGTTGGAGTTCCTCGCCAGGCGACGGCGCACCACCCTCGACCGGGAGGTGCTGGCCGAATGGACGTCGGGGCTGGAGGACCTGTCCCCCGCCGAGACCGTGCTGGCGGTGAGCCAACGGGTTCACGACCGGGTGCGGTACGTGCCGGGCGTGACCACGGTGAACTCCGACGCCCGCAACACCGTCGAGGCGGGGCAGGGCGTCTGCCAGGATCTCACCCACCTCACGATCACCTTGCTGCGCCATCTCGGGGTGCCGGCCCGTTACGTGTCGGGGTACGTGTGCCCGACCCGCGGCCTCGCGATCGGCGGGACGGCGGTGGGGGAGAGTCACGCCTGGCTGGAATGGTGGGACGGCGTGTGGCTGCCGGTCGACCCGACCAACATGACCCCGGTGGCCCTCGAGCACGTGGTGGTGGCCCGCGGCCGCGACTACGACGACGTCCCTCCGATGCGCGGCGTCTACCAGGGGCTCGGCACCTCGACGCTCTCGGTGCGGGTGGAGTTCACCCGGCTCGGTTGACCGAACGCCCGCCACGGCCGCCGGTCGCGACGCGTCGCGATCGTGGGGACGAGGCGGCGGGCGGGACGATCACGCCCCGCCCGCCCGTCAGGATCTCCGAGTCACTTCCTGCCGAGCACCGCGAGCAACTCGGTGCCGTCGATGATCAGGAAATCCTTGTTGTCGAGGCGCAACTCGGTGCCGCTGTACTTCGGGAACAGCACCTTCTCGCCGACGTCGACCTTGATGAGGTCCTCGTCGTCACCGATGGCGACGACGACGCCGCGCTGCTGCTTCTCCTTGGCCGTGTCGGGAATGACCAGACCGCTCGCGGTGACGCTCTCCTCGTCGAGGATCTCGACGAGAACGCGCGAGCCGAGCGGGGTGACGGGTTCGCTCATGAGTTTTCTTTCCTCCAGGTTGACGTGAGGGGTTGACGATGGTGGACGCTGCCGCAGCTCAGTGCTTCGCCAGGCCCAACAGGCGGTCGATCTGCGGCTTGTCGAAGCCCACGATCGGGCGCCCGTCGATCTCGATGACGGGAACACCCATCTGTCCGGTGCGGCGCACCAGGTCGCGGGCGGCTGCGGCGTCGCGGGACACGTCGATCTCACGGAATTGGACGTGGCGCTCGCGCAGATATGCCTTGAGCCGTTGACACCACGAGCAGGTGGGGGTGGTGAAGACCAGAACGCGGTGCTTGCGTTCGGTGGGCGCAGTGGACATGGTTCCTCCTTCTTCCCCAAGTATACCCCCATGGGTATTTATCGCGAATCGGGGGCGCCACCGTTCGAGCCGCCGGAGCCGCGCCCACCGGTCGCGCCGCCGACACCCTCTGCGGCGCGGGAGACGGATGGCTGTGATGATGGAAGCCCCGACACCCCACGCACAAGGAGGGCACCAGGTGGGCTCACGAACCGACGACCCCGATCTGTTGGTGCGGATCGGCCACGACGAACTGGTCATCCGGCACCGCTACGAAACCCTGTCGATCCTCAACGACGTGCTGCTCGGCATGGTGTTCCTCGTCGGCAGCTTCCTGTTCTTCAGCGACCGCACGGCCACGGCGGGCACATGGCTGTTCGTCGTCGGCTCCGTCCAGATGCTGATCCGGCCGAGCATCCGGCTGGTGAGACGATTCCATCTCCTGCGCATCAATCCACAGGCGTCGCACGAGACGAGCATGGACTTCTGATCCTACGATCACCGCACCGGCGCCCGTCCGAGCCCACGGCGCAGTGCGGGTGCGTCAGCACAACCCCACGAGCCCGGGTCGACGGGGGTCTTCGGCCCCGGGGGACAACGGCGCGCCGGGTCGGGGAATAGCCGACCCGGCGGTGCAGGTTGAACAGAGCATGCGTGCCATCACCTATGACCACTACGGCGACGACTCCGTACTCCGACTCACCGACCAGCCCGTCCCCAAGGTCGGACCCGGCGAGGCACTGGTGCGGGTCCGCGCCGCGGGCGTCAACCCCGTCGACTGGAAACTCATGGCCGGTGGACTCGACGGGCTCATGGACGCCTACTTTCCGGTGATCCCCGGATGGGATGTCGCCGGCGTGGTCGAGAAGGTCGGCATCGACACCCCCGAGTTCGCATCCGGCGACGAGGTGTACGCCTACGCCCGCAAGGACGTCGTGCACGGCGGCACGTTCGCCGAGTACGTCACGGTTCCCGTGCGGGCGCTCGCACGCAAACCCGAGAGCCTGAGCTTCGAGCAGGCGGCCGCGCTGCCGTTGGCCGGGCTCACCGCCTATCAGGCGCTCACCCGGCTGACCCTCAGGGCGTCCGACACCCTCCTCATCCACAACGGCGCGGGCGGCGTGGGCACGGCCGCGATCCAGATCGCCGCCGCATGGGGGGCCCGGGTCATCGCGACCGCCTCCCCCGCCAGTCACTCCCACCTGCGCTCGCTGGGAGCCGCACACGCTGTCGCCTACGGCGACGGCCTGGTCGACGCCGTCCACGCGATCGTGCCGAAGGGGGTCGACGTCGTGCTCGATCTCGTCGGCGGTGTCGAGGAGCAGACGCTGGCGGTGCTCACGCCGCACGGCCGGCACGCCTCGATCGCCGACCCGAGCGTGCTCGAGCACGGCGGCCAGTGGTTGTGGGTGCGCCCGAACGCCTCCCACCTCGACGCCCTCACCGGGCTCGTCGACGCCGGCCGGTTACGGGTCGACGTCGCGGCCACTTATCCGCTCGATCGGGTGGCCGACGCCTTCGCCGAGAGCCGGGCCGGGCACGTTCACGGCAAGTTGGTCATCACCGTCGCGTGAGCCGAACCGATCGACACCCAGGAGTGCACATGAGCGACCAGACCCCAACCCAGCTGACCGTGGCGGTGCTCGGCACCGGCATCATGGGCGCCGCGATGGCCCGGAACCTCGCCCGCGCCGGGCACCGGGTCCGGGCCTGGAACCGCACCCGCGACAAGGCCGAACCCCTGTCGTCCGAGGGCATCAGCGTCACCGACACGGCGGCCGGGGCGGCCGAGCAGGCCGACGCGGTGGTGACCATGCTGTTCGACGGAGACTCGGTCGACGCGGTGATGGCCGACGTGCTGCCCACCTTGGCCGCGGGAACGGTGTGGCTGCAGATGACCACGGCCGGGCCCGACGCCACCGCCGACCTCGCCGCCGCGGCGGCTCGGCGCGGTGTGCTGTTCTACGACGCGCCGGTCATGGGCACCCGTGGCCCGGCCGAGGCCGGACAGTTGACGGTCGTGGCCGCCGGCCCGGAAGCCGGGCGCGCGGTGGCCGACGCCGTGTTCGACGCGGTCGGCTCGCGTACGGCCTGGCTGGGCGATGACCCCGTCGCGGCTCCGGCATCGCGGATCAAGCTGGTGGCCAACAGCTGGGTCGTCACCGTGGCCAACGCCGCCGGTGAAATCGTGACGCTGTCGGAGGCGCTCGGTGTCGAACCGCGGGGGTTCCTCGACCTGATCTCCGGCGGCGCCCTCGACACCCCCTACCTCGCGGCGAAGATCGGGCTGATCCTCGACGGATCGTTGGCACCGGCACAATTCGGGGCGTCGACCGCCGCGAAGGACGCCCGGCTGATGACCGACGCGGCCCAGCGGGCCGGCGTCCGGATCGACGCGGTCGAGGCGGCGCGTGACCGGCTCGACCGGGCGAGCGCGGCCGGTCACGGCGACGAGGATCTCGCCGCCGCCTACCATGCCTCCCGGCTCGACTGAGGCGGCCTGTCAGCTCGCCTTGGCCTCCCGCGACGAGTGGAACAGTGAGATGCGCGGCCGCGGATGATGGGCGTGCTTGCGGGTCAGCGCCGACAGCGCGGCAATGACTTCGTCGGGTTCGGCGCGGATCGTGTGGTCGGCGTGCACGAATGACCACACGATGGTCGCGTTGGTGTCGATGACATACGTCGCCGGCATCGGCAGCGTGAAGCTGACGTCACCCGTGGCGGCCGGGATGTCGACACCCCGTTCGGCGTAGATGCGCCGCATGCCCTCGGGCACGGCATGGGCCAGGCGGTACGTGCGCGCCACCTCACTGCCGACGTCCGACAGCACCGGGAAGGTGAGGCCCAGGGTCTCGACGGTGTGCTGGGACGCCGCCTGCGTCTGCGGCGACACCGCCACGAGGGACGCGCCGTGCGCGGTCACCTGAGCGAGCTTCGCCTGCCACGAGGTCAGCTCCGCGGAGCAGAAGGGGCTCCAGCCACCGCGATAGAACGTGAGTACGACAGGTCCCGAGGAGAGCAGGTCGGCCAGATGCACCGGCTGCCCGGCGGCGTCGGGAAGGGTGAAATCCGGGGCGGTCGACCCGGTGCGCAGTGCGTGGTCGGTGATGCCGGACGCCGCCAGTCCCGCGATCTCGGCGTGCAAGATCGCGACGCTGCGGGCCGGCATGTTCCGGTCGCGTTCAATGCGGTGCTGCGTGAGGCTCTGCGAGAGAGCTCCTGTCATCGTTACTCCTTGGAACTTCCGGGGCGCACCGGAAATGTGCACCACCTTCAACTATCCGTCGGGAACGCTGAATTTCGGCTGAGAGCCACCTGTGCATCTCCTGTGCTCCTCCGGGTCGGATCAGAGCAGCTTCTCTCCCGCAGCCAGGATGACGCAGGTGGTGAACACGCGCATCGCGGCGTCGACCTCGTCGGCCGACGGGTACGACGGGGCGATGCGAAGATTGCGATCGTCGGGGTCGTTGCCGTAGGGGTAGGTGGCCCCGGCCGGGGTGAGCGCGACGCCGACCGCCTTGGCGAGTTCGACGACCCGCTTGGCCGTGCCGGGCACCAGATCGACCGAGACGAAGTACCCGCCGTGGGGATCGGTCCAGTTGGCGATTCCGAGGTCGCCGAGGCGTTCGTTGAGCTGGCGCAGGACGGCGTCGAACTTGGGGGCGAGGATCGCCCGGTGCTTCTGCATGTGCATCAGAACCCCGTCGGGGGTCTGGAAGAAGCGCACGTGCCGCAGTTGATTGACCTTGTCGGGTCCGATCGAGCGCATGGAGTCGTGCTTGAGGAACCACGCGACGTTGGCCGGTGACGACGCGAAGAACGACACCCCCGCGCCCGCCCACGAGATCTTCGAGGTGGAGGCGAACATGAACGTCCGATCGGGATGCCCTGCCGCGGCAGACGCGGCGAGCAGGTCGTCGAGTTCGTCGGGAACCTCCCGCAGGTGGTGCAGCGCGTAGGCGTTGTCCCAGTAGATGCGGAAGTCGGGAGCAGCCGTCGGCATCGCGGCCAGCCGCGACACCACCTCGGAACCGAACGTGACGCCGGTGGGGTTGGAGTACTTCGGCACGCACCAGATGCCCTTGATCGTCGGGTCGTCGGCGACCAGGCGTTCGACGACGTCCATGTCTGGCCCCTCGGGGGTCATCGGCACGATCACGAGGTCGACGCCGAGGTCGGCGCACACCGAGAAGTGCCGGTCGTAGCCCGGCGACGGCGCGAGGAACTTCACACCCTGGCCCTGCCAGGACTCCGCCCCACCCGGAGCATGGAAGAACGACGTCGACACGCACTGGTGCATGAGCGCCAGCGATGAGTTGTCGCGGGCCACCAACTGGTCTACGGGGACGCCGAGAAGCGGCCCGAAGATCTCCCGCAACGCCTGCAACCCCTTGGGGGCTCCGCCGTAGTTGCGCAGGTCGCCCGCGTCGGGCGTCGTGAAGTCTCCCTCGCCCGGCAACCTGAGCATGGCGTTGGCCAGATCGAGCTGGTCGGGGCACGGCTTTCCGCGGGTGATGTCGAGCTTCAGTCCCCTGGACTTCAGCTCCTCGTACTCCTGGCGCGCCGTCGCGACGGCGGTGCTGAGCCGAGCCGTGTCCACCATGGGATCCTCCCGAACGAGTCGATGCGTACGCGCACCACCGTAGTTTCTCCGCCGGCCCGCGCGCGTCGTGGCCACGGGTGCGGACGCCGTCCGCTCAGTGGGAGTCCCACCAGCGCAGCACGCGCAGGGCGCGCAGGGTGATCCACGGCGAGGGCCGGCCCTCGCCCGCGTCCATCGTCAACCAGCGGCGTCCGGGCCACGAGATGTCCAGATTCCATCGGCCGTCGGGACGCCGACGCGATCGCACCACCTCGACGGCCTCGGCCAGGCGCTGATCGGGCCCGGCGCCGTCGAGCAGGGCGGCGGAACGGAAGTGGTCGAGCCCCCGGAGCACGTCGTAGTGCCAGCGCACGGGATGGCTGAACCGCAGGAAGTCGGGGTCGGCGATCTCGCCGGTGCGCCGCCGGCGCATGAGGTGACGTTCGAGCAGGAATTCCTCACCCCGCCGGCGGGCACCCCGGGACGCCGGCGTGCCTCCGGTGGCGCGCTCGAACTCGAGCAGGCCTTCGAGCACGTTGATGGTCGTGTCGAACGACGAGCGGGCCGACCCGTTGACCCGCTCACAGTTCCAGCCGCCATCGGGCTGCACCTCTCCCAGCAGCCGCTCGACCAATTCGGTCATGTCGATACCGAAGTAGCTGCCGTCGGCGAGCGTGCGCCCGTTGATGCACTCCTCGACCTCGCCGTGCCACAACGGGCTGTCGTCGGCCTCCCACCGGCTGTTCTCGCCGGCCAACCGCACCGCCCGCCGGGCCGGTTCGCTGTCGGGGTCGAGCCCGAACTCGCGCAGCTGGGTGAACACCCAGGCGGTCGCGGTCCACGGTTGTCCCGAGTCGTGCCATTCCTGTTCGGTGAAGTCGGCGGGGAAGAACGCGCCGCCGTCCCATTGCCCGTCGGCGTCCTCGCGGGCAAGCAGTTCGGCGCCCCACCCCTCGGTGGCGACCCGGGCCCGCTCGACCCCCCAGACATCGCCAGGGGCGTCCAGCAGGTCGCGCTGCACCTGCCAGCGCACCGCCGGGTCGGAGTCGACCAGCCACTCCACGACTGGATCGGGCCTGGTCTGGGTCATGCTGGGCAGTGTAGGGAGCCGACGAGTCGGGTGGTACACCCCGGCGGCCCGGCGTCAGACCGGGTCGGGGTTCCACGGCCCGATCCCCGCCCTCTGCATTTTTCGCCCCACCTGCCACAGCCGCACCGGACAGGCCCGACACATGGCAGGGGAGGCGAATTCCGCAGGGCCCACAGGACGCCGTCCCAGCGAAGCCCCGGGCCCCAACGCGCGTGTCCGAGCCCCGAGGCGCACGGCCAGGGAACACCCGGGCCACCCGCGTGGTTGGGCCTCACATGAGTCCACGCGTCCCGCTGTCAGTCCTCGATCTCGTGCCGGTTTCGCAGGGGCACTCCCGCCACGACGCCTTCGAGGCGAGCGCGGCCCTCGCCCGGGCCGCCGACAGGCTCGGGTACGCGCGGTACTGGGTGGCCGAGCATCACGGCAGCGAGACGTTCATGGCCTCGGCCACCTCGCTCGTCCTCGGCTTCCTCGCCGAGCGCACGGAGCGGATCCGGCTGGGCAGCGGCGGCGTGATGCTGCCGAATCACTCACCGCTCATGGTCGCCGAATACTACGGAACCCTCGCCACGATCCACGGGGCGCGGTTCGACCTCGGCCTCGGACGGGCTCCCGGCACCGATCCGATGACGGCCGCGGCTCTTCAGCGCCACCACGGCGAACTCGACACCTTCGCGCACGACGTCGATGACCTACGGGGCTACCTCGGCGATCCCGGGGATTCCCGGGTGCGGGCGATCCCCGGCCAGGGCACCCACGTGCCCCTGTGGATGCTGGGGTCGTCGCTCGGAGGCGCGCAGGTGGCTGCCGCGCTGGGGCTGCCCTACGCGTTCGCCTCCCACTTCGCCCCCGATTCGCTCGACCAGGCGCTCGCCCTCTACCGCGACCATTTCACCCCGAGCGCCGAGCAGCCCGAGCCGCACACCATGGCCGGGGTGAACGTGCTCGTGGCCCCCAGCCAACAGGAAGCCGACTACCTCTTCACCACGAGCCAACTCATGCGGGTGCGGATCCGAACCGGCCAGCTGGCCCCGCTCGACCCACCCGTCGACGACCTCGGTGAGGTCGTGCACGAGTCGGCTCGTTACCTGCTGGGGGACGCCTCGGGCCCGGCCACCATGGTCGGGACGCCCGACGCGGTGGTCGCGAAGCTCGAGGCCTTCGTCGAACACACCGGCGTCGACGAACTGATCGTCACCACATACACCCACGACCCGGCACTGCGGATCCGCTCGTTCGAACTGCTGGCCGACGCCTGGCACCTCGACCGCGTCCTCGTCGGCCCGGGCCGCGGCGGAACGCCGACCCGGTCCGCGGCCGACGTCTCGGCCCGGGCGTGATGCCGACCGCACGCGGGTCGGCCGGTGCGCCGTTCCGCGAATCCGGTCGCCCTCGGAACACCCGTGGACAGCATTGATCCGGGACCCCGAACCGTGGTCGGGATCCCGGATCATCATGACGACCGGTCAGCGGCGCGGCCCGTGGCCGCCGGGGGCGGCCTGGTTCTCGGCCTGACGGGTGTCCTGCATCGCGTTGAGGGCGTTCAACACCTTGGTCTCGTCGACCCCCAACTTGCCGGCCAGATACTTGGCCATCTCCTGGTGCCGGGTCTGGATCTGCGCCTCGGTGAGGTTGCGAACCGGCTCGGTGGTCGGGTTGTCGGCGTGGTAGGCCTGCAGGGCCTCCGACACCTTGGTGGCGTCGACGCCGAGCTTCTCGGCCAGGTAGTTCGCCATCCAGGTGAACCCGTAGCTGTGCCCGTAGCCGTAGCCGCCCCGGGCGCCATCGGCGGTGCGTGCGGCGTAGCCGCTGCCGTCGCAG
The DNA here is from genome assembly GCA_963798885.1 of uncultured Actinomycetota bacterium. Taxonomy (GTDB): domain Bacteria; phylum Actinomycetota; class Actinomycetes; order Propionibacteriales; family Propionibacteriaceae; genus JAJYQH01. Next base: position 319,018 of record CAWCUX010000006.1, on the reverse strand, counting down.
ACGCCGGTGCCGGGCGCGTTGGTGTTCGGGCCCCGCTGCATCTGGACGCCGGCGGACGGCGTCGGGCTGGGCGTGGTCGTGTCGGCCTGGGCGCTCACGGCGAACCCCGTGAGGGCGGCAGCCGCGATCGACACGCTGGCGATGGCGATGCCAACACTCTTGCGGATGAACATCGTGACTCCTTCGTGAGGAACGGTTTCCCGCGTTCCCTCTGTGAGGGACGGTCCCCGCTTCAACTCCCACTGTGGAGCCGCGATGTGATGCTTGTGGCCACGGCACTGTGAAGCTTGCGTGAAGCCCATTGGCGCACGTCGTGCCTTGTCAGAGGGATTCATCCCACCCGCGAAGGCCGTCGGGACGCGGGTGCGTTACGGACGTCCCCTACGGATGGGTTTAGATGGGCCCATGAGGGATGCCGGGTGGCGGGTCATCCTCGCGACGAGCGCGACGGTGGCGCTGCTCGTCGTGCTCGCCCTCGGCGCGACCAGCCACTTCGGACGGATCGCCTCGCCGGCGCCGGTCGGCCCGGTCGTACCGCACTACACGCACACGGCGCCGCTGTTCTCCCCGCCGCCGAGCGCACCCCCCAGGGCCCACCCGCCCTCGAACCCCATCACCATCCCCGCCTGGGTCGGTCCGCTGCTGCTGGGGATCGCGGTGCTCGCCGTCGTCGGGATCATCGTGCTGGTGCTGGCCCGGGCGGTGCGCGACCTCGGCCGGCGGCGCGACCTCGAGCAGGCCGAGGCCGACCATCTGGTCGATGCCGAGGCGCTGCCCGAACTCGTCGAAGCGGTCGCGGAATCGCTCAGCGACACGCTCATCCGCCTGCGCACCGGCGACCAGCTCGACGACGTGATCCTCGAGTGCTGGCGGCGCCTCGAGGACGCCGCCGCGGCCACGGGCGTGCCACGGCTGGCGTCCCAGACGGCCGAGGAGTTCACGGTCGGCGTGCTGAGCGCCACCCCGGCGACGCCGGACGACCTGCGCACGCTCGCAGACCTCTACCGGCGGGCCATGTTCAGCACCCTGCCCGCCGAGCCGGCCGACCGAGCCCGGGCGGTCGACGCACTCGAGCGGCTGATCTCCGCGCTCGGGGGAGGTGTGTCGTGAGGTGGCCCGCCCGTGGCAGCGTCCTGCGTGGGCTCGTGAACCGGGTCATCGGGGCGGCGATCGCCGTGCCCCTGCTGATGTGGGGCAGCGCCGCGGTGTCTCTCAACCTGTCGGTGGCCTTCGCGATCCTCGTCTCCGGGCTCGGCGCGCTGCTGAGCTTCGCCTTCTCCGACGTGCTGTGGCCCGATCCTCCGGGGATCGCGTGGGACGTCAAACTCGAGCGCGGCCGCCCGCATCTTCCCCGCGACCGGCGCGCGGTGCGCCTCGCAGACCTGGCGCGCGGAGCCGACCCCGCGCGACGCTTCACCACCGCGGAGTTGCACGACGAGCTCACGGGGCTGGTGACCGACCGGCTCGTGCGCCACCACGACGCCGATCCCGCCCAGCCGTTCCGGGGCGCCGATCGATTGCTCTCGCCCGCCCTGCTCACCTATCTCACCGGCGACGGGCCCGCGCCCGCCCTGCGCCGGCCCGCTCTCGGCGCCTACCTCAAGGAGATCGAGTCCCTGTGAACCCCTCCCCCGCCACCACCCACGGTGCCACCGTCGATGCGCCCCACCCAGGTGACGGCGCCCGCCCCGCCCCGCTCCCGGCCGCCGAGGCGACCCGGCTCGCGGCGTCCGTGCTCGACGCGGTCGACCGCGCGGTGGTCGGGAAGCGAGAGCCACTGACCATGGTGCTGGCCGGGATCCTCGCCGGGGGCCATGTGCTGCTCGAAGACCTGCCCGGGCTCGGCAAGACCCTCGCCGCCCGGACGCTGGCGCAGGCGCTCGGCCTCGGCTTCCGGCGCGCCCAGTTCACGCCCGACCTGCTGCCCAGCGACCTCACCGGCAGTTACGTGTTCGACCAGACCCGGGCCGAATTCAGCTTCCGCCCCGGACCGGTCTTCACCGGCCTCCTCCTCGCCGACGAGATCAACCGCACCCCGCCGAAGACCCAGTCGGCGCTGCTGGAGGCCATGCAGGAACACCAGGTGAGTGTCGAGGGCACCACGTTCCCCCTGCCGCAACCGTTCCACGTGATCGCCACCGCCAATCCCATCGAGCACGAGGGCACGTATCCGTTGCCCGAGGCCCAGCTCGACCGGTTCCTGCTGCGGCTGTCGTTCGGCTACCCCACCCCCGACCAGGAGTGGGAGGTGCTCTCCCGACGGATCGCCCGCAAACAGGAGGATCAGAGCGTCGACCCGGTGCTCGACGCCGACCGGCTGCTGTCGCTGCAGGCGAGCGCCGAGGAGGTTTACGTCGCCGAGTCGGTGGGCCGGTACGCGATCGCACTGGTCGACGCCACCCGCCGCGACACCGCCGCGCTCGTCGGCGCGTCGCCGCGTGGGTCGCTGGCGCTGCTCACCTGTTCCCGGGCCCTGGCGCTGATCCGGGGACGCAGCTTCGTCATCCCCGAGGATGTCAAGGATCTCGCCCCCGCGGCGCTCGGCCACCGGATCACGGTGCGGCCGGAGCTGTGGCTCAACGACGTGTCCGCCGAATCGATCGTCACCCGGGCACTCGACGAGGTGCCCGTTCCCGACGCGAGCGACCTGCGTCCCGCCGCAGACCGGCGATGAGCATCGACCCACGCCTCCCGGGTTACCGTCCCGGCCCCACCGCGGCCCTGGTGCGCGCCGTGCTGGTCGGACTGCTCGGTGCACTCACCGCTGTGCTCGCCCGGCGGGTCGACGTGCTCGTCGTCGTGACACCGCTGCTCGTCTACGTCGCGTGGGCGGTGGTCACCCGGCACCGACTCGACGGTGCCCGCGCGGCGATCACCCCCGCGAACACCCGGATGCGGGAAGGCGACGAGGCCAACCTGCACGTCACCGCACCGTCCGGACTGGTGGTCGCGGCAGTGGTCGATCCCCCGGAACACGCCCGGCTCGACCCCGCCCACGGCGCGCTCGTCGGTGGGACGCCGGATGATCTCGCGCTCGGGTTCCAGCCGTTGCTGTGGGGCCGCTACGAGGTCGGGCCGGCGAGGGTCGTGCTGAGCGACCCGCTCGGGGCGTGGCGCAGCGTCGGCAGCAGCGGTGTGTGCCGGGTGAGAGTGCGCCCGTTCGCATCCCGCCTCGAGGGGGCCAGCGGCGTCGCGCGCCCCATCGGGATCGCCGGCCTGCACCGCTCGGCCCGCCGCGGTGACGGCACCGAGCTGGCCGGCATCCGCGAATTCGTGCCGGGTGACCGGCTGCGCAGGGTCAACTGGAAGGTGTCGTCACGCACCGGGCGCCTGCACGTCACCGAGACGTTCAGCGACCGCGACACCGACGTGCTGGTCGTCGCCGACACGCTCGCATCGCTCGAGGGGATCGGCGACGAGGCGTCGAGCCTGGATGCGACGGTGCGCGCGATCGCCGCGATCGGTCAGCACTACGTGAGCTTCGGCGACCGGGTGGCGCTGCACGACCTCGGCCTGAGGATCGGCGACCTACCGTCGGGCACCGGCCCCCGACACGTGCGGCTGCTGCTCGACCGGCTGGCGCAGACCCACCGCGACCTACCCGACCAGTGGATGGTTCGACGCGTGCCCCGTCTCACGCCGGGCACTCTCGTGTTCGGATGCTCGCCGCTGCTCGACGAGGCGACGGTCGCGGAACTCGTGCGGTTGCGCCGACTGGGCGGCGAGCTCGTCGTCGTCGACACCCTGCCCTCCGGCCTCGGACGCCAGTCCGTTCCCGGGCGCGACTCCGACTGGCTCACCGAGGGCTGGATGCTGCGGCGCCTCGAACGCGACCGGGTGGTCGACCGCCTGCGCACGCTCGGCGTCCCCGTGACGCCGTGGCGTGGCCCGGCGAGCCTCGCCAGCGTGCTGCTCGCGATGGAGGCCGCCCGCGAGGCGCCCCGGCTGCGAGGAGGACGCCGGTGATCTCCGACATCGCCGAACGCATCTCCGACCTGCTTCAGGCGCTGCGCACCGCAGCCGCGGCGATGATCGTGCTGCGCGTGCTGCTGCTCGCGGCCTGTCTCGCCGCGATCGCCCTCGACGGGCCGCTCGCCGAGGTGTTCAGGATCGTGCTCGTCGGCCTCGCGGTGGTGGCCGCCATCGTTCCCGACTCGGTGGCCCCGGGCGCGGTGATGATCGGCGTCCTGCTGTTCTGGGCGGTGACCGGACACCATCCGTGGCCGGCCGCCGTCGGCCTGACGGGGGCGTTCGCGGTGATCCACCTGCTCGCGACGCTCGCCGCGCGCGGCCCGGTGCAGGCCGACCTGCGTCCGAGCGGGCTCGCCTCCCGCCATTGGCTGGGCTGGCTCGGCGCCTCGGCGGGGGCTGTGGTGCTGGTCGGCGCGGTGGCCCTGGCGCCGGACATCCTGCCGCGGGGGCCCTGGTGGGTGGTCACCGCGTCGATCACGCTCGTGCTCGCCGTGCTGGGCGTGCTCGCCCGCGCCGCGCGCGACTGAGCGCTCCGGCGTCCCGACCGGTGACGACCGCTCGCGCACCCCACCTCTGGGTGCCGGCGTCCGCGCGGCGGGCTCGTCGCTGATCTCCGGGCTGGGACGCAGTGGCACGCCGGGGTGTCAGGCTCGGGGTGCGGACCCCCCGGCCGAGGCCAGCTTGCGCGCGGCGAGTTCGGCCAGCAGCGCCGCCCCGTCGCCGAGCCACCGGTCGTCGAACACCGCGTGGGCGGAGTGGTTGCTGGCCGTGGCCAGCGGATCGGCGCCCTCGGCCGGTGTTCCGTAGAAGATGAAGCAGCCGGGAACACGCTCGAGCACGTAGGAGAAGTCCTCGGCCCCCGCGATCGGGTCGGCCATGAGCTCGAAGCGGCCGTCTCCGAAGACGTCGGTGACGGTGTCGCGGGCGAAGGCCAACTCGTCGGCGTTGTTGACCGTGGGCGGATATCCGGGCTCGTAGTCGACATCGGCACGCAGCCCGTGCGCGGCGGCGATCGACTCGAGGAGCCGCACGGCCTCGACCCGCATCGTCTCGCGGGACGCCACCGAGAACGTGCGCAGGGTCACGTCGAAGCGTGCGTCGTCGGGGATGATGTTGCTCTTCGTGCCCGCATGGAAGCTGCCGACCGTGACGACCACCGGATCGAAGATGTTGAAACGCCTGGTCACCATCGCCTGCAGGGCCGTGACCATCTCGCATGCGGCCGGGATCGGGTCGAGCGCCTCGTGCGGCGCCGACCCGTGGCCGCCCCGACCGACGACGCGGACGAGGATCTCGTCGACGGCGGCCTGGAGGATCCCGGGCCGGGAACGGAACACGCCCTGAGGCACGTTGGTGGTGACATGGATGCCGTAGGCGGCGATCGCCCGCTCGCCGGCGGCGTCCAGCACGCCCTCGTCGATCATTTCCATCGCGCCGCCCTGGCCCTCTTCGCCCGGCTGGAACATGAAGACCACATCGCCCGCCAGGTCGTCCTTCACCGCGCTGAGCAGGCGGGCAGCCCCGACCAGCATGGTCACGTGCAGGTCGTGGCCACACGCCTGCATGACACCCGGGATGGTCGAGGAGTAGTCGACGCCGCTGTCTTCGGTGACCGGGAGCGCGTCCATGTCGCCGCGCAGCAGCACCGCCGGCCCGCGGCGTCCGCCACGCAGCACGGCGACCACCGAACTGAGGGACCTGCCGGTGCTGATCTCGAGGGGCAGGCCCTCGAGGGCCGCGAGGATCTTCTGCTGGGTGAGGGGCAGGTCGAGGCCGATCTCCGGCTCGCGGTGCAGTGCCCGGCGCAACTCGACCAGGCCTGCCTGGAGCTCGGCGGCGGCGGTGGTGAAAGTCATTGTGGGGGTCTCCTTCGACGGTGAAACCAAATCTAGCCACAGTCCGGTTCCGGGTGCAGCGGTGCCCCGCCCCCAGTGTCGTGGGGCTCGCCCCGGCGACTCGTCGGCGTCCCGCCCGGCGTCGTCGGCGTACGAGCTGGCCGGCGGCGTACGAGATATCGCCCGAGTCCGACCAGGTCGTACGCCGCAGCCGACGGGTCGCACGCCGCACGGGGACGCCGCGCTGCCCCCAACCACCGCTTCGAGGCAATGCCCGGAAGGTATTAGTTTTGGTGCACAACCAAACTCCTGGAGGATCGATGCAGTTCGCCACCACTTCTCCGCAGGTCGACCCGTCCCTGGCCCACCGACGGGGCGAGTCGATCATCGCCGTGCTCGACGCCGACGGCCTCCCGGCGCGCGACACGCCGGTCACCGTCGAGCAGGTGTCGCACGACTTCGGCTTCGGCTGCATCGGGTTCGACGTCATCCCCCTCGCGAACCACGAGGTCGACGCCGAAAGCCCCGATCACGATCTGCTGACCCGACTCGCCGACGATTGGTTACAGGTGTTCAACTGGTGCACGCTGCCCTTCTACTGGGGTCGCTTCGAGCCGGTCGAGGGGCAACCGGACACGTCTCGGCTGCGCCGAACCGCCGAGTGGTTCCGCGATCGCGGCGTGAGGCTCAAGGGCCATCCCCTCGTCTGGCACACGCTCACCGCCCCCTGGCTGCTCGGACGCTCGCTCGACGAGGTCGAGGCGCGCCAGCGCGCCAGGATCGCGCGTGACGTCACCGATTTCGCCGGTCTCATCGACATGTGGGACGCCATCAACGAGGTGGTGATCATGCCGGTGTTCGCCGCGGAGGACAACGCCATCACCCGGCTGTCGCGCCGGCTCGGCCGGATCGGCACCGTCCGGCTCGCGTTCGAGACGGCGCGCGTGGCCAACCCGCATGCCACCCTGCTGCTCAACGACTTCGACATGTCCACGGCCTACGACACTCTCATCGAAGGGGTGCTCGAGGCGGGCGTGCGGGTCGACGCCATCGGCCTGCAGAGCCACATGCACCAGGGCTATTGGGGCGAGGAGAAGACCCTCGAGATTCTCGATCGGTTCTCCCGCTACGGCCTGCCGCTGCACTTCACCGAGACGACCCTGGTCTCGGGTCGGCTCATGCCGCCGGAGATCGACGACCTCAACGACTACCGGGTCGACTCGTGGCCGAGCACGCCCGAGGGTGAGCAACGCCAGGCCGACGAACTCGAGCGCCACTACCGGCTGCTGTTCTCCCATCCGAGCGTGCGGTCGTTGACCTACTGGGGCCTGTCCGATCGGGGAGCCTGGCTCGGTGCACCGGCGGGACTCATCCGCGCCGACGGGTCACACAAACCGGCCTACGCGAGGCTGCACCACCTGGTGCGCGACGAGTGGAGGGTCCCCCTCACCGAACTGCGCACCGACGACCAGGGCCGGGTGCGCGTCGCCGGATGGCTGGGGGGCTATGAGTTGCGCATGCCCTCGACGGGGACGAGCGCCGGTTTCGAACTGTCGTCGAACGTGCGCGACCTCGAGGTGCGTCCGGCCTGACCGCCGGGAACCCGCCGGGTAGCCGACAGTGCCCGCCGTCTCATCGGCGGGCTCAGCGCAGCGGGACCGTGATCGTGCTCTCCCGGACGACGAGCCGAGTGGGCAGTTTGATGTCCCGCTTGGGCAGTTCCTCCTGCGCCATGAGTCGCAACAACAACGACGCCGCCTCCACGCCGATGTCGATCATCGGCTGGGCGATGGTCGTGAGACCGGGCACCGAGCGCAGCGACTCGGGGATGTCGTCGAAGCCGACCAACGACACATCACCCGGCACATCGACGCCCACCTCGTCGGCGACCTCGATGACCCGCAGGGCCGACAGGTCGTTCGCCGCGAAGACGGCGGTGGGGCGACGGGTGGCGGTCAGCAGCGTCCGGGCGGGCTCGGTGGCGCCGGCCAGGGAATAGTCGCCGCGCACGACGAGGGTTTCGTCGACGGCCAATCCGTGGGCACGCATCGCCTCGCGGTAACCACTCTCCCGTTCGCGGGCGGACTCGAGGTCGGTGCGTCCACCGAGGAACGCGATCCGCTCGTGCCCCAGCCCGGTGAGGTGCTCGACGGCGAGCCGCGCGCCCTCCCGGTCGTCGGCACGCACGCTGGGCAGGTAGCCCGGCCCCTCGTGGGGGTCGACAGCCACCATCGGGAACCCGTCGAAGGGCAATGACGTGACGCTCGGCGCGATGAGGATCGCCGCGTCGAGCACGCTGCCGGCGAGCCGCGCGACGAGCTGACGCTCCCAGCCGCGGGTGGCGTCGCGGCCGGCGCCACCCGACCAGGCCATGAGCTCGAAGGGTGACCCGTTGAGTCGACGGGCGATGCCCTTGAGCACCTCGGTCGCGTACGGCTCGAAATCGGGGATCAGCACGCCGATCACGCCGGTTCGCGCCGCCCGCAGGCTGCGCGCGCTGACGCTGCTGACGTATCCGAGGTCGTCGATGACCTGTCGCACTCGGCGCTGGGTCTCCTCGGAGATGCCGTCGCGGTTGTTCATGACCTTCGAGATCGTCGAGACGGAGACCCCCGCGGCCTTGGCGACATCGCGGATCGTCACCCGCGCAGTGGACAGCATGGCCAAATTCTAGCCTTAACGAAAACGTTATCGATATCGATTGACAAGATTTAGTGCCGTAGCAATACTAATCAGCAGGAGGGCTCCGGCGACCCGGCACGGCGTCGCGGGGAGCGTGACTCAACGACGAGATGGAGGACCCATGATGGTGGGCAAACGAGTTATCGGTGCCGTGGCGGCGGCCATGGCCGTCGGCCTGACACTGTCGGCCTGCGGTGGCAGCAGTTCGGGGTCTGCGGCGTCCAGCGGTGGTCAGGTCACGATGAGCTTCTGGAACAACGCGACGACCGGCGCCGGCAAGCAGTACTGGCAGGACACGGTGGCGGCCTTCGAGAAGGCGCACCCGAACGTCAAGATCAACATCACCCCGATCCAGAACGAGGAACTCGACGGCAAGCTGCAGACCGCGATGAACTCGGGCAGCGCGCCGTCGATATTCATGGCCCGCGGCGGCGGCAAGCTCGCCGACATGGTGGCCGCCGACCAGGTGATGGACATCACCGGCAAGATCAAGCCCGACGTGAAGTCGGCCTTCGGCGACGCGATCTTCTCCGCGTTCACCGTCAACGGCAAGCTCTACGCGATGCCCGCCTCGGTGCTGCCCGACGGCATCTTCTACAGCAAGGACCTGTTCAAGAAGGCGGGCATCACCTCCGCCCCCACGACGATCTCCGAGTTGTCCTCCGACGTCGACAAGCTGAAGGCCGCCGGCATCACCCCAATCGCCCTCGGCGGCAAGGACGCTTGGCCCGCCGCCCACTGGTACTACATGTTCGCGCTGCGCGAGTGCTCGAAGGATGTGCTGACCACCAAGGCGATGTCGGGTGACTTCTCCGACCCGTGCTGGATCAAGGCCGGCCAGGATCTCCAGAACTTCGCCAAGACCAAGCCGTTCAACGAGGGCTTCCTCACCACCTCCGCCCAGCAGGGCGCCGGCAGCTCGGCCGGCCTGGTCGCCAACCACAAGGCCGCGATGGAGCTCATGGGCGCCTGGGATCCCGGAGTCATCGCCTCCCTGACCCCCGACCAGAAGCCGCTGCCCGACCTCGGGTGGTTCCCGTTCCCGGCGGTCAGCGGTGGCCAGGGCGCCCCGAGCGCGATGATGGGTGGCTCCGACGGGTACGCCTGCTCGAAGAACGCCCCGGCCGAATGCGTCGACTTCCTGAACTTCATCGCGAACAAGCAGAACCAGGAGAACTACGCCAAGGCGTTCCAGACCCTGCCGGGCAACCAGCAGGCCCAGAGCGTGGTCACCGACCCCGCCCTCAAGGACATCCTGAACTCCTACAACAACGCCGCCTACGTGGTGCTGTTCCTCGACACCATGTACGGCCAGAACGTGGGTAACGCCCTCAACGCCGGTGTCGTCAACATGCTGGCCGGCAAGGGTGGCCCGAGCGACGTCGTCGCAGCGGCCAAGAGCGCCGCAGCGAAGGGCTGATCCTGAACACCATGGCTGAGAACAGTTCTCCTCTGGAGGGCTCCAGCACGGTGACGGCCGGGGTCCGCGGGTATGCCGCGGCCCCGGCCGTCCCGGTTCGGGCCCGGCGTCCCCCGTGGCGGCAACGCTTCGAGATCCTGGTGCTGGCCGGTCCCGCCGTGCTGATGTTCCTCACCTTCGTGATCTTCCCCGTGTTCATGGCGGCCTACTACGGCTTCTTCCGGTGGAAGGGCTTCGGCCCGCCCAAGGACTTCGCCGGGCTGCAGAACTACCGGATCATCCTCACCGACCCGCTGTTCCTCCACGCGCTCGAGCACAACGCCTTCATCGTGGTGATGTCGCTCATCATGCAGGGCCCGGTCGCGATCGGGTTCGCGTTGCTGCTGAACCAGAACATCAAGGGGCGGTCCTTGATCAGGGTGCTGATCTTCGTGCCCTACGTCATCTCCGAGGTCATCGTCGGCACCGGCTGGGGACTCATGCTCCAGTACACCGGTGCCTTCAACGACCTGCTGCAGAAGATGGGCCTGGGCGCCTTGAAGTTCGACTGGATCGCCAATCCGAACGTGGCGATCTGGACGCTCATGGTGATCATCTCCTGGAAGTACCTGGGGTTCGCGGTGATCCTCATGCTGGCCGGCATGCAGAGCATCCCCGAGGAGCTGTACGAGGCCGCGGCCATCGACGGCGCGTCCTTCTGGCGGATCCAGCGGTGGATAACCCTGCCGCTGCTCGGCCCGACGATCCGGGTGTGGGCGTTCCTGTCGGTCATCGGGTCGCTGCAGCTGTTCGACCTCGTCTACATCATCTGGGGCCAATACGTCTCGGCGACCGCCGGCACGTCGACGATGGCGACCTACATGGTTCTCGAGGGACGCCTGGCCGGCAACTACGGCTACGGCAACGCCGTCGCCGTGCGTGATCTTCCTCATCTCCCTCGTCATCGCGCTCGCCTACCAGCGTTTCGTGCTGCGCCGTGACACCGAGGGTGCGCTCACCTCCGCTCCCGGAAAGAAGGCGAACTGATGTCCACCACCACATCCGTCGGCCGCCGGCGCAGGAGTCGCCTGCGGAGGTCCGGGGAGCCGATGCCTCAGTGGGGCAGCCCGGTCACCTACCTCATCGCGGTGATCCTCATCGCCGTCTGCGTGGCCCCGGTGCTGTACATCATCATCGGCGGCTTCCGCACGAACTCCCAGATCACGGTCGACCCGTCCGGATGGCCGAATCCCTGGCAGATCGGCAACTACCTCGACGTGCTGCGCAGCGGCGTCTTCTGGCAGGAGTTCGGCAACTCGGCGATCTCGGCGCTCTCGACGACGGTCGCGGTGGTCGCGCTCGGCCTCATGGCGAGCTTCGTGCTCGCCCGGTATTCGTTCACCGGACGGGGCGCCCTGTACACGCTGTTCGCGGCCGGCCTGATGTTCCCGATCACCGTCGCGATCACGCCGCTGTACCTGCTGGTCAAGTCGTTGGGGCTCACCAACTCGCTGGCCGGGGTCATCCTCCCGCAGATCGCGTTCGCGCTGCCGACGACGATCATCATCCTCGTCCCGTTCCTCGCGGCGATCCCCAAGGAGATCGAGGAGGCTGCCGCCATCGACGGGGCGAGCCGACTCGGCTTCTTCTTCCGGATGGTGCTCCGGCTGTCGCTGCCCGGCGTCATCACGGTCGGGATCCTCGCGTTCATCGGATCCTGGAACAACTACCTGCTGCCCCTGTTCATCCTCAACAACAACGCCCAGTACACGCTGCCCCTCGGCGTGCAGGCGTTCTCCAGCGAGCACTCGGTCGACACGGCCCGGGTGCTGGCATTCACCTCGCTGTCGATGATCCCCTCGCTGATCTTCTTCAGCCTGTTCGAGCGGCGAATCGTCGGCGGGCTCACCGGAGCCGTCAAGGGCTGATGGCGGTGGGGTCACCCTGGTGCGGTGACCCCACCGCTGCGGCGTACGAGATGTCCCAGGGCGTAGGAGTTGGCGCGCCTTTCCGACCACTCCTACGCCGCGGAGAACAACTCGTACGCCGGACACGCCGGGCACGGAAGGGAGGCGAGGCTGATCCGACACAACGGGGCCCATCACCCCACCAACACCCCACGGAACACTCCGAAAGGAAACCGAGGTCATGAAAATGCAACGACGCATCGCGGCCCTCGCGGCCCTCACCACCATCAGCGCGACACTGGCCTCCGCGGCCCCGGCGCTGGCGACCCCCGGAATGAACACCGCCACCCTGCGCAAGGAGGCGCCGATCGACCTGAAGATCGGCAGCGCCAGTTGGGGAGCGCGCGACCTGATGAACTACGACCCGGCCCATCCCACCCAGTACCAGCAGGTGCTGCGCAGCCAGTTCGACTCGGTGACACCCGAGAACGACATGAAGTGGGATGCGACCGAGCCCCAGCCCAACGTCTACGACTTCACCGGCGCCGACGCCGTGGTGGCGTTCGCAGAGGCCAACAACATGGCGGTGCGGGGCCACACCCTGCTGTGGCACAACCAGAACCCCCAGTGGGTGATGGACTCGTACAAGACGTGGACCTGCGATCAGGCCAAGACGGTGCTCAAGGACCACATCAGCACGGTCGTCGGGCACTTCCGCGGCAAGATCTACCAGTGGGACGTCGCCAATGAGATCTTCCACGACACGTGGGACGCCGGCGGCGTGCGGTTGCGCACCGACCAGAACCCGTTCCTCTACGCCTGTTCGTCCGACCCGGTCGGCCTCATCGAGGACGCGTTCCGCTGGGCGCACGCCGCCGACCCCCATGCGGTGCTGTTCCTGAACGACTACGCCGTCGAGGGCATCAACACCAAGAGCGACGCCTACTACGCCCTCGCGCAGCGGATGCTCGCCGACGGGGTGCCGCTGGGCGGGTTCGCCGTGCAGGGTCACCTCGACCTGCAGTACGGCTTCGACACCTCGATGCAGGCGAACCTGCAACGCTTCGCCGACCTCGGCCTGCAAGTTGCGGTCACCGAGGCCGACGTGCGGATGTTCGTCGATTCGTCGGGGCAGCCGAAGGACCCCGCCGACGTGCAGAAGCAGGCTCAGCAGTTCGGCGACATGCTGCAGGCCTGCCTCAACGTGTCGCAGTGCTCGAGCTTCACCCTGTGGGAGTTCGTCGATTCGAAGTCCTGGGTGCCGGGTGTGTTCTCGGGTGAGGGCTATGCCACGCCGTTCACCTCCGACTACACCCCCAAGCCCGCCTTCTCGACCATGCTCACGATGCTGACCGATGCGACACCGGGTCGCTCCCCGAGGTCACCGATGGGTCGTGGCTGAGTCCTCACCACCGTCGGGAGGGGCGGGCGCCGTCGGCGCCCGCCCCTCCCCCCTTTCCGTCCCCTTTTCCGCCCCCCTTTCCGCTGGTGTGCGGCGTAGGAGTTGGCCGACGGCGTACGAGATGTTCGCTCCAGCCGACGGGTCGTACGCCGGGCGCGACACCTCGTACGCCGCGGGACCGGGGGCACGCCTCGCTCCGCGCCGCACTGCGCCGAACCCGTAGGCTGCTGACCATGCGCAGACAACTCGTGACCGGGGGGGCCGGGTTCATCGGCAGCAACTACGTCCGCCAGGTCGTCGAGCGCACCGACGACACGGTCGTCGTGCTCGACGCCCTCACCTACGCCGGAAACGAGGCGTCTCTCGCCGACCTGCCGGCCGACAGGGTCCGGCTCGTCAAGGGTTCGGTGGCCGACGCCGCACTCGTCGACTCCCTCGTCGCGGACTCCGACGCCGTCGTGCACTTCGCCGCCGAGAGCCACAACGACAACTCCCTCAACGACCCCTCGCCGTTCGTGCAGACCAACCTGATCGGCACCTACACGCTGCTCGAGGCGGTGCGCCACCACGACACCCGCTACCACCACATCTCCACCGACGAGGTCTACGGCGACCTCGCCCTCGACGACCCGCAGCGGTTCACCGAGTCCACTCCCTACAACCCGTCGAGCCCCTACTCGTCGACCAAGGCGGGCTCCGACCTGCTCGTGCGCGCGTGGGTGCGCAGCTTCGGCGTCCGGGCGACGATCAGCAACTGCTCGAACAACTACGGCCCCCACCAGCACATCGAGAAGTTCATCCCCCGCCAGATCACCAACCTCATCGACGGGGTGCGGCCACGGCTGTACGGCGCGGGACGCAACGTGCGCGACTGGATCCACGTCGACGACCACAACTCCGCCGTGCTCACGATCCTCGAGCATGGCCGGATCGGCGAGACGTACCTCATCGGCGCCGACGGCGAGAAGAACAACCGCGAGGTGGTCGAGCTGATCCTCACGCTGATGGGGCAGCCGGGTGACGCCTACGATCTGGTCGCCGACCGCCCGGGGCACGACATGCGCTACGCGATCGACTCCTCGAAGTTGCGGGCCGAGCTGGGATGGGCGCCGCGCTACACCGCGTTCGAGGAGGGACTCGCCGCCACGATCGACTGGTACCGCACGCACGAGACGTGGTGGCGACCGATGAAGGCGGCCACCGAGGCGAAGTACGCCCGATCGGGGCAGTGAGGGGCGGGGATGACTGAGTTGCGCGTCTCAACCACGCCGATCCCCGGGCTACTGGTGGTCGACCTGCCCCTGCTCGGCGACAGCCGGGGCTGGTTCAAGGAGAACTGGCAGCGGGCCCGGATGACTGCGCTCGGACTGCCCGACTTCGGCCCGGTGCAGAACAACATGTCGTTCAACACCGCGGCCGGCGCCACCCGGGGTCTGCACGCCGAGCCGTGGGACAAGTACGTCTCGCTCGCGTGCGGCCGGATCTTCGGTGCCTGGGTCGACCTGCGCGAAGGCCCGAGCTTCGGTGCGACCTTCACCCTCGACATGCGACCCGACAAGGCAGTGTTCGTGCCGCGGGGGGTCGCCAACGGATACCAGGCGCTCGCCGACGGCACCGTCTACACCTACCTCGTCAACGAGCACTGGGGCCCGGAGGCGCGGGCGTCGTACACCTACCTCAACCTGGCCGACGAGACCGTGGCGATCCCCTGGCCGATCCCGCTCGAGCGGGCCGAGATCAGCGCCGCGGACGCCGCACATCCCCGGCTCGCCGCCGTGGCCCCGATGCCGGGCAGGCGCACGGTGATCATCGGCAGCGGCGGCCAACTCGGCCGGGCGCTGCGGCGGGCTCTGCCCGACGCCGACGGCGTCGACCGCGACACGCTCGATGTCACCGATCCCGAGGCGCTGCGCGGCTTCGACTGGACGGGGGTGGGCACGATCGTCAACGCTGCGGCGCACACCGCGGTCGACGCCGCCGAGACCCCCGAGGGACGCCGGGAGTGCTGGGACGTCAACGTCACCGCGGTGGCTCGGCTGGTGCGGCTCGCCCGCGACATCCGTGCCACCCTCGTCCACGTGAGCAGCGACTACGTCTTCGACGGCAGTGTCGAGGTGCACGGCGAGCACGAGCCGCTCTCGCCTCTGGGCGTGTACGGGCAGACGAAGGCCGCCGGCGAAGCGCTCGTGGCCACCCTCGAGCGGCACTACCTCGTGCGCACCAGTTGGGTGATCGGTGAGGGCCGCAACTTCGTGAGCACGATGGCCGCCCTCGCCGACCGGGGTGCGTCGCCCCGGGTGGTCGCCGACCAGGTCGGACGCCTGACTTTCACCACCGACCTGGCGGCGGGCATCGTCCACCTGCTGGGCTCGGATGCGCCCTTCGGCACCTACAACCTCACCAACTCGGGGCCGACGCTGTCGTGGGCCGAGATCGCGCGGCAGGTGTTCGCCCTGCGGGGACGCGACCCCGCCGACGTCATCCCGGTGTCGACCGACGAGTACACGCGGGGACGGGCGACGGCACCGCGCCCGCGGCACAGCACGCTGTCGCTCGACCGGATCACCCAGGCCGGATTCAGCCCGCCGGACGCCTCCGCCCGGCTCGCGGAGTACGTCGCCGCCCTCCCACTCGGCTGAGATGACCGGCGTCCCCCGCGACAACGGCCGCCCACAGCGGCGACCGGCTAGGGTCACCGGCCTCGGGTGTGCGACAGTTGACCCGGCGATCGCGGGGGCGACCTGAGAGGCGGATGGCGGATGGCCGATGACGAACTGTCGATCTTCGACGACGAGTCTTCCCGGGAGCAGCCCGAGGGGGCCGATCCAACCGGAACCACGGCGGCGCGTCACGCCCGCCGGGGTGGCCGACGAGGTCGACGGGCGCTGCTCGTCGCCTTGTCGATCATCGGGGTCTTCGCGATCGCGATCGCGGTGGTGGTCGGCTACTACGCCCGCAGCGTCGACAACGCTCTCAGCCAGACGTCGCGGGCCGACCTGCTGCCGGTGGTGACCCCCTCTGCCAGCAGCCCCGACCCGGTGCCCAGCACGGCCGCCAACGACGCGATGAACATCGTGATCATGGGCAGCGATTCGCGAGGCCTCGACCGGGGGCGCAGCGACACGTTGATCGTCATGCACATCAACGGTGACCGGCAGAAGGTCTATCTCATCTCGTTCCCCCGCGACATGTGGGTGCCGATCCCCGGGTTCGGCACGGCCAAGATCAACGCCGCCTACTCGTGGGGCGGGCCGACACTGACGATCCGCACGCTGCAGGAGCTGACCAACGTGCAGATGGACCACGCCGTGGTCACCGACTTCACCGGATTCACCGACCTCATCGACGAGATCGGCGGCATCACCGTCTACAACAACCAGGCGTCCGCCAGCGATGGGGTCACCTTCCCCAAGGGCACGATCACGCTCGACGGCCGCAAGGCGCTGATCTATGCGCGCGAACGCTACGACCTCAAGAACGGCGACCTCGACCGGGCGGCGCGTCAGCGTGACGTGATCAAGGCCATCTTCAACAAGGTGCTCACCCCCCAGATCCTCGCCAACCCGGCGAAGTTCAACCGGGTCGCGCAGAAGATCGCCCCCAATGTCACGGTCGACTCCGGCTTCACCAACTCGGCGATCGAGGGGCTCGCCCTGTCGATGAGGGTCACCTCGATCAATGACGTGCGCTCGCTGCAGGCGCCGATCAGCGGCTTCGGACGATCCTCCGACGGCCAGGATTACGACGTCGTCAACACCGCACAGATGGCCGAACTCTCATCGGCGCTCGCGAACGACACGATGGACCAGTACTGGGAGGCCCACAAGAACGACCCGCGGATCACCGCCCCGTGAGTCTCGACCCGCTGGGCGGAGCACCGGTCAGCGTCGGGCGAGCACCCCGGCGTGCCACGCGTGGAGGCGATCGACGAACGCCTGTGCACTGAATTCGGCCGCCCGGGCGCGGCAGGCGTCCGGATCGCATCGCCGGGCGGTGGCGTAGGCGGCGCGCAGGGTGTCGGGCTCGAAGTCGGCGACCAGAACCCCCGTGACCCCCTCGATGACCGATTCCCGGACGCCGCCCTCGGCGTTCGCGATCACCGGGGTCCCGGCGGCCATCGCCTCGACCGGCACGATGCCGAAATCCTCGACGGGCGGGAACACGACCACGCTCGCGCGGCGCATCAGTTCGCGCACGACCGGGGTCGTGGGGGCATCGATGATCCGCACCGGCACCTTCGCCCGAGCCGCCAGGGCGGCCAGGCCGTCGCGCAGCGGTCCGCCCCCGGCCAGAACCACCGGCACACCTGAGGCCTCACCGGTCGCGATGACGACGTCGAGCCGCTTGTAGGGGACGAAGCGAGACACACCGAGCACGAACTCGTCGGGAAGCCCCACCAGCACGCGCTCATCGTCGGCGGTGAGGTTCTCCGGGACGCCGAAGCCCGACACGTCGACCGGCGGGTGGATCACCACGGACTCGCGGCCCCACACGCGGGCGATCCGACGCCCGATGTAGGCGGAATTCGCCGCGATCGCGGTCGCCTCCCGCGCGCGATGCCGATCGAGCGCTCGCAGGGCGGGGGACGCGGCCCTCATGACCGGATGAGCTCCGCGCTCGTCGAGGTGCGGCACCCAGAGGTAGCGCGCGGGCGAGTGCACATAGACGAGCTTGGGCACCCTCGCCCTGCGCAGGCGGGCGTGGTGAGCGAACGCGTGGGACGACACGAGCAGCCAGTCGTAGTCACCGGGCAGTCCTCGCCATGCCATCGGCATCACGGGCAGGCTCAGCGCCTTGTGACCACGTAGGGGTGTGCGCGCCAGCAGCGTCTCGAAAACCCGACGATCCGGGTAACGCCCCGGGTCGTCGTTCCACAACACCTGCAGATCGGCGTCGGGGAACGCCCGCATCATGGCGTCGACCACCCTCTCGGCGCCACCGTGACGTTCCAGCCATTCATGCAGGATGAGGCCCGGCATCCGCGTGCCTCCGGCATCCGCTGCCCCCGTGGCATACCCGCGGGGCTGGCGTTCGCCGCGGGGGCTGGCGTTCACGACACGCAAACGGCAGTGAACGCCAGCCCCTGCGTCGCGAACGCCAGCCCGCTAAGCCGACCCCCGCGTGGGGACGGATCACGGCACGTTGTAAGGCTTCGCGCTCACACCCGGTTATCCACACTCTCTGTGGGAAAGGCGCCGATGGCGGGCGCGCCGCCTGATGGTGCCACCTCTGGGACGCCGTGGCGCCACCCCACCACCCCCGTCCGGCCCCCTGGCCCACCGCCACAGGATAATTCCTTGTCAACCGCTCATAGCGAGTCGCGGAGACGAGATCATCCACCGCCGGGCCATCACTGTTCACAGCCTCCGGGCGAGGCGTCCACAACTCCACCGGCGTTTTCCACATGGCCTGTGGACAACCCCGGTGCACAGCCGGGAAATGCCCAGCGAGTCGACGACACCGGGGCGTGTCGTCGGGCACGTGGAACAATGCGATCGTGCGCGTGTACAACTTCTCCCCCGGCCCCGCCGTCATGCCGATCGAGGTGCTCGACAAGGCACGGTCGGAACTCACCGACTGGCAGGGTACGGGCATGTCGGTGATGGAGGTGTCGCACCGGGGCAAGGACTTCATCGCGTGCGCGGCCGACGCCGAGGCTCGCCTCCGCCGGGTGATGGGGATCTCCGACGACTACGCCGTGCTGTTCATCCAGGGCGGCGCCACCGGCCAGTTCGCCGGTGTGCCGATGAACCTCACCCTGCCGGGCGACCGGATCAGCCTCGTCAACACCGGCCAGTGGTCGGCGAAGACGGCGAAGGAGGCCTCCGCCCTCGGACTCGACGTCGCGGTGGTGGCCGACGAGGCGTCGTCTGGTTACACGACGACCCCCGAGCAGGGATCGATCGCCGCGGCCGAGGGCTCGGTCTACCTGCACTACACCCCCAACGAGACCATCGGCGGCGTCGAGTTCGGCTACGTGCCGGAGGTCGGGGTACCGCTGGTGGCCGACATGAGCTCGACGATTCTGTCCCGGCCGATCGACGTCGACCGGTTCGGTGTCATCTACGCGGGCACCCAGAAGAACATGGGCCCCGCCGGCATGGCCGTGGTCATCGTGCGCCGCGACCTCATCGGTCACGCGCGTCCCGGCACACCGAGCATCTTCGACTACGCGAAGTTGGCGGCGTCCGACTCGATGCTCAACACTCCGCCGACGTTCTCCATCTACCTGCTGGGGCTGATTCTCGACTGGGTCGAGAATCGGGGCGGGCTTGAGGCGATGGGCAAGCTCAACCGCGACAAGGCCGACGCGCTCTACGAGTACGTCGACGCATCGCCGTTCTACTCCAACCCCGTCGCCGTCAACTCCCGGTCGTGGATGAACGTGCCGTTCCTGCTGGCCAAGCCCGAGTTCGACAAGCAGTTCGTCGCCGAGGCGGCCTCGGCCGGGCTGATGAACCTGGCCGGTCATCGCTCCGTCGGCGGAATGCGGGCGAGCATCTACAACGCCATGCCGATCGACGGCGTCCTCGCACTCATCGACTTCATGGACGACTTCGCCGCCCGGTGCGCGTGAATCGACCAGACCGGTTCCCACGCCCCGACCGCTGGTGACGCCCCGACCGCTGGTGACGGCCCGACCGCTGGTGACGACTCGGAAGGTGGCGACGACCCGGGCTGGCGTTCGCGCCGCTGGGGCTGGCGTTGGCTGCTGATTCCGCGTTGTGAACGCCAGCCCCCGCAGCGAACGCCAGCCCCACGGACGCGGCCCCGCTGTGGACACCCGCCCGACGACGCGTTCCACGAACCGGGCCGCGCTGGGTGCCCCCGCCCGCCCGCGCTGGGTGGATCGCTCCCCCGTCCGCGCTGGGTGGATTCCCCGGCCGCGCCGAATGCCCGGCGCGGCGAACGCCCCGCGCGCCGGCGGACCTCACGCGGCGCGCGCGAGAACCTCGAGCAGTTCGGCCTCGCTGAGCACGATCGGGTTGCCCTTCATGCTGCTGGCCGCTGACGCCTTGGCCACCGCTTCGGGGTGCCGCGCGGGGTCAAGTCCGAGCCTGCGCAGCCCAGGGATCCCGAGCAGGTCGATCGTGTCGGAGATCCAGGCCACCAGGTCGCCCACCTGGGCGTCGGGCTGCCCGGTGACCGCGACCGCGGCACGGCGGTAGCGCTCGAGAGCGGGGTTCGCGGCGTCCCGGGTGCGCAGCGCCTCGAGGTTCACCTCGATCACCGGCCCGATCAGTGCCCCGCACAGCGCACCATGGGCGGCGTCGACCATGCCCCCGAGCGGTCCGGCGAAACCGTGCACCGCGCCGAGCTTGGCGTTGGCCAGGCAAAGACCGCCGTAGAGCGCCATCAGCGACATCTCCTCGCGCGCCCGGTGGTTGCCCCCGTCGACGAACGCGCGACGCACCGCGTCGGCGTGTGCCAGCCCGTCGAGGGCCAAGGCGTCGGTGATCGGCGTGGCGGCGTGCGACACGAGTGGCTCGAGACACTGCGTGAACGCGTCCAATCCTGAGTCGGCCGTGGTGCCCGGAGGGCAGCTGAGCGTGAGGTCGGGGTCGACCAGCGCGATCGTCGGGATCATCGATGTGGCCCGCAGGCTCACCTTGACGCCGTGCTCGCGACTGAGCACCACGGCGTTGGCGGTCACCTCGGCGCCGGTGCCCGCGGTCGTCGGCACCGCGATGAGCGGCAGCGACGCCTCGGTGATGGGACGTCCGTGGCCGATGACCTCGGCGTGGTCGAGAGGATCGGTGCCGTTGGCCACGAGCATCGCGACGGCCTTGCTCGCGTCGATGACGCTGCCCCCGCCGACCCCGATGATGCAGTCGGCGCGCGCGGCGCGCGCCCGTTCGGTGAGTCGCCGCAGGTCGTCGACGGTCGGCTCTGCCTCGACCCTGCCGCCCGGCGATGTGGTGAGCGTTCCGAGCGGTCCGGCCACCCGATCGGGGTGGGCCCCGGTGATGACGAACGGACGCCGGCCCAGCCCCGCGGCCAGGTCGGGGAGCCTGCCGATGACACCGGCGCCGAAGATGATCTGACGAGGAGCGCTGAAGCTGAACTGCATGGGCACCACCCTGGCACAGGCGGCGACGTGCGGGCGAGCGCTTGTCCACGGCGCCCGCCGGCGCCCTGCGTCCGAGCCGACCACCCGGGGAAGCCGGGGCGGCGCCGCCGATCGGGGGTACCGCCGGCCACGGCGTCGGGCTAGCGTGGATCGATCCCGGGACGCTCGGCCCCCGGAACCGGCAAAGGAGCGGTCATGTCACGTGTCGTGCACTTCGAGATCCACGCGGGCGACCTGCAGCGCGCCGTCGAGTTCTACCGCACCGTCTTCGACTGGCAGGTGGAGGACTGGGGCGGGTACGTCGGCGCGCCCTACTTCGGTCTCATCACCGGTCCAGACGACCAGCCCGGCATCAACGGAGCGATCCTCGGACGCGGCTCCGAGAATCCCGGTCAGGGCGGCCCCGTCGGTGGGGCGGTGATCACCGTGCAGGTCGACGACTTCGACGCGACCGCCCAGAAGATCCTCGCAGCGGGCGGAACGGTGGCGCTGCCCAAGATGGCCCTCACCGGAATGGCGTGGCAGGGCTATTTCCTCGACACCGAGAACAACGTGTTCGGGATCCACCAGCCCGACCCCGACGCCAGGTGAGCTCGACGCACGGGCGGGTCAGGAACTGAGCAGCGTGCCCCAGTTCCATCGGATGTGCTCCTCGACGCGCCGGCGCGCCGACTCGGCGTCGCCCGCCACGATCGCGTCGACGATGCCGGCGTGCTGATCGAGCACGGCCTCACGGAAGTCACCCCACTCGACGTGATGGGACGCCGCATCGCGCACGTCGCGTGCGATCGACTCCCGCACGGCGGCCACCAGGTCGGTCACCAGCCGATTGCCGGCCAGCGCGGCCAGGCTCGTGTGGAACGCGGTGTCGAGTTCGTTGAACCCCCGCAGGTCGAGGCCGGGGTCCCGCTGCCGCTCGACCACCCTGCGCAGCCGCGACACGTCGTCCGGGTCGGCGCGGGCGGCCAGGACGCCGACGGCGTCGCCTTCGATGAGCACCCGCAGGTCGACGACATCGGCCCGCGGAAAGCGCCCGAGCGCCACGTGCAGCCGGAGCAGGGTGGCCAGGGCGGGGCTGTGTCGACCAGCTATCCGGGTGCCGCCGGCGTCGCCGGCACCGACGCTCGACTCGATGATCCCCTGCGCCTGCAACGTGCGCAGCGCCTCGCGGACGGCGGTGCGGCTCACATCGAGCCGGGCGGCGAGTTCCCGTTCGGCGGGTAGCAGTGACCCGATCCGGTAGGTGCCGTCGAGGATGCCGTCGTCGACGTGCTGGAGGACACGTTCGTAGGCCTTCACGTCGGTGATCGTAGCGGCGTCGGGGCCGGTGGTGGGCAACACTTCACAAATGGTCGGACCAATGCGATAGTGGACTCCATCCCGGATTCGGACGATCGTGGATCCAGCACCGCCTCACCGTCGAGGAGCAGCATGAGCACACCGGCAGGCCCACCCATCGCAGCGGAACCGGCGTCCGGGCGGCTGCCCGGGTCGGGCATCACCGTCGCCCTGTTCGCCACCTGCGTCAACGACACGATGTTTCCCGGCACGCCGAAGGCCGTCGTCACCGTGCTCGAGAGACTCGGGTGCCGGGTCGTGTTCCCCCGCGAGCAGACCTGCTGCGGGCAGATGTTCACCAACACCGGCTACTTCGACGAGGCGCTGCCCAGCGTGCGCGCCTACGTGCGGGCCTTCGCCGACTACGACTACGTCGTCGGTCCATCCGGCAGTTGCGTGGGCGCCGTGCGGGAGCAGCACCCCATGCTCGCCCGACGCACCCGGGACCCTGGCCTGGTCGTGGCCAGCGAACGGGTGGCGGCCCGCACCCTCGACCTCAGCGAGTTCATCGTCGACGTGCTCGGCGTCACCGACGTCGGGGCGTCGTTCCCGCACCGGGTCACCTACCACCCCACCTGCCACTCCCTGCGGGTCACCCGGGTGGGCGACCGGCCCTACCGGCTGCTGCGCGGCGTTCGCGGGCTCGACCTCGTCGACCTGCCCGAGGCCGAGCAGTGCTGCGGCTTCGGCGGCACGTTCAGCCTCAAGAACCCCGACGTGAGCGTCGCGATGGCCTCCGACAAGGCCGACAACATCATCACGACCGGCGCGGAGTACATCGTGGCGGGCGACAATTCCTGCCTGCTCAACATCGGTGGCGTCCTCGCCCGGCGCCGCACGGGCATCACACCCATCCACCTCGCCGAGATCCTGGCGAGCACCGAGGAGGTCGTCGCATGACCGACCAGGCCCACCGGCTCACGCCCGCCCCGCCGAGCGGCGAACTCATCGACTCGCCGCGCTTCCCCACCGCCGCCAAGCACGAACTGGGCAACGTCCAGCAGCGGGCCAACCTGCGCCACGCCACGCACACGATCCGCGACAAGCGGGCCCGGGTCGTCGGCGAACTCGACAACTGGGAGCAGCTACGCCTCGCCGGTGAGGCGATCAAGAACAGGGTGCTGCGCAACCTGCCCGCCCACCTCGAGCAGTTGGAGGCGTCCCTCACCGCCAACGGCGCCACGGTCCATTGGGCGCGGGACGCCGCCGAGGCCAACCGGATCGTCGTCGGGCTGGTGCAGGCGACCGGATCGCACGAGGTGGTCAAGGTGAAGTCGATGGCCACCCAGGAGATCGAGCTCAACGAGGCCCTCGAGGACGCCGGGATCGCCGCCTGGGAGACCGACCTCGCCGAGCTGATCGTGCAACTCGGACACGACCGGCCGAGCCACATTCTCGGTGCCGGCCATCCACCGCAACCGCACCGAGGTGCGCGACATCTTCCGCGAGGAGATGGGCCGCTACGGCACCCCGGCCCCGCCCGACCTCGACGACAACCCGGCCAACCTCGCCAACGCCGCCCGCGGACACCTGCGCGACAAGTTCATGCGGGCCACGGTGGCGGTGTCGGGCGCGAACTTCGCCATCGCCGACACGGGCTCTCTCGTCGTCGTCGAGAGCGAGGGCAACGGGCGCATGTGCCTCACACTGCCAGACACGCTGATCAGCGTCGTCGGCGTCGAGAAGGTGCTGCCGAGCTTCGACGACCTCGAGGTGTTCCTCCAGCTGCTGCCGCGCAGCTCCACCGCCGAACGGATGAACCCCTACACGTCGATCTGGTCCGGACGCCGCGAGGGTGACGGCCCCCAGGACGTGCACGTCGTGCTGCTCGACAACGGCCGCACCCGGGCGCTGGCCGATCGGGTGGGACGCCAGGCGCTGCGCTGCATCCGCTGCTCCGCGTGCCTCAACATCTGCCCGGTGTTCGAGAAGGTCGGCGGCCACGCCTACGGCTCGGTCTACCCCGGTCCGATCGGGTCCATCCTCAACCCGCAGATCCGCGGCACCGCGTCCGAGGTCGACCGGTCACTGCCGTTCGCCTCGACCCTGTGCGGCGCGTGCGGCGACGTGTGCCCGGTGCGGATCCCGATCCCCGACCTGCTCGTGCACCTGCGCCACGAGGTCGTCGAGGCGAAGAAGGCCGATCACGGCGTCCACCTGCCGCACGCCGAGCCACTGATGATGCGCGGCGGGGGCTGGGTGATGGGCGACCACCGCCGGCTCGAGGCCGCACAGAGGGCGTCCACCCTCGGCGGGGGCCTGCTCGGCCGGTTCACCGACCACCTCGGACCGCTGCCCTGGCCGCTGTCGGCCTGGACCAGCGCGCGCGACGTGCCGACCCCGCCGACCGAGACATTCCGGGAGTGGTGGCGCCGCGAGCGCGGCGACGACCCGGCCGCCCCCTCGCCCGCCGGCGAGACGCCCGAGGAGACACGATGAACGCCCGCGACGAGATCCTGGCCCGCACCCGTGCCGCGCTGGCCGACGTCACCCCGTCGGACGCCGACGTGCAGGTGCCGTGGACCTACGGGCAGCCGGTCGAGGTCGGCGACGTCATCGCCACATTCGTCGAACGGGTCGAGGATTACCGGGCGACGGTCGTTCGCTGCGCGGCGTCCGAACTGCCGGCGGCGATCGCTGCCGGGCTGACGGCCACCGGCACCGACAAGGCGGTCGTGCCGGCCGGCCTCAATGCCGGATGGCTGTCCGCGGCGACCGGCGTCCGGTTCGTGCGCGAGGACGCCGCCCCGCTCGGCAACGACGAGCTCAACCGGCTCGACGGCGTGGTCACCGCCTGCGCCGTGGGGATCGCCGAGACCGGCACGATCGTGCTCGACCACGGCCCCGACCAGGGACGCCGCGCACTCACCCTGGTGCCCGACCGGCACGTCTGCGTGATCACCGCCGCGCAGGTGGTGTCCGGCGTCCCCGAGGCGGTGGCCCGGCTGCGGCCCTCGATCGCCGACCGGCGTCCGCTCACCTGGATCAGCGGTCCCTCGGCCACCAGCGACATCGAACTGAGCCGGGTCGAGGGAGTCCACGGGCCCCGGCAGCTGTACGTCATCGTCGTCGACTGACCCCTTCCGGTCCGAGCGCCCCGGCCGGAGCGCCCGGGGCGGGTCCTCCCGCGGTTGGGGCACCGTCCGACGATCACGCGGGCGAAGGTGGTGCGGGGGGAGGACCGCGCGGCGTACGACCTGGCTGGCGGCGCACGACCTGGCGGGCTGTTTCGACCATCTCGTACGCCGCAAGCCCCAGGTCGTACGCCGACCACGATTCCACGGACGAGCCGAGCCCCGAGGACGCTCCCAGCCCCGAGGACGCCCCAGCCCCGGAAGCGACCCCGAGGCCCGGGAATGATCCCGAGCAGCGCCGACGACGCAGGGGACGCCGACGTGCTCCGCCCAGCCGCCCCGCGCGCTCAGGCCCAGCGGGGCTTGAGCGTCTCGGTGCGGTCGTTGGCCGGGGCCGGGGTCGCCGACAGGGCGGTCACGCGATCGTAGAGGTCGGGGGTCATGTCGATGTCGATGGCCCCGAGCGACCCCTCGAGTTGCTCGAGGTTGCGAGCCCCGATGATGGGAGCGGTGACGCTCGGATGCGCCATGGCCCACGCGACCGCGAGTGCGGCCGGCGTCACCCCCAGCTCGGCGGCCAGGGCGGTGAACGCCTCGGCGGTGGCGAAGTCGCTGTCGAGCCCGTACCGGTCGGTGTAGCGGGGGTTGTCGACGAGGCGTCCGTGGTCGGGACGCGAACCCGTACCGTACTTGCCGGTGAGC
The DNA here is from genome assembly GCA_963798885.1 of uncultured Actinomycetota bacterium. Taxonomy (GTDB): domain Bacteria; phylum Actinomycetota; class Actinomycetes; order Propionibacteriales; family Propionibacteriaceae; genus JAJYQH01. The sequence continues at coordinate 292,636 of CAWCUX010000006.1, read as the reverse complement.
AGGCCGCCGCCGAGCGGGCTGTAACTGATGACGCCGAGATTCTGCGACGCCGCGAGGGGAAGGATCTCCACCTCGGCCTGGCGCCGGACGAGGCTGTACATCGGCTGGACGACCTCGAAACGGGCCAGGCCCTCCCGGGCGGAGACGCCTAGCGAGATCGCGATCTGCCACGCGGCCCAGTTGCTGACCCCGAGGTGCAGGATCTTGCCCTGGCGGCGCAGGTGGTCGAGTGCCTCGAGGGTCTGCTCGATGGGCGTCGAAGCGTCGAAGGAGTGGACGAAGTACACGTCGATCCAGTCGGTATCGAGCCGCGTGAGGCTCGCCTCGACACCGCGCACGATGTGCCGGCGGGAGAGTCCGGCGTCATTGGGATTATCACCCGTCGGGAAGCAGACCTTGGAGGTGATGACGACCTCATCACGGTGGTCGCTGATCAGCCCACCCAGGATCGTTTCGGATGCCCCGCCTGCGTAGACATCGGCGCAGTCGAAGAAGTTGATTCCCACCTCCCGTACCCGTCGGTACATGTCGGCGGATGTCTGTTCGTCGGCGTCCGCCCCGAACGACATCGTGCCGAAGCACAGGGGAGACACCTTCAGGCCGGTCGATCCCAGGGTCACGTACTCCATGAACTGTGTCCTTTCGATGAGGTTGAATTCCGACTCCGGTCGCACCCGCGACCGCTTGGTGGCGCGAGCGTCGGCGCCGCTCGGGCGACCCCCTCGCGACCGGGCGTCAGGCACGACGGTGCACCGCCCGGGTTCGAGGCTATGCCGTGATGAGGTGCCGTGGGAGTTCCTGCCGGTGCCACTCGGCGGTAAGCACTCCGTCCCCGGCCGAGCCCGGACGACCCGGTGTACGCCCGCGAGGACAGCAGACGGCGGGTCTCCGCGGCGCCCCGAGACCCCTCGGCGTCCGCGCGTGGAGGGATGTCAGGCGCCCGCGGCCGCGGCGACGCTCACCGAGATCGGAGACATCTGCAGCGCCGATGACGACGAGGCCTCGTGGCCCGGCTGGTTCGGGCAGTAGGGGAGCGAGCCCGCCCCCGAACCCGTGATCGCCAGGGTCGTCACCTTCGATGAGCCCGGAAGCGACACCGCCAGGGAATCCGCGACGTAGGTGGCTCCCTGGTCGCACCGGTAGGTGGCGACGATCACGTAGGCCTCCTGCGTGGGCCGAACGGTCACCCATTGCGGGGCCGCCGAGGTGACGTACATGCCGCCCCGATCAGGCACCGACGGCTGGGTGGTCGTGCCGTGCAGGTTGAGCTTGATGCTCAGGTATCCCCGCACCTCACAGGTGACCTGCCCCACGTTGCGCACCGCGAGGACGTCGAACTGCTCACCTGTCTGCGGAGACGCCTTGGGGCCGAAGCCGATCGACAGGTCGGCGTCGGCGCACGTGGGCACCGACGATCCGCTCCCCGAGGGTTGCGTCGTCGTGCTGGGCGTGGCCTGCGCGCTGGGGCTCGTCGTCTGCGACGAAGCCGAACTCGGGTCGACCGAGGCGACCGCCGTCGTGGCCGGTGTCGCACTCGTGGGGGCCGTGGTTGCACACCCGGTCAGCATCGCCAGTCCCAGAAGGGCAGCCGCACCGCCACCTCGCACGCCGTTCATGGGCACAGGCTAGCCCCGATGGGCCGAGATGGCATTGCGAACCACGGCCCGCCTGCCCGCGGAAGTGTCGCCGGCGGATGACCCGGCGGGCGGTTGGCCCGTGGAGCACCCGGTCATTCGCGCGGCGTACGACCTGGCCGACGGCGTACGACCTGGTGGCCCGATCCGACCAACTCGTACGCCGCAGGAGACAGGTCGTACGCCGCAGGAGGCCGGACGCTCGCTCGGCACACCGCCGAGTTCGGCCCGGCGCGTGGTTCGGCTCGGCGCCGAGTTCGGCACGGCGCCCGCCGAGGGCCACCGGGTGTGCCATCGTGCTGGGATGACACCCCGGCCCGATCAGCTCGCGCGGTGGCGCTCGGACGCGTGGCGCGACGACATGGACGCATGGCTCGCCTCGGTCGTCACGGAGGCGGGCGCCGAGCCGATCGCGCCGATGGTGGTGCACCGGGTGTCGTTCTGGTCGGCGCTGGTCAGCATCGAGACGACCCGGGGGCGGCTCTGGGCGAAGGAGAACCATCCCGGCCAGGCGTTCGAGGGTCCGATGACGCTCGTGCTCACCGAACTCGTCGGTGAGCGGATCGTCCCCCCGGCCGCGGTGTCGGGAGCGCGGATGGCCACCTGGGATGCCGGTCCGGTGGTGGCAGAGACCGGCGAACCCGACGCGGACGCCCTGCTCGCGATCGTCACCGAGTTCGCCGAACTCCAGCGCCTGGTCGAGTCGCACGGAGTCCGGCTGCTCAGCGCCGGACTCCCCGACTTCCCGGTCTCCGCGGTGCCCGGGTACGTGCAGGCTCAGGTCGACGCCTGCCACCTGCTGCACCCTGGCCACCCGTTCCACCTCGACCGCGCCGCCGCCGACGCCATGCTCGCCGGGCTTCCCCGCGCCCACGCCGCGGTCGACGTGCTGGCCCGCGTCGACATCCCGACGTCGATCGATCACAACGACCTCTACGGGGCCAACTGCTTCCTCGATCCGTCGAGGCCCCACCGACGGCGGGTGCGGTTCTTCGACTTCGGCGACGCCGTGTGGACCCACCCGTTCGGGGTGCTCGCCATCCCCCTCCGCATCGCCCGGGCGATCAGCCTGTCGGACGCCGCCATCGCACGGCTCGTCGATGCGTACCTCGACGCGTGGAGCGACGTCGCCCCCCTGGCAGACCTGCGTCCGATGGTGCCCGCGGCCGCGCGGCTCGCCGGCGCGCAGCGATTCGAGACCTACCGGCGTCAGTTCGCCGACGTCGACCCCGAGGCGTTCCGTCAGTGGTCCGGCTGGGCCATCGGCTGGCTCGCCACCACGACCGATCCCGCCTGACACGGCCGGACGCCGGACCCGATGGGTGGGTCCGGCGTCCGGCCGTGCGAATACCAGGGATCACACGAAGATGGTCTGGGCACCCTCGCTGATCTCGATGAAGTCGCCGGCGCTGATGACACCCTCGACGCCGGGGTGCAGGTCGGCCTCGATCATCTTGGCCATGTCGAAGCTCAGTTTGCACGCGTACATGTGCGCGCCCGCGGCCTGCATGAGGTCGAGGAACTCCGGCACCGGCGGAATCTGCTGCTCGTCCATCTGGGCCTTGAGCATCCTGGTGGCGAACGACGTCATGCCCGGGATCTGGCCCATGATCTGGGGCATCGACCAGTGCTCGGCGCCCCGCACGTAGTTGCCGAGCTGGTTCATGTGCATGGCGGTGTTGCCGATCATGGAGAACTTGAGGTTGTTGTTCAGCTTCTGGTTGATCATGTCGAGGCCCCAGAAGGTGAAGAACAGGTGCACCTCGACCCCCTCGGCCAGCGCCGCGTTGCCGAGGATCAACCCCGGGTAGGCCATGTCGAGGTTGCCCTTGCTGCAGATGATCGCCAGCTTGCGGGGACCACTGTAGGAGACGGTCGCACCGGTGGTGCCGCCCTCGGTCGCGGTGCCCCTGGACGCCGCGGCCGCCTGGCCGCCGAAGTTGGGAAGGATGAATCCCTCCGGAACAGTACGCATCATGCCTCTCCTGTCACACGCATCCGACGGGCTTGGGCAGGCCCGCCAGGTAGCTCATCTTCTTGGCCGGTTTACCGGGGAACAGCTGGAACAACTGCTTGACGTCGAAGCCCCCGGCCATCTGCATGCGCCGAAGTGTCGGCGTGGCGCCGGTCTGGGCCTGGTCGTCGCGCATGAACTTCAAGGCCTTCCAGTGGTCGTCGGTGAGCTCATCGATGCCGATGAGCTCGGCGAGGATCTCGGCGAGGGGTTCGCTCCACTCGTCGCGGTTGGTGAAGAAGCCTTCGTCGTTGCACTGGAACGTGTAGTTCTCGATGGTGTTGGTCGGCATGTCACGTGTCCTTCGTCTGCTCGGCCGGAACCTTCCCGGCCATCGACATGGTCACCGGAATCCCGGGGATCGGGTAGCCGGGCATCAGCATGTGCCAGTAGATCTGCTCGAACGCAAGCTTCCCGAGATGGTTCATCCGGCTCTCCCGCAACAGCTTCAGCGGGCCGACGCCGGCCGCGGGGAACACGCCGGTAAGTGGCTCGGTGTCGTAGTTGAAATCGATCAGCAGAGCCTTGCCGTTGCCCGATTCGATGAAGCAGTTCGCGTGCCCGTCGAACATGTGGGTCATCTGCTTGCCGGCGAAGGCCTGGAGCATGTTCTCGGCGAGATGGTCGGCCGCGAAGTGGGCCACCGCTCCGGCCTTGGACGCCGGGATGTTCGTGGCGTCGCCGACGGCGAACACGTTGTCGTAGTGCACCGAGCGCAGGGTTCCCTTGTCGACCTCGACGAAACCCATCGGGTCGGCCAGTGTGCTGCCCATGAGGAAGTCGGCCCCGGTGTGCGGCGGAATACTCACCAGCAGGTCGAACGGCAGGGCGCGTCCGTCGAAGCTCTTCAACTCGCTCGTCTCGGGGTCGACACCCTCGACCGTGAAGTCGGTTGCCAGTCGGATGCTCTTCTCGGCGAGCAGGTTGCCGAGGGCCTTCGACGACACCGGCTTGGTGAACGCGCCGTCAAGCGGCGTCACGTAGGTGATGTCGACCTTGTGCCGGATGCGGCGCTTGCGGAAGTAGTCGTCGGCGAGGAACGCGAACTCCAGCGGGGCGACCGGGCACTTGATGGGCATCTCGGCGATGTGGATGAGCAGACGCCCACCGTCGAACCTCGCGAGTGCGTCGTGCAGGGCAACCGATCCGCTCTTGGTGTAGAAGTCGAACGCCTTCTTGCGCCAGACCCGCTCGTCGGTCATGCCGTCGATCATCTCGGGATGCACCTTGGTTCCGGTCGCGATGACGAGCCAGTCGTAGCCGAGCACCCGGCCGTCGGCCAGTGAGACCGTGCGCGCGTCGGGATCGACGCTCGCGATCCGCCCCTCGACGGCGTCGATGCCCTCGTGGAGCTGCGCCCAGCGCGGCTTGGTGACCCGTTCGGCGGTAGAGGTGCCGAACGCGATGAACAGGTATCCGGGCTGGTAGTCGTGCAGGTTGTCCTGGTCGACGATGCTGATCGACCAGTCGGGCGAGAGGTCTTTGCGGAGCTTGTTGGCGAGCATCGTGCCCGCCGTCCCGGCTCCCAGAATGAGCAGCGTTGGCATGCAAAGAGGGTAACCCGGCTGGGTATTAAACACCGGGCCAGGGTGGATTAATCTCCCGTGACACCGGCCCACAAGAGGCATCGTCCGGCTTCGCTAGGGTCTGTGCATGGCCTCGTCCCGCGTCGGCGCCACGAAGCCGCCCCACGACCCCCGGACGGGCGACCACCTGACCTCGACGACACTCACCGCCGGCGACTTCTCCGCCGACCTCGTGATCGAGGACGCCGCGATCACCGACGTCGCCCTGGCCGGTGAAGCCGCCGAGTTCGCCGAGATCACCTCCAGCCGATTCGACGGGGGCACTCTCGCCGACAGCGACTGGCATCGCGGCTCGCTCGTCGACCTGATCCTCGACGGTGTCGACCTCGCCAACGCGCGCTTCGTCGAGTCGCTGTGGCGCAGGGTCCGCCTCGACCGCAGTCGGCTCACCGGCCTCGTGCTCGCCGGCTGCATCATCGAAGACGTCACGATCACCGGTGGCGTCCTCGACCTCACCAATTGGCGCTTCGCCCAGCTCACCCGGGTGCGGTTCGAGGGCTGCACGCTCACCGGGGCCGACTTCGTCGAGGCGCAACTCCAGGACGTGAGTTTCGAGGGGTGCGACCTGAGCGGCGTCCAGTTCGGCCATGCGCACTGCCGACGCACGCGCCTGTCGGGCTGTCGCCTCGATGGTCTGCAGGGGGTCACGGGCCTGGCCGGAACGATCATCGCCCCCACCGACCTGCTGTCGCTCACCGAGCAGCTGGCAGCCGCCCTCGACATCGGCGTCGACTGGGAGCAATGACCCCCTGGGGCGCTCCGACGCCGCCGGTCGTTCAGCAGGCGATCGTGCCCCGCACCACCGTGCGCACCGCACCACCGATCCAGGTGTGGTCGCCGACCCGCTCGACCTCGACCCGACCGTCGGCGCCGACCCGGGTGCCCTGCCGGGCGACATACCGGTGCGGCAGCACGCCGGAATCGATCAGCCACACGGCGAGGCCGGCGTTGGCGCTGCCGGTGACGGGGTCTTCGAGTACGGCCGGGCCCGGACAGTAGAACGCCCGCACCTCCACGTCGTGGTCGGCCCCGGGCTCCGCCTGCCCGACGACGGCGACCTTGAGACCCGCCATCGCCGCGGGGTCGGGCTCCAGGTCGAGCACCGCGCGTGCACTCGCCAGTCGGACGCCGACCCAGCCGGGACCGTTGTCGATCCAAGCCAGGTCGAGCACGTCGTCGGGGTGGACTCCCAGGGCCGTGGTGAGCCGTGACGCGTCGTCGGCCGCGACCGGGCCCGAGCGCAGCAGCGCGGGGGCGGCGAAGGCGAGACGGCCGGCCGACGCCCGCACCGACACGAGCCCGACCCCGCACTGCTGCACGACGACGTCGCCCTTCGGGTGTCCGCCTGCCTCGAGCCAGGCGTGGCAGGTTCCGAGGGTCGGATGCCCGGCGAAGGGCAACTCGCCGGTGCCGGTGAAGATCCGAACCCGGTAGTCGGCGTCGGGATCGGTCGGTGGCAGCAGGAACGTCGTCTCGGACAGGTTGGTCCACCGGGCGATCGCGGCGAGACGCCCGTCGTCGACCTCTTCGGCATCGTGGACGACCGCCAGCGGATTGCCGGTGAACGGGCCGGTCGCGAAGACGTCGACCTGGGTGAAGGGATGCCCGCTCACAGCGTGAGCAGCACCTTGATCGCGCGGCGTTCGTGCATCGCCGCGTAGCCGTCGGCGGCCTGCTCGAGCGGCAGTAGGTGGTCGAACACCTTGCCGGGCTGGATCCGACCGCTGAGCACGAGGTCCATGAGCTGGGGCAGGTAGGCCCGCACCGGGGCCATGCCGCCGCGGACGCCCACGTTGCGCACGAACATGTCGCGGATCGGCAACTCGACGCCGTGGGGCGCCCCGACGAACCCCACCATGCCGCCCGCCCGACAACTGCCGATGGCCTGGATCATGGCCGGACCGGTGCCGACGCACTCGAGCACGGCGTCGGCGCCCACACCGTCGGTGAGGGCGTGGATCGCCTCGACGCCGGCTTCGTCGCGCTCCTCGACGATGTCGGTGGCGCCGAAGTCTCGGGCCAGTCGCTGGCGCTGCTGGTGCCGGCTCATCGCGATGATCCTGGTGGCCCCCTTCTGCTGAGCGGCAAGGACGCCGCACAGCCCGACCGCGCCGTCACCGACGACCGCGACGGTCATGCCGGGCTGGACGTTGGCCATGGTCGCGGCGTGCCAGCCGGTGACCATGACGTCGGACAGGGTGAGCAGGCTCGGGATGAGATCGGCGTGCGGTGGTTCGGGGGTGGCCACCAGAGTGCCGTCGGCCATCGGGACGCGGAGCTTCTCGGCCTGGCACCCGTCGTAGGACTGGAAGTGCCGGCATGCGTTGTGGAATCCGGCCCGACAGTTGGGGCACTCGTTGTCGGAGGCGAAGAAGCCGCCCACGACGAAGTCGCCGGGTTTGACCGTGCTGACGGCCGAGCCGACCTCGTCGACGATGCCGCAGTATTCGTGCCCGATGGGTTGGGGCCGCGGCACCTCGTTGATGCCCCGATAGGGCCACAGGTCGGATCCGCAGATGCAGGTGGCGGACAGCGTGAGAACGGCGTCGGTGGGTTCGACGATCACCGGGTCTGGGCGGTCTTCGACACGGATGTCGTAGGGGGCATGGATGATGGCTCCTCGCATGCGAACAGCCTAGTGCGACACGCCGCCGGCCCGACCCGTCAGCCGGCCGCCCGCATCACACCGGGCACCTGGTTCTCGAGCGGCTCACCGGCGGCCAGGTGCCCGATCTGTCGGGAGACCAGGGCGACGACTCGATCGATCATCGTCAGCGAACGCCCGCCCACGTGCGGCGTGATGAGGACACCGGGAGCCGACCAGAGCGGGTGGTCTGCGGGCAGCGGCTCGGGATCGACGACATCCAGGGCCGCGCGCACGTGCTCGCCCATGCAGGCGGCGACCAGCGCGTCGGTGTCGACCAGGGCGCCACGTCCGATGTTGACCAGCAACGCCCCCGGCTTCATCCGCGCGATCATCGTGGCGTCGAAGAACCCGCGCGTCTCGGGCGTGAGCGGCGTGGCGAGAACCACCACGTCGGCGGCACCGAGGAGGTCGGGCACCTCGTCGGGGCCGTGCACCGGCCCGACGGCATCGGCTCGGGCCCGGGACGCCGCACGGACGACGTCCATGCCGAATCGGCTGAGGTGCTCGGCGATCAGGCCCCCGACCCCGCCGACGCCGATGACCAGGGCGTTGAGGCTCTGCAGTCCCGGTCCGAACCGGGGGCGCCACACCGCTCTCTGCTGATCGAGCACGTGCGCCGCCAGGTTGCGTTGCGCGGCGAGGATCAGCGCGAGGGTGATCTCGGCGGTGGCGGCCTCGTGGACGCCGACCGCGTTGCTGTAACCGACTCCCGCCGGCAGGAAGTTCTCGACGTTGTCGTAGCCGAGCGCCTGGCTCTGGATCCAGCCGACGTCGGCGCCGTCGAGCACCCGCAGCAACTCCGCCCCGAGCAGATAGGGCATGACCGCCAGGTCGACGCGTCCGGTGGGGGGATCGGTCATCGGCCACAGGTCGAGTTGCACGCCGTCGGGCAGGGTGCCCGAGAGCCGCTGGAAGAGGTCGTCGGTGGGGACGGTCACACGCATGCCGACAGACTACGACGCCCGCGGCGGCCAGCACCCGCCACCCTGCCCCGATGAGCGCGTTAGGCTGCGCCGGTGATCCCCTCCCGACCTCCGCGCAGGCTCCGGCTGCTGGCGCTCGGGAGTCTCATGCTGATGGCGATGCTGTGGGGATCGACGTTCTTCTCGATCAAGTGGCTGGTCGGCCGGGAACCGGTGGCCGACATGCTCGCGATCCGGTTCGTCATCGCCGCCGCCGTCGTCGGTTCGCTCGCCCGGCGGCACTGGCGAATGCCTCGGCGAACCCTCGTGCACGGACTGGTCATCGGCGCCATCTACGGTGCCGCCCAACTCGTGCAGACATACGGGTTGGCCCGGACGCCGGCGTCGGTGTCGGGGTTCATCACGGGCCTGTACGTCGTGGTCACCCCGTTCCTCGCCGCCTGGCTGCTGCGCCACCGGATCCCGGGCATCACCTGGTTGGCGGTGGTGCTGGCCACCGTCGGGCTGGGCGTGCTGAGCATCGACGTCGGGTCGGCGAGCCTGAGGGCGGGCCTCGGGGAGGCTCTGACGCTCGCGAGCGCCGTGTTGTACGCGGCCCACATCATCGCCGTCGACTCCTACTCCTCGCCCGGCACCGCGCTGCAGCTCACCAACGTCGAACTGACCGTCGTCGCGGTCATCTGCCTGGTGGCGGCGCTGCCGGGCGGTATCACGCCACCCCGCACGACCGCCCAATGGACCTGGATGATCTACCTGGCGATCGTTGCCGGCGCGGTGCCGATCTTCCTGCAGATCTGGGCGCAGTCGTACGTCGCACCGACCGCGGCTGCGGTGATCATGGCCGGCGAACCGGTGTGGGCGGCAGTGTTCGCCGTGCTGTTCGGCGGCGAGTCCGTCTCGTGGCGGATGCTTCTCGGCGGCACCGCGATGGTCGGGGCGATGGTGCTGGTGATCCTCACCCCGCGGTTGCGACGTCCGAGCGCACCGAACTCACCTCAGCGTCGCGCCGGCATCGACCACGAGCTCGGTACCCGTGACGTAGCGCGCCTCGCCACTGCACAGCCACCGCAGGGCGACGGCGATGTCGAGCGGCTCCATCCGGTGGATGGGCAGCGGCAGGTCTAGGTTGCCGCCGGTTTGGGTGGTGGCCTGCCAATGTTCGGCGGCCGGATTCTCGGTCATGACGGTGCCGGTGCCGCCCGGGTGGACGATGTTGACCCGGACCCGATCCGGTGCGAGTTCCAGCGCCAGCGACTTGACGAGGCCCACCAGCCCGCGCTTGGCCGCCGAATAGTGGCCGGAGGTGGCCAGTGACTTCACCGCCGCGGTCGAGCCGACCACGGCCAGCGCCCCTCCACGGCCGCCGGCAACGATGGCCGGGATCGCGGCCGAGAGCGTGGTCCAGGTGCCGGTGAGCACCACATCGATCATGGTCCGCCACTGCTCCTCGGTGGCCTGCCAGGTCGACGCCGGCCACGATGCGATGCCGGCGTTGGCGACGACCACGTCGAGGCGCCCGAACCGCTCCAGCGCGGTGGCCACCGCCCGGTCGCACGCGTCACGCTCGCGCACGTCGCAGACGACCGGGACCACGCCGGCGGGCGAGCCGGACGCCTCGGCGACCATCGCGACGCTCTCGGCCAGGTCGTGCGCCGAGGCGGTCTCGTACGTGAGTCCCTCGACCTGGAGGGCGATGTCGCTCACGATGAGCGACGCACCCGCCTCGGCGAAGGCGAGCGCCGTGGCGCGTCCGATGCCCCGGGCGGCGCCGGTGACCCAGACGGTCTGACCGGTGAAGTCGATCATCGAGGTTCGCTCACGTCGATGCGCGCGTCGCCCGCCGCCACAACGAGGTCGACGAATGCGTCGCCGAAGCCGGTGTCGCAGTCGAGCACGACCCGGCAGTGGGCGTCCTGCTGCGTGGGATAGCCCCGGTACATGCCCCGCAGGTCGCAGAGCGTCTGCCCGCGGCCGGGGCCGTCGGAGGTGTCGACCCGGGCCCGGACCACCGGAGCCAGGGTGGGCGCCAGCACGTCGGCTCCGATGGCCACGGCGAGCGCGTCGTGCATGGTGGTGAGGGGTTCGCCGAAGGACTCCCGGGCGCAGAAGTCGGTGTAGAACTCGGTGATCCGGGCAAGGTACTGGGCGATGGTTCCCCCGGCCCGCAGCCTGTCGATGTGGCCGGGGCGGAGCAGCGTGCGCATCGTGACGTCGAGGCCCACGAGCGTCACGAGCCAGGGGGCGTTGAACACCGCGGCCGCCGCCTCAGGATCGTGCCAGATGTTCGCCTCGGCGACCTCCGACACATTTCCGGGCGCGAGCGCCGTGCCGCCCATGATCGTCACGCCCCGCGCGATGCCGGGCAGGTCGGGGTCGAGGCCGAGGGCCAGGGCCAGGTTGGTGAGCGGTCCGACCGCGATGATCTCGACCTCTCCGGGGTGCTCGCGACACACCCGCACGATCTGTTCGGCCGCCGTGCCCGGCACCGGCGCGCCGACCGCCCGGCCGGTGCCGCGGTTGCCCTGGCCGTCGCGCCCGTGGACGAAGTAAGCGATGTCGAGGGGACGCTGGTTGATCGGTGCGCAGGCACCCATCGCGACCGGAACATCTGCGCGTCCGCACATCTCCAGGGTGTGGATGGAGTTGCGGGTGGCGAGCGGCGCGTCGACGTTGCCCCAGACCGACCCCACCGCGAGCAGGTCGATGTCGGGGTGCAGCGCGGCGAGCAGTATCGCCATGGTGTCATCGACACCGGTGTCGCAGTCGAGGATCACTTTGGTCGCCATGATCACTCCTCACTCGGCCGCAGGGATGCACCCGAATCGAGGTCGGCGATGCGGGAGACGAGCAGGTCGGTGAAGCCGGTCACGTCGACGTCGAGCGCGACCGAGGCGTTCGGGGGACGCTCCCCGGCCGACTCGGTGGTGTGGAAGTGCGCCACGGTCATGCCGCGGGTGAAGCGCGCCGCCGCACTCGATGTCGACGAGCAGCGATTCGTAGTCGAGCAGGTCGGGGCGACAGACCGCCGCGACGGCGAGCGAATCGTGCTGGGCCGTGGCCGGGGTGCCGTTGGCACCGAGGTAGAAGTCGCCGTAGTAGTCGACCATGTGCAGCGCCGCCCGCGCGATCGGCCCTCCGCCCCGCAACGGCGCCCAGTCGCCGGGCTCGAGGGTGGCCACCGCGGTGACATCCAGGCCGACCATGGTGATCGGCACCCCGGCGGAGAACACCCTCGCCGCAGCCTCCGGGTCGAACCAGATGTTGAACTCGGCCGCCGGCGTCACGTTGCCGAGCGGGTTCCGCACGCCGCCGCCCATCAGCACGATGCGCTCGATGCGAGCGAAGACGTCGGGGTCTGCCGCGTGCAGCACGGCGAGGTTGGTGAGGGGGCCCAGGGCGATCACCGTCACCGGCCGCGACGAACCCGAGATCGTGTCCCGCAGCAGTCCGACCGCCCCCCGCGGGTCGGGCGCGGGCCGCGGCGCGCGGAAGCTCCACCCCGCCGAGACCGTTGTCGCCGTGCACGTGTTCGGCATTCCGGGGCAGGGGTGTGCAGCAGCGCCCGCGCCGCTCCCGCACCCACCGGGATGTCACCGCGGCCGCACAGGTGGAGCAGGTCGAGCGCGTTGCGGGTGGTGAGTTCGACCCCCACGTTGCCACCGACGCTCGTCAGTGCGAGCACGTCCAGTTCGGGGCTCGCGAGGGCGAGCATGATCGCGAGCGCGTCGTCGATGCCGGGATCGGTGTCGATGACGACCGGCGTGCTCACCGCTCGACCGCCGCGGCGGACAGCCGCTCCAGCGCATCGACGATGAGGTCCCAGAACCGTGGGTTGTCGATTCCCGTCCCCACGCGGGCGTTCACCGGATGGCCCAGGAGGGCGTCGAAGTCGGTGACAGTCATGCCGTAGGTCAGGTGCCCCGCCGTCTCGACGCCGACGAAGGCCTCCCGGGTGGTGATGATCGAGTCGTCGATGAGCGCGGCGACGCAGCAGGGATCGTGCACGGGCGGATGTTCGAAGCCCTGCATCTTCTTGTACGTGGACCCGAAGAAGGCGAGGACATCGGTGACGAACGCTCCGAGGGGAGAACCGATCCCCGCGATCCGGCGCACGGTCTCCTCCTCGGCGGTGGCCTGGTGGGTGAGGTCCAGCCCGATCATCGTGAGGGATCGCCATCCGCCGGCGAACACGGCCGCGGCCGCCTCGGCGTCGGCCCAGATGTTGAACTCGGCCGCCGGCGTCCGGTTGCCACGGGTGTACGAGCCGCCCATGAGGATGACCGATTCGACCCGGTCGATGATGCGGGGCTCCTTGCGCATGGCGAGGGCGATGTTGGTCGAGCGGGCCGGTCGGCACGAGCGTGCACCGTCCCCGGCTCATGGCTCATCACGCACGTCGATGATGAGGTCGACCGCGTGCCGCGGATCGAGCGCGAGCGTCGGCTCCGGCAGCACCGGGCCGTCGAGACCCGACTCGCCATGGATGTCCGGGCGCCACCGATTGCTGCCTGACCAGGGGATACTCCGCGCCTGCGGCGATCGGCACTCGCGTCGATGCCCGGCGACCGTGCACACCGCCAGCGCGTTGCGGGTCACCTTCGGGAGCGTCTGGTTGCCCGCCACCGTGGTGATGGCGAGCAGGTCGATCTGCGGGTTGCCGGCCGCCAGCATGATCGCCAGGGCGTCGTCGTGACCGGGGTCGCAGTCGAGGATGATCTTGTCGACCATGGGGACGCGTGTCCTTTCGAGTTGGGTGACGGGATGGGCGGCTCAGGCGGCGGCCGCGACGCCTCGCCTGACGCGTCGCCGGTGCAGGTCGAGACCGGCGAACAGCAGCGCGACGATGGTGATGACGTACGGAGTCATCAGGGCGAGGTTCGAGTTGAAGCCGGCCACGCCGAGCTGATCGGCGATCGCGTCGGCCGGCGCCGAAGATCAGGGCGGCCACCATCGTCGGCACCGGACGCGCCCGGCCGAAGGTGAGTGCCGCCACCGCGATGAAGCCGCGGCCCGACGTCATGCCGGCGGTGAAGCTGCCGAGCGTCCCCATCGACAGTTGCGCGCCGCCCAGGCCGCACAGCACGCCCGCGAGCAGGATCGACCAGAACTTCATCCCCGTCGAGCGAGATGCCCGCGGCCTCGGCGGCCCCCGGATCCTCGCCCACCGAGCGGAGGTGCACGCCGAAGCGGGTGCGGTACAGGACGTAGCTGAACGACGGGCACCGTGAGGAACGCGAGCCACACGAGCGGGGTCTGGTTGTTGATCGCCGGCCCGAGCACCGGAATGCGGGCGAGTGGCCCGACCGGGACGTGCGGCAGGGTGATCACCGCGTCCGGTGGCGTGACCCCGGGCGAGTTGTAGACGAGTCTGCATGATGAACACCGCTGAGCCCCGCGGCCAGGATGTTCACGCCGATGCCGACGACGATGAAGTCGGCCTTCAGCAGCAGGGTGCACAGCGCGTAGATGAGCGACAACAAGCACGCTGGCCACCACGGCCGCGATGCACCCCGACCAGAGCACTGTGGGCGCTCGACGCCGATCCAGATCGCCGCGAACGCGCCGATGAGCATGTTGCCCTCGAGGCCGATGTTGAGGATGTCGCCCTGCTGGGTGAACGCCCCACCGATCGACGCGAACAGGATCGGTGCCACCTTCATCAGGATGACGAACAAGGTGGTGGCCGAGAAGATGGCCCCCAATACCGACGGACGTCATGCCGCGCTCCCTTCTGCCTCGGGCGGCCCCCTCCACGGACGGGCGCACCGGTCTCGCTGGCGGCAGGACCTCCGCCTCCGGCGGCCAGTTCCAGGCGAACGTGCCGGTGATCAGCAGGATGATGAGGCCCTGCAGCACGTTGACCAGCGGGTACGGCACATTGGTGTTGATCTGCATCTGGTTGGAGCCGGCCATCATGTTCGCGTAGAAGACCGCCGCCACGATCGAGGCCCACGGGTTCAGCCGGGCGAGCAGCGCGACGGTGATGGCGCAGGAAGCCGTAGCCGGGCGAGAACGTCTGGAGGAACCGGCCGCCGTTCGGGCCCATGACGAACAGGGCGCCGGCGAGTCCGGAGACCCCGCCGGAGATCGCCATCACCTGCATGCTCATCGCCTTGCGGCTGACACCGGTGTAGTCGGCGAACCTGTTCATCTCCCCGAGCTCACGGACCCGCATGCCCCACACCGACCGGGTGAGCACGAGACCCATGACGATGACGATGACGAGCGCGATGACGAGGTCCATGCCGATGCCGTAGGCGTCGCTGATCATCGGCAGCATCGCCTGGGGCGCCAGCTTCGGGATGCCGCGGTGCCCGCCTGTCGGGTCCTTGAAGCGGCCCGGTCACGAGGTAGGCGGTGAGCAGCATGCCGATCGAGCTCATCATCAGCGTGGTGACGATGATGTTGACCCGCCACTGGGCGAGCAGCGCCCCGGGGATGAACCCCCACAGGGCCCCGGCGACGAACGCGCACACGAGCACGAGCAGCACGAGGACGGGCCCGGGCAGGACTGGTGAACGTGAAACCCGCCCACGCGCCGGCGAGCGCCCCGACGTACAGCTGGCCCTTCACCGCCGATGTTGAAGAAGCCCGCCCGGAAGCTGACGATGACACCCGCCGACAGCACGAGCAGCGGCACCGCCTGCGCGACCATCGATCCGACCCCCTGCGGGGAGGTGAAGCTGGACACGAACAACTGCTGGTAGGCGGCGGCCGGGTTCACCCCGAGCCCGGCGATGATGAAGATGCCGATGAGCAGCGCGACGACGATCGCGACCAGCGGCTGCACGGAGTTGGTCCACACGGTTCTGAGGAACTCGGCGCCGCGCGACCGGGGCGCCGACCTCGCTGTCGGTGCCCGCGACTCTTCGCGGTCCCGCGCTCACCGGTCCCGCCGGCCTCGGAGAAGCTCAGCCGCGCCTTCTCGACCGCCTCGCTCACCCGCTGCGCGCCGCTGTCCCGACGCGCCGGTCGGCGACCTGGCGGCTCACTTCCTCGTGGTGGGCCTCGGCCCGGGCGACGACGTCCTCGTCCGCCGAGACCCCGGCCATCGCCAGGCCGACGCTGGTCTCGGTCATCGTCTCCTGGGTGAACTCGGCGACGATCCGGCCCCGGTGCATGACGAGCAACCGGTCGGACAGGCTCATCACCTCGTTGAGGTCCGCGGAGATCAGCAGCACGCCCGCACCCCGGTCGCGGGCCGACACCAGGGCGTTGTGGACGAATTCCATCGCGCCGACGTCGACGCCGCGCGTCGGTTGGGCGACCATGAGCAGCGCCGGGTCGGCCTCGAACTCGCGGGCGATCACGACCTTCTGCATGTTCCCGCCGGACAGTTCCCGCACGGGGGTGGAGACGTTGGCCCCGCGGATGTCGAAGCGCGCGATGAGCTCGGCGGCGAGGTCGCGCATCGCCGCGGGACGACACCCACCCCGAGCGGGCCGACGGGCGGGGTGAGGTGGGTCGCGGCGAGGTTCTCGGCCACCGAGAGCTTGGGGCCGGTGCCGACGTCGTGGCGGTCCTCGGGGATGTAGGCCAGCCCGAGCGTCGCGCCGCCGCCGGACGCTTGCCCGCGTGACGTCGTGGCCGGTGAGGCTGACCGTCGCCGGACTCGGCGCGCCGCAGCCCCGACAGCACCTCGGCGAGCTCGCTCTGCCCGTTGCCCTCGACGCCGGCGATGCCGACGATCTCTCCCGAGCGCACGCTCAGCGACAGCGCGTCGAGCGCGGTGACACCCCGCTCGTCGACGACGGTGAGGTCCCGCGCCGAGAGCACCTCGTCACCGGGGTGGGCCCGCGTGTGGTTGATCCGCAGCAATACGTCGCGCCCGACCATCATGGTGGCGATGTCGGCCTTGGTGAGGTCGGCGGCGGGAAGAGTCGCGATCGTGCGCCCGTCGCGGATCACCGTGACGACGTCGGCGATGGCCAGCACCTCGTCGAGCTTGTGCGAGATGAACAGCACCGCGCAGCCGTTCCTGGCGAGTTCCCGGACGACGACGAACAAGTCGTCGACCTCGCTGGGGGTCAGCACCGCCGTGGGCTCGTCGAGGATCAGCAGCCGGGTGTCGTGGCTGAGGGCCTTGAGCACCTCGACACGTTGCCTCTCCCCGACCGACAGATTCTCGACGAGGTCGGTGGGATGCAGAGCCAGCCCGAACTGCTTCGACAGCTTCTCCACCTCCGACTCCATGGCCGCCGTGTCGAGGCTGCCCGAGCGGGTGATGATCTCGCGCCCGAGGAACACGTTGGCCGCGACCGTCAACGACGGCACCAGCTTGAAGTGCTGGTACACCATGCCGATGCCGAGCCGGGCAGCACGCTGGGGACTGGTGATGGCGACCACCTTGTCGTCGACGAGGATCTCTCCCTCGTCGGGCTTCGCGGTACCCGCGATCATCGTCATGAGCGTCGTCTTGCCCGCCCCGTTCTCGCCGACAAGGGCGTGGATCTTGCCCGCGTCGACGGCGAGACTGATCCGGTCGTTGGCGACGAGCGAGCCGTACTTCTTCGTGATGCTGCGCAGTTCGAGCAGAGCCATGGGTACAGACCTTTACAGCTGGATTCGGACCGGCGTGTGGGGCCGGCTCGCTCGCCGGCCCCACACGCCACGAGGGGATCAGCCCAGAGTGGTGGGAACGGTGACCTCTCCGTTGACGACCTTCGCCGCGTAGTTGTCGACCTGCTTTTGGATGTCGGTCGGAACCAGGTTGCTGTCGTTGGCGAAGTCGAGGCCCACGCCCTTGTTGGCGAGACCGTAGTGGGTGATGGAGCCGTACTTCAGCTTGCCCTGCGAGGCGTCGTTCACGGCGAGCACGAGCGAGTCACCGATCTTCTTCTCCATCGACGCGAGCACGTGGCCGGGCTGGAGCGCGTTCTGGTTGGAGTCCACCCCGATGGCGTACCGGTTGGCGTCCTTGGCGGCCTTGAGCACGCCGATACCCGCACCGCCGGCCACCTGGAACACGACGCTGGCGCCCTGGCTGTACATCAGCTTGGCCTGGTCGTAGCCCTTGTTGGAGTCGGTGAAGCTGCCGACGTAGGAGACCTTGACCTGGATGGCGGGGTCGACCGTCGAGACACCCTTCTTGAACCCGACGACGAAGTCGTTGATGACCGGAATGTCCATGCCGCCCACCAGGCCGACGACCTTCTGACCGCTGTCGAGCGGGAACTTGGCCTTGTTGTCGACGACGAGGGCGGCGAGCACGCCGGCGAGATACGAGCCCTCGTTCTGCTTGTACATGATCGAGGCGACGTTGGGCAGGTCGACCGAATCGTCGAAGATGATGTACTTCTGGTTCGGGAACTTCTTGGCCGCCGTCTCCAGCACCTTCTTCATCTGCGTGGTGCCGACGATGACGATGCCCCACTTGTTCCCCGACACCGACTGCACGTTGGAACTCCACTGCGCGGGGTTGTTGGCGTCGGACTGGATCGTCTGGGTGGTGTAGCCCTCGCTCTTCAGCTTCTGGATGCCGCGCTCGGCGTCGTCGAAGAAGCCGTTGTCGCCGAGGGGCCCGTTGACCACCATGACGACCGAGCCCTTCGACGTGCCGCTGGAACCGCCGGACGCCGGGGAGCCCGATGAGGATGATGAGTTGCTGCCGCACCCGGCCAGCAGCAGGGCCATGGCGCCGGCAGCGGCGGCAAGCTTGTGGATGCGCTTCACGATGATTGCTCCTTGGGGTCGAGGTATGAGAGATGGCGCTGAGTGGTGATGGTGATGACGACGCGTCTGAGATGGGTCAGCGAGTGGTCACCCCCTCCCCTTCGAGAAGGACCCGTACCTGGGCCGCCGTGGGCATGCCACTGGTGGCCCCGAGCGCCTGGGTCGACAACGACGCGGCCGCGACCGCCCATCGAGCCGCTTCGATGAGATCCCTGCCATCGGCCAGGCCGTCGGCGAGGGCGCCCACGAACGTGTCGCCGGCGCCCGTGGTGTCGACGACGCTCACCCGGGGCGCGTCGATGTCGGTGAGGCGGGATCCGTCCCACACCCGGGCGCCGTCGGCACCGCGGGTGATCACCACCTGGCGCACCCCGGCGGTCTGACGGGCGAGCAGTGCCGCGACGTCATCGGGGGCGGCGTCCGCGTCCCCACCGATGACGGTGGCGAACTCGGTCTGGTTGACGACGAGCACGTCGACCAGGGGCAGCAGGCCGGTCGGCAACGGGCGCGCCGGCGCCGCGTTGAGGACGAACGTGCCGCGGGTGAGTTGCGCGGCCCGGGCAACCGCCTCCACCGGGATCTCCAGCTGGGCCACCACCACCTGGGCCTCGGCCAGCAGGTCACACGCCGCATCGGCGTCCTCCGGAGTGACGCGGGCATTGGCCCCCGGAATCACCACGATCGAATTCTCGGCCGACGCATCGACCATGACCAGCGCCTGTCCCGTGGCGGTCTCGGGGGTCACGAGGAACGACGACACGTCGATGCCCTCGGCGGCGAGTTGTCGGCGCACGAGCGAGCCGGAGTCGTCGTCGCCGCAGCGGCCCACCAGGCTCACCCGACGACCCAACCGGGCGATCGCCGTCGCCTGGTTGCCGCCCTTGCCGCCCGTCAGCAGGTGCCTGCCGAGTGCCATCACGGTCTCCCCGGGCAGCGGCAACGTGCTCAACTCGACGACCAGGTCGAGATTGGCACTGCCCACCACGACAACGGGGTGTGTCGTGAGGTTCGCCGGCAGCCGTAGGCATCCTTGCCTCCGCTCGTGGAATCGTATGCACGCCTAGGGCAGGATTGAAGTCTTCAGCCGGGCAAGTGTCAATAGTGAAATTGCAACTATTCCGCTCACGAAGCGCTGGCCCGCGGCGCCCACCAGGCCTTAGAGTGCCGACCAGGAACGGAGGGGGCACGATGAGATCGATTCCACGGGGGGAGTCCGAGAGCGGTGACCAACCGTCGCGTCGTGTCACCGTTCGAGACGTCGCACGGGCCGCCGGGGTGTCGCAGGCGACGGCGTCCCGGGCACTCAACGGGGGCCGCCGGGTCAGCCCGACCACCCATCGCCGTGTCCTCCAGGCCAGCGAGGAGCTGGGGTGGTCCGCGAACGTGCTTGCGCGCGGACTGCGCACCCAACGGACCGGGACGATCGGCCTCGTCCTCCCCGGAGTGCAGAACCCCTACTTCGCGGAGATCCTCGAGGCACTGGAACCGTTGCTCGCCGAGAGCGACCGCACCCTGCTCGTGTGCACCACGCTGAATTCGGCGACGACGGAGGCCCAACGCCTGCACTCGCTGATCTCGCGGATGGTCGACGGACTCGTCGTCGTCCCCTCGGGCGGCGAACGCTCGATGCCCGCGCTGCTCGTTCCTCGCGCCAGGTTCCCACGGTGCTGATCGATCGATACGTCGACGGGTCCGGCCTCGACTACGTCGGCACCGACAACTTCGAGGGCATGCGCCTCGTGCTGCGGCACCTGTCCGGCACCGGAGCGCGACATGTCACCTATGTCGGGGCCGACCAGTCGCTCAGCACGGCCGCCGACCGCCTGGCCGGGTTCGGCAGCATCGCGGCCCAACGCGGCCTGAGCATCCTTCAGGCACTGTCGGGGGACTTCTCGTTCGAGTGGGGAAAGCGTGCGGCCGACGAGATCCTCCGCCAGCCACGGCTCCCGGACGCGATCGTGTGCGAGGCCGACGTCATCGCCATCGGCGTGCTCACCGTGCTCCACCAGGAGGGAGTGGCGGTGCCCGACGAGGTGCAGGTAACCGGCTTCGACGACCTGCCCATCGACCAGAGCACCTACCCGCCGCTCACGTCGGTGCGTCAGGCCGTCAACGAGCAGGCTGCCGAGGCGCTGAGACTGCTGGATCAGCGCGCGGGGGACCGCAGCCGCCCGGCGAGCCGGAGCGTCTTCTCGCCCGCCCTGGTGCTGCGCGAATCGACGAAGGGGGCCGCCTCATGACCCAGGAACTGCTCGCCCGCGTCTTCGACGGCCACCGCGTCCTCGGGCCACGCCTCGTGCGATGGGACGCCGGACGGATCATCTCGGTCGAGGAGGTCGCCGCCCCACGCGGCGCAGACCTCCCCTGTCTCATGCCGGGGCTCATCGACACCCACGTCCATCTGCTCAGCCACGCCCGGGCACGCGAGCGGCACGTCGACGGCTACACCTGGCCCGTCGTCACCCGGCGCGAAGAGCAGACCCTGCACGTCGCGGCGAACGCCCGCAGGGCGCTGAGCGGGGGCGTCACCACCCTGCGCGAGCTCTCGGGAGACGAGATCCAGGTGGCCGTCAGGCGAGCCTTCGACGACGCCCTGGTGCCCGGCCCCCGGCTGCTCGTCGGGGGACAGGTGGGGATGACCGCGGGCCACGGCGACCTGTTCTGGCCCCCCGCCCTCACCGAACGCCCGCCCCTGGCCGATTCCCCCGACGAGTGCCGCAAGCTGGTGCGGCACTGGGCCCGGGCCGGTGTCGACGCCATCAAGATCTACACCTCGGGGGGCGTGCTCTCGATCGGCGACCGGGTCGGGTGGCGAAACCAGACCCGCGCCGAACTCGACGCCACCGTCGACGAGGCGCACGCGCTCGGTCTGCGGGTCGCCTGCCACGCGCACACGGCCGAAGGGGTCGCGCTCGCCCTCGATCTCGGCGTGGACACGGTCGAGCACGCCACCGCGATGACCGATGAGATCGCCGACAGACTCGCCGAAACCGGCACACCCGTGGCCCCGACCCTGCTTATCAACGACATGATCGCCGCGGGACAGGGACCCGCCGGCGGTGAGGCCCGGGCCAAGGCCCAGGCCCTGGTGGCCCACCGCGACATCGCCCTCGCCCGCGCGGCGGCGCGCGGCGTGAACTTCGTCCTCGGCACCGATGCCAACGGCGCGTTCCTCGATCACGGACGCCAACGCGACGAACTGGTGGCCATGGGGCGGGTGTTCGCCTGGGAGCCCGCGCGCGTGCTGGAGGCGTCGACGTCGGCGGCCGCACGCGCCCTCGGGCTCGGTGAGGCCACCGGGTCGATCGCGCCCGGCATGGCGGCCGATTTCCTGCTGACCCCCGACGCTGCGTGGGACGACCTCGCAAACCTCACCGGAGACCTCACCGTCTACGTCAGGGGAGCTCGGTTCGCCTGAATCGCCCGCTCATGCCGGATGCCCGCAGCATCCGCCGGCGAAACCTGACCCGTCCGTCGAAAATTCCCTATGCCAGGGTCCGAGCCGACGTGCAAAAGCATGGGGTGATGCCGTAGAGTTGTACTTCGTGCACTTGGTGCACCGGCTCGCCTTCGTGGCTGAGCCAGCGAGGACCCGGACCCCCGACCGGGTCCTCGCCCTTTTTCCGGACCTTTTGCCGGACCCGCGCAGCCGTTGGACGGACCACCGTCCAACGACACGCGATGACCCGACCGCGCTCCCCGAGCATCGCGGGCCTTCTCCGCCACAGGAGGTAGAGTCCTGTCCCCTATGTGCTTCCCCCCACACCGGACATCACAGGCGTGCGCGACGCTCCATCCCCCGCGACCGCAGGCGCTCGGGTGAGTTCCGCGTTCGAACACCTCTCGCCGGCCTTCCCTGGGCGTGCCGCGTGGGGGACGGCGTCCAGCCTGCGGGCGTGGCAGGCGGCCGCGGTCGAGCAGTATCACCGGGAGTCTCCCCGTGACTTCCTCGCCGTCGCCACGCCGGGCGCTGGCAAGACGACGTTCGCACTGCGGCTGGCCTCCGACCTGCTGGCGGAGCGGAGCGTCGAGCGGGTGATCGTCGTCGCGCCGACCGAGCACCTCAAGGTGCAGTGGGCCGACGCGGCGGCCAAGGTGGGGATCCAGATCGATCCCGGCATCGGCTCGGGCTCCCGGGCGGGTCGCAGCCGCCAGTTCCACGGCGTCGCGGTCACCTACGCGGGGGTCGCGGCACGCCAGCACCACTACGAGACGCGCTGCCTCAACCACCGCACCCTGGTGATCCTCGACGAGGTGCACCACGCGGGTGATGCGCTGAGCTGGGGCGAGTCCGTGCGCGACGCGTTCGCGCCGGCCACCCGCCGGCTGCTGCTCACCGGCACGCCCTTCCGGTCGGACGACAACCCGATCCCGTTCGTGCGCTACGAGCCGACCGACGCCGGCGCCCGGATGTCGGTGGCCGACTTCACGTACGGCTACACCGAGGCGCTGCGGGACCACGTCGTGCGCCCGGTGCTGTTCATGAACTACGGCGGACCGATGCGCTGGCGAACCAAGGCGGGCGACGAACTCGGCGCGAACCTCGGTGACCTGCTGACCAAGGACGTCACCGCCCACGCATGGCGCACCGCGCTCGACCCGCGCGGGGAATGGATCCAGGCGGTGCTGCAGGCCGCCGACCACCGGCTCACCGAGGTGCGTCGGCACATCCCGGACGCCGGCGGCCTGGTGATCGCGACCAACCAGAACCAGGCCCGGGCGTACGCCCGGATCCTCACCGGGGTCACCGGGGTCAAGCCGAGCGTCGTGCTGTCCGACGACGCCGGGGCGAGCAAGCGGATCGAGAAGTTCGCCGAGTCGGAGGACCGCTGGATGGTCGCGGTGCGGATGGTGAGCGAGGGGGTCGACGTGCCCCGATTGTGTGTCGGCGTCTACGCCACCGCCACCTCGACCCCGCTGTTCTTCGCCCAGGCGGTCGGCCGGTTCGTCCGCTCCCGCCGCCGCGGCGAGATCGCCACCGTGTTCCTGCCGACCGTGCCGGTCATCCTCGCCCACGCCTCGATGCTCGAGCGCCAGCGCGACCACATCCTCGGCCGCCCGCGAACCCCCGACGAGTGGGGTCTCGACGACGAACTGCTCGACCGGGCCAACCGGCGCGAGTCGGCGTCCGATGACCTGCTCGGCAGCTTCGAGGCGCTGGCGTCCGAGGCGCACTTCGACCATGTGATGTTCGAGTCCAACCAGTTCGGCATCGCCGCAGAACCGCGCAGCGACGACGAACGCGACTACCTCGGCCTGCCCGGCCTGCTGGACGCCGACCAGATCGACCGGGTGCTGCGCGACCGCCAGGCCCGCCACCTCGCCCGCACCCGCCGGGGTGAACGCCGGGCCGGCGTCGCGCCCGAGGAGAGCCTGCACCGGGTGCTCGCCGACAAGCGCAAGCAGCTCAATTCGCTGGTGGCGCAGTATGCCCGGGTGTCGCAGCGTCCGCACAGCCACGTGCACGCCGACCTGCGCCGCCACTGCGGCGGTCCACCGCTGGCCCAGGCCACCACCGACCAGGTCGACGCCCGGATCGAGCAGGTGCGCCGCTGGCTCGACTCGCCGCACCGCTAACGCCCGACGCCCCAGGCGACTACGGTGGCCACCGACGAGCACACGTCCACCTGCCCAGCCCCCACCGCGACGAAGGATCCCCATGCGCTCTCTTCTCCGGCTGGTCGTGTCGGCCCGCGACCTCTGGCCGTCATACGTCGTGATCGTCCTCGCGTCGGTTCTCACGGCGGCCACCGGCCTGCTGATGCCGTTCATCATCGCCCGTGCCACCGACCTCGTGGTCAGCGCCCGGTCGGGTGCCGGCAAGCACGTCACCGAGATCCTGCTGCTGGCGGTGGCATTGTTCGCCACCGACCTCGCCAACACCCTCGTGAACAACCTCGGCGGCTACTTCGGCGACATCATGGCCATGCGGCTGCGCACGATCCTGTCGACCCGCTACTACGAGAAGCTGCTCCGCCTGCCGCAGCGCTACTTCGACAACGAGCTCACCGGGCGGATCATCAGCCGACTGCAACGCTCGATCACCGAGACCACCCAGTTCCTCAACGGGTTCGCCAACAACTTCTTCCCGATGTTGCTCACCGTCGGCGCGGTGCTCGTGGTGAGCGCGATCTACTCGTGGCCCCTCGCGTTGCTCCTCGTCGTGGTGTTCCCGTCGTTCGTGCTGCTCACCGCGCTCACCAGCCGCCGGTGGCAGCGGATCGAGCGCCGCAAGAACACCCACATCGACGAGGCCGGCGGCCGGTTCGCCGAGGTCGTGCAGCAGATCCGGGTCGTGCGCAGTTTCGTCGCCGAACGCCGCGAACTGGAGCTGTTCCGCCGCCACTACGCCTCGGTCGTCGGGACTCACCCGCGAGCAGTCGCGGTGGTGGCACGAGATGGACGCCGTGCGCCGCGGTGTGCTCAACCTCATGTTCTTCGGCATCTACGCGATCATCTTCGTGCGCACCGCCGAGGGGGTGTTCACCGTCGGCACCATGGTGCTGCTCATCCAGCTGGTCAACATGGCCCGGGTGCCGGTGACGATGATGAGCTTCCTCGTCGACGCGTCCCAGCGCGCCATCGCCGGCAGCCGCGACTACTTCGCGGTGATGGCCGAGCCCGACGACGAATGGCACGTGGGTGAGGGGCGAACCGCCGCGTCCCGGGCGTCGGGCACCGATGTCGTCATCGAGTTCGACGGCGCGGGCTTCGGCTACGACACCGGTGACTCCGTGCTGAGTGACGTGTCGTTCAGCGTGCGCCGGGGCGAGCGGGTCGCGCTGGTCGGAGAGTCGGGCGGAGGCAAGACGACGATCGTCAACCTGCTGCTCGGGTTCTACCGACTGGGCTCGGGCCACCTGCGACTGCTCGGCAGCGACATCACCGACCTGTCGATCGACGAGGTGCGGGGCGACGTGGGCGTGGTGTTCCAGGACCCCGCCCTGTTCTCGGGCACCGTCCGGGAGAACATCGCCTACGGGAGGCCGTCGGCGTCCGACGGGGAGGTCGAGGACGCCGCCCGCAGCGCCAACGCGAGCAGCTTCATCGAGCGCTTCCCCGACGGGTACGACACGCTCATCGGCGAACGGGGGCTCAAGCTGTCGGGCGGGCAGCGCCAGCGGATCGCCGTGGCCCGGGCCATCCTCAAGGACGCCCCGATCCTGGTGCTCGACGAGGCGACCAGCGCCCTCGACACCAAGGCCGAGCGCCAGGTGCAGGCCGGCCTCGACCACCTGATGGCCGGGCGCACGAGCATCATCATCGCCCACCGGCTGTCGACGATCGCCTCGGTCGACCGGATCGTC
The DNA here is from genome assembly GCA_963798885.1 of uncultured Actinomycetota bacterium. Taxonomy (GTDB): domain Bacteria; phylum Actinomycetota; class Actinomycetes; order Propionibacteriales; family Propionibacteriaceae; genus JAJYQH01. The sequence continues at coordinate 266,853 of CAWCUX010000006.1, read as the reverse complement.
ACCCTGCGCGACGGGCGCGTCGACGAAATCGGGACGCCGGCCGAACTGGCTCACACCGGTGGCATCTACGCCGAACTGCTGTCCCTGCAGCAGTCGGGCACCCGCGAGGACCGCAAACGGCTGCAGTCGTACGACATCGCCGGGTGAGCGGCCGGCACCAACCGGACACCGTCGCGTCCCAGCGCCGGTCACTGCCTCGTTCCACGCCGACACCAGGCACCCACCCGACAGCGTCCCGTGCCCTCAGAGAATGTTGACCGCCCGGGCGAGCACCAGAGCCACCGTGCCCAGCGCCACCACCGACTGGGCGGTCATCAACGCCTTCGCCCGGAGGGTCATCGGCATCGTGTCGGTGGGTGAGAACGCTGTGGTGTTGGTGAAGCTCACATACAGGTAGTCGAGCAGCCGCGGGTGCCAGTGCCCGGCCGCCAATTCGGGCGAGAGCATCTGCGGGAACGCGAAGTCGGGAACCGCGGTGATGCCGGCGGCCCGGTCGTAGGGCCCGCCGCGGTCGATCATCCAGTACCAGAGTCCGTACACAAGCACGTTGGTGAGCCAGATGCCCGCGCCGCCCGCCAGCAGCGGGGCGGCACGGGTGCCCGCCGAACCGCTGACGATCCGCCACACGAGCACCCCCGAGCTCGCCGTGTTGTCGAGAGTGACCAGGCTCACGAGGACACCGGCGGCGCGCCACAGGTTGACGTCCTGCGGTAGCAGTTCGACGACGACCAGCACCACCAGCAGCGCCGCCTCGATCGCGGTGATGATCCAGTGCGGGCCGATCGCGTGGAAGGTGGTCGGCAGGAGGTACTGCAGCATCGCCGCCGCGGCCAGCGCCAGCGCGGCGGGCAGCAGGTTCTCGAGGTCGTGGGGACGCCGCCACGACCCGGGGGCGGGAGACGGGACCGATGTCACCCGTGCATTCTCACCCCTCGTCGGCGTTTCCACCCGCGCCGCGTCCGGCGGATAGGCTTTTCAGGACGTCACAGAGCCGTGGCGCCCGTGTGTGAGAGGAGCAACGCGATGGTCTCTCCGGTTCGGTTCGATCTGCCCGTCATCGACGACCTGTCGGGCGTTCCCACCGGCGATATGCCTGGTGACAAGGTCGAGATCAACGAATCGCACGTGGCGAAGGCGCGCTCGATCGCCCCCCGGCTGTGGGAGTTGCTGACCCCGCTGCTCGACGAACCGCCGCACCGCGCGGTCGTCGCCGTGCACGGCGGCTCGGGTGTCGGAAAGAGTGAGATCGGGTCGCTGCTCGCGCATTACCTGCGCACCAACGGCGTCGGCGCCTACGTCATGTCGGGTGACAACTACCCGCGCCGGATCCCTCGCGACAACGACGCAGAGCGGCTGCGCACGTTCCGCGCGGGCGGGCTCAAGGCCCTGCTCGCCTCCGGCCTGTACGACGACTCCGCCCGTGAACGGTTGGCCGTGCTGCAGGCGTCCGACCAGGACGCCGACCCGGCAGAGGTGGCGGCGAACCCGTGGCTGGCCACCTACCAGCGGGGCGGGCGCCGTGCGCTCGACGCCTATCTCGGCACCCCGCACGAAATCGACTTCGACGAGGTGAGCGGCCTGCTGCGGCGCTTCCACGAGGGAGCCACCAGCCTGCAGCTCAAGCGGATGGGCCGTGAGCGAGACCAACTGTGGTACGACACGGTCGACATGTCCGACGTGCAGGTGCTCGTCATCGAGTGGACCCATGGCAACAGCGACCACCTTCACGGCGTCGACATCCCGATCCTGCTCAATTCGACACCCGAGGAGACGCTGGCCCACCGACGCTCGCGCAACCGCGACGGCAGGGTCGACAGCCCGTTCACGACGATGGTGCTGGGCCTCGAGCAGGAACGGCTGCACTCCCAGGCGCACAAGGCGCGGATCATCGTCGCGAAGTCCGGTGACCTGCTCGACTACGACGCTTACCTACGCAGCATGGGCCGCGACCTGCCGGAGCCCGGCGTGATGATCAACGCCTACCCCGACAGTCTCGGCGGACAGCTGTCCGGCCTCGTCGACTTCCTCACCGACCCCGCCGTTCAGGGTGCCTTCTCCTCGGCCTACGTACTTCCGAGCGTGTTCAACTCCGATCTCGACCGCGGTTTCTCGGTGATCGACTACGACCTCAACGACTACTACGCGAGCTCCGCCGACCTCGAGGCGCTGGCAGAGGCCGGGATCAGCCTCAAGTTCGACTTCGTCCTCAACCACGCGTCGGTCCTGTCCCCCCAGTTCCAAGACCTGCTGGCGCACGGCGCGCGCTCCCCGTACGCAGACTTCTTCATCGACTGGAACGACTTCTGGGCCGGCCATGGGGAAATGACCCGCGAGGGCTACGTCGTGCCGGACGCCGACGTGCTGCAGAAGATGTTCTTCCGCAAACCGGGCCTGCCGATCCTCATGGTGCGGATGCCCGACGGCACCGAGAGGCCCTACTGGAACACGTTCTACCAGGAGGTGCGCTACCCGCGGCCGGAGGCCGAGGACCTCATGGACGCCGCGGGCCTGCAGTACACGGCCGCCGCCGCCCTGGCCTCCCGGGTGTCGGCGGGCCTCGACGCGGGCGACACGCCGACCCGGATCGACTTCACCGGTTTCGACGACGCCCGCGTGCCGGTCGTCGAGTGGCTCGAGTCCCGCCGGCGATACCTCGGTCAGATGGATCTCAACATCGCCTCGCCGCTCGTGTGGGAGTTCTACGAGAACACCCTCGACAAGCTCGCCGGGTACGGCGCCGAGATCGTGCGCCTCGACGCGTTCGCGTACGCCCCGAAAGAGCCGGGCGAACCGAACTTCCTCAACGACCCGGGCACGTGGACGCTGCTCGACCGGGTGAAGCGGCTGGCCCAGCACCGCGGGCTCAAGCTGCTCCCCGAGATCCACTCCCGCTACGAGGAGGGCATCCACGAGGTCATCAGCGGCAAGGGGTTCATGACCTACGACTTCTTCCTGCCCGGCCTCATCATCGACGCGCTCGAGCACCGCGACGCCACCACGCTCGCCCGCTGGATCGACGACGTCCTCGCCCGGAACATCCGCACCGTGACCATGCTCGGTTGCCACGACGGCATCCCGCTGCTCGACCTCAAGGGACTGCTCAGCGAGGAGCAGATCGACCGGCTCATCGCGACCGTCAAGGCTCGCGGCGGCTACGTCAAGGACCTGCACGGCGAGAAGAAGATGTACTACCAGGTGAACGCCACGTACTACTCGGCTCTCGGCGAGTCCGACGCCGCGATGCTGCTCGCCCGCGCGTTGCATCTGTTCACCCCCGGCAAGCCGCAGGTCTGGTACCTCGACCTGTTCGCCGGCAGGAACGACCACGAGGCGGTCGCCAACGCCGGACCCGGCGGCCACAAGGAGATCAACCGCACCAACCTGACGACCGAGCAGGTGCACGACGGGTTGCAGCGTCCGGTGGTGCGCCGCCAGCTCGACCTGCTGCGCTTCCGCAACAGCTTCGCTGCGTTCGGCTTCGACGCCGACTGCTCGCTCGAACTGCCGGCGTCCGACCGGATGCGGATCACCTGGCGCAAGGGCGGCCACGAGGCGATGCTCGACGCCGACCTGACGGCGGTGAGCTTCACGATCACCGCCGACGGGCAGCCGCTGGCCTGGTCCGACTGACCCCGATCGTTGCGAAATTCGCCCCACCTGCCACACCCCGGCCGGCGTCTCGGGCGGGGACACGGCAGGTGAGGCACGTTTCGCGGAACCCTCGCACCCCGACGCGCCTCCGCGGGCCGCGGCCCACGAGTGCCACCCCGCCCCGCGGGCCGGCACGGGGGTGGAGGTAAGTTGCGAGGCGAACGCCCCTCGGGGCGCAACGCGTGAGGAGGACGCCATGATCGTCGCCACCCCCGTCGACCAGTCGGGAAACACCATGCACTCGTGGGGCCGGGCGCACTGGGTCGCCACCGGCGACGTGCGCGAGTCGGACGCCGGCGAGCCGCAGGTGTTCGGCTGGCAGGTGCACGAGGTCGCCTGGGACGAAGACCATGACGCCGGCACCCACGGGTCGCACCACGCGACGATCGTGCGGTTCCTGCGCGACCAGCAGGTTCAGGCGATCGTCGTCGACCACGTCGGCGAGGGCATGCGTCGGATGCTCTCGACGATGGGCATCCCGATGCTGCCCGCCACCCCCGGCAACGCACGCGCGTCGATGGCCGCCGCCGTCAGCTGGGCGAAGGGTCGCCTCGGCGGCGCGGAGTCCGGCCCGTTCGCGTAAGACCCCGCCGATGCCGCGCGTCGTGCTGTTCGACATGTTCGGCACCCTGCTGCCCGGCGGCGACAGGGCCGAGCGGGACGCCGTCACCGCCGCGATGGCCGACGACCTCGGGGTCGACGCAGTCGAGTTGACGCACCTGTGGGGCGCCACCTACGACGAGCGGGCCCGCGGGCTGTTGGGCGACCTCGACGCCACCCTCGCCGTGCTCGCCCACCGATTGGGATCCGAACCCGACCGCGACGCCAGGGCCCGCGCGGCCGCCCGACGCCTGCAGTTCACGGCGTCCCTGCACGCCCGCACGTGGGCGCTGCCGGCGCTCACCGCGCTGCGGGAGCGCGGCGTACCACTGGGGCTGGTCTCCGACTGCACGATCGAGACGCCGATGGTGTGGGACACCGGTCCGCTCGCCGGGCTCTTCACGGCGGTGTCGATGTCGTGCGTCACCGGCGTGCGCAAACCGGAGCCTGAGGCGTACCTGCTGGCGACGCGCGGGCTCGGCGTCCCGCCCGACGACTGTCTGTTCGTCGGCGACGGCGGCAGTCACGAATTGAGCGGCGCCGCGGCCCTCGGCATGACCGTGCGCCGCTACACCTCGCCGCACTCGGGCGACGCCGTCGATCCCGATGAGTGGCAGGGACCCCAGATCGACGACCTCGGCGCCGTGCTCGACCTGCTGTGAGGCGGGCCCGGGTCGCCACGCCCACGGGGGCCGGACCTCAGGCCGCGACCTCCTGGCGGGCCCGCGCCCGGCGGGCCAAGGTCGCGTAGATCCCCCCGGCGGCGAGCAGGACTCGTGGGTGCCGCGTTCGACGGTGCGGCCGTGGTCGAACACCAGCACCTCGTCGGCGTCCTCGATCGTCGACAGGCGGTGGGCGATGGTGACGGTGGTCCGCCCGCGGCTCAGCCCATCGAGGGCCACCTGCAGCGCACGCTCGGTCTCGTTGTCGAGCGCGCTGGTGGCCTCGTCGAGGATCAGCACCACCGGATCGCGCAGGATCGTGCGCGCCACCGCGATCCGCTGCTTCTCGCCGCCGCTGAACCGGTAACCGCGTTCCCCGACCCGGGTGTTGAGCCCCTCGGGCAACGCCGCGATGTGATCCCCGATCTGGGCGGCGACGAGCGCGTCCCAGAGTTCGGCGTCGGTCGCGTCGGGCTTGGCGAGCAGCAGGTTCGCCCGGATCGTGTCGTGCACGAGATAGGTCTCCTGGGTGACCACGCCGACCAGATGGGTGAGCTGCTGCGGGTCGACGTCGCGCAGGTCGACGCCGTCGAGCAGGATGCGGCCCTCGGTGGGGTCCATCAGCCGCGACAGCAGCGACGCCGCGGTCGACTTGCCCGACCCGGTGGCCCCCACGAGCGCGAGCGACCCGCCGGCGGGCACCGCGGCGGTGAGGTCGTCGACCGCCGGGTGGTCGGCGCCGGGGTAGGCGTAGGTGACGTGCTCCACCCGCAGGTCGCCGCGGGCGGTGGCCGGGTCGAGATGCACGGGGTGCGGGGCCACCGGGAGCGCGTCATCGAGGTCGAGGAACTCGAACACCCGACTGAACAGGGCTCCGGCCGTGACGAGCTGAGCACTGGTGTTGAGCACGCCCATGAGAGGGCGGAAGACGCCGGCCTGCAGGGTGGAGAACGCGATCAGGGTGCCGATGGTCATGCCGCCCGAGGTGGCCGGCAGGCCCGCGACGAGGTAGATCGCCGCGGGGATGGCGGCGAAGATGATCTGCATGGTGGCCATCCGCCAGCGTCCGGCCAGCTGCGACTCGAGCTCGAGATGCACCAACCCGAGTGAGTCGTCGGCGAAGTGGGCCGATTGCTGGGGGCCGAGCCCGAGCGTCTTGCTCAGCAGCACGCCGGACACCGACAGCCCGTCGTTGATCTGCGACTGCAGTTCGGCCAGACGCTCCTGCTGGCGGGCGGTGATCTCGCGGCGCACCAGCGCGACCCGACGGGTCAGCCAGATCGCGGGCGGCAGGATCACCGCCGACAACAGGGTCAGCCGCCACGAGAGGGCGGCCATCGCCACGATGGTCGCGATGAGTGTGGTCACGTTCGAGGCGATCGACGTGGCCGTGTCGGTGACCACCGACTGCATCCCCGCCACGTCGTTGGTGAGTCGCGACTGCACCTCGCCCGCCCGCGTCCGCGTGAAGAACCCGAGCGACTGGCGCTGCACGGTGTCGAACAGGTCGGTGCGCAACCGGTGCATGACCCGCTGTCCGACACCGGTGGCGAGCCAGGTCTGGACCACTCCGATCAGCTGGCTGACCACGGTCACGCCGAGCATCCCGCCGACGCACCACAGCAGCAACCTGACGTCCTGGTGCGGGATCGCCTTGTCGACGATCGCCCGGATGAGGAACGGCTGGGCCATCCCGACCACGGAGGTGATGACGATGGCGATGCTGACGACGCCGAGCGCCAGCTTGTGCGGCGCGAACAACCGCATGACGCGGCGCAGGTCGAGGGGCCTGATCGCCAGTTGCTCGCGGTCGGCGCGGCTGGCGCGCTGGGGGCGTCCGGGGCCGAGCACGGCCCCCATCCTGGGCGCGCCGCCCAGGGAATGTGCCATGGGTCCGGGCATCCGGACCCTCCTTTCCAGTGCCACCGACCCCGTGCGTGGGGCTGGCGTTTGCGACGCTTGTGCGGGCGTTCGCTCCCGACGTGCTGGCGTTCGCTGCCGAAAGGGCGTCGTAAACGCCAGCCCTCGTCGTGAACGCCAGCCCCAGGACGCCGCCGGGTGCGACCGCGGACGCGCGTCGCGTCCGGGTGACGATTAGTGAGCTTACCTCACATTGAGCCAACCTCGGAAGTAGCTGGTAGTATTCCGGTCATGCACGATGGGACGCCGCGCGAAGAGTCGACCGGCGACCTGCTCGCCCACACCACCGGCGGTTGCGCCGGCTGTGGGCGCACGCCGCGGCCCCTTTCGGCATCTCACCCCACCAGGTGCGGGCGCTGCGGGTGATCGGCGAGGCCCCCGATCCGCCCGGGCGCGCTCGCCGACCGGCTGCACATCGCGCCACGCTCGGTGACCGATGTCGTCGACGCGCTCGAACAGGGCGGGCTCATCGTCCGCTCCCCCGACCCGGGCGACCGCCGGGCCGTCGTCCTCGACGTGACCCCCGAGGGACGCCACACCCTCACCGAGGTGCTCGCCGCTCGCGACCGCGAGATCGAGGGGTGGCTCGGCCGGTTGTCCGACGGCGATCGGGCCGAACTGCGGCGCATCCTGCGGCTGCTCACGGCCGACGCCTGACTCCACGGTGCGGTCGACGACGCGCACCCGGCCGGCTCGACCCGTCCACCGCGCCGACACCGGCGCAGCAGAGGGTCGGGACCTCAGCGCACCGGGAACCGCCACTCGATCCGTGAGGTCCACTGCTCGCCGGGACGAAGCACCGCGTCGCTCGACCAGTGCTGGTTGGGCGCATCGGGATGCTGCTGCGGTTCCAGGGCCAGCGCGTCCCCCTGCCGCAGCCTGGCCCCCGAGGCGCCCACCCACGACCCGTCGAGGAAGTTGCCGGTGTAGACCTGCACTCCCGGCTGGTCGCTGAACAGCTCGAGCACGCGGCCGGTGGCCGGATCCTCGACCCGGGCCATCCGTCGCAGTCCCTCGCCTCGCACCTGGAACGAATGGTCGATGCCCTGCACGAGTCCGATCTGCGCGTCGTCGGCGCGCACCCGCACGCCGATCGGCGCCGGCGACCGCAGGTCGAACGGCGTCCCGGCGACGTCGGCGAGTTCTCCCAGCGGGATCGACCGGGCGTCGATCGGCACGTACTGGTCGGCCTCGACGCTCAGCAGGTGGTTCTCGGCCGTGCCCGAGCCGGCAAGGTTGACGTACAGGTGGCTGGTGAGCAGGCACACCGTGGGCGCGTCGGTGCTCGCCGACAGGTCGAGTGCCAGCCCGTCGTCGAGCAGCGTGTAGGTGGCTCGGGCGGTCAACCGGCCCGGGAACCCCTGGTCGCCATCGGGGCTCACGAGTTCGAACGTGATCGCGTCCGACGACGCCTCCACGGGCGTCCAGATGCGCGAGTCGAACCCCTCGACCCCGCCGTGCAGGGTGTTGCCGGCCTCGTTGGCCGACAGGTCGTACGTGACGCCGTCGAGTTCGAAGCGCGCATCCGCGATCCGATTGGCGTAGCGTCCGACCACCGCCCCGAAGTACGCGGACACCGCCGGCAGCCGGGCGTCGAGGTCGGGGAACCCGACGACGACCTCACTGGCGGGGTCGTCGGCGTCGAGCCGGATGCTGTTGACGGTCGCACCGAGGTCGAGGACGCCGACGCGCGGGGCTCCGGGCCTGGTCAGCACGTATTCGTGCACCTCCCCCGCGGGGAGGGTTCCGTAGGTGGTCGGGTCGGTGCGGTTCACGGGCCCATCAGCTCCTTGAGGGTGTCGATCGGAAGTTTCGGGGTGCGGTGTTCGTCGCAGACACCGTTGGCCTCCTGGAGGGTGTCGGTGAGCTGCGTCCAGCAGTAGCCACCCAGCAGCCGTGAGGCCTTGACGGGCTCCATGATGTCGCGCACCCGCCGCTCGTAGTCGTCGGGGTCGACGGCCGAGGAGTAGCCCCAGGTCTGCTCGGCGCTGCGGGTGGTGACGAACTCGACACCCCCGAACTCGCTGAGGATCACGGGCAGGTCGGCCCGCTGGTCGGTTCCGACGACGAGATCGCGCCCGGCCGGCCCGGTGGTGGCGAGCAGGTGGTCGAGCCCCTCGTCGGTGTAGCGGGCCGCGAGCACCTCACGGCGCCACTCGTAGTCGTGGATCGTGAACAGGTCGGAGTCGGTGTGCTCCCAGCCGTCGTTCGAGATCACCGGGCGCGACGGGTCGAGCGCCCTGGTGAGGTCGGCGAGCCCCCTCGAGTAGGCCTGCTGCGCCGGGTCGTGGGCGAGGTGGGTGATCCCCCACGACTCGTTGAACGGCACCCAGGCGACGATCGAGGGGTGCGAGCCGTATTGCCGCACGAGGTCGATCCACTCGGCGGTGAGCAGCTGGACGGCCCGCGCGTCGAAGCTGTAGGCGGCCGCGGTCTCGCTCCACAGCATGAGGCCGAGCTTGTCGGCGAAGAACACGAAGCGCTGATCCTCGACCTTCTGGTGGATCCGCGCGCAGTTGAACCCGAGGTCGAGCATGAGCTGCACCTCGTCGCGCATCGCGTCGACGCTCGGCGCGGTGAGGTGTGACTCGGGCCAGTAGCCCTGCTCGAGCACGGCCCGCACGATGATCGGGCGGAAGTTCAGCCGCAGCCTGTCGGATCCCACCGAGACGTCGCGCAGGCCGAGGTACGAGCGCACCTCGTCGTCACCGGTGGGCGCGTGCAGCACGACGCCGGCGTCGAGCAGCACGGGGTGGGAGGGCGACCACAGCAGCCGTTCGTAGTTGACCCCGTTGTCCTGGCCGGCCAGCGGCAGCACCACCTCGACGGAGCGGTCTGCCACCGCCACGCTCACATCGGCCAACACCCTGCCCTCATGGGCGATCGCCACCGACACACCGGCGCCGGCGTCCGGACGCCGGTTCAGTTCGAGCAGCGCCGTGACTCGGCCCCGCGCGACGTCGGCGCGCCAGCCGAGGTGGGTGACGTGCAGCGCGGGCACCGATTCGAGCCACACCGTGCGCCAGATGCCGGTGGTGCGGTGGTACCAGATCCGGTGCGGCTGCGGCAGCCAGTCCTGCTTGCCACGGGGAATGCGGGTGTCGAGCGGGTCGTCGACGGCGCGCACGACGATGGCATGGTCGGTGGCGTCGGGATCGAGCGCGTCGGTGATGTCGATGCTGAAGCCGGCCTGACCGCCGACGTGCTCACCGACGCGCCGGCCATCGACGAACACGACCGCCTCATGGTCGACGCCGCCGAAATGCAGCAGCAACCGGCGTCCGGGGGTGTGGCCCGCGGCGACGAGGTCGTCTGTCGCCACCGGGATGCGATACCACACGCACGGGTGATACCCCTTGTCGGCGACGCCCGAGGCGTCCGATTCCGGGGGGAACGGCAGGAGGATCGTGCGGGTGAAGCGCTCGGGGTCGAGCTGCCAGTGCTCGTCGAGCCCGACCAGGGAGTCGTCGTGGGCGAAGCCGACCTCACGATCGAGGCCGAGGTGGTGGGCGCGCAGCAGTTGGGGACGAGGATGGCTGCCGTCCTGCAGGGATGCGGGAGCGCCCGTCGTGAGGCGCACGGCGTCCGATGCCATGGGGGTTCCTTTCGAAGGGATGCGGTCGGAACAAGACCGGGGCGGCACAGCACGTCGGGGGGTGACGGGGAGTCGCTGACGGGTCACCGGTCGCACCCATTGTCTCCCCGCCGGTCGGCGCGTTCGACGATTCCCAGCAAATGGGCTGGTCACAGCGACATGGCCGCGCGGTGGGGCGCCTGACGTTGCACGACACCGGCAAGGGGGGCACGCTGTTAGTCCGTGACACAAGTTCCGGCAGACGCCGACACCGTGGCGCAGCAGCAGCCGCACATCTCCAAGGAGCCGCTGCTGGCGCTCGCGCTCACCGCCGCCGGCGTCGTGTTCGGCGACATCGGCACGAGTCCGCTCTACGCCATCCGAACCGTGTTCAGCATCGACCACAACAGCGTGGCCACCACCCGTTCGGATGTGTTCGGCGCCCTGTCGCTCGTGTTCTGGTCGGTCACCCTGATCGTGTCGATCAAGTATGTCGGCCTTGTCATGCGGGCCGACAACGACGGCGAGGGCGGGATCCTCGCGCTCACCGCGAAGCTGCGCGCCGAACTCAAGCGGCGCCCCGTGGAGTTGTCGATCGCCACCTTCATGGGGATCCTCGGCGCTGCGTTGTTCTTCGGGGACAGCCTCATCACCCCGGCGATCTCGGTGATGTCGGCGGTCGAGGGCATCGCCGTCGAGGATCAGGCGTTGTCGGAGTTCGTGCTGCCCATCTCGGTGATCATCCTCACCGTGCTGTTCACCATCCAGCGATGGGGCACCCACGTCGTCGGACGCACGTTCGGCCCGGTGATGGTGGTGTGGTTCTCGGTGCTCGCCCTGCTCGGGCTGCCCCACATCGTCAAGAACCCGGGCATCCTCGCTTCGATCTCGCCGCACTACGCCCTGCTGTTCATCATCGACAAGCCGTTCGTCGCGTTCATCGCGATGGGGGCTGTGGTGCTGACGATCACCGGAGCCGAGGCCCTGTACGCCGACATGGGCCACCTCGGCGCGCGGCCGATCGGACTGGCCTGGTTCGCGATGGTGTTCCCGGCGCTGATGATCAACTACATGGGGCAGGGCGCCATGGTGCTCGCCGACCCCGAGACCGTCGAGAACCCCTTCTTCCTGATGGGCCCGGGCTGGGCGACGATCCCTCTGGTCATCCTCAGCACGGTGGCCACCGTCATCGCGTCGCAGGCGGTGATCTCCGGCACCTATTCGGTGGCCTACCAGGCGATGCGTCTCGGACTGTTCCCACGGCTTCGGCTCAAGCACACCTCGGCCTCCGAAGCGGGACAGATCTACCTGCCGGCGATGAACTGGATCCTGTACGTCGGCGTCCTGCTGCTGATCGCCATCTTCCGCAGTTCCGCCCGGCTGGCCACGGCTTACGGCCTGGCCGTCACCGGAACGCTGATCCTCACCAGCTCCCTCTTCCTGCTGCTTGCCAAGCGGGTGTGGAACTGGTCGTGGTGGCTGTGCTCCCTCATCGCCGTGGTCATCGGGGGACTCGAACTGCTGTTCTTCGGGGCGAACCTCACCAAGATCATCAGCGGCGGCTGGCTCCCGCTCGTGATCGCCTTCGTCGCCACCTCGATCATGCTCATCTGGCGCAGCGGCGCCCGCCGTCAACGCATCGCCAGGATCCGCCGCGAGGGAACGCTGCGGCACTTCATCGACATCGTGCACAGCGGTCGCTACCAACGGATCCCCGGCCTGGCAGTGTTCGCCCACCCCACAGTGGGCACCACGCCGCTCGCGCTGCGTTCCAACCTCGAGTTCAACCAGGTGGTGCACGAGCAGGTGGTGATGGTGACGATCATCACCGAGAACGTGCCGCACATCCGCCACGTCGACCGCGTGATCGTCGACGAACTCGGCGACCCCCACGACGGCATCACCCAGATCACCGTGCACGTCGGGTTCAACGACTCCCAGGACGTGCCGAGGGCCCTCGCGAACGCCGCCGCGCAGAGTCCCGAACTCGGAATCGACCCGGACAAGGCCTTCTACTTCCTCTCGGTGCTCGACGTGAAACGTGACCCCACACGGCACGGGCTGGGGGCGCTGGCGGACTCCATCTACGTGTGGTTGAGCCACATCAAGGCCGACCCGCCGCAGGTCTATCACCTGCCCTCCGACCGCACCGTGGTGATGGGCGAGCAACTGCAGATGTAGGCGTCCGGACGCCGATCAGCCGAGATCGGCGAGCGCCGCGACCGGTGTGGCCCGCGCCGCCGTGCGCCCGGGCAGCACCGACGCCGCGGACGCCGCCACCATCACCGCGGCGGCCGCCACCGCGATCGAGGGCCAGGGCACGACCGGACCGGACACCGCCGCGCCGGCCGCCCGCAGCACCGCGGCGGCGCCGGCCCAGCCGACCGCGACCCCGAGCGCGAGCCCGGCGCACACCGCGATCGCGCCGAGCACCAGGGCTTCGGCGAGCAGCATCGCCCGTAACGCCCCGCGGGTGAGTCCGAGGGCCCGCAGCAGCGCCGACTCGCGGGTGCGCTCGACCACCGACAAGCCGAGCGTGTTGGCCACCCCGACCATCGCCACCACCATCACCACCGCGAGGAGCCCCGTCAGGATCCGGGCCGCGCCGTCGACGAGCCGGTGCAGGTTCTCCTGCTGCTGGACGCTGCCGCTGACCGACAGACCCGAGTTCTCGGGGATCAACCGGGCCGAGAGGGTGTCGAGCACCTCGGCCGGCGGGCGCGACCCGCTAAACCGGGCGAGGATCAGCCCCGGTTTCGTGTGCACCGCGAGCCGCGTCATCGTGGCCGGGGTGACCACCGCGAGCGTCGAGCCGATGTTCACCTCGACGACCCGCAGTGCGACCTCGTCACCGACGAGCGGCCGCAACTGCACCACCGCCCCCGCGGACACGGACAGGTCGCGCATCATCGCGCTCGGCAGGCCGACCTCGCCGTCGGTGAGCCTCACGGGATGGTGCAACAGCGGCTGGACGCCGGGGTCGAGCGCCATCACCGGGAACACCACGGTGAGTTGCAGCCCCGCGATGATCGTCACCGGTTCGGAGGTGACGAACAGTCCGGCGTCGGCGACCCCGGGCGTCGACCGGGCGAGATCCAGCGCGTCGGACGAGAAGCCGACCAGCATGCCGTTGGCGTCGCGGTTGCTGATCGGCGAACTCCCGAAGGCCATGTCGATGGGTTCGGGCTCCTGGATCGCCGCCTGCAGGCTCACGTCGGCCGGGTACCGCTCGTCGAGCCTTGCGATCGCACCGGCGGTGCCGGTGGCCGCTCCCACCTGAACCGTGACGATCAACCCGAAGGCGAGTATCAGCATGGCGGTGGTGGTGCCCGACCGGATGGGGTTACGGGCGGCCGCGGACGCCGCCAGCGCCACCACCGGTCGGCGCCGGGCCAGGCGGGCGACGACCCGCAGCACGGGCCCGATCGTCAGCGGTGTGGCCGCGAGGACGCCGGTCACCGCGAGCACCGCCCCTCCGGCGACCACGACGAGTGGCACCTCCGCGGGCCACGACCCACCCTCCCGCAGCCCGGCCGCCACCGCGCCCGCGCCGGCCACCAGCATCACCACGACCGCGGCCACATGCACCGCCCGGCGGCGTCCCGACGACGCCGTGGCGCCCACACTTGCCAGCGCTTCGAGGGGTGACACGCGTGTGGCCTCGATCGCCGGCACGATCGCGGCGATCAGGGCCGCGAGGATGCCGAGGGCGGCGATGCCCGCCAGCCGCGCCCACGGAACGACGAGTCCGTAGCCGATCGACCCGGTGCCGAGCCACGAGAGGAGCGCCGCGACGCCGACCCCCACCGGCGTCCCGACCAGCGCGCCGACCAGGCCGAGGACCAGGGCCTCGGCGAGGAACCAGCGGGCGATCTGGGCCCGGGTCGCGCCGATGGCTCGCAGCAGGCCGATCTGACGGCGACGCTGCGCGATCAGGATGCCGAAGGTGGTGGCGACCGTGATGGAACCCGACGACCAGCGCCAACGCGGCCGAGCCAGACACCAGGGAGTCCATCCACGAGGTTCCCGCGAGATCGCTCGTCGCGACCTCCCGCTGCACCTCCGCGGCGGTCTTCGGGTCGGCGTGCAGGATCACTTTCGACAGGAACTCCCGGCGCAGCCGATCGGCCAGCGTGGCCGCGGTCGACGGGTCGGAAGCCTTGACGAGCAACACGATCCCGATCCCGTCACCCGACGAGTACGGGGTCGTGGCGAGCTTGGCGGAGGGGTCGGCGACGATCTGGTAGTTCGGCGGCGGGAACTGCTTGTCGGCCTCGAGCAGCAGGCTCATCGTCACGTACGCGGGCGGCGTCTGCCAGCCCTGCTGGTCGGTGAGCCCGACGACCCTCAGCGCGGCGTCACGCACCACATCGAGGTGCACGACCTCCCCGATCCCGACGCCCAAACGGCGAGCGGTCGCGGTGGTCAGCATGATCTCGCGGTCGGTGCGTGGGGCCCGCCCGGCACTCACGGGATACCACTGCAGCCCGGGATGGGTCACCACCGAGTTGAGCATGACGCCGCTCAACGTCCCGCCGGTGCTCACCTGGGCGGCCAGTTCGGAGAACCGTTCGGAGTAGGCGACATCGGGGTCGCGGGCGAGCACGGCCTCCGCGTCGGCCAGGGCCGTGTCCCGATCGAATCGCGCGTCCGGTGCGTGGTAGAGATGGGTCTCGACGACGACATCGGCCCGCGATGCCCACAGCGCCCCGCGGGCCCGGGCCGCGTGCGACTCGGTCGCGGTGAACACCTGGGTGGCGGCGAGGAACCCGACGGCCAGCACGAGCGCGGCGAGCAGTGCCACGAACCGGGTCGGGTGCAAACGCACCTCGCGCCGGGTCAGCGCGAAGGTCATCATCGGCGAGCCTCTCCGTGGGCCACGATCGGCCGGACGCCGGGTGGCCGGCGATCGGTGCCGCCAGGCCAGCATCCTGCCACCCCCGAGGGGGTATCAGTCGTCCTGCGGCAGTCTCCGGCGTCCTCGCGGCGGAGCGGCAGCCGAGGGTGGCGGCACGAGCGGGCCGATGTCGCCGTCGGGGGCCTCGTCGAGGTCGACGATCACCGGCGCGTGATCGCTCGGCCCCCTGCCCTTGCGGGCCTGCCGGTCGACCCAGGCGGCGCGTACCCGCGCGGCCACCGGCGTCCCGGCGAGCACGAGGTCGATCCGCATGCCGAGGTTCTGGTGGAACATGCCGGCCCGATAGTCCCAGTAGGTGTAGATGCGCTCGTCGGGCCAGTGGTCGCGGACCACGTCGTGCAGGCCGAGAGCGAGCAGGCCGGTGAGCGCCCGGCGCTCGGCCTCCGACACGTGCGTGTGACTCGTGAACGCGTCGGGGTCGAACACGTCGGCATCCGCGGGTGCGATGTTGACGTCGCCGCACACCGCGACGTCACGGCCCAGGGTGGCGACATGCTCGCGCAGCGCGTCCAGCCAGGCGAGTTTGTAGGTGTAGTGGTCGGAGTCGAGGCTGCGCCCGTTCGGCACGTAGACGCTGTGCACGCGCAGGCCCCCGCAGACCGCCGACACGCACCGCGCCTCGGGGTCGGGATAGCCCGGCTCGTCCGGAAACCCGCGCCGCGCGTCGTCGAGGCCGACCCTCGACAACAGTGCCACCCCGTTCCATTGCCCCAGGCCGTGGCTCACGTAGTCGTAACCGAGGTCGGCGAGCGGGTCTGCGAGCAGATCGGCGAAGGCATCGTTGCCGGTCTTGGTCTCCTGCAGACACACCACGTCGGGCCGCCGATCGTGCAGCCACTGCAGCAGCCGGGGCGCCCGCTGACGCACCGAGTTGACGTTCCACGTGGCGACCCGCACGGGATCGAGGCTACCCGCGCGGGCCACGCGGCGCCCCGCGAGCCCCCACGGTAGGTGGCTGAATCACACCGGTGTAGTTCTCCCCAATGTGGACAACTCCTGTGGATAACCGGGGGACAGTCCCTCTCCCCCTGGGGATCGCTGGGGACGAGCGGTGGATTCAGTCCTTCACCGCACCGCCGGTGTTGTTCATGATCTGACGCTGGAACACGAAGAACACGATCGCCGCGGGCACCGTCATGAGCACGGCCGCACCCAGCTTCAGGGGGTACTGCGTGCCGCCGCCGAGCCCACCGGCCGCCAGCGTGGCCACCCCCGTGGTGAGAACGCGCAGGCTCGGGCTCTGGGTCGCGATGAGGAAGAAGCTGAACTCGTTCCACGACCCCTGGAAGCTCAGGATGATGATCGTCATGAGGGCCGGTCGGGCCATCGGCAGCACGATCGACCAGAACGATCCGGAACGTGCCCGCCCCGTCGATCCGGGCGGCCTCCTCGACCGACTCGGGAATCGACATGAAGAAGTTACGCATCATGAACACGCCAGCGGCATCGACGAGCAGTGGGAAGATCATGGCGATGAAGGTGTCGTAGATGCCGAGATAGTTGATCACCAGGAACTTGGGGATCAGCAGCACGACGCCGGGCACCGACATCACGGCGATGAGCAGGTAGAAGACGATTTCCCGGCCCGGGAATCGCAGCCGTGCCAGGGCGTAGCCCGCGAGCGAGTCGAAGAACACCCGACCGAGGGTCACCGCGAGCGTGACGATGAACGAGTTGCGTGCCCACAGCGGGAAGTCGGAGTTGCCGAACAGCCGGGAGTACGCCGCCGTCGACCACGTCTGCGGCAGCAGGCTCACGGGATGGTTCGCGGCGTCCCCCTCGGTCTTGAACGACGTCGAGATCTGCACGAGGAACGGGAAGATGTAGATGACCGCGAGCGCCAGCAGGACGAGGAAGGTGGCCAGCGTGCCGGCCCTGCGCCGCAGTCTTCTGCGCCGGGCCATCGTGGCGCTCGGGGTGCGGGTGATCGTGGCGGTCGACATCAGTGGGCCTCCTCGTGGGTGTCCCTCGCGGCGGACGCCGCACGCTGGGCACGGTCGAGCCGGCGCTGCCTGCGGGTCATCTTGGTGGCGTCGGCCTCACCGAGGATCAGCCGCTGGATGATCGTCATGACGATGATGATCCCGAACAGGATGAAGGCGATCGCCGCTCCTTGCCCCCACTGGCCGCTGAACGCGGTGTCGTAGGCCATGTAAGCGGGAGTGGTCGTCGTGTAGGCGGGGCCACCGTGGGTACCGATCCAGATCTGGTCGAAGATCTGCCACGTGCCGATCAGGCCGAGGGTGATCACGGTGTAGAGGGTCGGACGCAGCAGCGGCAGCGTCACGTAGCGGAATCGGGCCCAGGCTCCCGCACCGTCGATCATCGCGGCCTCCTCGGTCTCCTCGCCGATGTTCTGCAGGGCGGCGATGAACAGCAGCATGAACGTGCCCGAGGTGGTGAAGATCGCCATGATGATGAACGCGCTCATCGCCACCGACGGGCCCGCGAGCCACTGGTACCAGTCGATGCCGAGGAAGTTGCCAGTGGCGAGCCAGCCCTTCTCCTGAAGGTGGAACACCATGGTCCCGACCCCGTGGGGGTCGTTGAACCAGTCGGGACCGCTGATCGACAGGAACGACATGAACTTGTTGACCACGCCCGAGCCGGAGAACAGGAACAGCCACAACACGGTGATCGCCACCGAACTCGTCACCGACGGGAAGTAGAACGCCATCCGGAAGAACGTGCGGCCCTTCATCGCCCGCCGCGAGACCATCACCGCGAGGAACAGCGACAGCGCGGTCTGGATGGGGACGACGTACAAGCACGTAGTAGAGGTTGTTGCGCACGGCGAGCCCGAAGGTCTGGGCGGTGAGCCCCTGGCCGTCGAGCACCGACGTGTAGTTCTTCGCGCCGACGAAGCGCACGCCGGCGGTGAACGGGCTGCCCGAGCCGCTCCAGTCGCTGACGCTCACCCACAGCGCCATGACGATCGGCACGAGCAGGAAGATCCCGAGGATGATGACGACGGGCGTGACGAACACCCAACCGGTGACACCCTGACCCTGTCTGGTGCGTCTCCGGCGCCGACGTACGTCGCGGTCGCGGTCACGGCGAACCTTTCGTACGGGCGCACCCGGAGGTGCGGTGAGGGTCGGCCCCCCGGTGGCCGGCGTCCGCGGATGGACGCCGGCCGGCGGGGGTTGGGACGTCAGCCGTTGTTGATCGCGGCCTGGAGGTTCTTCTGCTCGGCGTCGAGGATCGACTTCGGACTGGTCGTCGCCAGTGACGGCAGCTTCTGGTCGAAGTCGGTGATCACCGCGGAGGCTCCCGGCATCGACGGCAGGTTCTGGGCGTAGCTGGCGCCGTCGACGAAGGCGGCCATCGACGGGTTGTCCTTGATCCACTGGGCCTTGGCCGACTGCACCGACGGCATCACGCCGAAGGCCTTGGCGAACGCGAGCTGCTGCTGGGTCGAGGTCAGGTACTCGACGAGGTTCTCGGCCCCGCCGATGTTGCCGCTCTTGGCGGTGATGCCCCAGCAGTTGGTGTACTCGAGGGTGCCCTTCTGCACCCCTGCCGGAAGCTGCACGACCTTGTACTTGACGTTCTTGTAGTCGGTCTGCATGGCACCGGTGATCCAGTTGCCCTCGATCGTCATCACGGCGTACTGCTTGCCGAACGCCTCACCGCCCCAGCCGGCGTTGTGCAGGGTGTTCGAGTAGGCGGCGGTGCCGTCCTTGAGCAGCTTCTGCACCTCGGTGAGGCCGGCGATGTTCGCGGCGCTGTTGACGGTGGCCGTCTTTCCGTCGGCACTCACCAGCTGGCCACCCGCCTGGGCCATGAACACGCCAACCCGTTCGATCTGCGGACCGAAGGTGAGGGGCACCATGCCCTTGGCCTTGATCTTCTGCCCGACCGCGTCGAGTTGGGCCCAGGTGGTCGGGATGTCGGCGTTGGTGAGGCCCGCCTTCTGCCACATGGTCGTGTTGATCTCGAGCGCCAGGGTCGAGAAGTCCTTGGGCGCGCAGTAGAACTTGTTGTTGTAGGTGAACGCCTTGACGAGCGGGGCGTAGAAGTCGCTCTTGTTCGACAGCGTGTCACCGTAGGCGTACATGTTGCCCGCCTTCGCCCACGTGGCGAGGTCGGCGGGCGAGGTGTACAGGATGTCGGCGGGCTTGCCGGCGGCGAAGCCCTTGGCGGCGTCCTGCTCGAGGTTGCTCGATGCGACGACCGTCGCCTGGATGCCGGACTTCTGCGACCACGCCGAGACGGCCGACTTGACCGCGTCGGTTTCCGCCGTGCCCGACGAGCCGATGAGGATCGTCAGCGGGGTGGTGTTCGCCGAAGCCGAGGCTGTGCCGGATGCTCCGGACGAACCGCTGCTGCTGAAGCCACTGCCGCCGCACGCGGACAGCGCCGAGGCTGCCGCGGTGCCGAGAGTGGCGATCGCCGCGATGCGGGACTTGCGCATTTTTCTCCTGGGTTGGGATTCCGGATCCCGGGCGGTGATCCGGGTGATCGCGGGTGCGATCGTCGTTCCCGATGGGACGCCGGGTGCCGGTTCGGCGGGTGCCGAGCCGACGGGTGACGCCGGTGGCGTGGCGGACGGGCATCGGATCGTTCGGGATCAGCCACCGGCACGGTTCCGAGGGGGCACCGCCCCGGCGTCCCCCGCCGGATCGTCGCGTGACAAGGGCGCGGGAGCGGGCGCCGCCTCCAGCGTGCGGAACTGCAGCAGGGGGGTGAGCAGGTGACCGTCCGACCCCACCGCGCGACAGGTGGCATCGGCACGAAGCGTTCCGTCGTCACCGGTGGCGCGGGCGACGAGGCGGTGCACGAGCAGGGTGGCGGCCGCCTCGACGGGCTGGGTGATGCTCGACAGGCCGATCGCCCGGGCGACCGGGCGTGTCGTCGAAGCCGATGATCGGCAGCACCCCGTCGCGTCGGGCCGGCCCCGGAACACGTCGAAGGCGCCGGTCGCGAACGAATCGCTCGTGCACACCAGCGCGTCGCAGCCGCGGCGCAGCAGCTCGGTGGCGGCCGCGCTGCCCTGGACGATCCCGTCGTCGGAGCGCACCAGCCACTCGCCGGGATCCTCGACCCCGAGACGTTCCCGAACGGCGTCCGCCCACCCGTTGCAGCCGGTCCTGGCCGACCCCCGGTGCCTCGGGCCAGCCGATGAAGCCGACGCGACGGTAGCCGCGGTCGATGAGGTACTCGGTGGCGGCTCGGGTGCCGGCCCTGCCCGTCGACGTCGGCCCACAGGTGGGTCGCGGTGTCCTCGTCGCCCCACGGGCGTCCGAACGCACCGAACGCGATGCCCGCCTCCTCCGAGCTCACCGGCCGCGGGTCGCCGGCGGTGGTCGAGGTGAGCAGGCACGCGTCGATGCTGTCACGGTCGACGAGGTCGCGCAGCGCCGCCGATCTCTCGCCCGGTCGTCGGACGCCGTGAACAGCACGACCCGGTGGCCCAACGACTCCGCCTGCTCGACGACGCAGTGCAGGAAGCGGTCCATCACCGCGCCGTTGATGCCGTCGGAGGTGGGTACATGCGCATGGCGATCGTGCTCGACTTCTGCCGCGCAGTGCCTGCGCGACGGCCGACGGCCGGTACCCGGAACGCTCGATCGCCTCCTGCACCCGTTCCCGGGTGCTCTGCCGCACCAGGTGTGGCGCGTTGATCACGTTCGACACGGTCTGGCGCGACACGCCGAGTTCGCGGGCCAGGCTCACGAGGGTGGGGCGGCTCATCTGTTCACCTTCTTCAGAACACCTTTGTTCGGTTCCCCGACCTGGCGACGGCACCGTCGGGTCGGGGTTGGAACGTTCAATTGGAACGATCAAAACGCTAGTATATTGACCACGTCGCGGGTCGCATGTCAAGGCCTCACACCTGCCGTGGGCACGAACGGCGCTCCGCACACCCAGCTCCGAGCCCCACGGTCGGCGTCCGCGCCCACCCCACCACCCGCCTCGAATCGAGGAAGCCCATGTCGCAGCCGTTTCTGCACCATCAGTCGATCGTTCTCCAAGCCCCGACTCCAGTGCTGGTCCCAGTCCCGACGGCCACATCGTCGCGCCACCGGCGTCCGGGCGCACCAGCAATGCCCAGGGCATCTTCTGCGGCGACGACCGGGTGGCGTGCGAACTCACGCTCGGGGTGACCGGGCGCGTTCTCGACCACATCGCGACCCACGAACCCGGCGGCGTCGCACGCCCGCTACGAGTACGTCGTGCGCACGCCCGAGTTCGGCGTGGATCCTCTCGTCGTGCTCGAGCGGCAGCGCGACGTCACCGGTTCGTCGGTCACCGAGACCTACACGGTGCGCTCGGCGCGGCCCGGACCGCTCGCACTCGAACTCGTCGTCGGGCCTCACCCCGGACGCCACGCCGATGACCGAGATCAAGTCGGGACATCCGCGGGTGCCGGTACAGCCCTCCGCGGTCACCGCCGACGCCGCGGCCTGGCAGTGGCGGGACGCCTCCACCACCGCGCGGTTGCAGGTGCGGGGGCGGCACGCTGAGCGCCGACGGAGCGGCCTACCGGGCGGTCTTCGAGTTGAGTGTGCCCTCGCGTGGGGAGGCGTCCGCATCGCTGCGCCTCGACCTCGACGATGCCGCCGCCCCGTTCGTCGCCGCCACCGCGCACCCCCTCGTCATGCCGCGGATCGAGGGGGCGACCAGCTCACTGCGACGGCTGCTCAGCCAGGCGTTCCTCGACCTCGACTCGCTCCGTCTGGCCGAACGGTCGACCCCCGGCGAGGCGTTCTTCGCAGCAGGGTCCCCCTGGTTCTTCACCCTGTTCGGGCGCGACTCGCTCATCGCCGCCCGGTTGCTGTTGCCCGGCAACCTCCAGATGGCCGCCTCGACCCTGCGAGTGCTGGCGTCCCGCCAGGGCACGAAGGTCGACACCGACACCGCCGAGCAGCCGGGCAAGATCCTGCACGAGGTGCGACGGGTCGCGCTCGACCTGCACGACACGCACCAGGATTCCGGCGGGCAGGACGCGGGCGTGGTGATCCCACCGGAGTACTTCGGCACGATCGATGCGACGACCCTGTGGATCCTGCTGCTCGCCGACGCCCGCGACGCCGGACTCGCCGACGATGAGGTGCGCGCGTTCCTGCCCACGTTGAACGCCGCGCTCGGTTGGTTGCGCGACCACGCCGACGCCGACGGCGACGGATTCGTCGAGTACTTCGACGCATCGCAGCACGGGCTCGCCAACCAGGGCTGGAAGGACTCCGGCGACTCGATCCGCTGGGCCAACGGCGACCAGGCCGAGGGTCCGATCGCGCTGGTCGAAGTGCAGGGGTACGCGTACGCCGCGGCCCGCGCCGCCGCCCGCCTGCTCGAGTCGTTCGGCTCACCCGACGACGCGAGTCTTCTGGCGCACGTGGGCCGACGATCTCGCCCGCCGGTTCCGTGCCACGTTCTGGGTGTCCGACGAACTCGGCCGCTACCCGGCGCTCGCGCTCGACACGGCCAAGCGCCCGGTCGACGGCGTGTCATCGAACATCGGCCACCTGCTCGGCACCGGCATCCTCGACGCCGACGAGGCCCGCACCGTGGTCGAGCGCCTCATGCACCCGAGCATGTCTTCGGGTTACGGCGTCCGCACGCTGTCGACCACCAACGCCGGCTACTGGCCCCTCGGATACCACGTCGGATCGGTGTGGACCCACGACACTGCCGTGATCATCGATGGCATGCTCCGCGAGGGCTATCCCGAGCAGGCGGCCGAGTTGGCGACGCAGCTGTTACGCGCGGCCGAGGGCTTCAACTACCGCATGCCCGAGTTGTTCGGCGGGGAGGAGGCCTCTCGGATCTTCCCCCCTCAGCCGTACCCGGCGGCCTGCCGTCCGCAGGCCTGGGCCGCGGCCAGCGCGATGGTCGTCGCCCGCGCGCTGCACCCCGACTGGCGGCCCGACCGGTGATCGCGCGGATCGGCGTCCCGACCGGCCGGGACGCCGACACCACGAGCCGACAACACCGGACCGACCGAGGACAACACCGTCGCGGCGCCGGACAGCACCCGGGATGACGCCCGCTGGGCACGGTGGGGCCAACGACCCATCACCGGAGGCCCAGCATGTCGCAGTCACAGATCCCCAACCTCTCCCACCCACGGTGGGACGCCGACTGGCTCGACACCTGTCGCCGTCACGACGCGATCGCCGGCGAATGGGCCGACGAGTGTCCGGCGCTCGCGGGGTGCGAGCGGCTCGACGATGTCGTCGAGGCGTGCCGGTGCGACGATCTCGCGATGCTCGCGGTGCTCGTCCGAGCGCAGGGTGGCGATCCCATCGCCGGGCGCTGCGTCCTGCAGGCGGTGCTCCCGCTGCTCGCGCGCCTGTCCCGTCGAGACCGGGGCCATGACCTCGACGATTACCTCGGGGCCTGCTGGCCGGTGGCGATGCGGGCGCGTCCCCGACCCGGGTCACGGGTGCTCGCCACGTTGGCGCTGAACACCCGCAAGGCGCTGCTGCGCGAGCACGGCCGGCTGTGGCTGCTCACCGACATCGACCCTGTCGACGAACCGGTCGAACCACCGATCACCACCGACGACATCGTCAGGGTGTCGCGACGGCTTCACCTCGTGCCACCCGAATCAGCCGACGTGCTGATCTCCGTGTACGGCGAGGGCCTCACGGGCAAGCAGGCCGCCGAACGGCACGGCATGAGCCACGACATGGTGCGCTACCGCTGTTCGCGCGCCGTGCGTGCCATCCGCGCCCACCGGGACGAGCTGCTCGACAATCTTCCGGCGTGACTGCACATCCGTGCAGGACGGTTGAACATGCAAGGAAGATGCTCAGGTGTGAGAAAAAGTCAGGATCTGTTCAGAAACCACCCCCCGAGGGGGGTACCTTGTCCCCAGAGGTTGTGAGCACGTGCCCATCGTCGAACCGGCCACACCTCGCCTCGACGCCCGGGGGGTCGCTGCGGTGAGTCAGCGGCCCCCCGGAGCCCTGCCCAGCGTCGATCAGCCCTCGGCCAGTCGCCGATCCAGGAACTCCGACAACGGCCCGGTTTCGCCGTCACGCCCGCCCCGCCCGACGATGAGCGGCGGCAGGCTCGCCTCGAGCTTGACCCCCCTGAACCGTGTCAGCAGTCCACCCGAGGCCGGAACGGTGAGCACGTAGTAGCCCCCGTCGGTGCCGATGGCGACCGACTTGTTCCTGCGCAGGTACCACCCGAGCTTGTCGGTCTTCACCCGCGCGCCGCCGTGCGTCGTCGCCCACAACGGCTCCGGCTGCACGTGCTGGTCGGTGGCCCGGGCGATGAAGTCGTCGATCATCTGCTGGGCCTGAGCCGACTCGTGGCGTTCCTGCGATCGGGCGAGTTCCTCGCGTCGTCGTGCATCCTCGACTCGCTGGTTGTCCATGCACCCAGCCTAGTTCCGGGGACCCGCATAGACCGAACTACTAGGGTGGGCCCACTGGGCGACGCCTGGTGCCGTGGTGTCCGGGCCGGAAGGGAAGACCATGCACGTGGTGGTGATCCTGCGGCGATTGCTCGCCCTGCCGGCGTTCCGCCGTCTGTTCGCGATGCGGGTGCTCACCCAGGCCGCCGACGGCACCCTCCAGGTCGGCATGGCGAGCTACATCCTGTTCTCACCCCAATCGCAGCCCGACGCTTGGTCGATCGTCACCGTGCTCGCGATCACCCTGCTGCCGTTCAGCCTGCTCGGCCCCTTCGTCAGCCTGCTGCTCGACCACTGGTCGCGCCGGCAGACGGCCGTGGTCGTCGACCTCACCCGCGCGGGCATGGGCGTGGCCATCGCCCTCATCGTCGGATCCGGACACCGCGGGCAGTCGTTCCAGATCGTGCTCTACCTGCTGCTGCTGGTGGCCCTGAGCCTCAACCGGTTCCTGCTCGCAGGGCTGTCGGCAGCGATGCACCACACCGTCCCCCGCGCCGAGTTCCTCAACGCTTCGGCCCTGATGCCGATGATCGGCCCGGCCGGTGTCATCGTCGGCGGCGGGATCGCCGGAGGCATCCGCCTCGTCGGTTCGCACTACCTGCCCACCTACCGGGCCGACGCCATCACATTCTCGGTCACGACCCTGATCTGGATCGGGTCGGCCGTCCTGGCCCTGGGCTTCAGCCGCACCGCGCTCGGCCCCGACCTCACCGACCGGCCCATCGCACCCGGGCGCTCGGTGGCCGAGGTCGGGCGCGGCATGCTCACCGCCTTCGTCCATCTGCGGCACCGGCCCCCAGCCCTGCTCGGCCTCGTCACCATCACCTGCCAACGCTTCGGATTCGGCCTGCTGACGGTCTCGGTCATGCTCATGTACCGCAACCTGTTCCACGGCCAACAGCAGGTGAACAGCGCACTGCTGGGTTTCGGCGCCTGGGCCGGGGCGACCGGGGTCGGCTTCGTGCTGTCCGCCGCCCTCGTTCCCCCGATGACCCGCAGGATCGGGCTGAGCGGCACCGCCACGCTGCTCTTGCTCGCCACGTCGGTGGTGCAGTTCGCCCCGGGCTCGGTGCTGCGACCGTGGGCGCTCGTGGTGAGCGGCTTCTTCATCGGCTGGTTCGCCCAGTCGTTCAAGATCTGCGTCGACACCCTCGTACAGGCGCACGTCGACGAAGACGTCAAGGGCCGGGTCTTCGTGCTCTACGACGGCATCTTCAACGCCGCGGTCGTCGCCGCAGCGATCTTCGCCGCCCTCGTGCTGCCCGTCACCGGCGCATCCCGGCCCGTGTTCTGGGGCCTGTCGGTCGGCTATGCGCTGCTCGGCGTGCTCTTCTGGCTCATCAGCCGGCACATCGGCACCCAACGCTTCAATGAGGGCACCGAACTCGGCCTGTGACGGCGGGGGGAGGCGATTCTCAGCCGCGCAGTGCCGCCCCAACGGCCTCGACGACGATGTCGATGTCGGTCTCGGTGGCCACGAGCGGTGGTGCCAGCCGGATCGTCGACCCGTGGGTGTCCTTGGCGAGAACTCCCCGCGCGGCCATCCGGCGGCAGAGTTCCGCGCCGCTCATGAGGCCGGGATCGATGTCGACGCCCGCCCACAATCCCCGATACCGGACGCCGACGACGCCGTGGCCGATGAGCCCCTCGAGACCGGCGCCGAGCCGATCGCCCAGCTGCGTGGCCCGTCGCTGGAACTCGCCCGTCGCGAGCAGCGCCACGACCTCTCGGCCGACCGCGGCGGCCAGGGGATTGCCGCCGAAGGTCGACCCGTGTGAGCCCGGAGTCAACACGTCGAGCACGGCGTCGTCCGCCGCGATCGCCGACAACGCGACGATCCCACCGCCCAGCGCCTTGCCGAGCACGTAGATGTCGGGGACCACCTGCTCGTGATCGCAGGCGAAGGTGCGCCCGGTGCGGGCCAGACCCGACTGGATCTCGTCGGCGATCAGCAGCAGCCCCCGTTCGGTGCACAGCTGCCGGACGCCGCGCAGGAATCCGTCGGGCGGAATGAGCACCCCCGCCTCGCCCTGGATCGGCTCGAGCAGCACCGCCACGGTGCACTCGGTGATCAGGTCACCGAGCGCGTCGAGGTCGCCGTAGGGCGCGGTGACGAATCCCGGAGTGAACGGGCCGAAGCCCTCACGGGCGTCCGGGTCGGTGGAGAAGCTGATGATCGTGGTCGTCCGCCCGTGGAAGTTGCCGTCCATGACGATGATCTCGCCGCCCCCTTCGGGGACCCCCTTCACCCGCTCACCCCACCGCCGGGCGGTCTTGACGGCGGTCTCGACAGCCTCCGCGCCGGAGTTCATCGGCAGGATCCGCTGCTTGCCGGTGAGCGCGGCGAGGTCGCGGGCGAACGGGCCCAGTTGATCGCTGCGGAAGGCGCGACTCGTCAACGTCACCCGCCGGAGCTGGGCCATCGCGGCGTCGACCAACCGGGGGTGACGGTGGCCGAAGTTGAGCGCGGAATAGCCCGCCAGTGCGTCGAGGTAGCGACGACCATCGACGTCGGTGACCCATGCGCCCTCGGCGGAGGCGATGACCACGTCCAGCGGGTGGTAGTTGTGCGCCAGGTAGCGGCTCTCGAGATCGACGAAGTCGGCGGTGTCCACGGGTGCTCCTGCGGTCGGGGTATTCGTGCGGAATCCGCGCCGGTGCCGGAACAATCACGGGGTCGTTCGCGTGATCGGCTGGGATTTCCCACGATACCCGCGACCCCGTTCCCACGAGCCTGCCGACGGCGGACGGGCCGCGCCCACCGGCCGACCGGCGGGGAACCGGCCTGCGCCCGATGCGACATCCCCTGGCAGGGCGCCTAGGCTGACCCGGTGACTCCCCCGCCGCCCGCCGACGACTCGCAGCGCGGCGTCGCATCCGCCTTCCTCGCCTACGGGCTCTGGGGACTCTTCCCGATCTACTTCGCCGCGTTGGCGCCCGCCAACGCCATCGAGATCCTCGCGCACCGCATCGTGTGGACGCTGGTGGTCTGTGCCGTCGTGCTCGCCTGGTGGCGTGACGGCGCCTGGATCCGCGGGCTGGTGAGCAGGCCGAGACTGGCCGCGAGGATCGCCGTTGCGGCGCTGGTCATCGCCCTGAACTGGGGCGTCTACGTCTGGTCGGTGCGGGCGGGGCGAACCACCGACGCCGCGCTCGGCTACTTCCTCAATCCCCTGGTGACCGTGGCGCTCGGCGTGCTGGTGCTGCGGGAGCGGCTGCGCCCGCTGCAATGGGTGGCCGTGGCGATCGGGGTGGTCGCCGCCGTCTACCTGACCCTGGCGGCGGGCGGATTGCCGTGGATCGCGCTCGTGCTGGCGCTGAGCTTCGCCACCTACGGCCTGCTCAAGAAGCAGGTCGGCACCGACCTCGGCCCCTGGCAGTCGCTGGCCGGGGAGACCGCCGTGCTCAGCCCCCTGGCCCTCGCCGCGATCGCCGTCATGGCCGCGCACGGTCAGACCACGTTCACCGGCCACGGCGGCGTGCACACGGCGCTGCTCGTGGCGGCCGGGATCGTCACCGCGATCCCGCTGCTGCTGTTCGCGGCGGCGGCCCAACGGATCCCACTGGTGCTGATCGGGCTGATCCAGTTCATCACCCCGATCATGCAGTTGCTGGTCGGCGTCCTGCTGCAGCACGAGCGCATGACCTCGGCCCGGTGGATCGGCTTCGGCATCGTCTGGCTCGCGCTGTGCGCCCTGTCGCTCGACTCGGTGCTGACGTTCCGGCGGCGATGGGCCACCCGGGCGGCCCTCAGGGGCTGAGCGTGACCGGCGAGTTCGGACGCGGGTCGGCCAACGGTGCGACCAGTGCGAGCAGCACGAGCACGCCGGGAACCACGAGGTAGGCCTGGCGGATGTCGGCGACGTCGGCCAGCCGGGCCAGCAGGTACGGAGCGCCCGCGATAGCGACGCCCGAGGCGAGCAGCGTCCGGCCCGCGGCGGCGTCCGGCCGGTCGGGCCAGGCGGCGATCGCGTGGGCGACCCCCACGGGGTACAACACCGAGATCCCCAGCCCGATGATGAGCAGACCGACCACCGCCACCGGCCACCACGGGGCGGCCCAGAACAGCACGAAGCCCGCCGCGGCCAGCGACGCGTGCCGCCAAATGACCACCCGCAACGGACTGGCCGCGGCGCGGGGCGACAGCAGCATGCGTCCGGCGGCCATGCCGACGAGGAACGCTGACAAGCAGGCGGCGGCCGCGGCGGGCGACAGCCCATGCCATGCGGTGAACGCGTCGGCCGCCCACAGCAGACAGCAGAATTCCGCGCTCACGGCCAAGACCAGGACCACCCACCGCCACAGCATCGGCCGATGCTCACCGGCGAGCGCGAGCACGGGACGCTCGGCTGGTGCGTCGGCCACGGGGCGGAGCCGACCCAACGCGAACAGCACGAGCACCGTCAGCACCAGGGGCAGGGCGAGGTAGCCGACCCGCCATCCGAATCCGGCCGCCATCGCCCCGCCCACCAACCACGGGACGAGGATCGCCATCATCGAGGCGAGGCCGTTGGCTTCCGAGTTGGCCCGGCCCGACATCAGGGGGAACTCGGAGGCGAGGCTCACCATCACGGTCTGCAGCGTCAACGCGCAGCCGATCCCGAGCACCAGCGCCCCGACCACGGTCACCCAGCGGCTGGGGACGCAGAGCAGCCCGGCTCCCGCGGCCATGCCGAGCACCGCCAGGAGCATCGCCGACCGGCGTCCGACCGCGCCGATGAGCCGTTCACCTGCGAGCCCGGTGACCACCAGCGCGACCGCGAACAGGGAGGGGTAGAAGGCCACCTGCGCCCGATCGACCCCGAGATCGGCCCGCAACGGCGCGAGGATCGACCCCAACCCGTTGAGCCAGAACCCCAACAGGGCGAGCGTCCCGTAGGCCGCCCACGTCGACACCGTCCGCTTCACCGGCTCAGCCTAGTGTCAGGGCGAGCCGCCGCCGTCCGCCCGCGCGCCCGCCGCCGGCGCCCCCGGAGGTGCGGCGCCCCCCGGGGGTTGTTCGGTCCGGCGGCTGTGACGCGGTCCCGCGGTTGTGCGGTTCCCCCCGTTGTGCCGCCTCCGGCGTACGACCTGGCTCCTCCGGCGTACGACCTGGCTGGAATTCGCGACATCTCGTACGCCGCCAGCCAAGTCGTACGCCGACACGGCGAAGCGGGACGCCCATGGGACGAACGGTCCTGCAGCCCACCAGGCAATCCACACGGAGACCCACGAGGCACAGCCGACACGGGAGGCGACCCCCGAAGTCACGTGGTGGATCACCGCGCCGGATCCGGGTTCCGGACGGCTGGTCTGACCATCGTGCTCGATGCCCGCATCCGACCCGGTACCGAACGCCTCGCGCGGACGCCTGCGTCCGACCCCCGTCCCGACCACTTCGCGCGACCGCCACGCCGGATCCCGGATCCCCAGGGCGCTGTAGCAGGGGCAACGGACAGGGACACCGCACCAGGATCGGCAGCCAGAGGGGGTGGAGCAGGATCGACGCAACACGATCGACGGAGCAGGAGCGAGGGAGCAGGAGCGAGGGAGCGGGTGCGAGGGAGCGGGTGCGGCGGTGTCTCAGCGGAGCACCGCAGCAGGTCGGCGGCGACCCGCGGCCGGGCCACGGCTCCGCGTCGCATCGGGTGGCAGTGACGACGAGGGCTGGGGTTCGTGGGGCTGGCGTTCGCGACGAGGGCTGGCGTTCGCGACCCGGAATTCGCAGCGAACGCCAGCACAAGGGATGAGAACGCCAGCCCCACCGATCTGGACCGGGAGCGCCCGCCGCACAGTCACCCGAACGAGAGGTCACCGGGTGGCAGGGTGGTGCGCGAGGGGCTCCCCGCCCATCTCACGTGTGCGCGAGCGCGTGGCGCCGCGGCCCTGTTCGTTGTCGCGAGCACGTGGCGCCGCGGCCCTGTTCGTGTGCGCGATCACGAGACGCCGCGGCCCTGTTCGTGTGCGCGATCACGAGACGCCGCGGCTCGGTTCGTGTGGGCGAGTGCGTGGCGCCGCGGCCCCGTACACGTGGCGCGGGGGCGTGACGTCGCAGCCCGTTCACGTGGGTGCATGCGTGAGGTGGCGGCCTTGTTCACGAGGGCACGAAGGCGGCGCCCCGGCCTGCTGACGCGGGCACAGACGTGACGCCGTGCGGCCGCCCCACCGCGATGCGGAGGGACTCGGGTTCACTTCCCCGCGGAGGCCCTGGTAAGCAGGTCATCGGAGAGCCCGTAGGCGTAGTGGATCACCTCGACGGGGTGCACCACCTTCGCGCCGGTGCCCTGACGGATCTGCCACCGGCAGGTCTCGGTCTCGCAGGTGGCGAAATCGGGGTTGGTGTCCTTGACGAACTCGAACAGGGGCTTGCCGACGGCCTGGGCGATGTCGTACTTCTCCTTCTTCAGCCCGTAGGTTCCGGCGATACCGCAGCAGGGATGTCCGCTCTCGATCACCTCGACGCCGGGGATGAGCTTCATGAGTTCCATCGCCGGGAAGCCGATGCCCTGGCTCTTCATCTGGCACGGCTGGTGGTAGGGAATGGTGATGTCGACGCGCCGGAACTCGGTGGGCAACTCGCCGGCGGCGTGCAGTTCCATGAGGAACTCCGAGGTCTCACGCATCCGGGTGCTGACGTCGATGAGCTTCGGATCGTCGACCCCCATGATCTCGTGCGCCTCGTGCTTGACCATGCCCGCGCACGAGCCCGACGACGAGATGATCACGAGATCACGTCCGGCCGAACGCAACTGATCGCACAACTTGAGCACCGACTTCGCGGCGCCCTCGAACAGCCCGTTCGACTGCTGCGCCAGGCCGCAGCAGCCCTGGCGCGGCACGATCACCTCGTAACCGATGTGCTCGAGCACCTCGACGGTGCGCTTGCTGGTCTCCACTTCGAAGTACTCGCCGGCGCAGCCGTGGAAGAACACGACGGGACCCTTCGGGGCGGGCGTCGTCCGGGGGGTCCGCTTACGGAACCACGACTCGAAGCTCTGGGTATGGGCAACGGGCATCGGGGCGTCCCGGTGGACACCCACCATCCTCTGCACCACCGAGCGCAGCGGCTTGAACTTCAGCGCGGCGTTGGCCACGGGAGCCACGGGCGTCATCGCCATGCCCATGAGGGTGGTCTGAGAGATCATCCGGTCGCGCACCGGCATGTGATCCTCCTTCATCACCGAACGCGCCATCGAGTTGAGTTCGGCGATCTTCACCCCCTGCGGGCAGCTGAGCGTGCAGATGCCGCAACTGCTGCAGTAGTCGAGGGAGTGATCGACCGATTCCCCGTGGCGGAACCGTTCGGCCTGGGGTCCGACGTACTTCGGCCCGGAGAACAACGGGGTGACGGCTGCCACCGGGCAGGCGGTCTCGCAGATCGTGCACTTGACGCAGTGATCGAGGCTCGCCCGGTTGAGTTCGTTGTAGTGGTAGGGCAGGTCGTCGCCGGGTGCCTCGGTGGTGCGTTCGTTGAGGTCGGTCATCGGGTGCTCCCCTCGTTCGTGGCCAGGATGGTGTCGACTGCGGCGACCGCGCTACCGAGCGCAATGCCCTCTCCGGATTTCTCCTGCCACCGGGTCGCCCCGGCCAACAGGCCGCCGGCGGCGTACAGGTTCTCGTAGACGGGTTGCCCGGCGGCGTCGAGAACGCGCATGGCAGGGTCGACGCGGACGCCGACACGGAACAGCGGCTGCGGGTCGCCCCAGTAGTCGCCGTGGACCGGCCAACCGTCGGCCAGGTCGGTCTCGTGCAGGCCGGCGAGCGGAAGGCCGAGCACCCGCTCGGTGATCCGGCCGTACGAGTCCATCGTCAGGGCTCCCGACTCGAACCCACCCGGCGCGAACACCACGTGATCAGCGGCGAACGCCCTGGGCCCCCCGGCGGCGTCGATGACGACCGCGGTGACGCGGCGTCCCTCGGTCTCGGCGCTGGTGGCGAACGACCCGGCGACCACTGCGATGCCCTTCGCCTTGGCCCGCGAGAGCAGTGCACGGTTGAGCCGCATGCCGGGTACGCCGGGCGGCGGGAGTGGGATCTCGAAGACCGGGTGGCCGAGTTGGTCCTGGATGGCGCGCCACGCGTTGGTGTCGGTATAGCCCAGGAATGCCGGCAGGCCGACGGCCTCGCCCGGTTCGACCACGCGGCGCAGCAACCCGACGAGACGGCGCCGTTGCTCGGGATCATCGAGAGATCGTGCATAGGTCAGTCCGGACGCGTCGGCCTCACCGGGGCGCGCGGCGAAGTCGATGGACGCCGCCCGCGCCTCGACGCGTCCCCCGCCGGGAAGCTCGGTGCGCGCGAGGTTGCGGGCGATCAGCTGCGGATAGAAGTCCTTGAACTGGCGCGGCCCGACGATGAGGAACTTGCGCGTCGGCCGTGCAGACCCCGTTCATCATGCTGGGCAGCGCGAGCGCGGTGGGACGCACCGCGCCGACCGCAGTCGGCAGGTTGACGTTGGTGTCGGCGTCACCGACGAGCAGGTCGGTGCCGAGGGTGTCGGCGAGCCACTGGACGCCGCGCCGCACGGCCCCGGCCGGGATCACGGCGTACGGATGTTCGGGCTTGTCGGAAACGTAGCCGGGCACGGTCTCCAGGGGACGCTCGACCCGCTGGGGGGCGTAGCCCAGGATGTCGATGCTGCCCTGGGACAGTTGCAGCCCACCGATGCCCTTGTGGATGAGCGTGACGCGGCGTCCGGTGGCCCGGAGTTGCAGCGCGGCGGTGAGCCCGGCGAGCCCGGCCCCGACCACGACGACGTCGCTGCGGGAGGCGAGAGGGGTGGTAGTCATCAGATCGTCACCTCGTTGACGCTGTCGGGCAGGTGCTCGATGTCGAGGGTGCCCTGGAAGATCCAGTTGTCGAGTGCGGTCTGACGCACCTGGTCGCCGTAGAGGATCGGCCACAGTCCGATCCAGCGGTTCTTGAGGAACAGCCGCAACAGTTCACTCGCGCGATCGATGTCGATCACTTCATGGTCGAGTGCGATGCCGGTGGCCCGCATCGAGCAGAACCCACCCTGGCAGGGACCCATGCCCAGACGCAGTTGGCGGCGCAGATCGTCGAGGGATGCGGTGGGCTGTTCCTCGATGAGGTCGACGAGCATCTTGCGGCTCATCAGCTCGCACTCACAGATGATCTGGTCGTCGAGGCGGTCCTTCTCGCGCTCCTCGAGGCGGTGGGTGATGACGTAGTTCTTGCCGTCTTCGGATTTCGGCACGGGCTCCTGGTCGGTGGTGCATTCCCGCTGGTCGCCGAGTTGCTCGCACATGGCGTCGACGATGTTCTTCGCCATCAGCCGATAGGTGGTGAGCTTGCCGCCCGAGATCGTCAGCAGGCCCTTGAGTCCGTCGCGCTCGTCATGATGCAGGATGCTCATGCCGCGGGACATGTGCCGGGTGTCGGCAGCGCCGACCCGGGAGTCCTTGACCAGCGGACGCGCGCCGGCCCACGCGTGCAGGGCGCGCGCCTGGCGGAAGCCGGGCACCAGCACCTCGCCCGCGTCGAACATCTGCTGCACCTCGTCGCGCGGGATCGTCAGTCGGTCGGGATCGTCGGCCTTGACGTCGGTGGTGCCGATGATGCTCACCGTGTGCACGGGCACGAGGATGTCGCCATCGGACGGGTAGATGCAGCGGTTGACCACGCTGTTCACCAGCCGGTGATTCATCGCGATCATGATGCCCCGCCCCGGCACCACCTGGACGTCGTGGCAGTCGGCCATCGCGGCGATCTCGCCGGCCCACGCGCCACCGGCGTTGAGCACGAAGTGGCAGTCGATCTGCACGTCGTCGCCGGTCTTCTCGTCGTAGCACATGACCCCGGCGACCTGGTCGCCGTCGCGCATGATCCGGGTGACCCGGTGGTAGGTGAGCACCTGTGCGCCGTGATTCATCGCCGACTTCGCGGCGCCCCACACGAGCTGCCACCCGTCGATCGCGGCGTCCTGCACGGCGAAGGCACGGGTGATGCCGGGATTGAGCCGGGGCTCGCGGCGCAACGCCCGGGCGACGCTGATCTCCTCGAACGGCACGCCGGTGGCCTGGGCGCCGGCCACCCAATCGTCGGCGAACGCGAGGTCGTCGTCGGGGCCGACGACGAAAAGTCCTCCGGTGACCTCGACCGCGTCGGCCTGGATGCGGGTGATGATCGCGTTCTCCTCGGCGCATTCGGTGGCCGAGTGCGGGTCGGACACCACGTAGCGTCCGCCCGAGTGCAGCAGTCCGTGATAGCGGCCGGTCGTGCCCTGGCCGAGGTCGGCCCGGTCGACGAGCACGGCCCGGTAGCCGCGCATCGCGACGTCCCGCACGATTCCCGCTCCGGTCGCGCCGCCGCCGATCACGACGACGTCGGTGTCGAGTCTTCTCACTGGTCAACTCCTCCGAACAAGAGGGGGCCCGCCCCGGCAGGCGGACGCCGGCGCATCCCCAGTGATGCGCGCACTGTCGACACTAGACCGATGATCCCAGGGCGGGGAGATCCGAAGACCAACGTGCAGCAGGCACCCCGCCCGTTGCACGGATGCGCCCACCGCTTGGTCGTCTGTCCAAAATGCTAGTCAACAGCCTAAACCCGGCCCAGAAACGAAGGCGGTGGCATCTCGACGGCCACCAGATCCCCGGGGGCGGAAACCTGTCTCACCGCCGCCCGCGCGTCCCGCCGGAGCCTCGGCTCACCGGATCCGGGGTCACCACGATACGGCCCGAACGCCTCCCGCACGAGGCCGTGGACGATCACGGGAGTTGAGCCGGTGGCCCCACCCGGCACAATGGCAGGCGTGAGCCTCCCGATCAACAACCCCCAGGGCACGTCGCTTCCCAACCAGGGCAACCCGTTGGCCCTGAACCCCACCCGGGCGACGCCGATCCCGGCCGGCGGCGACGAGCCCACGATGTATGAGCGGCTCGGCGGCCACGACACGTTCGTGCGGCTCGTGCACCGCTTCTACCAGGGTGTCGCCGCCGACGAGACGTTGCGGGCGATGTATCCCGAGCAGGACCTCGGGCCGGCCGAGCAGCGGCTGCGGATGTTTCTCGAACAGTACTGGGGCGGACCCCGCACCTACCACGAGCAGCGCGGGCATCCCCGGTTGCGGATGCGCCACGTGCCCTTCGCCGTCACCCCCGCCATGCGTGACCGCTGGCTCACACACATGCGGAACGCCGTCGACTCCCTCGATCTCGACGCCGAACTCCAGGCGCCGCTGTGGGAGTACCTCGAGGGCGCGGCGAACTTCATGGTCAACTCCCGCTGAGCCCGCCGGGGACCCCACGCGCGGGGACTCCGGTTCCGGGCCGCGAGACCGGCCACAGCCGCGGACGAAACGCCGAGGGTCCGATGGCGCCCGACATCCTGTGGACAATTCGTACCAACCGGCCAGTTATCCACAAGTCCCCTACTCAGCGGCCTGCGGTGAACCCGGACTGTCCTAAAGTCCGCTCCGTCGACAGTCTTCGACGGGCACACCAAGGGACACCCCATGACCATCACGCAGCGCCGCGTCCGCAACCGCGACCCCGAACCGACCGGGTCGGGCGAGAGCCCCGAACCGCTGGGGTCGCGGCCCTCAGAGGTCCGGCTGCGCGCCCGGCGCAGTCCGAGGCTCGTCGCCCTGGGTGTGCTCCTGGCCGCGCTCGGTGGTCTCGGCGGAGCGACGGTGCTGACCACGTCCACCCACACCCAGTCGGTTCTCGTGATGACCCGCCCGGTCGCCCGCGGAGACCTCATCACGGCCGGTGATCTCGGGGTGGTCACCATCGGAGCCGCACCGGGTGTGCGCACCGTGCCGTCGTCCGACCTCACCCAGCTCGTCGGACGCACGGCCCGGGTCGATCTTCCCCAGGGCTCACTCCCCGGCCCCGACGCGGCCGGCGACCCCCTGGTTCCGAGTGCGTACGCCCAGATCGGACTTCGGTTGGAGGCGGGACGCCTGCCGATGGCGCAACTGCCCCCCGGCACCGCGATCGAGTTGGTGCCGGTCAGCCCGACGGTGGGCGACGCCGCACCCGACATCGATCCGGTGCGCGCCGTCGTCGTCCAGCCCGCGCGGGCCACCGATACCGGAGCCGCGATGGTGCTCGACGTCGCGGTGCCGGCCGACAAGGCGGTGCTCGTGGCCCAGCTCGGAGCCCGCGGCGAAGTCGCCGTCGTGCGGATGGGCCGCTCGTGAGTCTCGTCGTCTGCTGTTCGTTCACGGGATCCCCCGGAGTCACGACCACCGCCCTCGGCCTCACGCTGGCCTGGCCGGGTGATGTCCTCCTGTCCGACTGCGACCGGGATCCGGCGCAGGTGCTCGAGGCGGGTTACCTCCACGGTCTCGATCTGGGCGGACGCGGACTCGCGCCCCTCGCCCGGGCCCACCGCGAACGGCGCAGCCTGGTCGACGAGCTCCCCAGTCAGCTCGTCCCGCTGCGCGAGCATGCGGGATGGAGCCGACGCTTCCTGCCCGGTTTCACCCACCCCGCCTCGGCCACCGTCTTCGGCCCTGTGTGGCCCGAGCTCCTCGCGGCACTCGGAGCGATGGCCGCGGTCGGCACCGATGTGCTCGTGGACGCCGGCAGGGTCGGTCGTGACGGGCTACCGGCCCCGCTCCTCACCGAGGCCGACCTGGTTCTTGTCGTGCTGCGCAGCAATCTGCGCTCACTGGCGGCCGCGCGCCTGCATCTGCCCTCCCTGCGCGACCAATTGCACACGCTGTCCGCCCCCGCCGAATTGGCGCTCGCCGTCGTCGCTCCGGGCATGCCCTACGGCGACGCCGAGATCTCCGACCACTTCGCGCTCCCCGTCGCGGCGTCACTCATCCACCACCCGGCGTCCGCCGCCATGTTGAGCGACGGCGTCCCGAACCGCGGGGCTTTGCCGAGGGCGACCTCATGCGGTGCTACCGAGCCGCCGCGGTATCCCTTCGCGGCCCGGTTGCGGCGCCGCGGTGCCGTACTCGACGCCGGGTCGGCGAAGGAGTGGAGACGCCTGCTTCAGCCCATCGGGAGCTGCGCGATGACCACTCCCGATCTCGACGAACGCCTGTCCACGCTGCCCCGCCTGGGCCTCGACGATTACGCCGCCGCCCAGCCCGCCCCGGCAGCCACCGCACCGCTCCGCCGCCGCTGCTGCCCACGTCGGCGGGAGTTGGGGTCGATTGGGACCTCGTGGTACGGCTTCGACGTACGGCCAGCGACGAGATCAGCGCCGCCACCACCGCCCACGCCGGCGAACACCACCGGCCGATGGACGCCGACGACCGACGGGCCCTCGGACGCAGCATCATCCGGCGGGTCGTGCGCCATCATGCCGAGACCCTGGCCAACGAGGGCGAGGCGCTGTGGCCACTCGACCTCGAGCACGCCTACGCCACCGCCGTCGACAACGCGATCTTCGGCTATGGACGCCTCCAGCCGCTGTTCGAGATCCCGACCGCCGAGAACATCGAGATCCACGGCCACGACTCCGTCGTGATCCAGCACGGCGACGGGCATCGCGACGTGCACCCCCCGGTGGCCGACAGCGACGACGAACTCATCGAGGCGATCCGCTTCCTCGGCGAGACCACGACCCCCACCAGGCCCTTCGACGACGCGCACCCGATGATGACGATGGCCCTCGGGGCGAAGTTCCGCCTGCACGCGATCGGTTTCGGGCTCTCGTACCGTCCGAGCATCGTGATCCGCCAGCACATCCTCACGACCGTCACCCTCAAGGACCTCGCCGCCACCGGCATGATGCCGCCCGAGATCGCCCAGCTGCTCCACGACTGCGTCCTGGCCCGCAAGTCGATCGTCGTGTCGGGCGACCAGGGGGCCGGGAAGACCACGCTGCTGCGGGGACTCATCGCGGCGATCCCCCGCACCGAACGCTTCGGCACCCTCGAGACCGACTACGAACTGCTCACCCACCTGCTGCCCGGACGCCGCAACATCCTGGCGCTGCAGGCCAAGACCGGCCTCGGGGAGACCCTCGACGGCCGCAGCCTCGGCGAATACACCGTCGCCGATCTCATTCCCGAGACCCTGCGGCAGAACCTCAGCCGGTCTCATCGTCGGCGAGGTGCGCGGCAGCGAGGCGGGGGCGATGTTCGAGGCGATGCAGTCGGGCCAGGGCACCCTGAGCACCACCCACTCGCACTCGGCCGCGTCCACGATCGACCGGCTGGCGTCGCGGGTGGCCCAGGGCGGCGTCCTCACGATCGACGAGGCCTACCGGCAGATCGCCCACAACATCCACCTGCTGGTGCATGTGCGGCTCGACGACGACACCTGGCGGGGCGGGCGTCCGCCGCCGCTACGTGTCCGAGATCCGGATGCTCACGGGTGCGATCGAGGACCAACGCCCGGTCACGCATCTCGTCTACCGCGCCGCGACGCCCCCTGCGGCGCGCCGAGTTCCATCCCGATCCCGCGCTCGACGACGAGCTGCGCGAATTCCGGGGCGCCTGGGAGGCCCCGTGATCCCGGTGGTCGGCGCGCTCGTCGGGGTGCTCGTCGTCGCGGGCGGGTTCATCGTCGTCATCGGCGTCCAGCCGCGACCTCGCAGCCGTTCCACAGGCCCATCCACAGGCCTGTGGATCGTGGACGCCGCTGGCTGGCGACCCGAAGCCGCAGGCAACGCCGCTTGTGGGCGGCGGGTCTGGCGGCGGGTCTGGTCGCGTTCATCATCACCCACTGGGTGGTGTGGCTGGTCGCCGTCCCGATCCTGGTGGGGTTGGTGCCGGGCCTGCTGGCCACGCCACCCAACCGTGACCTGCTGACGCTCGAGGCGCTCGACCGCTGGGTGAGGCTGCTCGGTGGCTCGCTGCCCACGGGCAAGTCGATCCCTGACGCCGTCCGCTCGACTGTGGCCCAGGTTCCCCGACTGCTCGGGCACCGGTGGCCCTGCTGGTCGCCCGGCTCAACGACCGGTGGCGCACCGGCGACGCCCTCCGCGCGTTCGCCGACGATCTCGACACCGCCGACGCCGATGCCGTCGTCGCAGCCCTGATCCTGTCGGCCGAGCGCGGCGGACAGGGGCGTCGAGCCACCCTGCACGAGCTGGCCGAGTCGATCCAGGACCGCATCCGCGCGCTGCGCGAAGTCGAGGCCGAGCGGGAGAAGCCCCGGATCGTCGTCCGGCAGGTCACGACGATCACGATGATCGTGATCGCGGCCGTCGCGGTGATCAACCCCGGCTACTTCGCCGCGCTGGCGAGCCCGTCGGCCAGGCGATCGTGCTGGGCTGCCTCGGCGTCGAGGTCGGGTCGCTGGTGCTGATGCGCCGCCGGGCCGCGCCCACGCCCCGGGAGCGCGTCCTCTCCCCGGCGGGCGGCTGACCATGCCCGCGCCCATCGATCCGCTCTCGTAGGCCGTCTTGAGCGGCATGGCCCTGGCCGTGGGTCACCCTCGTCGGCGTCGGCTCGGTGCACCGCACGCCGAGACTCTCCGACGCCCTGAGGGCCCTCGACGGCCTCCCCGACACCCGCTGCGGGCGTCCATGACCTCGGCCGGTTGACACCGGGTGGGACGCCCGATTGGGCCGCTGGGCCTATACGCGGGCCCACCTGCCCGTCTCGGAGGCCACCTGGCGACGTCTGCAACTGAGCGATCGCACCATCGGCGACCTCCTCGCCGAGAAGATCATCCTGGCGTCCGCGGCCTCGCGGCACCCCAACTCGCCGCGGCCGCGTGCATCATGCTGGGGGGGTGCGCACGGGTGCCGTTCCCCTCGGGGCATCCCTGGCCCTCGGGGCGCTCGGGCTACGTCTGGCCCGCCCTGCGGCTACGTCGCGGCGAGCAGACCACGCACCAGGCGCCCGATTGGCCATCCTCACGCTGTTCGACCTCGTCACCCTCGAACGCCTGGCCAACCAGTCGGCCATCTCGTCGCTGCAGCCGCCGCCCAGCTGAGCGACACTCTGGTGTTCCGCCGGATCCGCCTCGCCGCTCGACCGGGCACGACTGGAGCAACGCGCACCCTGGGCCGACCTCGACGCCCTCTCCGAAGAACTCGACCTTCCCGAGATCTCCGACCTTGTCGACGTCCTCCAACTCGACGATCAGGGGGCCGCGCTCGCGGGAAGCCTGCGGGCCCGGGTTCGCGAATTGCGAGACGCCCAACTCCTGCGCGAGAAGCTGCAGGCCCAGCGCGACAGCGAGGCCATGACGATCTGGATGGTGATCCCCAGCCTCGTGCTCGGTGCCCTGCTCATCGCCCCACCCCTGCTGCGACTGCTCGGAAGCGGCTGAGTCGCCATGACCATCCCACGCTGTGGACAACCGGACCGAGCGCCGCCACCGGTGTGGAGAACCGCCCGGTCGTCCGGGGCGCGCGCGTCCACACGATCCTGTCGACCCCGACTCGTCCGCTGTCCTCACCGCACCACCACGTCGCACCCCGCGACCCACAGAAGGGATCCCCATGACCAACCCACTCACCGCCCTGATCACTGCGCCTGCAACATCGGTTCGCCGGCGCTGACGAAACGTCGAGTGCCCGACGAGCGCGGACTGTCCCAGTCGACGGAGAACGCGATCCTGCTCGCCGGGGCCGTCACCATCGCGCTGATCGTGATCGCGGCGATCACCGCCTACGTCACCAAGCACCTGCCCAGCTGACCATGGCCGCCCGCCCACCCTCACGTCCGCGCACCGACCGCGGCCTCAGCGAATCGGTGCAATGGACGCTGCTGACAGCCACCGCCGTGCTGCTGCTCCTCGGCGGCGTGCAGACCGCGATCGTCCTGCATGCCCGGGCGGTGGTCGCCAACGCCGCGCTCGCGGCCGCCGAGGCCAGGGCACTGCGCGGGGGCACCGACGACCACCGCGTCGGACGCCGCGCGCACCGTGGCACGGCGTCCGGGATCCACTCGGCGCGGTCACCGACCTCGTGTCTCACCGTCGCTGCCAGCGTCTCGGTGACCAGTCGACGTGCCCGACCTCATCGGCATCGGACCCCGCCATGCCACCAGCACCGCCACGGTTCCG
This sequence comes from uncultured Actinomycetota bacterium, assembly GCA_963798885.1. GTDB lineage: Bacteria > Actinomycetota > Actinomycetes > Propionibacteriales > Propionibacteriaceae > JAJYQH01. The sequence continues at coordinate 225,227 of CAWCUX010000006.1, read as the reverse complement.
AGGGAGCCCTGAGATGGATACTCTCACCACCGGGCCCGCGCACCCCCGCTCCACCCGGGGCCCGACACAGAGCGAGGCGCGGTCGCGGTCGAGATCGCGCTGCTCGCCCCGGTCGTGCTGATGGTGGTCGGCCTGTTCGTGTTCGGCTACCGGCTCTGGGACGGCCAGGGCCGCGGTCGAGTCGGCTGCGGGTGCGGCGGCCCGATCGGCGTCGCTGGCGGGCTCACCCCGCGCCGCCGAATCCGCCGCCCACGAGGTCGCCGCCGCCAACCTCGCCGCGCTGGGTGTCGCCTGCGGGTCGGCCCAGGTGGTCAGTGACACCAGCGCCCTGGCACGGCCCGCGGGATTCCGGGCGCTGTGAGCGTCACCGTCACCTGCACCGTGTCGATGCGTGATCTCGTGCTACCCGGGGCGCCGGGCACGATCACCGTCACCCGCACCGCCGAGCGAACCGGTCGACACCTTCCGGGAGCGTCGGCCATGACCCGGATCCTTCGTGGGCTTACGGCCCTGGCGGTCCTGCTCCTCATCCTGGTGGGCGCACCCTGGCTGCTGGTGCGGGTCGGCCGTCTCGACGTCGTGACCACGATGCCCTGGCGCCAGTTGCTCACCACCCCCGATACGGCGATCTCGTGTTGCTGGTACTGACCGTGGTCGGCTGGCTCGCCTGGGCACAGGTGTCGCTCACGCTGGTGTCAGAGCTCGTCGCGGTCCTCACCCGACGCCGCACGCACATCCCCGTTCCCGGCTCACAGTGGCTGCGCCCCATCGCCGCGGCCCTCGCCAGCGCGCTCATCGGACTCATCGTGGCGCAGGCCATCCGATCGCCGACCCCCGCGACCCGTGGCCCCGCCGGCCCGGCGACGCATCCCGCGGCAACGGCCGGTCTCTCCGCCGCGTCCCCGCAACCCGTCACGAGCGCCACCTCCTCGTCGGCGCCGCTCGCCCCGGAGGCCGTCGAGGGCAGGGCACCCGGCTCTCACGAGCCCGCCCCGGCCGCCACCGCTCCCCCCACCGGGCAGTCTGCGCTCACCGCCGACGCCCGGGCCGTCTACCTCGTCCGTCCGGGCGACGACCTGTGGACCCTGGCCGAAACCCTGTACGACGACGGGCTGGCCTGGCGCAGCCTCGCCACGGCGAACCACATGGGGTCCGACGATTACCTCTACCCCGGCACCGTGCTGAGCGTGCCGCGGCTCAGCCAGGCCGAGGTGTCGCGACGCACCGGTCAGGAACCCATCGACACCTCGGATCGCACGATCCTGGTCAGACCCGGCGACACGTTGACCCACCTGGCCAGGCTGCATCTCGGTTCGGGATCCTTCTGGCGGGCCCTCCAAACGGCGAACGCATCCATCGTCCTCGACCCCGACCATCTGGAGCCAGGTTGGATCCTGCACCTTCCACCCCGCCTCTCCCGACAGACCTCGGATCCACCCGCCGAACCCGACGCCGCGGGGGCCGCCACCCAGCCGGTGGCCGACCCCGTGGGCCCGGCTGCCGGGTCCACGACGGCGGGCCGCCCGACGCTACCGACCGACGAGCCACCGGCCCGCACCCCCGTCGACGCACCCCGCGAATCCGGATCGGGCTCCACGGCGGCCCCGAGCGGGGTCGACCACACCGTCGAGCCCCGGGACAGCACGCCCCATGAGGAGCTGACGAGTGCAGAAGATGGCGCGATCGCTCGACGGATCGTCGGCGGCATCGCGGCGAGTGTGGTGGCCGGTGTCGCACTCGGACTCGCCCGGCGTCGACGCACGCAACTGTGGGCGCGCCCGCTCGGCCGCCGGGTTCGCCGACCCGACCCCGAGGCCCGTCTCTTCCACCAGGCGGTGCAGCACATCGGCAGCCCACCGACCGCCGACCCGACGACCACCCAGTCGCCGCCGTCACCGACCAGCGTCGTGGTCGGTGAACTCACCGGCCCTGCCGCACCCGTCGCCCGCTCGGTGGTCGCCGATCTCGCCGACCTGCGTGCCCTGCAGGTCACTGGCGCCCACGACCTCGTCCTGGCCGCGGCGGGAGGGATCGCGACGAGCCTCAGCTGCGCCCCATGGTCGGAGGGTGTGGGGATCCTCGTCGTGTCCCCCGAACTGCACTGGCTCGACGGGATCGACAACCCCGGCCTCGAACTGGTCCCCGATCTCGACGAAGGCCTCCGGCAGTTGCACCGCCGTCTCACCCAGCGCCACAGCGATGCGGGTGACGAGCCCGACCCGCTGGTGGCGATCATCGACATCACGGCCCGTGACGGCACCGACAGGCAGCGTCTGCTGGCCCAGTACGACCCGGCACTGGGCACGTCCACGGGGGTGGTCGCGGTATGGCTCTGCGGCGAGGAGGTCGCCCCGGCACGCGGCCGGGAATCGGCCAGGCTGCACCTCGTCGACGAGGATCGGGCAACTCTCACCGGCGTCGACGCGATGTTCCTCCCGAGCCTCGTGACCGAGCCCGCACGGCGGGCTCTGGTCGAGCTGTTCGCCACGACGACCACCGGCGTCACCGATCCCGCCCCCTGGTGGGCGGCGGACGAGGCCAGCGACACGGACCGACCGCCCCCACCCCCCGACCAGATCACCGACACCTCATCCGGGGCATCCTCCGCGATGCTCACTCTGCTCCCGACACGCCCCACACCCTCCGAAGGGTCTGCGTCGACGAGCTCAGGCCGACTGCCGCTCACGCGGCGTCCGGCCACCAGCGATCCGGAGGCCACCATGGCACGAGTTCCCGAACTGCTCGCCGCCGTCGAGCACCCCGTGCTGCTCCTGCTGGGCGAGGTCGAGTTGATCGGCGCTCGAGGCTCCCGGCCGGCACGGGCGGTCAAGCAGTGCGAGGAGTACTGCGCCTGGATCCTCGAGCACCCCGGTCAGACCGCGCTCGCCATGACCCGCTCGCTGCTCGTGGCCGAGGGCACCCGACGATCCAACATGTCGCGCCTGCGCACATGGCTCGGAGCCAGCGAGGGCGGCGACGACTACCTTCCCGACGCGTATTCCGGACACATCCGGCTGCACCCCGGCATCACCACCGACTGGGAGCAGTTGCGGCTCTTGATCTCTGCCGGAGTCAACCGTGCGGGCGACGACGCCCTGGTCGAGGCCCTCGACTTGGTGCGGGGTGCGCCGCTCGCCGACGCGGCCCCCGGACAGTGGCACTGGGCCGAGGAACTGCGCATCGACATGGCGTCGACGATCCGCGACATCGGCGCCGTGCTCGCGGGTCGGGCACTCGCCGTCAACGACCTCGATCTCGCCCGCTGGGCCGCGGCCCGCGCGCTCACCGCCGCTCCCGAAGACGAGTTGCTCATGTCCATCCGGGTGCGCACCGAACACCTGGCCGGCAACCGGCCGGAGGTCGAGCGTCTGGTGCTGCACATCACGCGTCAGGCCCGCCTGCTCGGGGTCGACCTGTCCGATGACACGGTCACCGTGCTGCAGGAGGCGATGGAAGGACGCGCGCGGGTCCGTCGGGCGTGACCGCGGAAATCCGCCGGGTGCCCCGGATACCGCCGGGGGCCCGGGCACCGGCGACCTCCGCGAGCATGCACGCTCGCCCCGCACGCACTACGCGACGTTCAACGGCCCTGATCGGCCACGGCCTTGAGCACATCCTGCAACCCGAGCCACCACTGCTTCTTGGGTCGCCGGTGCGCCATGTCGATCATCTCGGCCATGTGCGCGAGCGGGAATTGCTCGACCTTCGACTCCACCTGGCCGATGTGCCAGGCGTCCCAGGTGCCCGCGGCGAACTCCTCGTCGAGCAGGTGCAGGGCCCGCGACACCAACCGGGTGGCCAACAGCCGGTCGAACGGGGTGGGTGTGCCGCCCTGCTGGATGTGCCCGAGGACCGCGGTGCGCACGTCGTAGAGACCCCGGCTCTCCTCCTCGAGCAGGCGGCCGAGGAAGTCGGTGGTGTAGTGCTGGCTGGCCTCTTCGTTGCGAACCGCGAGGAACAGTTTGCGACCCGCGGTGAACGAGTCGCGCAACCACTCGACGTCGTGGTAGAGCTCCTCGAGCGTGATGCCGGTCTCGTTGAGATAGACCCTCTCGGCGCCACCGGCGATGCCCCCCATCATCGCGAGGTAGCCGCAGAAGCGACCCATCGTCTCGACGACGAAGCAGCGTGTGCTCGCCGAGCCCGACAGCTTGAGCCGGTCGATCGCCTCCACCACCACGTTGAGCGCGGTGTCGGCGCCGATCGCGAGCTCCGAGCCGGGCAGGTTGTTGTCGATGGACGCCGGCACGCACACGATCGGTACGCGGAAGGTCGGATAGCGCTCCTGCTCCTGGCGTAGCAGGTCGGCGCCGAGGTAGGCGTTGAACCCACCGATGATCAGCAGGCCCTCGATCCGCTGCTCCTCCATGACCTTGCTCATCGAGTAGAGCTGGTCGAGGGACGGCAGCTGCCGCCTGGTGCCGAGCTCGGAGCCGCCGTCGGCGGTCCAGTGCTCGACGTCCTCCCAGCCGAGCCCGTCGACCTTGCCGTCGCGCAACCCGACGAAACCATCACGGACGCCGAGCATCGTGTGCCCGCGGCTGATGCCCAACCTCACCGCCACGCGCGCGGCCGTGTTCATGCCGGGCGCGAGGCCCCCCGCGTGCAGGATGGCGATCCGGCGCGTGCCCTCCCCCGCGTCGACCCGGCTCGGTTCGGCGAGTTCATGGAAGATGCTGCGCATTTCGGTGAACGACCCGCCGCGCAGCGCCATCGCGCCCTCGTAGTCGCCCGTCGCGATCAGCTCGGGCACCTCGCGGGTCTTGCGCACCGCCTCAACCAGGTCGATCGGCACCACCCGATTTCCGCGGATCGCCATGACATGGCCGGGGGTGTCGGAGGTGGCGCCGAGCACCTCGTGCACCGCCTGATAGCCGAGCCAGGTCGAGGCCCACCGGTCGTAGGCGCTCGGAGCGCCACCACGCTGCACGTGCCCGAGGATTGTGACCCGGGCGTCCTCGTGCAGGCGGTCCTCGAGCACCTGACGGACGTAGCCGCTGGTGATCGGCGTGCCGGTGGCGTCCTGCGCGCCCTCGGCGACGACCACGATCGACTCCCGACGCCCGGCCCCCCGACCGCGCCTCAACTCGGCGCACATCCGGTCCTCCCAGCCCTCGGTGGGCGGGTTCTCGGGGACGAGCACGTAATCGGCGCCACCGGCCACGGCAGCCATCAGCGCGAGATAGCCGCAGTGGCGTCCCATCACCTCGACGACGAAGCTGCGCTGGTGCGACGCCGCGGTACTCACCAACGCGTCGATCGCGTCGATGATGCGGTGCAGCGCGGAGTCGGCGCCGATCGTCATGTCGCTGCCGACGAGGTCGTTGTCGATGCTGCCGACCAGACCGGCGATCATCAGCGTCGGGTGCCGCGCCGCCTGATCGGCGCCGATCTCCCCGGACGCCGCCAGCTCGGCCATGAGGTCGGGCCATTCGCGGCGGAACTGCTCGAGGCCCGACAGCGACCCGTCGCCGCCGATGACCACCAGCCGGTCGATGCCCCGGGCGACGAGGTTGCGGGCCGCGCGCAACCGCCCGGGCCGCTCCCGGAACTCAAGGCTCCGGAACGTGCCGATGAGCGTGCCGCCCTTGTGCAGGACGCTGCCGACGTCTTCCCAGCCGAACCGGCGGATGCCACCGCCCGGCATGTCGTCGCCCTCGATCATGCCCTGATAGCCCTCGAAGATGGCGTACACCTCGGCGCCGGCGCTGATCGCCGACCGGACGACGGAGCGGACCGCCGCGTTCATGCCCTGCGCGTCGCCGCCCGAGGTGAGGATCCCGATCCGCGCGCGCGGCGGGGTGGCGGCGCCGACTCCAGCGGAATTCATCGCATCGGTCATGTGGCTATCCTGCCGAACTGGGGTGGGGCCCGGGGCTACCGGGCCCCACCTCACAGCATCCGATCACGACCGCGGTGACTGGCTCCCCCAGAAACCGTCGCCGGCGAACAACTCCTCGACCAGCTCGGACAGCAGTCCCGCTTCGGCGGCGGTGTCGAGCACCGTATAGCGGTTGCGGATCGTGCGCGCCTCCTCGTAGGTGCGGCGGAACCGCTGCCAGTCGAGACCGATGTCGCTCGGGTGCGCCGGCGCCCCGGCCGCCCGGAGCATCGCCTGGAGTTCGGCGGCAGGGATGAGTTGCTCCCGCAACCTGCGCACAAGGCTGGGCCACAGCCGGGCCAGCAGGGTGAGGCGCCGACGCAGCTGCTCAGGAGTGATCCACTTGGCAAGGGTGAGGGCGACGCTCTCGTCGACGAGCCGCGGGTTGCTCTGCACCTGCCGGACCCGCGCCTCGGTCTGTTCGCGGGTGGGCCAGGCGGCGACTGCCGCGTCGATGTCGAGCGTCGTGAGATCGCGGTCGAGCAGTCGTTCGTAGAGCGCGGCGACTGCGACCGTGCCGATGCCCACCTTGAAGCCGTGCGACAGCCGGCGCGGAGTGATGTCGACGCCGTGGCCCTCCATCTCCCACACATGGCTGAACTGGTGCTCCGCGCCGGACGCCGGCCGCGACGAGCGGTGCGCCTGCATCGCGAGGCCGCTCATGATCAGCCCCTCGGCCAGGTCGCCGATCGCCGACACGTCGCCGCGCGCGAGATCGGCCGGCCGGGCGAGGGCATGGCGAAGCGGCCCCTGAACCAGGTTCCACACGTCGTCGTCGATGGCTTCTACGCCGAGGGCATCGGCGAGCATCCAGTCGGCGCCCGCCGGCACCTTGCCGAGCAGGTCACCGAACCCGGATGCGGTCATCACCGACGGAGCCGTCGGCCATCACCGCGAGGTCGCTGATCGCCCCCCGCGGCGGAGGGCACGCGAGCGTCTGCTTGAACCCGTCGCGGGAGATCGACGCGCCGAACGCGGTGTAGCCGTCCATCGAGGCGGCGGTGCCGACGACGAGGTACCCCCGGTCGAGTTCCCCCGACGCCCGCTTGACGATGTCGTTGAGGGTCCCGACGCCCACCGCGACGGCGACGGCGTCCAGCGGTGCCAACACGTCGCGGAGCAGCTCACAGTTCTCGTAGCGCGCGTAGAGCTCCGGCTCACCGGGGAACACGTACGGGTCGAGTTGGCGTACCCCGGCGGAGCGGAGGGCCTCGACGACCCGTCCCCCGCCGCGGCCATCGTCCGCTGGTCGCCGACGACGATCGCGGTGGCCTCGCCGAACAGTTCGGTGAACACGCTCGCCACGCGCTCGACCGCCCCCTCGGCGATCACCGCCGCGCGGGTGTCGGACGCCGTGCGTAGCGCCTTGTCGATGAGTTCGGACATCGCTTCGTTCCTTCCCGCGCCGGGCTCAGCCCTGCGCCGCTTCGTGGTCGACGAGGTCGTGGATGAGTCCCTGCAGCTTCGGATATCCCTGGATGTACTCCTCGAGGTAGAAGGCGTACCGGTCGTGCATCTGCTGGCTCGGTTCGATCGTGACAAGGTCGTGCACCATGTCTCGGCGGCCTCCTCGAGGCTGGCGTAGATGCCCGCACCGGTCGCGGCGAGCATCGCCGAGCCGAGCGCGACGGCGTCCCCGACCTCGGTGAGGGTGATCGGCTTGTTCATCACGTCGGCGTGCATCTGCATCAGCTGGCGGCTCTTGGTCATCCCCCCGCAGGCGACCACCTCGTTCACCTGCATGCCGGCGTCCTCCATCGTGCGCAAGTTGTGTGCGGTGCCGTAGCAGATGCCCTCCTGGATCGCCTTGTAGACGTGCTCGGGCCCGTGCATCAGCGACAGGCCCCAGATCAGGCCGCGCGCCTTCGAGTCGGTGTATGGGGTGCGGTTGCCCTGGAAGTACTCGTTGACGATGAGCCCGTTGCAGCCCGGCGGAATGTGCTTGCTCTTCTCGTTGAGCACGTCGTAGACGCTGAGCCCGAGACGCTCGGCGGCCTCGGTGACGTCGCGGGCGAAGTTGTCCTTGAACCACTTCATCACCGAGCCGGTCGAGACCTGCCCGCCCTCAACCGTGTACTGCCCCGGGACCACGCCGTCGGTGTAGGCGCCGAAGAAGCCCTTGCCGTGGATCGGCTTGTCGGTCTGCCCGCTGATCACGTGCGACGAACCGGTGATCAGGGCCATCTTGCCCGGCTTGACGACCCCGAGACCGATCTGGCCGGCCCAGGCGTCCGCGGGGCCTTGGGCGACGGGGATGCCGGGCTTGAGTCCGAGCAGTTGGGCGGCGATCGAGCTGAGCTCGCCCACCGGGCGGCCGAGGTCGAAGACGTCGCTCGGCAACTTGTCGAACACGTCGGAGCAGCCGATGGTCTCGTAGAAGTCGACCGGCCACCCTCCCTCGTCGCGGTTGTAGTACATGCGCAGGGCGGCCGAGTTGATGTTCAGTGTCCAGTCGCCGGTGAGCTTGTAGGTGACCCAGTCGGGGGCGTCGACCAGCCGGAACGTGCGGGCGTAGGTCTCGGGTTCGTGCTCGCGCAGCCAGGCCGCCTTGAACGGGTACCACTCGGCGGTGGCCGGAGCCGTGCCGTTGCCGTTGTAGCGGCGGGCCACCGACGACGACCGTTCGGCGCGGGCGGCCTGCTCGGTGGCGCGCACATCCATCCACATGATGGCCGGACGCAGCTCGTCGCCCTTGGCATCCATCGCGACGACGGTCATCGTCGTGGCGTCGTAGCTGATGCCGGCGATCTCGGCCGGCGAGATGCCCGACCCGGCGAGCGCCTTGTGACTCGAGGCCTGCAGCGCCTCCCACCAGTCCTGTGGATTCTGCTCGGCCCAGCCGGACCGCGGGTGGCTGGTCGTGTAGGGGGTGGCGGCGAAGTAGATCGGACGCCCGGCGACGTCGAACAACGCCACCCGGCAGCTTTCGGTGCCGAAATCGATGCCCATGAGGTAGGGGCCGGTGCTTGCCATGGTGATCCTTTCGGGTGGTGGCGCTGCGGTGCGTCACGACAGGTTCCGGCGGCCGGGACCGTCGGGGCTGCGGCGTACGAGAGTGCTGGCGGCGTACGAAATGTCGGGAGATCCGACCAGGTCGTACGCCGGGGAGATCGGTTCGTACGCCGCCGAGGTCGGGGGCGGGTCGGGGCTGGCATGGAGAGCGAGTGGGTCGGGGATGGGTCGGTCGGGGTGGGTCGGTCGGGGTGGGTGGGTCGGGGTGGACGCCGGAGGTCGTCGACCTCAGGTGTGGTCGCGCTCGGTCCAGCCGAGCTCGTCCCAGATCTGCGCGGGGATGAGCCGGTCGACCCGGTCGAGCACGTAGCTGGGACGCTGGCCGGGAACGCGAGCCCGCACGTCGTCGGCGGTGGCCTCCCCGGTGAGCACGAGGGCCGAGGTCATGCCCGTGTCGAGCGCCATCTGGATATCGGTCTGCAGCCGGTCGCCGACCATCACCGCATCGGCGAGGTCGACGTCGAGACCGGCCATCGCCTCGTGCAGCATGATCGGCGACGGCTTGCCGAGACTCACCCGGCAGGTGGTTCCGGTGCACGCCTCGATCGCCGCGGTCATCGCCGCGCAGTCGGGCTCTCCGCGTCCTCCGGGGAACGGGCAGAACCGGTCGGGGTTCGTCTGGATGAGGAACGCCCGCTTGTGGAACCAGATCGCGTCGAAGGCGATCTGCAGCTTGCGGTAGTCGAATCCCCGGTCGTAGGAGGCGATGACGATGTCGATCTCCTCGGGGTTCTCCGACAGCCGGAAACCGGCCTTCACCAGGGCCTTCTTGAGTGGCTCCTCGCTGATCGGGAACAGCACGGCGTCGGGGTGGTGCTCCTGAAGCCAACGCGTAGTGGTGACCACGGTGTTGGCGATGTCGGCGACATCGGTCGGAAGGCCGAGGTGGGCGAGCTTGTCGGCGTACTGCTCGGGGTCCTTGGTCGGGTTGTTCGACAGGAACCGCACCGGGATGTCGCGGGCGCGCATTTCCTCGATCATCCGTTTCGCACCGGGCAGCAGATGCTCACCCAGGTAGATCGTGCCGTCCATGTCGAAAACGTAGGCGCCGTAGAGCCGCTCGGGAGTGGCGAGAACATCGGACGCCGGGGTGGCGGTCTGCGATGACATGGAGAGTTCCTCTCGGTAGGTGCAGGTCGGTCGGTTGAGGTCGGTCGATTGAGGTTGGTCGGTTCAGCGGAACAGCAGCGCGGAGAGCACCACGAGGCTGTTCCCGACCCAGATGGCCATGGCCGGTGGGTCGATGTGGGTGTCACCACGATGGTGGAACAGGTTGCTCTGGATCTCGGCCAGCCAGGCCGCGACCATGCCGAACAGAGCCGCAACGATCAGCGTGGCACTCGCTGACATCCACGTGCCCGATGTCCAATGTTGCGTGCCCCACTGGAATCCGGATCCGGCGATGATCGGCAGGTAGACCACCGCCGCCAGACCGGCGATGTTGGTGATGTGGTGCTGCACGGGCATGTCGTGGCCGAGGATGAGGAACAAGATGATGATCGCCGAGATCGCGAACGGGAAGGTGTTCGCCAGCGAGGCGGCCCTCGGCAGGAAGGTCGCCAGGGCGATCGCCACGGCACCGGCGGCGATGCCGAAGAACGCCCCCATCGGCAGGTACTGCACGGGCTTCTCCTGGTACTTCAGCCAGAAGTAGTCGCTGCCCTGTGGGGCGATCCTGCCGAACAGGTTCGGGTGGTCGGCGAACCGGTCGCGGTGCAGCACCGAGCGCAGGCCGCCGCCGAACATGAGCCGGGCCGCCACGTTCGAGAGCACGACGGTGAGGGCGATGGAATCGGTGTGCGACCCGACGAACGGGAGCTTCGCGATGCCGATCTGGGCGAGGTAGGCACCGGCGCCGAACAGGGCACCGACGAGCAGGACGCTGGGACGCCCGAGCCCGGCGAGCGGCGACGACACGTCGCGTCCGTTGGGGAACCAACCCCTGCGGTTGGCGTAGGCGGCCGCGGCGACGCCGCCACCGAAGGCGATGTGAGGTCCGAGGAACGGGCCGAAGGCGATGTAGTCGAAGCCGATGGTCGAGCCGGTGCCGGCGTAGATTCCCCACGCGGCCAGCAGGGTGAAGCCGACCATCGAGAAGGCGTAGTTGGCGCCGATGGAGGCGCCGAGCCAGCCGCCTGCGAGGGCGGCGATCAGCCCGAACAGGAACAGGCCGAAGGCGAGGGTGAACATCGTTGTTCTCCGGGAGTGAGACATGGCCGCTCCCCGGGGGAGTCGGGGAGGCGGGCCCGGGCAGGTGGGGGTTGGGAAATGCCCGCCGACCAAGGAGTCGGGACTCGAGCTGGGTGGTTGGGCCGGCGCGACTCAGCAGCCGGACGGCTGCTCGGTGTCAGGGTCGGTGGGAGTGGCCGACTCGTACGAGGTAATGGCCTCGACCTTGGCCGCGGAGCGCGACGAGGGGTCGAAGGTGTAGTTGAGGAACTCCCCGGCCAGACGCAGGGCGAGTTCGCGGCCGATGACCCGTTCGCCGAGGCACAGCACCTGGGCATTGTTCGACAGCACGAGCCGCTCGACCGAGTAGGAGTCGTGGGCAACGCTGGCGCGGATGCCGGGCACCTTGTTGGCCGAGATGGCCACCCCCATGCCGGTGCCGCACACGAAGATGCCCCGGTCGGCCTCGCCGGCGGCGATCCGCCGAGCCGCGGCGACCGCGACGTGCGGGTAGTCGACGTCCTCATCGGGGGTGAGGCCCCCATCGAGCACGAGGTCGACGCGAGGGTCGTCCTCGAGCATCTTGCCGGATCGCGTCCTTGTACGAAACACCAGCGCTGTCGCCGGCGACGATCACTCGAAATCCCATGGTCCGCTCCTTCCTGGCACCACTGCCATCAACACGGGATACGTTAAAAGTAACATACGTCATGGGAATTGCAACACCCAGCCGGAGAAGTGCGCCTTCTGGGTGGGACGCCGTCGGGGCGGGACAGCATCGAGGTAGAGGGACACGGGACCGGACGTGACCGGCCTTCGACGGTGACGGAAGCCGAGACCGTGCGATGGGTCGCCGACGCAGCCCTCCGGGCGCGTCTCCGGAGGGCAGGGGGCGCTCGGGGCTCAGCCGGCGACGTCGACGGTGGCCCCCCAGTCCGCCAGTTGGTCGCGCTGGTCGGGGGTCACGTCCGCGTCGACCACGACATGATCGAACTCGTCGAGTCGCGCGAACGCGTGCAGGGCATGCCGGGCGAACTTGGTGTGGTCGAGCAGCAGGATCCTGGTGCGGGCGCATGCGAGCATCTGGCTCTTGACCGCAGCGACGTCCTGGTAGGGGTGGTGACATCGTCCGTCGGAGATGCCGGACGCCGACAGCACGCAGTAGTCGGCGTCGATGGCGGCGAGTGTCGTGAGCGTGGTGGGGCCCATCAGTGCGTCGGCCCACGCCTGGTATTCGCCGCCGGTGACGAACAGTCGCCAATCGGGATGCTCGGTGGCCTCGCGGGCGACGAGCATCGAATTGGTGACGATCGTCAGCTGGCTCTTGTCGCTAAGGGCCCGCAACAGGAACACGCCGCTGGTCGAGTCGTCGAGCAGCAGCGAGCTGCCGTGATTGATCCAGCCGGCGACCAGGGCCGCCATCGCCTCTTTGGCGGCAGCCTGCTGCTCGACCCTGAACGAGGCGCTTGCTTCGTGCAGGCCGGTGGCCACGGCGGTGATCCGGCCACGGTGCCGCTGCACCAGGCCGGCGTCCTCGAGGGCGGCGATGTCACGGTAGATCGTCATCGTGCTGACCCCGGTGATGGCCACGAGGTCGTCGATGCCCACGGTGCCCCGGCGCAGGACGACTTCGGCGATCGTGTGCTGCCGCGAGCGCTGGTCGGTGCCGGCCGGGCCGCCGGTGCGGGTGAGGTCGTCGCCCATCGTTCCTCGTTCGCTCGTCAGGTGTCCCGACCACCCTAATGACCCGGGGACCGCGGGGTCGCATCCGCCGCCGGCCGACGACCAGCAGGCTGCCCGCAAGCGCCCTCACTCGCCCGCGGCGACGAGTTCGTCGATGTAGCACCACCGCCACGACTCGCCCGGCTCGATCGAGCGCATCGTCGGATGCCCGGTGTGCCGGTAGTGCCGCTCGGCGTGCCGAGCCTCGGACGAGTCGCAGCAGCCCACATGTCCGCAGGTGAGGCACATGCGCAGGTGCACCCAGGTGGTGCCCTCGGCGACGCAGTCACCACACTCCGTCGCCGAGGATGGCACCACGGTGACGTTCGCGTCGGCGAGGTGGACGCAGGGAGCGGCGTCCAGCCGGGGTGTCAGCGGCGATCGGCGGACAAGCTCCGAGCGGGCCTGCACCCTGGTGAGCGCGATCTCCTCGCCGTCGAGTTCGGCCAGCACACGGCTGACGACCTGATCGTCGGTGGAGCCGCTGTCTCGGATCCGCAGCACCTCCTCCCGCTCGGCCTCGAGGGCCGCCATCCGCAACCGGCGGTAGGCGTCCGACGGGGTCTCGGCATGGGGGTCGCGACCCAGTCGTTCCCACGCCTGGTTGCCGCGCAATTCGACCTGCCGCTCGACCACGCGGAGCGCACGGTCGTCGTCATCCCCGGCGACCTCGCGGGCACGCGTGAGTCCGGCCCGCGCCGCCCGCTGGTAGATCAGCGCCTCCTGGAGAGCGTCTTCGCGGGGGTCGGGGCCGGAGATGCCGAGCGCGCGGGCCATGGCCGGCAGCGTCAAGCCCTGGACCACGAGCGTTCCGACCGTGACCGACATCGCGGCCAGGATGAGCACCGCCCGGTTGGGGATCGCCGGCAGGGTGAGCGCACCGGCGAGGGTGACCACGCCCCGCATGCCCGCCCAGGCGATCACCACCGACTCCCGCACGGGCGCGGCCCGCTGCCCGGTGCCGTGGGCCACCACCCGGGTACCGAGCACCCACACGAGCCGCAGCACGATGACCCCCGCCAGCGTCACACCGCACAACGCGGCGATCTGCCAGGGGCCGAAGTCGCTCGTGCCGGCGTCCGACACGAGCGTGCTCATCTGCAGGCCGATCAGCAGGAACACCGAATTCTCGAGCAGGAACTGGATCACCGACCAGTTGATCCGAGTACTGAGGCGGGTCATGCCGCTGTGCTGCACCCGCGGAGTCTCGTGCCCGAGCGCGAGTCCGGCCACCACGACCGCGAGCACCCCGGACGCGTGCAGCGCCTCGGCGGGCACGAACGCCACGAACGGCACGAGGAAGGTGAGCGCGGTGCCGGTGAGCACGTCCCGAGACCGGGCGAAGACGAAGCCCATCAGCCGGGCGACGATCAGCCCGACGACCACGGCGATCGCCACCGCCTTGACGAAGTCGAGCACCGCGACACCGAACGCGATGCCGGCCCCGATCGCGGCCACCGCCGTGCGCAGGCTCACGAGTGCGGTCGCGTCGTTGACGAGCGACTCGCCCTCGAGGATCGTGACGACGCGGCGGGGCAAGCCGATCGCCGTGCCGACCGCGGTGGCGGCCACGGCGTCCGGAGGGGCGACGATCGCCCCGAGCGCGAACGCGGTGGCCCATCCGACGGGCACCACCGCGTGGACGAGAAACCCGATCCCGAACGTCGTGAACAGCACCAACCCGATGCTCAACCAGCCGATGGGCGCGATGTTGCGCCGGAAGTCGATGAGCGACTGGTTGACCGCCGCCGCGTAGAGCAGGGGTGGCAGCAGTCCGATGAGGATGAGCTCGGGGGTGAGGTGCACCGGCGGGATCCCCGGCACGTAGCTGGCGATGACGCCGACGAGCACCAGCACGAGCGGCGCGCTGAGGCCGAGCCTGCGGCACAGCGAGGTCACCGCCAGCACGGTGAGCGCGAAGGCCGAGAACTCGATGACGATGGTCACGGGAACATTGTGACGGGTCGGCGCTGGACACAGTGTCCGCATCGTGGCCCTTTTTGGGCCGAATGGCGGCCAAGCCCTTCTGGTTGACCCCATAGGGCACTAGACAAGAGGTGTTACTACGCGTCGTAGTATTGATCCGAGCCCGCATCCGGATCACGGAACGATCGGGGAACCGCCATGAGAATCACCCGCGGCACCGACGTCGGACTACGGGTTCTGATGCTTCTGGCCCGATCCGACGTCCCCAAGGTGTCGATCAACCAGCTGGCCGCCGATCTCAACCTGCCCGACCGCCACGTCGGAAAGATCGTTCAGGTGTTGTCGAAGTACGGCTGGGTCGCCACCGTGCGCGGGCGGGCGGGCGGCGTCATCATCACCCCCGCCGGGCTCGCGGCGAGCGCCGACACGATCCTCACCGCGATCGAAGGCGACGCCCCGCTGCTCAACTGCTACGACCCGCCGTGTCCCTTCCTCGAGCAGGAGTGCGAACTCCGCAAGACGCTCGGATCGGCGCAGGCTGCCTTCCGCGCCGAGTTGGCCGGGCGAACCATCGGCGAACTGGCCGGGGTGACACCCCCGACCGCGCAGCCGAAGCCCGGCGAGGCCACGTCGGGCCTCGCATCGGCAGACCCCGACCCTTCGGCAACGTCCGATCAACCCGAGGCCCGCGCCGCGACGCGTCGCCGGCATCGCCGACTGCCCGCGGCGTCGTCGGTCTAGACCCTCACCGTCCAACCGAACGGGTCGTCGACGCGTCCGTACTGGATGTCGAGCAGGTGCGCGCGCAACTCCATCGTTTTCGGACCGGGCGTGGCGTCGGCCACCGGCAGCGTCACATCGCCCGCCTCGGGGCCGGGCCCGGACGCCGGAACCCCACGACGGGCACCACGACCGCGGCGGTGCCGCAGGCGAGGGCCTCGGTGATGTCGCCGGAGGCGATTCTCGACGACACCTCGTGGATGTCGATCCGTCGTTCCACCGGCGTGAGACCGTGCCGGGGAGCCAGCTTGAGCAGCGAGTCGCGGGTGATGCCGTCGAGGATCGTGCCGCGCAGGTCGGGCGTGATGAGCTCACCGTCGCGGGTGACGAACAAGATGTTCATCGTGCCGCACTCCTCGATCCAGCGGTGCTCGGCGCCGTCGAGCCACAACACCTGCTGGCAGCCGTGCTCGTGCGCCTCGTCGGCGGCGATGAGGCTGGCCGCGTAGTTGCCCCCGCATTTCGCCTCACCCGTTCCACCGGACGCCGCCCGGGTGTAGGTGGGCGTGGCCCACAGCCACACGGGGTCGGGGTAATAGGGACCCACTGGTGAGGCGATCACCGCGAAGCGGTACTCGTGCGACTCCCGCACACCGAGGAAGGTCTCGGACGCGATCTCGAAGGGCCGGATGTACAGGCTCTGCTCGTTGCTGGAGCTCGGCACCCAATCCCGGTCGACGTCGACCAAGCGGGTGACGGCGTCCACGAACAGGTCGGGAGGTAGCGGGGCCATCGACATCCGCGTGGCCGAATTCGCGAATCGCCTGGCGTTGCGACGAGGCCGGAAGAGCCACACGGAGCCATCGTCGTGCCGGTAGGCCTTGAGGCCCTCGAAGATCTCCTGGCCGTAATGGAACACACCTGCGCTCGGGTGCAGTTCGAAGGCCTTGGTCTGCTCGATGACCAGGTCGTGCCAGCCGGCGTCCGGCGTGTACGTGCCGCCGGCCATGTGATCGGTGAAGTATCGGCCGAATCCCGGATCCTCCAGGGCTTCCGCGATCTGCGCGGACGGCGTGGCGGTGGATTCCGGATCGAGCTCGAACTGCGACATGGCGCAAGGCTATGCCTGCGATCGCGGCGTCCACGGGCGGGATCCGTTGGGTGGACTTGCCTCGGAGACCGCGTGTCGCTACTATTTCGATATATCGATGACATACCGGCGTAGCGCCGCCCGCTCAGCGGATCGCCGGACGAGCGACCCGGCCACCCGCGATGGTTCGCCGGGGAACATCACCGATCACCTCTTTCACACACACTCACTCTCAAGGAGAGCACTGATGCACAACTTCGGATTCGACAAGATGCACGGCCACGACGAGTTCGAGGGCCGTGGACGCGGCCGCGGCTTCGGTCGCGGCGGTCGTGGCCCCCGCCCTGAGGGCTTCGAGGGTCCGGGCTTCGGCCCGATGGGTCCCATGGGTCCGGGTTTCGGGCCGATAGGACCCGGCTTCGGCCCGGGTTTCGGCATGGGCGCGGGCTTCCGCGGGCGTCCCGGCGGCCGTGGCCCCGGACGCGGCCGCAAGGGCGACGTCCGCAACGCGATCCTCGCCCTGCTGGCCGAGGAGCCGATGAACGGCTACCAGCTGATCGGGGCGATCAGCGAACGCTCGCAGGGCCTGTGGAGCCCGAGCGCCGGCTCGATCTACCCCGCTCTCGGGCTGCTCACCGACGAGGGCCTCATCCACGAGACCGAGGTCGACGGCCGCAAGGCCCACGAACTCACCGACGCCGGGCGCGCCTACGTCGAGGAGCACGCCGACGAGATCACGGCGCCCTGGGACCGGGTCGCCGGCCCGCACCGCGGGTTCCTCGACATCCGCCCCGAGGTCAAGCAACTGGCCATGGCCGTGCAGCAGGTCGTGATGGCCGGCGACGCCGACCAGATCGAGGCCGTCCGCGGCATCCTCGACGCCGCCAAGCGCGACGTCTACCGCCTCCTCGCCGGCGACCAGCCGAGCGAATGAGCCTCAGGTTGCAGGGGGCGTCCCCCTGCAACCCCCGTCATCTGGCGCACCGGTGCGCCACGGCGCGCCCACCTGACGCCGAGGTGAGCGAAACGGTTGCGTCAACGGCGAGTTCCCGCAGATCTGCGACGAAACCGCCGTTGACCCGCCCATTTGTCCCACCTGTGGCACACCTCCGCGAAGACGCGGAGGTGCTGCTGCTCCTGGCTCCGGTCGGCACCCCAAGGGGCTCGGGAGGGGCAAGCGACCCGCTTGCGTCTCGGGTGGTTCGTCCCGTCGCCGCTCCTTGCGGGTGCCACATTCCCCGCGTGCCGGGCGATCTGGCCGATGTCGTGAGGCTCAGGGTCAGGGTCTCCCGACGTGCAGGCAACCTGCGGGAGCGGGGTGCGTAGTGGCAGGTGAGCGGCTGGTTGACGACAGATCGGGAGGGAATCCGGCGACGCCGCCCCCGAAGCGCCGAGAATCCGGTTGCTCCTCCCCGAACCAGGCACTAGAAACGTCGGCATGGCTCGGCTGCAGTGGTCCGACCTCCCAGCGGAGGTGCGCGCCGCGATCAGCGACATCGCCGGCGCGCCCGTGGCCTCCGCGGCCAGCCAGCCCGGAGGGTTCTCGCCCGGGTCGGCCGACCGGCTGCTCCTGGCCGACGGACGCCGGGTGTTCGCCAAGGCGGTGAGCACGGCCCAGGATCCCCAGTCGCCCAGGCATCCACCGGCGCGAGATCGCCCGCGCCTCGGCCCTTCCCCCGAGCGCTCCGGCACCGCGCCTGCTCGGCTCCTACGACGACGGCGAATGGGTGGCGCTCGTCCTGGACGACGTCGACGCCCGGCACCCCACGGAGCCCTGGACGATGGCTGACCTCGCCGCCTGCCTCGACGCACTCGACCGGCTCGCCGACAGCTGCACGCCCACGCCCCTCGCCGAGGCCGGGTCCGCGGGCGAGGAGTTGCGCGCAGACTTCGCCGGGTTCGAGCGGATCGCGGCCGATCCGACCGGCGTGGCGGCGTCCGCGCTCGACCACCTGGACGAGCTGCGCGGGCTGGCGTCCGCGGCCGCCGACGCGGTGACCGGCGAGACCCTCGTGCACCTCGACATCCGGGCCGACAACCTGCTCATCGAACCCTCGGGCCGGGTGGTGATCATCGACTGGCCGTGGGCCTGCACCGGCGCCGAGTGGCTCGACACCCTGAGTCTGCTGCTCAACGCGCAGTTCATCGGCTGCGGCGACTGCGACCCCGACGCCCTCGTCGCGACGACGCCGCGGCTGGCCGGCGTCCCCGCCGACAACGTCGACTCGGTGCTGGCCGGGTTCTGCGCGTTCTTCCTGGACGCCGCGCGTCGGCCCTCGCCGCCCGGCCTGCCGACCCTGCGGGCCTTCCAATTGGCTCAGGGCGAATCGACCCTCGCCTGGCTCGGCCGCCGGCGGGGCTGGTAGGGCTCAGGCGTCCGGGACGTTGGCGAGCTCGTCGAGCCAGGCGGTCGGGCGGGCGTCCGAGGGCATCCGCCAGTCGCCGCGCGGCGACAGCGACCCGCCGCGCAGCACCTTCGGCCCGTTGGGGATCGCCGAGCGCTTGAACTGGTTGCCGACGAACCGGCGCAGGAACACCTCGAGCCAGCCGCGGATCGCGACCAGGTCGTACTCGTGGCGACCCTCCTCGGGGAACCCGGGCGGCCACTCGCCGGCCGCGGCGTCGCGCCAGGCGTGCCATTGGAGGAACGCGATCCGGCTGGGCCTGAGCCCTCGGCGCAGCACGTGGAACAGGGTGTTGTCCTGCAGCTCGTAGGGGCCGATCGCCGCCTCGGTACTCTGCGGTGCCTCGCCCGGGCGCGCGGGCACGAGTTCGGGGGTGATCTCGGTGCCGAGGATCGACTCGAGCACGCCTGTCACGTGATCGTCGAACTGGCCCGAGGAGATCACCCAGCGGATGAGGTGCTGGATCAGCGTCTTCGGGACGCCCGCGTTGACCGCGTAGTGGCTCATCTGGTCGCCAACGCCGTAGGTGCACCACCCGAGGGCGAGCTCCGACAGGTCACCGGTGCCGACGACGATGCCGCCGCGCTGGTTGGCGATCCGGAACAGGTAGTCGTAGCGGACGCCGGCCTGGACGTTCTCGAAGGTCACGTCGTACACGTCGGCCCCCTCGCCCGCGGGGTGGCCCATGTCACGCAGCATCTGCCGACAGGCGGGGCGGATGTCGATCTCCTCGAAGGTGCAGCCGAGGGCCCGCGCGAGCCGGGTCGCGTTGGTCTTGGTGTGCTCGCTCGTCGCGAAGCCCGGCATCGTGATCGCGATGATGTCGCTGCGCGGGCGTGCGAGCCGGTCCATCGCGTCGGCCGCGACGAGCAGCGCGTGGGTGGAGTCGAGGCCGCCCGACACCCCGATGACCGCCTTCGGAGAGCCGATCGCGCGGATCCGCTGCTCGAGCCCGTAGACCTGGATGTTGTAGCCCTCGTAGCAGTCCTGAGCCAGACGATCGGCGTCCGAGGGCACGAACGGGAATCGGGGCACCGACCGCAGCAGCCCGATGTCGCCGCGGGGCGGGTCGAGGGCGAATTCGACCCGGCGGAACTCGCCCACCCGATCGGCCAGGTGACGCGCATTGTCGTCGAAGGTGCCCTGGCGCATCCGGTCCTGGCGCAACAGGTCGAGATCGATGTCTGCGACGCACTCGCGCGGCTCGCGCGGGAAACGCTCGGTCTCGGCGAGCAGCGTCCCGTTCTCGTAGATCACCGTCTGGCCATCCCAGGCGAGGTCGGTCGACGACTCCCCCGGCCCGGCTGCGGCGTAGACGTAGGCCGCGAGGCAGCGCGCGGACGCCGAGCGGGCGAGCATGTGCCGTTCCTCCGCCTTGGCGATGGTGATCGGCGAGCCCGAGATGTTGACGAGCACCGTGGCGCCGGCGAGCGCGGCCTCGGCCGACGGCGGCACCGGCACCCACAGGTCCTCGCAGATCTCGACGTGGATGCAGAGCCCGTCGACGTCGACGGCGTCGAAGAGAAGGTCGGGGCCGAACGGCACCTCGGCACCGAGCAGGCTGATCGTGCCCGTCTCGTCCTCGCCCGTGGCGAAGTGCCGCTTCTCGTAGAACTCGCGGTAGGTCGGTAGGTAGCTCTTCGGCACGACCCCGAGCACAGTGCCACGGTGGACGACGACGGCGCAGTTGAACAATCGGTGACCCGCCCGCAGAGGAGCACCGACGACGATCACCGGCGAGAGGTTCACCGACGCGTCGACGACCGAGGTGATCCCGTCGAGGACGGCGTCGAGGATGACGTCCTGGAGGAACAGGTCGTCGATGGCGTAGCCCGACAGGTTCAACTCGGGGAACACGATCAGCGCGATGCCCGGCGTCTTCGAGGTGAGTTGGCGTGCGTGCCCGATCGCCTCGGCGGCATTGGCCCGCGGGTCACCGATGTGGGTGCGGCTCGTGCACGCCGCCACGCGCGCGAACCCCTGGTCGTAGGCCGAGTAGAAGTCCATGGGCTGAGTCTGGCACGCGGCGGCGTCGGCTCACTCGTCGAGCACGAGGTCTGGTGAGCCGCCGAGAAGGGCCGCCAGTCTCCCGACCTCCTCGTCCAGCCCCGATCGCGCCGCTCCGTCGAGCCGCCCGAACGGCTCGACGCGGGTCCGCGGAGAGTGGCCGCTGCGCTCATGCGACCAGATCCCCGCGGCCCGTCCGTCGATGAGCAGGAGTGGCTCAACCCACCCCTGACGACCGAAGACACACCCCGTGACATCGCGGAGCCGGAGCCACGCCTCCCCGGCCCCTCGGCGCGCGGGTGGAGGGCCGCGACGTAGAGGTCGAGGTCGTGGGCCGGGATCACGTACAACCGATTGCGCACCCAGGTCTTGACGAGGGTGCGGTCATTCCAGAGGGCGCAGTCGACCTCGCCGTGCTGCAGCCCATCGACCCGAGCCCACAAGGACAGCTCGGCCGTGGCCGGGAGTTGAGCGCGGACGCCGCACAGGCGCGCCGGCGCGTCGACCATGGCGCCGATAGGCATCCGACGGGTCAGGAACTGGCGCCCGACGCGAAGTGCGAGCACCTGGTGCCACGACAACCGCACGGCCCCGGTCATACGGTGATCGTCGCACGATCGCCCCTCGATGCGGAGGGAGCCTCGGCCCCGAGGGCGGCACTGAGGGGGCTGCGGCGGGACGCACGGGACGAGCTGCGGCGGGACGCACGGGACGAACTTGGCGGGGCGCGCGCGACGCGAGGGCGATGACCCTGGCGACCGGCGTCCCGGGGCTGGCGTTCGCTGCGAGGGCTGGCGTTCGCGACGCCCGGAACGCAGCGAACGCCTGCACAACCGCCGGGAACGCCAGCCCCGCGACGGAACTCAGACGAACTTGGGGCCGTTGACCGGCGTCGCGGTGAAGCTCACGGAGGTCTGGTTGCCGAGCTGCTTCATCGAGTTGTCACCCCAGCACTTGGCGGTGCCGTCCGCGAGCAGGCTGCAGGAGTGGTCGTCGCCCACCGCGATCGCCGAAATCCCCGAACCGAACGTGGTCACCGGGGTCGACGAGTAGTCGGCCGACGTGCCGACGTGCCCACCCCAGCACCGCTCGGCACCGCTGCCGTTGAGCGCGCACCCGCCCAGCAGGCCCAGGTCGACGGCCTTCCAGCCCGACGTGAGTCCCGCGACCTGAATCGGTGTGCTGCGCGAGGTCGTCGTGCCGTCGCCCAGTTGGTTGGTGTCGTTCTCACCCCAGCACTTCACCGCACCGTTGCTCACCGCGCAGGTCGTGCCGGCGGACGCCGCGATGTCCGTGACTCCGGTGAGCCCCGACACGGCGACCGGCTTGGTGCGGGTCGTGTGCGTGCCGTCGCCGAGTTGGCCGTAGCCGTTGGCGCCCCAGCACACGACGGTGTTGCCGCTGGTGATCGCGCAGGCGTGGCCGTCGCCGACGGCGACCTGCTTGGCGCCGGTGATCCCGGACGCCCAGACGGGGGTGTAGGAGTCGGAGGTCGAGCCGTTGCCGAGTTCACCGTTGAAGTTGTTGCCCCAGCACTTGACGCCGCCTCCGGTGGTGAGGGCGCAGGCCGACACCCAGCCGACCGACACCTGCTTGATGCCCGAGGTGATCACCGTCATCGGCTTGGTCGTCTGCGAGCCCGCGGACGGACCGGCGATGCCGGTCGCGTTATCGCCGAAACAGCGCACGGCTCCTGCCGTAGTCACCACACAGGTGCTGGTCCACCCGGCGCTCACCTGCGCGGCACCGGTCGACAGCCCGGTCACGGTGACCGGCGCGGCCGAGTCGGTGGTCGTGCCGTTACCGAGTTGGCCGTTGTAGTTCCAGCCCCAGCACTCGGTGGCACCACCGGCGGTCACGACGCAGTTGTGTGACGCCCCGGCCGACAGTTGCACCGGCGTCGCGGGCGGCGTCGCCGGCGGGGGAGGCGGCGCCGGCTGGGTTGGCCCGTAATTGGCGTCGGCCGCGAATACGTAGCCGGAGACGTCGGCGATGATCTGCACGTCGCCGCTCGAGGAGTTGGTGATCGCCACCTTGCCGTCCGCCGACACCTTGACCACGGCGAGATTCGCCACCGTCTGCCCGGCCGCGAAGTTGACGTTGGACGCCGTCGGCAGGGCCGTCGCGTCGGGATAGGCGGTCAGGTATCCCTCGGCCTGTGGACTCGAGACGGTGATGTTGAGCACCACAGCCGTCACACCGGACGCCGGCACACCCCCCCGTCCACTGGCCTGTATGTGGATCGTCGCGTGCGAGGCCACCGGCCCCGAGGCTCCGGTGTTCGACCGAGTGTCGAGAATCCGCGACGGGGACACCGGCACGAACCCGCCGGGGGAATCCACCGTTCCCGACAAGTAATAGCCGGATACGTCGGCGATCATCTCCACCGTTCCGCCGGATCTGTTGCTGATGGCCACCTTGCCGGTCGACGACAGTTTGACCACCGCGAGGTTGGCCACCGTCTGGCCGGCGGCGAAGTTGAGGTTGGACGCCGTGGGCAGGGGCGAGCCGCTGGGGAAGGCGGTCAGGTACCCGGCGGCCTGTGACCGGGTGGCCGTGATGTTGAGCACGACGGCCGCCACGCCCGACGTCGGTACGCCTCCGTGACCGGTGATCTGCACGTCGATCGTCGAGTACGACCCCACCGGGCCCTGAGCGCCGATGTTGGATCGGGTGTCGAGCACTCGCGAGGGGGACAACGGGACGAGTGCCCCGGCGCTGCCGGCGGTTCCGGCGACGTAGTAGCCGGACACGTCGGCGATCACCTGGACGGTTCCGCCCGAGGTGTTCGTGATGGCCACCTTGCCCGCCGACGAGAGTTTCACGGTCACGAGGTTCGGCACGGTCTGGCCGGCCGCGAAGTTGAGCGTCGACGCGTTCGGGGTGGTGGTGCTGTCGGGATAGACCGTGAGGAAGCCGTTCTTCTGCGGACTGGTGACGGTGACGTTGAGGACCACGGCCATCGCACCCGATGCCGGAACCCCGCCCTTCCCGCTGATCTGCACACGGATGGTCGAGTTCGCCGCGACCGGGCCGCCGGCCCCGATGTTCGACCGCGTGTCGAGCACCCTGGTGGGCGACAGCGGCACGAACGACCCGGCAAGGGTGTTCAGGTAGTAGCCCGACACGTCGGCGATGATCTGCACCGTCCCACTCGACGTGTTGGTGATCGCCACCTTGCCGGCTGACGACACCTTGACCACGACCTGGTTCGCCACGGTCTGACCGGCCGTGAAGTTGACGTTCGACGAGGTGGGCACCGTGGCGCTGTCGGGGTAGACCCGAAGGTAGCCGCCAGCGCGCGGCGTGGTGACCGTGACGTTGAGCACGACCGCTCCCACGCCCGACATCGGGACGCCGCCCTTCCCGGTCACCTGCAGGTGCACCGTCGAGTTGGCGGCGACGGGGCCGGTGGCTCCGAGGTTCGACCGGGTGTCGAGCACCCGGGCCGGAGACAGCGGAACGAACGACCCGGGGGCGCTCACCCAGCCCGGAAGGAAGTATCCCTCGACGTCGGCGATGATCTGCGTACTGCCACTCGAGGTGTTCGTGATCGAGACCGTGCCGGTGCTCGACAGTTCGACGGTGACCAGGTTGGCCACGGTGCCGCCCGCGGGGAAGTTGATGTTGGACGCCGTCGGGCGGGACCCTCCGCCCGGGTAGACCGTGAGGTAACCCGACGATTGAGGCTGCGACGCGGTGACGTTGAGCACGACCGCGGCCACCCCGACCGCCGGGACACCGCCACGACCGGACACCTGCAACTGCACGGTCGAGTTCGCCGGCACCGGGCCGGTGGCACCGTTCCCGACCCTCGTGTCCAGGATCCGAGAGGGTGCGAGGGGTGCGAACGACCCGGCGGCATCGGTGCTACCCGACAGGTAGTAGCCCTCGACGTCGGCGATCACCTGCACCCCGCCGCTGGAGCGGTTGCTGATCGCGACCTTGCCCGCCGACGACACCTTCACG
Source organism: uncultured Actinomycetota bacterium (assembly GCA_963798885.1). Classification (GTDB taxonomy): domain Bacteria; phylum Actinomycetota; class Actinomycetes; order Propionibacteriales; family Propionibacteriaceae; genus JAJYQH01. The sequence goes on along the minus strand of CAWCUX010000006.1, from coordinate 200,326 downwards.
GTGACCAGGTTCGGCACGGTCTGGCCGGCCGAGAAGTTGACGTTCGACGCGTTCGGTAGCGCCGTGCCGTCGGGAAAGACGGTGAGATACCCGCCCACCTGGGGCTGGCTGACCGTGACGTTCAGCACAACCGCCGCGACACCCGACGCCGGGACTCCGCCCCGCCCGGTGATCTGCAGACTGATCGTGGAGTAGGAGCCGACCGGCCCGGTGGCCCCGTTGCCCGACCGGGTGTCGAGCACCCGAGCCGGCGACACCGGCACGTAGGGTCCTGCGACGGTCGCGGCCGAGGCGGCCGGGGGCGTCGGGAGCACGAGACCGGCGAGGGCGACGGCGAGGGCGACGAGCAGCCTCAGCGTCCAGGTTCGACGCGGGGCGCGCGCGGGCACATCGTGGCGGGTGGTCATGATCGGTCCCCTTCGGGGGGTGTGGCTGCTGGCCTGGGGAAGACACCTCCCGCAAGCATTCAAACACCGCCCCACGGCTCCCGACCAGCCGGTCGGGAGCGGGTCCGAAGCTCTACTTGAGGGTCGGCCGCACCGTGGTGCGGCCCCGCGTCAGCCTCCGGCGAAGGGGGGGAGCACGTCGATCGTCGCCCCCACCGTGACCGGCGCCGCCGGATCGGTGGTGTTGACACCGTCGAGCAGCACGCTGCACCGCGCCAGCACCGCGTCGAGGCCCGGGTGCACCGCGACCGCCCCGTCGAGCGCCTCACCGAGGGTCGCCGCCGTAGTGGGCTCGATGTCGCATCCCGCAGCTCCCGCTGCGGCGCCGAACCAGCGAATCGTCGCCACGGTCATCTCCTCGTCGCCCCCGGGCACCCGTGCGGGCGCCGGTGTCCCAACCGTACGTGACGCCGGCGCGCAGGTCCTCCGACCGTCAGCGGGTGATCGTCCACAGCCGCAGCGGCATCTCCGGACTGACGGCCGACACCTGCTCGGGCACGAGCGCGAGCGCGTCGGCGTCCGCGAGGTCGGCCACCTGCGGCAGATCGGGCTCACCCACCGGCGAGCACAGCAGCACGCCGTCGCTGTCGACGCGGAGCCGCACCGGCATCACCTCCCGGACGCCACGCAGCGACGGCCAGCCCGTCTCGGCCATCGCCTTGAGCCCGTGCACCCAGCCGTACTCGGCCCGGTCGTCGGTGACGCCCGACAGCCTGCCCACGACCGGTCGGATCATGAGGTCGAAGGTGACCGACGCGGCGAACGGATCCCCGGGTACGCACACCACCAGCGATCCGCGACGCCGCAGCCAGCCCTGACGTCGACCGGGGCTCACCCGCACCGCCCGGAAGGCGCCGGCCGTCACCTGCTCCATCCACGGCTCGGGATGCAGCACGTCGACGTCGGTGCCACCGCCCGCGAGCACGACGAGGTCGTGGCCGTTGGCGGCCAACCGGTCGAGCACGGCCCCCACCTCACCGGTCGAGGCGTGCTCGACCACCGGGTGGACGCCGAGCCGGGCGAGGCGCGTGCTGAGCAGTCCACCCGTCGACTCCCACGCGTCGCCACGTCGGCGCGTGCCACCGGGCACGACGGACCGGTCGGAGACGACCACCACGGCGATCCGCGGGGGCAGCCACACGGGCACCGCGGCGATCCCGGCGGTGAGCAGAGCCGACGCCAACCCGGCATCGACCCGGCGACCGGCCGGGGCGACCGGCGTGCCGGCCCGCACGACCATCCCCGCGGCGCGCAGAAGGCTCTCGCCTCCTCCCCGGGGCAACTCCCGAACCCCCACCCGGCCACCGACGACGTCGACGAGGTCATCAGGGATGAGCACCCCGGTGTCGCTGGGCATCGGCCCGCCCGGGCCCACCCGGACACACTCGCCCGGCCCGACGTGCGGGTCGTCCTGGGAATCCCGGGGCAGGTCGGCGACGATCGTGAGCGTGACGGGCAGGTTGACCACGTCGTCGGCGCGCACGGCATACCCACTGACGATGGCGCAGGTGACGTCTGGCACGTCGCCGGCGGCCACGACGTCGGCGGCGAGCACCCTGCCCAGCGCTTCGACCACCGGCAGGCCGCAGGCGACGGGTAGCCGACACGGGGGCCGGTGACCAGCGACAACAGCTCGTCCCGGTAGTCGTCGAGGCCGATCCCCACCCGCTCGAGGTCGAGGACTGCCGTCGCGACCCCGTGCCGCCCGGTCAGGCCGCGCCCGTCCGGGCGCGGCGCCCGCCGCCGGGACGCACCACGACCTCGCGCACCGAGGGTCCCAGCACGTCGACGAACGCGACCCGCCCGATCAGCGGCCTTCCCATGCCGGTGAGCATCTTGATCGCCTCGGTCGCGGCCATCGAGCCCGACCTGCCCGCAGAGCGGTCCGAAGATCCCGACCGGGCCCGGGCGGCAGATTCGTCGGGGCCGCGGCGGCGTCGGGAACACGTCGCGCAAGCCGATCCCCGCCTCGGAGTCCTCGTGGTCGGACGCCGCCGGGTGAACACCGACAGCTGGCCCTGGGTGTGCAGCAACGCCGCCCAGACGTGCGGAATGCGCAACCGTTCGCAGGCGTCGGCGATGACGTAGCGGGTGGGGAAGTTGTCGGCGCAGTCGACGACCAGGTGATGGCCCGCCGAGCAGGTCGTCCGCGTTGTCGTCGGTGAGGCGCACGCGGTGCACGGTGAGACCGACGTCGGGATTGAGCGCCGACAACCGCCGGGCCGCCGAGTCGACCTTCGGCGTGCCGAGCGACCAGGTGTCGTGCAGCACCTGCCGCTGCAGATTGCTCAGCTCGATGACGTCGTCGTCGATGATCGTCAGGTGCCCGACGCCCGCGGCCGCGAGATAGGTGAGCACGGGCGATCCCAACCCGCCCGTGCCGAGCACGGCGACCCGGGCCCCGAGCAGCCGGCGCTGGCCCTGCTCGCCGAGGGAGGGCGTCAGCAGGTGCCGGGCGTAGCGCTGACGCTGGTCGGCGGTGAGTTCCGGACCGGACTCGACGAGGGGAGGAATGAACGGGTTCGGCACATGCCGAGCCTAACGGCGGGCCCGCCGGGGTCAAGGCTCGGTCGGCGACCCGCGCGGCCGGCGGTGGCCCGGGCCCCGGCCCTGCGCGGCGCCTGTGTGAAACCTGTGAATCGGGCCGCGGCCGGTGCCGGCCATGGGCAAGTCCCCCTAGCGTGGACGCCGTGCGTGACCACCTGGCGGCGACCGCCGAGGGACACCGGTTGTCCCAGTCGAGCAGTGACGAGTCGGCGTGGCGCCGGTGGGGGCCCTATCTGGCCGCGCGCCAGTGGGGCACGGTCCGCGAGGACTACTCCGCCGACGGCGACGCGTGGGACTACTTCGACTTCGACGACAGCCATCGGCGGGCCTACCGCTGGGGCGAGGACGGGATCGCCGGGCTGTGCGACCGGTTCGGCTTCCTCAACCTCGCGATCGCGATGTGGAACGGTCACGACGATCGGCTCAAGGAACGCCTGTTCGGGCTCACCAACGCCGAGGGCAACCACGGGGAGGACGTCAAGGAGTACTACTGGGCCCTGGACGCCACCCCCACCCACTCGTGGGCGCGCTGGCTCTACCGCTACCCGCAGGCCGCGTTCCCCTACCGGACGCTGCTCGACGCCAACCGGTCGCGCGGCCAGGACGTCGACGAGTTCGAACTGGCCGACACCGGCGTGCTCGCCGACAACCGGTTCTTCGACGTCGTCAGCACCCACGCGAAGCTCGATTCGGGCGACATCTGCCTCGTCTACGAGGCCACCAACCACGGGCCCGACCCGGCCCCGCTCGACCTCGTCCCCCAGGTGTGGTTCCGCAACACCTGGGCGTGGGGCCGCGACGAGCGGCGTCCGACGATGCAGCAGGTCGACAGTCCCGACGCGCATCCCCGGTTCCGCATCCATCACGCATGGCTCAACACCTACGTGCTGGCCGCCGAGCACACCGGCGAAGGTCCCGAGGTGATGTTCTGCAACAACGAGACCGACGAGGTGGCCTGCTTCGGCGTCACCGAGAACCCCGACCCGCATCCCAAGGACGCCGTGAACGCGGCGATCGTGTCGGGCGACCGCTCCCTGCTGTCACCCACCCCGGAGGGCACCAAGCTCGGGCTGCGCTACCACGTCGACGCCGTCGCGCCCGGCCAGACGGTGCGGGTGCGGCTGCGGCTGGCGGCCGGTGACCGGCTCGACGACCCGTTCGGCCCGGCGTTCGACGCCGCCCTCGCCCGCCGCCGGGCCGAGGCCGACGAGTTCTACGCCGCGGTGATCCCCGCCGACGTCGACGACAACGACCGGCTTGTCGCCCGGCGCGCCTACGCCGGGCTGCTGTGGGCGCGCAAGCTCTACCGCTACTCGGTGCGCGAATGGCTGGAGGGCGACCCGGCTCAGCCGGCCCCCCCCCCGGATCGGCGGCGTCCCGAAGGCGCAGGGCGGGCGCAACACCGCCTGGAGGCACCTCGACCTCGCCGACGTCATCTCGATGCCCGACGACTGGGAGTATCCGTGGTTCGCCAGTTGGGACCTCGCGTTCCACACCGTCGCGCTGGCGGCGCGTCGACCCCGACTTCGCGAAGAACCAGCTGCTGCTGATGTGCCGCGAATGGGCCCAGCACCCCGACGGCCAACTGCCCGCCTACGAATGGAGCTTCAGCGACGTCAACCCGCCCGTGCACGCGTGGGCGGCGCTGCAGGTCTACTACACCGACGGTGCCACCGACCGCGATTTCCTCGTGCGGATCATGAGCAAGCTGCTGCTCAACTTCGGCTGGTGGGTCAACCGCAAGGACGCCGCCGGCAACGAACTGTTCGAGGGTGGCTTCCTCGGCATGGACAACATCTCGGTGTTCGACCGTTCACGTGCGGTACCGGCCGGATGGCGACTCGAACAATCCGACGCCACCAGCTGGATGGCGTTCTACACCTTGTGCATGCTGCGGATCGCCCAGGAACTGGCCCGCGAGCAGCCCGCCTGGGAGGAGGCGGCGACCACGTTCCTCGAACGCTTCGGCGCCATCTGCTCCGCGGTCGAGAACTTCGGCGAGGCATCCGCGTCCCTCTGGGACGAGCGGGACGGGTTCTTCTACGACATCCTCGCCAACGAGGCGGGGGATGTGGAGCCGGTGCGGGTGCGCTCCCTGGTCGGGCTGGTGCCGCTGCTGGCGGTCGCCAACTCGCCCGACTGGGTCAACCGGGAACTGCCCGACTTCGTCGACCGGCGGCGTTGGCTGCAGCGCAACCGGCCCGACGAGTTCGCGCCACCTGCTCACCGTCGCCTCCGATGACCGGTCGACGGCCGACCATGAGCCTCGTCGACCTCGACCGGCTGCCGGCGGTGCTGTCGCGCATGCTCGATCCCCAGGAGTTCCTGTCCGACTACGGCGTCCGGTCGCTTTCCGCGGTGTACCGCGACGGGGAGGAGGTCGAGGTCGCGGGCCAACGGCTCGGCATCCGCTACACGCCGGGATGGAGCGAGAACCGGATGTTCGGTGGCAACTCCAACTGGCGCGGGCCCGATCTGGTTCCCGCTGAACGTGCTGCTCATCGACGCGCTGCGCACCCGCGGGGCCGGCGCGACCGGCGCCCAGACCTTCGAGTTCCCCACCGGGTCGGGACAGCGGTTCACCCTGCCCGAGATCGCCGAGCAGTTGCGCCGACGGCTCGTGTCGCTGTTCCGACCCGACACGACGGGCCGGCGTCCGGGCCAGCAGCGTGACGCCGGCACGGGGCCGCTGTGGGACGAGCCATCCGACGTTCAGCGAGTACTTCCACGCCGAGTCCGGCACCGGGCTCGGCGCCAGCCACCAGACCGGCTGGACCGCGATGATCGCCCACCTCATCTGCGACCACGGCGGCGAGCAGTTCGACAATCCGCCAGCGTCCAGCTACCGACGAAGGAGATCACGTCCATGAGCGAGGCCACCAGCCACGACACCCACGCCGACACCGCAGGCGGGGCCGGCGCGGAGCAACGCCTGCTGCCCGACGCGTTCACCGCCAAGGCGCTGGCGGGCCGCACGGTGATCGTCACCGGTGCCAACACCGGCATCGGCGCGGCGATCGTCGACGCCTGCGCGGCCGCCGGGGCGAACGTCGTCATCGACTGGGTCACCCACCCGGAGACCGTCGACCCCGTCACCAAGGTGGCCGAGGACGCCGGCAGTGGCGGCGCGATGGCCGTGCAGGCCGACGTCAGCAAGGTGAGCGACCTCCAGAACCTCATCGACCAGGCGGTCGCCCGGTTCGGTCGCCTCGATGTCATGATCAACAACGCGGGCGTCGAGACCCGCCACTCCCTCCTCGACACCGAGGAGAAGGACTACGACTTCGTCATGGACATCAACATGAAGGGCACGTTCTTCGGCGCGAAGCTGGCCGCCCGGCAGTTCATCTCCCAGGGCGGTGGGGGCGTCATCCTCAACGTGTCATCGGTGCACGAGGATTGGCCGATGCCCGGCAACACCGCGTACTGCGTCAGCAAGGGCGGGGCGCGGATGCTCACCCGCACCGCCGGTGTGGAGTTGGCCCAGCACGGGATCCGGATGGTCAACATCGCACCGGGCGCTGTGGACACGCCGATCAATGCCCAGACCATGGCAGATCCCGCAGAAGGCCGCGGCGCTGAACCACTCGATCCCGCTCGGTCGGGTCGCCGAGCCCGACGAGATCGGCGCCACGGCGGTGTTTCTCGCCTCGGACGCCGCGAGCTACATCACCTGCACGACCGTGGTGGTCGACGGCGGGATCATGATGTCGGCCGCCGGGCTGTGACGTCGGAGACCTGCTCCCGGAAGGCCCGGCCCGTGCGCCGGTACCCTCTAGGGGATCCCCTCAGGGACAGGTCCGGGTCGGATTCGCCGGGTCACAGGCCGGTGCTGCTGGGCTCACAGCAGGCTCACAGGTTCGGCTCATTAGCTGGATCATGCAGGGCGCCACGCACGGGCGCCATCGACGAGGACCGCACCCCAGCGGTCGAACGGAGGCCCAGATGAGCAACGACTTCTTCTGGAGCGGCCAACACGACGGCTCCAACCCCAACCCGGATCCAGCGAGCCACCCCATTCAGGCTCCCCAGAACCAGGCTCCTCAGAACCAGGCTCCGTATCAGGGTGGGCCGTGGCCGCAGCAACCCGCCCCCCAGACGCACACGCACACGGTTCCCCAGCGCACCCACCGGGCGCGCAGCATCGCGACGCTGGCGGCCGTGGCGGTGCTGGCCGGGGGAATCGGCGGCGGAACGGGGTTCGCCCTCGAACGCACGTTCAACAACAACCAGCCGACGGCGGCCGCCTCGACCAGCACCGGGCCTGGCGGCACCATCACCAAGGTCGTCCAGGGCAACGCGTCCAACCCCGACTGGAGCGTCACCGCCGCGGCGGTCTCGAAGTCGGTCGTCTCGATCATCGTGCAGTCGGGCCGGTCCGGCGACGAGGGCACCGGCGTCGTTCTCGACAACCAGGGCCACATCGTCACGAACAACCACGTCGTGGCGGGTGCCGGAGCGGGAGCCACGATCAGGGTGCAGGTCGGCAATGAGACGTACCCGGCCACGGTCGTCGGCACCGATCCCTCGACCGACCTGGCGGTGATCAAGATCTCGAAGCTGCCCTCGGGCATGCAGCCGATCACCTTCGCCGACAGCACGGGCGTCAAGGTCGGTGACCCCGTCATGGCGGTCGGCAACCCGCTCGGGCTCGCCGACACAGTCACCACCGGCATCGTCAGTGCCCTGAACCGTCCGGTGGTCACCCAGCAGGTGTCGTCGGCGATCAGCGACATCACCGGCGCCGGCAACGTCTACACGAGTGCGATCCAGACGAGCGCACCGATCAACCCGGGCAACTCCGGTGGTGCCCTCGTCAACGCCAACGGCGAACTCGTCGGGATCAACTCCTCGATCGCTTCGCTCTCGGCCAATTCGACCGGGCAGAGCGGCAGCATCGGCATCGGGTTCGCGATCCCGTCGAACCAGGTGAAGAACATCACCAGCCAGCTGATCGCCCACGGCGTGGCCGAACACGCCTACCTCGGCATCAGCACCACGAGCGCCTCGGTGCAGCTCAACGGCGGCACGATCAACGGTGCCAAGGTCGCCAGTGTCGTTCCCGGAACCGCCGCCGCGGCCGCGGGGCTGCAGGCGGGCGACGTCATCACGCAGATGAACGGAGTCACGATCGATTCGTCGAACTCCCTGGTCGCCCAGGTGCGCGCCGCGCAGGTCGGCGAGAAGGTCACTTTCCAGGTCGCCCGTAACGGGGCGCTGACCACGGTGCAGGCCACGCTGGGCAAGGCGCCCGGCGCCCAGGGCCAGAGCTCGGGGAGCCAGACCCCGGGCCGCTGATCAGGGTCGCGGCGCCGTCGTGGGGTCGGCGTCGTGATCCCCTCCCCCGGGTCCCCTTTCCCGGGGTCGAGGAAGCCGGAGCCCGCCTCTCTCCGTCGTGGGGTCGGAGAGAGGCGGGCTCCGCACCGTTCCCGGTTCGCGGTCCCCCTTCCGGCGCCCCGCGCGCAGTGTCCGGTACCGCGGTGCGCAGAAGCCGGGTCCCTCCCCGGTGCGTGGTGTCCGGTATCGGTGCCCAGCAGCCGGGTCACTCCCCGTGCGCGGTGCCCCGAGCGGTTCCGGCGTCCAGACCGCGGCTTCGTCCCGCGGCGTACGACTTGTCCCCTCCGGCGTACGACTTGTCCCCATCGGCGTACGACCTGGTTGAGAAGCGCGACAACTCGTACGCCGCCAGCCATCTCGTACGCCGACCCGCACGTCCCCACCGCGGCCAGCCCGAACGCCCCCACCACCAGCCACCCCCGACGCCCCCACCACCAGCCACCCCGGACGCCGACCCGAACGTCCCCACCGCGGCCACCCGGGACGCCGCAACCCCGAGCCGGTCGGCGGGATCGGCTGCATACCCCCCGGGGAATAGCCCGGGCCGGCCGGCTGTTAGCGCACGTGGTAGGGGCGAGCGTCTCGGCGCCGGCCCCGTCGAATACAGTGGCCTGAGCCCCCAAGGAAGGCAAGCATGAGCGACCTGAATCTCACCGCACTCGGTGCGGTGAACCTCACCCACCTCCCCGCCGATGAGCCCTCGGGCCACCCCGGCACCGACGAGACGTGGGCGGGCTTCATGGCCGACGAACAGATCCGCGACGTCATCATCGTCGGAAGCGGGCCGGCCGGCTACACCGCGGCCATCTATTCCGCGCGCGCCGGGCTCAAGCCGCTGGTGCTCGAGGGCGCCATCACCGCCGGCGGTGCGCTGATGAACACCACCGAGGTCGAGAACTACCCGGGCTTCCCCGAAGGGGTGATGGGTCCCGACCTCATGGGGCACATGCGCACCCAGGCCGAGAGGTTCGGCGCCGAGATGATCACCGATGACGCCGTCAAGCTCGACCTCACCGGCGACGTGAAGGTCGTCACCGACACCGAGGGCAACACCTACCGCGCCCATGCGGTCATCCTCGCAACCGGATCCGGATACCGTCGGCTCGGCCTTCCCGAAGAGGACACCTACTCCGGACGCGGCGTCTCGTGGTGCGCGACGTGCGACGGCTTCTTCTTCCGCGACAAGGACATCGCCGTCGTCGGTGGGGGCGACTCGGCCGCCGAGGAGGCCACCTTCCTCACCCGATTCGCGAAGTCGGTCACCCTCGTCCACCGCCGCGACACCCTGCGCGCCTCCAAGATCATGGCCGCGCGGGTCGAGCGCGACCCGAAGATCACTCCGGCCTGGAACAGCGAGATCGTCGGCATGAGCGGCACGAAGACCCTCGAGTCGCTGACGCTTCGCGACGTGGGCACGGGTGAGACCCGCCAACTCGAGGTGCAGGGACTGTTCGAGGCGATCGGACACATCCCGCGCAGCGAACTGCTCGTCGGTCAGGTGCACCTCGACGAGAACGGCTACGTGATCGTCGACGGCGACTCCACCCGCACCAACCTTCGTGGGGTTTTCGCCTGCGGCGACCTCGTCGACCACACCTACCGTCAGGCGATCACGGCCGCCGGCTCAGGCTGTCGCGCCGCACTGGACGCCGAGCGCTTCCTGGCGGAACTCCACGACGAGGCCCAGCCACCCGTCATCTGATCGAGCGTCCGGGGCGAACCGACAAGCTCCCCCCGGACGGCATTCACCACGAGACGCGGGCTTGGGACCGTCGGACTCGCCAGCGATAATGAACGGGTCCCGGGCGCCCACCAAGGAGAGATGAGCCATGTCAGCAGTCAATGAGGTCACCGATTCCGACTTCGTCGACCGGGTCGTGATGAACGCGAAGCCGACCCTCGTCGACTATTGGGCCGACTGGTGCGCTCCCTGCAAGCAGATTTCGCCGATCATCGACGAGCTGGCCCGCGAGCACGGCGACAAGATCGACTTCGTCAAGCTCGACACCAACACGAACCCCCGCACCCCCACCGAACAGGGCATCCTCGCCCTGCCGACCCTGCAGTTGTTCGTCGGCGGCCGGGTGGTCAAGTCGATCCAGGGCGCCCGCAGCAAGGGCGCCCTGCTCAAGGTGCTCGACGAGTATCTCTGAGGTTCGACCCCGCCGGTGGTCCGTCCCCGGCGAACTGAGTCCCTGAGCCCATCTTCTGGTCGATCGCACGGCCGGTGGATGGGCTCAGGTGCGTCCGCACGCGTGGCGATCCGCTGGATGGTGACCGTCGCGATCGGGGTCTGACAGTCACCGCACGGTGGCTCGTCCCCCGCAGCGCCGCACGGTCCGCGCCCGCGTCGGGCGGCACATCCCCGCCCGGATGCCCGCCGTGGCGGCTGCACACGCACCATGCCTTGTCACGGGGCCGGTGCGAGCACTGCGGCGGCCTTCGGCCTGGACCGATCGATCTAAACCTGAGAAATTCATGATCTCATGTTGAGAATCTCTCAGTTATCGGTTAGCGTCCTTCCATCAACTGAATAGCCAGTCGCAGCACGGGACTCCCGGGCCACCGCCCACTCCGGCTGTGCTGGCAGGCACCACGGTCGAATCAGCGTTCTCGAGACGGCCGGATGTGCCGCACGCCGCACTCGCGGCCACCAGTCGATTCGGAAGGACCCTCCATCATGAAGCACAGCATCCGCCTCGCCTCCCTCGCCACGACCGCCGCCCTTGGAGCGGGCGCCGCGCTGGCGCTGGTGAGCGCGACGCCGGCCCATGCCGTCGACCAGTCCACGTGGGACCGTGTGGCCGCGTGCGAGTCCGGCGGCAACTGGTCCATCAACACGGGCAACGGCTACTACGGCGGCCTGCAGTTCAGCCGTAGCACCTGGCTCGCCTTCGGCGGCGGCGCCTACGCCGGCACGGCGAACCTCGCCACCAAGGCTCAGCAGATCGCGATCGCCCAACGGGTGCTCGCGTCGCAGGGCCCCGGCGCCTGGCCGGTCTGCAGCGTCCGCGCCGGGCTCACCGCGAGCAACGGCGGTACGAGCACCGTGACCACCCGGACGGCGACCACGACCCGCACGCGGCAGACCTCGCGCAGTACGGTGCGGGACGACGTCGACTCGCCGGCCGCCACGACCGGCGGCGCCTCGACGTCGGCACCCTCGGAGGTCAGCGGAACGCCCTACACGGTCAAGGCCGGCGACACCCTCAGCGACATCGCGCAGCGGCACCACATCCGCGGCGGGTGGCAGGCCCTGTGGCAGAAGAACAAGGGGAGTGTGTCGAACCCCAACCTCATCTACGTCGATCAGGTGATCCACCTCTGATCGACCCGGTCGCGGCCACCGACGGTGGTCGACGCCGACGGCCCGTGTCCTCCCCCGACACGGGCCGTCGGCGTCGCGTGCGGTGTGTCAATGCCCGGCTCGCCGCCGCAGCAGCCGCCCGGCGGGCTCATGAGCCACCCCGGGACGCGGCACCCAACCGGTCAGCAGGTCGACGGCCGAGCGTAGGTCGGGACGCCATCGCAACGTCGAGCCGAGGTCGAGCCGCATACGCACCGGACCGGGTCCCAGCGGCGCGTCGTCGACGGGGGCGAACCCGACGGCCGTGAGCCAGTACACCGGCGCCACCTCGCAACTGAGCGGCACCGCGGCACCCAGGGCGTCGATGCAGGTGGCACCCCCCACCGTGCGCGACGCGGCCGCCTGAACCAGCTGGCGACCGATGCCGTGCCCGCGATGCGTGTCACGAACCGAGACCGCGAGCAGCATCGCCGACTCGGCGAGGCGGGTTCCGCGGGCGAGAAGGTGGTCGGACGGCACGTTGAGGGCGGGGCAATAGACCACCCACCCGATCAACTCGTCGGTGTCGTATGCTCCCACCCCGCACGACCCGAACCGCTCGACGGCCGCCGCCGCCCACGCGGCCGAGGGGTCGGCGCCCGGGCCCACGAGAGCCGTGCGACAGTTCCACAGCGGCAGGGAACCGAGCCCCGACGCGGAGAGTGGACGCAATCGGTGAGTGCGCATGAAACCTCCTACCGTGCGACCGGCCGCGCCGAAGCGCGGCCGACGGTGGTCCCAATGGTACTTTCCCGGCCGGTGCGGCACAGTGGACCACGTGAGTGAACCAGAGGTCGTCCGCCGCGACACCCGCCTCGACCGATACGTCGATCACTACGCCGCGCGCACCCACGGAATGCGCGCCAGCGCGGTGCGCGCCCTCTTCTCGGTGGCCAACCGGCCCGAGGTCGTCTCACTGGCCGGTGGCATGCCCAACATCGCCGACCTGCCCCTCGACGTCGTCGGGGACGCCATCCGCGACCTCGTCCTCGAGCGCGGCGTCCAGGCGATGCAGTACGGATCCGGGCAGGGGGAGCCACGCATCCGCGAGCACATCTGCGAGGTGATGGGCCTCGAGGGAATCGACGCGCACCCCGACGACGTGACGATAACGGTCGGTTCACAGCAGGGCCTCGATCTGGTCACCCGCATCTTCTGCGACCCAGGCGACGTCATCATCGCCGAAGCCCCGAGCTACGTCGGGGCACTGGGCACGTTCGCGTCGTACCAGACCCGGGTCGTGCACGTCTCGATGGACGACGACGGCATCGACCCCTCCGCGCTGCGCGCCGCCGTCGAGACGAGCCGGCGGGCGGGCCGGCGTCCGAAGTTCCTGTACACGATCCCCAACTTCAACAACCCCTCGGGCATCTCGCAGAGCCTGGAGCGCCGCCGCGAGGTGGTCGACGCCTGCCGCGACCTCGACCTGCTGATCGTCGAGGACAACCCCTACGGCCTGCTGCGTCTCGAGGGCGAACCGTTGCCGACCCTGCGAGCGATGGACGCCGACCGGGTCATCTACCTGGGGTCGTTCTCGAAGACGTTCGCCCCCGGGTTCCGCGTCGGCTGGGTGCTCGCGCCGCACGCCGTCCGCGAGAAGCTCGTCCTGGCCCAGGAGTCCGCCACCTTGTGCCCACCGGTGTTCAGCCAGATGGCCGTGTCGACCTACCTCGAGCGGCACGACTGGCGGGGCCAGATCGAGGCGTTCAAGGACATGTACCGGGCGCGGCGCGACGCGATGCTCGAGGCGCTGCGCGAATACATGCCGCCCGGCACCACCTGGACCACCCCGGGCGGGGGGTTCTTCGTCTGGGTGACGTTGCCCGACGGGCTGGACGCGCAGGCGATGCTGCCGCGGGCGGTCACCGCGCGGGTGGCGTTCACGCCCGGCACGGCCTTCTACGCCGATGGGCTGGGCAGCCGCAACATGCGCCTGTCGTTCTGCTACCCCACGCCGGAACGGATCCGGGAGGGGGTGCGGCGCCTCGCCGAGGTGGTCAACCGTGAGTACGAGGTGAACCGCACGTTCGGGATCGGCTCCGACGGGCCCTCCCATTCCAGGATCGACGCCTTCAGCGCGCCGGCACCCGACCAGTCATGATCCACCGTCCGGATCATCCCAACCCATTGGAGTGTCGATGAGCACCTCCCCCACCTCCCTGGCCCCGGTCGTCGTGCTCGCGGGCGGCCTGTCGCACGAGCGCGATGTGTCCCTGCGCTCCGGACGCCGCGTGGCGATCGCCCTGCGCCACGCCGGACACGACGTGGTCGAGAGCGACATCACTCCCGACCTCGCCGCGACACTGACCGCCCGGCCGGGGGCGGTCGTGTTTCCCCTCCTGCACGGCGGAGTCGGCGAGGACGGCGCCCTGCGCGAGGTGTTGGCGTTGCTCGACGTCCGGTTCGTGGGATCTCGCGCCAACGCCTGCCGGCTCGCGTTCGACAAGTCGGTGGCGACCCCCCTCGTACGTCTCGCCGGGATCACCACCCCTGAGCAGGTGGCACTACCCCACGATATGTTCCGGGAGCTGGGGGCCGCGTCGCTGGTGCGTGCCCTCGGCGAGCGGATCGGCTTCCCGATGATGGTGAAGCCGGCGCGCAGCGGATCGTCGCTCGGGGCCAGCCGCGTCGACGACCTCGAAGCCCTGCCGTCGGCCATGGTGGGCGCCTTCGCCTACGGCACCACCGCGGTGGTCGAGCGCTTCGTCATGGGCTCGGAGGTCGCCGTCACCGTGATCGACACCCCCGACGGACCCGCGGCCCTGCCCCCCGTCGAGATCGTCCCCATGTCCGGCGTCTACGACTACGCGAGCCGTTACACCGCGGGCGACACGAGATTCATCACCCCCGCACGGCTGAGCGACCAGGTGAGCGAGGAGTGCCGACGGGTGGCTGTCACGGTCGGGCACACGTTGGGCCTGCGGGACATCTACCGGGTCGACCTCATCGTCGATGATGCGGGGACGCCCACCTTCCTGGAGGCGAACGTCGCCCCGGGGATGACCGAGACCTCGTCGACCCCGCTGGCGATCGAGGCGTCCGGACGCGACCTCGGTTCGGTGTGCAGCACGCTCGTGCAGCTCGCCGCATCGCGATGAGCGAACCGACTCGGGGATCCCGTGCGGCGGTCCGGGGACGTCAGGCGGCTGCTCTCGGGGTGGCCGGCGTGCTCGCCGTCGTCATGCTCGGCCTGGGCGTGTGGCAGATGGCCGTCTACGTCAACCAGGGGCGCAACGGCCTCATCGAGCGATCGAGGCGCGCGCCCGTGTCGCTCGCCCGGCAACTCGACTCGGGGGTGCCCATCGGAAACCTCTACGGCCTGCCCGTGCGCCTCGAAGGTCACTACCTGACCGGTACATCGGTGCTTGTGGGGACAAGATCCCCCTACCGAGTCGTCACCGCGTTCGACGATCATTCCAGGATCGTGCCTGTCGTACGGGGCACGGTCGCGTCGTTGGACGTCACCATCCCCACCGCGCCGACGGGAACCGTGACCAGGGTCGGCATCCTGCTGCCGTCAGAGAGCGGAGCGACGGGTGCCGCCCCCTCGGGAGCACCCAGCGGGTGGCTCAACGGTGTGCGGATCGAGCGACTCGCGCAAGCGTGGCCACCCGGTGTCACGGCAGGCTTCGTCACCCTCGATGCGGCCGGATCCGCCGCCGAGGGCCTCCGACCCGCCCGCGTCACCTTCCCGAGCGACGCCTCCGGGCACGCCCAGAACCTGGGTTACGCCATCCAATGGTGGGTCTTCGCGATCTTCGCCATGGTCATGGGCATCGCCCTCGCCCGCTCGTTCGGACGCCGGCGCCCCGACGACGAGCCCAGCGGCGACACGATGCCGTCGGGCGCCACGACCGAAGACCCCCGACGCCCGCAATGACCCCGGGCGCGCTCGCGGTGGCCGCTGGGTAACCTTGGCGGGTGAGTTCTTCCAGCAGTTCACCCGCAGAACCCCTCGACACCGACCTCGAGACGACCACCGACATCGACGATGACACCACCGACGCCCTGCGGCAGGTACGCGGCGCCCTCCTGCGCTATCGCATCACCGCCTACATCGTGGGCACCCTGCTCGTGCTGCTCATCTGCGTCGCCGTCCCGCTGAAGTACTTCGGGCCGCACGACGGCCGGTGGGTCACCTACACCGGCATCCCGCACGGGTGGCTGTACATGGTGCTGCTCATCACGACCTTCGATCTCGGACGCCGAGTGCGCTGGAGCATCGGGCGCATGGGCATCATCGCCCTGTCGGGCCTGATCCCCTTCCTCACCTTCGTCGCCGAGCACCGGGCACGACTCGAGATCGAGGCCCTCCTCCGCGACGTCGAGGCCGGCCGGAAGACGCTCGAGTGAGGACTATTTGTCGATAAATCGTTTGGGCGATTAATCGGTTAATGTGTTTACCTCTTTATTGGCCCGCGTGTCGTCCGTGGACGATCGCGAGGATCCTCTCCAGGTCGTCCTCGCCGGCGAACTCGATGACGATGCGGCCCTTCGAGCGTCCGACATCGACCCGCACGCGGGTGTCGAAGTGGTCCGACAGCTCCGACGACAACTCTTCCGCCCGCGGGTCGCGCGGTCGTTCCCGGGCGGGCCTCGACCCGGTGCCCAGCTCGTGGCCACTCATGGCGACGATTTCCTCGGTGCTGCGCACCGACAGGCCCTCGGCCACGATCCGCTGGGCGAGCTGCTCCTGAGACACCGCGTCATTGACACCGAGCAGAGCCCGGGCGTGCCCGGCCGACAGCACGCCCGCAGCCACACGGCGTTGGACGGGTGCCGGCAGCCGGAGCAGGCGGATGGTGTTGGAGATCTGGGGTCGTGAGCGCTTGATCCGCACGGACAGCTCGTCCTGGGTGCACCCGAAGTCGTCGAGGAGCTGCTGGTAGGCCGCGGCCTCCTCGAGGGGGTTGAGTTGGGCCCGATGGATGTTCTCGAGCAGAGCGTCACGCAGTAGGTCACTGTCGTCAGTGGCCCGGACGATGGCGGGTACGGTGTCCAGCCCGGCCAACCGTGCCGCCCGGAGGCGGCGCTCCCCCATGATCAACTCGTAGGTGTCGTCACGCCGGTCGCGGACCACGATGGGCTGAAGTACTCCTACTTCCCGCAGCGAATCGGCGAGCTCCCGTAGTTCATCCTCGTCGAAGACCTGGCGCGGCTGACGTGGATTGGGCGTGACAGCGTCCACCCGGACGCTCGTGAGGTAGGAGCCGTCGCCGATCGGGGCCGAGCGCTCCTCCGCATGGGGGCGCTCGCTCCGCGGTTCCTCATCGGTGCGCACGAACAGCTCTCCGAGCCCGCGCCCCAGTCCCGTCTGGTGTCGTGTTGCCATCACGCCTCCTTGCGCTGTACTGCTCGTTCGGCGATCTCCTGTGCCGCGAAGCGGTAGGCCACCGCCCCTGCCGACGTCGGATCGTAGGT
The DNA here is from genome assembly GCA_963798885.1 of uncultured Actinomycetota bacterium. GTDB lineage: Bacteria > Actinomycetota > Actinomycetes > Propionibacteriales > Propionibacteriaceae > JAJYQH01. Next base: position 183,229 of record CAWCUX010000006.1, on the reverse strand, counting down.
CAGGACGGTGCGTCCGTAACTGGGGGCCTCCGAGACCCGCACCGATCGGGGGATCTTGGTGTCGAGCGTCTCCCGATCGAAGTGCCCACGAACCTCCGCGGCCACCTGCTGGGCGAGATTGGTGCGTCCGTCGTACATCGTGAGCAGGATGGTCGACAGCATCAGGTCGTCGTTGAGTTGGCCCTTCACGATGTCGATCGTCCGCAGCAGTTGCGAGAGTCCTTCGAGGGCGTAGTACTCGCACTGGATCGGGATGAGCAGCTCGTTGGCGGCCACAAGCGCGTTCACGGTGAGAAGCCCCAGCGACGGGGGACAGTCGATGAAGACGTAGTCGGTGGGGTGGTCGACGAGGTAGCGCGCGAGGGCTCGCTTCAGTCGCTGCTCCCGTGCCGAGGTGTTCACCAGTTGGATCTCGGCGGCGGCCAGGTCGATGGTGGCCGGCAGCACGGTCAGCAACGGCGCTTCCTCTGAGGTCACGGCGTGGTTTCCGATGGCCTCACCGCCCAGGAGAACCTCGTAGGTGCCCTGGGTACCCTCACGGTGCTCGACGCCAAGAGCTGTGGAGGCGTTGCCCTGAGGATCAAGGTCGACGACGAGCACGCGCAACCCTCCCATGGCGAGCGCCGTGGCCAGATTGACCGCCGTCGTCGTCTTGCCAACTCCGCCCTTCTGGTTGGCGATGACGAACACACGAGCGGTGGCGGGCCGGGGGAGTACCCGCGACGGCGATGTTTCACGTGAAACATCGGCCTCCCGGTGACCATCCGCATCGGAATCGTCGAACGCGGCGCGTCGCGGGCTGCCGGTGTATGCCGGAATGACGGGCTCTGTTTCACGTGAAACATCGGCCTCAGCCTTGTGGCCCCTGAGGAACTTGATCACACACACCTCCGGCCGCACAGTCTAGCGATGACGACTCCGCCAACACGCGGCCGACACGGCGGCGCGTCGATGAGGACACCCGACGCTCGGATCAGCGGTGCCGCACCCGCACCACGCGCGTCGACTCGGCCTGGGGGAGAGCGCGCACCGCCAGCACCTCAGCGGTCAGGCCCAGCCTCGCGAGCACCGGCCCCGCCTCTCGCACCTCGTCGGGGGCGGACGATCCCTTGAGGGCCAGCAACTCGCCACCGTCGGCGAACAACTCCGCCGTCCAGCCCACGAGCCTCGACAGTGGTGCCACCGCACGCGCCAGCACGACGTCGAAGCGGGCCTCGAGGTCCTCGGCACGTCCACGAACGACCTGTACCCGATCGGCGAGTCCGAGCTCGGTCACCACTTCCTCGAGGAACACGGACCGACGCAGCAGCGGCTCCAGAAGCGTGATCCTCAGATCGCTCCGAACCAGGGCGAGAGGGATGCCGGGAAGGCCGGCTCCGCTGCCGACGTCGACGACGTCGGACCCCGCGGCCGGCAGATCCCGCACCGCGAGACTGTTGAGGATGTGCCGCTCGAACAGTCGGGGCCGCTCGCGCGGGCCAATCAACCCTCGCTCAATACCTCTCTTTGCCAATATATCGATATATAGCTCTAAGGATTGAGCAACATCAGGTACGAAGAGCGAGCGGGGGGTCAACTCAACGCCGGCGTCCCCACTCGCCGTGGAATCGTCCACCTCGGTTCTCAGGCCGGGCGGATGACGACATGGCGACGCGGCTCGACACCCTCCGACTCGCTGACGAGACCGGCCTCGGCCACGGCGTCGTGCACGATCTTCCGCTCGAACGGGTTCATCGGCGCGAGGGCCACCGCCTCACCCGACGCCTTCACCTCGGCGATGGCGTCCTGGGCCAGTGCGCGCAGCCGCTTGCGCTGCTTGTCGCGGTATCCGGCGATGTCGAGCATCAGGCGGCTGCGATTTCCGGTCTCGGTCATCACTGCGAGCCGCGACAGTTCCTGTAGTGCCTCCAGCACCTCTCCGTCGTGGCCGACGAGTTCGTCGCTGTCGGTGACGATGCTGATATGCGCGCGTCCACCCTCGGTGTAGGTGTCGATGTCGCCGTCGAGGTCGGCGATGTCGAGCAGTTCCTCGAGGTAGTCGGCGGCGATATCCCCCTCCGCCTCCAACTGCTTCGCCCGGCTGCCCCGGGACGTGGCCGATTCCTCGCCGCCCTCGCCGTCGGGCGCCTGATCGACGACCTCGTCGGTGACCGGGGATGCGTCGGCCCGCTCGCTGGCCGCGGGCGCCTCGGTCTCGTCGACAGCTGCGGGCTCGCTCATCGTGCTCTCCACGTCATTCATGGCTCTCCTGATCGCCGGGGCCCCGCAGGGCCGGATGGGCGTCGGTCGCGGACCGACGTCAATTCTTCTTGCGGGACGCGCGGTTCTGGCGCTGCGGCTGCTGCCGCGAGATCACCTGCTTCCCCTGCGCGTCCTCCTTTCGTACCGTCTGCCGACGCACGTTCTGCCGCGCCACGACCTGGCGGGTGGTGCCGTCTTCGTCGACCACTTCCGCGGCCGGGGTCTCCGTGACCACCCGCCGCTTGCGCTTCTGCGCCCGCTCGGCCTCGATAGCGTGCGGGTCCTTCCCGCGGGCCCGCATCCGCTCCTCCCACTCGACGTACGCCGGAGTGTTGGGGGAGGGGTTGTTGTGAATGATGATCCATTGCTGGCCCATCGTCCACACGTTGGTGGTGAGCCAGTAGATGAGCACACCGATCGGGATGCTGATGCCGGTGAACAGGTAGATGACGGGGAAGAAGTACAGCATGAGCTTCTGCTGCTGGGCCATCGGACCCGTCAACGACTCGGGCGGCATGTTCTTCTTCAACAGCTGGAGCTGGGTGATGAACAGCACGGCCGACATGGCGATGATGAGCCCCATCGAGAGCACCTGGGTGGCACCGAAGCCGTTGCTGATGGGGAAGAAGCGGCCGGCCAACTGCGCGTTGAAGATCGACGAATGGCTGAGGGACGCCATGAGTTCTGGGTGACTCTTGAAGAACGCGCCGCGGGGAATCGGATTGGGCTGTGCCGCCGCGCCCTCGAGCACCCTGAACAGGGCCAGGAAGATCGGCGCCTGCAGCAGCAGGGGCAGACAGGACGCCGCGGGGTTGACGCCCTCCTCCCGGTAGAGCTTCATCTGCTCCTGTGCGAGACGTTCACGGTCCGACCCGTGCTTCTCCTGCAGTGCCTTGAGCTTCGGCTGGATCAGTTGCATGCTCCGCGCCGAGTTGATCTGACGCACGAACAGCGGGATCAGCAGGATCCGGATGACGACGGTGAGGCTGACGATCGCGAGTGTCCACGTCCAGCCCGAGTTCGTGCCGAACAACGGAGACCACACGCTGTGGAACAGCACCACGAGACCGGAGACGGCCCAGTAGAGCGGCTGCATCATCGCCGAGAGAACGTCGCGGATCGACGTCCACAGCGAGAAGAACGCGAACAGCGGAACGAGGAGGGGGGTGAGGACTGTCATCGGTGGCTACCTAGGCTGGGTGACGCCGGTGCGGCGTCCGGGTCTGAATCGTCCGGGGCGAGGGACGGGTGATCGTGCCCGCGATGGGTTCCCGCGCCGGGAACGGGGTCGTATCCGCCCAGCGACCAGGGATGGCATCGCACCAGCCGGCGCAGAGTCAGCCAGCTGCCCTTGATCGCCCCATGGGTCTCGAGCGCTGCGAGCCCGTAGCTGGAGCACGTGGGGTAGAACTTGCACACATCTCCGTAGAGAGGCGAGATCACAGCGCGCCACAGCCGAACGAAGCCGATGAGCAGCCATGCCAACGGCGAGCGACTCACCGACGCACGCAGGAAGCGACGCACGCCATGCCGGGCGGACGAGTCGTGCGCTACGACGCTCATGAGGCCTCCCGTGAGCTCAACCGCCGCTGCATCGTCGACCAGGCTCCGGCGAGATCGTCACCGAGTCGCGCCGACTGCTGCGCGGCCGCGGGCAGGGCACGCACGACGACGGCGACCGGCGGGGACTCCCCGAGCTCCGCCGCCGCGAGATGGCGCAGCCGCCGCTTCACCCGGTTGCGCACCACGGCACCGCCGACCGCACGAGACACGACGAAGCCCACCCGGGACGGGGGGGCTTCCAGCTGCTGAGCATGCAGCACGAGGGTGGGGCGGGCCGCCCGGACGCCGTGGCGCATCGTGTCGCGGAATTCCCACGACGCGCGCATGCGATGGATCGCGGGCAGCACGTCCGTCAGGCCGACAGCTCCGAGCGGCCCTTGCGGCGACGGGCGGCCAGGATGGCGCGTCCGGCGCGGGTCCGCATGCGGCTGCGGAAACCGTGGGTGCGGCTGCGGCGCCGGTTGCTCGGCTGGAACGTACGCTTCGACATGGATGTATCTCCGGACGTGATCTGTCGTGTGGCGCGAACGCGCCGGGCCCCACGACACGGGTCGTATAGGTTCGTATAGGTGATCGGATAGTGGTCGGTTCGGCGCGGCGACCTCAGGTTTTCCGGGAAGGAAATCCCCGCGGCTGACACGACTGCGACTGATCCACGATACGGGTTGAGGCGCGGCACGGGCAAACCGTGGCACCCTTGGTGTCCGGTCGTCGGGCAGGGAACCAACCCCCACTGCTCATCCGTCCAGTCGACACGCCGCAATTCACTGAGAATTCGCTCAGGAGGTTGCGCTCGGACGCCGAGGTTGTTAGCGTCCGAGAGTCACGGTTGTCCACAGGCCGTGCCGAACCGTTCCCCCGATGGCAGCAGCCCCACATCCTCTGGCCAGGACCTGGAACGGACACGTTGTCATCAGCGGTGATGCCGAAGCTCCCCCGCAGGGAGGGCGCATCCCCGCCGCTGGCGCGTCCACACCTGTGGATTCCCGTTGTGGATAACGAGCCAGGAGGGGGCCTGTTGCGCCAGACACACCCCCGATACTGTGGATAACCCCGAGGTCCGATGCACCGGCCCACACCCCTGCCGGTCGAACCACAGACCGTGAGATGACGAGGAGCACATGAGCGTCGCGCACATGGCCGGTCAACCCGAACGGTCGATCGAACGGGCCTGGCAGCACGTCCTGAAATCGGCTGCACCACACACGCGCGCATGGCTCAAGAACGCGAAGCCCCTGACCGTCCACGAAGCGACGGTGATGATCGCGGTCGCCAACGACTTCACCCGTGAGCGGATCGAGAGCAGGCTGCGGACCCAGGTCGAGGAATCACTGAGCGACTACTACTCCCGGCAGATGCGACTGGCGATCACGGTCGAACCAGACCTCGAGCTCAACCTGGAGAGCCCCGACAGCCCCTTCGACGACGACGATTTCTCCACGCCGGCAGCCCCGGTGTCCATGTCCGGCTCGGCTCCCGCCCCCGGGGCCCAGGTGTTCGAGCCGCTGTCGCCGGGAGACCGTCTCAATCCCAAGTACACGTTCGACTCGTTCGTCATCGGCTCGTCGAACAGGTTCGCCCACGCAGCGGCCGCCGCCGTCGCCGAGTCGCCGGGCAAGTCGTACAACCCCCTGATGATCTATGGCGACTCCGGGCTCGGCAAGACGCACCTGCTGCACGCCATCGGGCATTACGTCCGGCGCTACTCCGACCGCGCCAGGGTGCGCTACGTGAGCACCGAGGAACTCACCAACGACTTCATCAACGCGATCTCCGAGAACCGCACGGCCCACTTCCGCCGCCAGTACCGCGAGGTCGACGTCCTGCTCATCGACGACATCCAGTTCCTCGAGTCGAAGATCCAGACGCAGGAGGAGTTCTTCCACACGTTCAACACCCTGCACAACGCCCAAAAGCAGATCGTCATGACCTCCGACCGGGCGCCGAAGCTGCTCGAGGCGTTGGAGCCCCGGTTGCGCAGCCGGTTCGAGTGGGGCCTGATCACCGACATCCAGCCCCCCGACCTCGAGACCCGGATCGCGATCCTCAAGAAGTTCGCGGTGAACGAGCACCTCACGGTCGGACTCGACGTGCTGGAGTTCATCGCCGCCCGGATCCAGACGAACATCCGTGAACTCGAGGGCGCACTCAATCGGGTCTCCGCCTTCGCCAGCCTCAACAAGCAGCCGGTCGACGTGTCGCTCGCCGAGGTGGTGCTGCGCGACATCATGCCCGCCGGCGTCGACGCCCAGGTCAGCGCGTCGAAGATCATGGCCGAGACCGCCGCGTATTTCGGCATCAACCTCGACGAGCTCACCGGGTCGTCCCGCACCCACGGGCTGGTCACCGCGCGCCAGATCGCGATGTACCTGTGCCGCGAGTTCACCGACCTCAGCCTGCCGAAGATCGGCCAGCTGTTCGGTGGACGCGACCACACGACGGTCATGCACGCCGACCGGAAGATCCGCGAACTGCTCCGCGAGCGTCGCAGCGTCTACAACCAGGTCAGCGAACTCACCAACAAGATTCGCCAGTGACCGGCGTCGCGCCGGTACGCGTCACTGCGCGGCCGAGGCCACGACCGATGTGCGCGACAACTCGAATGAGCGCCTGACCGCCTCGGGATCGTTGATCACGTCGAGAAGGTATTCGAGCACGGTGCCCGCCATGTCGACACTGTCCCGGTCGTACATCCACTGCACCTGAAGACCGTCCATGATGGCCACCAGGCTGCGTGCGGCCCGCCCCGGATCGACACCCTGGCGGAGCAGCCCTTGCTCTTGAAGATGGGAGAACGACACTTCGTAGCTCTCGAACACGCGACGGTACCGGTCGGCGAAGTAATCGTGGGCCGGGTGATTGGGGTCAACGGCCTCTGCCGACAGCGTCACGAACAGTTCGACGAGCCCGGGCTGGGTGGCATTGCGTTCGACGAGGTGCACCAGTGCGGTCACGGCGTCCAGGTCGCTCTTGTCGCCACCCATGATGTCGTAGCTCTTCTCGTCGCGGTGCGCCAGCACCGCCATCAGCAGGTCTTCCTTGCTGCCGAAGTGATAGAGGAGCCCGGGATGGGTGATGCCGACCTGTTGGGCGATGTCTCGCAGTGAAGCGCCGCGGTAGCCCGTCTCGGCGAAGTGGGACAACGCGACATCCAGGATCTGGGTGCGGCGACGGTCACCCCGCGCGCTCGACCCGGGCTGAATGGCGGACATGGATCTCCTTGGCCGTGGAACGTGAGCCGGTGCTAGGCGCGGCATCCGATTGGCGCGCGGCACTCGATTGTGGGCTCACGCTAGCACTCGGAGGCCGGGCGGCCGTGTGTTGCTCGGCTCCGCCCGATCCACAGACGGCTGTGGATAACCCGGGCTCGCTGTGGAGATCCCGTGCAGGAGTCCCCACAGGCCCCGAACCGCCCCGTCTCCATCAACACGGCGTCCCGGTCGCGCCGGTTCCCCATCCCAAGGGCTGGGGATCGGGATATCCGCTCCCACAAGCTGAATCGAGAGTTATCCACAGTGTCAACAGCAGTGATGACGATGATGACTATGACCACATCATTCAAGGGGTAAAGGTCGGGGGTGTGGATGGGCGCCCGACCCCCCACGATCCGCCGGTCTCCGGGCCACCTATCGTGGACGCCAGCAGGTTCTGGATGCGACCTCACGACAGGAACACCGATGACTTCCGAGCTCACCGCCGAGATGGCGGAGTCCACGACACGTCGCGACGACACGCGTCGTCGCGACCCGGCGGGTGACGACATCGCCGCCTACACCGTGCAATTGACGAAGGTCTACGGCAGCGGAGACACCCGCGTGGTCGCCCTGGACGGCGTCGACGCGCAGTTCCAGAAGGGACGCTTCACCGCGGTGATGGGTCCGTCCGGCTCGGGGAAGTCGACCCTCATGCACTGCGTGGCCGGACTCGACTCGCCCACATCGGGCAGGATCATCATCGGCGACACCGAGATCGGCACCCTGAAGGACAAGCAGCTCACGCAGTTGCGGAGAGACCGCATCGGCTTCGTGTTCCAGGCGTTCAACCTCGTGCCGACCCTCACCGCCGACGAGAACATCCTGCTCCCCCTCGCGATCGCGGGCCGCAAGCCCGATCCCGACTGGTACCGCACGGTGATCGACACCGTCGATCTTGCCAGCCGGCTGAGGCACAAGCCCACCGAGCTGTCGGGGGGACAGCAGCAGAGGGTCGCCTGCGCACGCGCGCTCATCAGCCGACCCGACATCATCTTCGCCGACGAGCCCACCGGAAACCTCGATTCACGATCCTCCGCCGAGGTGCTCGGATTCCTGCGGCGCAGTGTCGACGAGTTCGGACAGACGATCGTCATGGTCACCCACGATCCGGTGGCCGCGAGCTACGCCGATCGTGCCCTGTTCCTCGGCGACGGTGCCATCGTGGCCGATCTCGAGAACCCGACCCGCGAGTCGGTGCTGGCCATGATGGCCACTATCGATCCCCGCCATCTCGACGCCGCCCGGGTCGCCGACGAGGAGGCTCGGCTCCGCACGTCACGCGCGCTCCCGGCATCCGACCCGGACGGGATCGACGCGGGCGTGCCCACCGCGTCGAGCGCCGGCGAGCAGTCAACGCGTCCCCGTCACGCGTTGGAGCCGTGACGAGGATGTACAAGGCCGCCTGGAAGTCGCTGTTGCATCGTCGCGCGCGCCTCCTGCTCAGCGTCCTGGCGATCGTGCTCGGGGTGGCGTTCGTGTCGGGATCGTTCATCTTCACGAACATGCTCTCGGTGTCGTTCAACGGGATCCTCCGGGGCACGGTGGCCGACGTCAACGTCGACCCGGTCGGCACCTACACCTCAAGCGGATCGACCTTCGGCACAGACACGAGCACCGTCGGCCGGGTGCTGCTCACCCCCACCGACCTGCAGAAGTTCCGTGGCGTCCAGGGCGTCAAGTCGGCCACGGGCACGGTGTTCTCGATCAACACCTATCCGATCGGCAAGAACGGGAAGGTCATCGCGTCCATCGGCCCGCCCGGCATCGGGCACAACTGGTACACCGATCCCGCCTACGGCGGGATCGTCGGCGTGCAGCTGCGCTCCGGTCACGCGCCCCTCACCGACAACGAGATCGTCGTCGACCCGACGACGCTCGCGAAGAGCGGGTACCGGCTCGGTGACACGATGAAGGTGTCGCTGCCGAGCGGAGAGGTCGTGAGTCGCACCATCGTCGGCACCGCCGAGTGGGGCAGTGGCGGCACGGTGGGGGCCACCTACGTGTTCTTCACCACCGCGGAAGCCCAGAAGCTTCTACTCGGGGGCAAGGACGGCTTCACCGGAGCGTGGATCACGACCCAGCCGGGAGCCTCGATCAGCGACGTCGTGACGCGGGTTCAGGCGGTCACACCGAAAGACTTCGAGGCGGTGAGCGGCAAGACGGCGGCCGACGCCACGGCCACGTCGATCAACAAGGCCCTGAGCTTCATCAACACGTTCCTGCTGGTGTTCGCCGCGATCGCTCTGCTCGTGGCGAGCTTCCTCATCGTCAACACGTTCTCCATCATCGTCGCCCAACGTGGACGTGAGCTCGCGTTGTTCCGCGCGATCGGAGCCAGCCGGCGTCAGATGACCCGCACGGTGCTGTTCGAGGCGGCGGTCACGGGATTCATCGGCTCGACGCTCGGGCTCGGGCTCGGATGGCTGCTCGCCGTCCTCATCCGGGTGGTGTTCAAGCGACTCGGCATCGATCTCGGCCAGGCCCTCCCGGGAATCACGCTCGCCGCGGTCGGCTGGTCGTACGCCGTCGGCATGATCATCACGATGGTGTCGGCCTGGCTGCCGGCCCGCAAGGCCGGGCATGTTCCGCCGGTCGCGGCGATGAACGGCGAGGTGATGACGGGTTCGGGAAACCTGGGTGTCCGCGCGGTCATCGGGGTGGCCCTCACGCTGATCGGCGTCGCGGCGATGGGCACCGGGCTGTGGACACACCTGTGGAATCGTCCGCTGGTGATCGGGATCGGGGCGGCGCTCGTCCTGTTGGGCGTCGCGGGTGCGAGCCCGCTGCTCGGGCGTCCCGTCATCGCGATCATGGGCTGGATCTACCGGCGGTTGTTCGGCGAGATCGGCAAGCTGGCCGCGCTCAACGCGGTGCGACAGCCTCGGCGCACCGCCGCCACGGCGTCGGCGCTCATGCTGTCACTGGCGCTGGTCACCACGTTGTCGGTACTCGGGTCATCGGCCTCCAGGAGCATCCATTCCGTGGTGGCGACGTCGATGACCAGTGACTTCACCATGCAGTCGGTCACCGGGGGACTGCTGCCGGCAAGCCTGCCGTCGACGGTGTCATCGGTTCCGGGGGTCCAGACCGCGGCCGCGTTCTACACCACGGTGGTTCTCGACAACGGCGACCGCACATTCATCACCGTCGCCGATCCATCGGGGTTCAACACGCTCATTGCCCAGACCCTGGTCGACGGCGCACTGAACACCCGGGACGGCACCGTCCTCGTCGACCAGACCGCCGCCACGCGTCGCGGCCTGGCTGTGGGAGACACCATGGTCGTCACGTCGGCCCTGACCCGCTCCCCGGTGACCCTGACCGTCTGCGGCATCTACCGAACCGATTCTCCGGGCCTCGGCAACTACATCGTCAACGTCGCCACCGGCCGCGGCCTGGGCGCGCCGGAGGCTCCGGTGGCCATCGCGATCAAGGATGCCCCCGGGGCGGACACCGCCGCGGTGCGCGCCGCGCTCGACAAGGCCACCGCCGACCTCCCGACCGTTGTCGTGATGAACAAGGCCGAATATGCGAGCCAGCTCACCTCCCAGGTCGACCAACTACTCAACATGATCTACGCGCTGCTCGGCCTGGCGATCGTCATCGCGATTCTCGGGATCATCAACACGCTCGCCCTGTCGGTCATCGAGCGCACCCGCGAAGTGGGGCTGCTGCGGGCGATCGGGACGACCAGGCCCCAGCTGAGGCGGATGGTGACCCTCGAATCGGTGATCATCGCCCTGCTCGGCTCGGTGCTGGGCGTCACGTTGGGCGTCGCCTTCGGCACGGCCCTGCAGCGGGCGCTGGCGGGGTCAGGGCTCAGCGACCTCGTGATCCCCTGGGGACAACTGCTGCTGTACCTCGTCGCCGCGGCCGCTGTCGGCGTGATCGCCGCGGTCTGGCCGGCCAGGCACGCCGCCCGGCTCAACATGCTCCGGGCCATCGCCACGGAGTGATCGCCGCGGCGCGCGCTCGCAGCGCGTTGCCGTCATCGTCGGACCGGTCGGTGCCGGTGCGACGTGTCGTCCCGCCGCAGATCGTCGTCGGTCCTGCGTGTCGACGTCGCGTCCCCGAATTCCACGGGTTGAATGGGGGCGGGACGCCGGTGGGCTCACCCTGCGGCACCCGGAACAGGGAAGGGCCCGGACCATGTATGAGATGGTCCGGGCCCTCCGTTTCGCTCGGCGCACGACGCTCGCCGGGCTCCGATCGCTGTCGCTGCTCCACTCGGCCCCGTCGATCGGGTCGGCTCCTTGAGAGGTCCGGTCGCCGGTGGCGAATCATGGATGATGTCGCCGCCAACGTGATCTGGCAGGAGATCAGGAGTGATCTGCAATCGGGTGCCATCGGTTGGGATGGCTCCGTCTCTCCGAGGAGAGACGGTTTCGCTGGGTTCTGTGCCGAATCCAGCAGCTTCGCTGCATCGGCGGAGGGTCTGTCTCCAGGCCGCGCTTGGGCGGTGAAGCATGCCCTTGCCCGGATCGGTTGGACTCCTGATGGGGTTCGACCTCACAAGGTTCGAGCGCCCCGTCGGTAGGACTTCTCCGGGGCCGGTGATGACCTGACGGAGGAGGTCTCCCTTGAGGGGTAGTAACAACTCTAGACCTGGGTGAGCTCAGTGTCAGGGGCAATTCGGTGTCCGCCCGCGGCATTTTCGACCCCGCCCGGATCGCCTCCACCGGGTGCGTCCGATGGTTCGATATGCTGCGCTGGCCATGACTTGTGGGCGCGCATCTGGGTCCGTCGGACGGTCGCGTCGTCGCGACGGTCCAGGGACACCCGGTCCACCCACCAGTCGTCCACCGGGGTGGCCCTCCGCCGCATCCGATCCCGCCGAAACGAGGAAGCCGTGAAGATTCGAGTCGAACGCGATGTGCTGGCCGATGCGGTGGCTTGGGCCGCCCGCAGCCTGCCCAACCGGCCGAGCGTTCCGATCCTCGCCGGGCTGCGCATCAATGCCGGGAGTGACGGCGTCACCTTGTCGAGCTTCGACTACGAGACCTCGGCCAAGGTGACGATCTCGGGTCAGGTCGACGAGCCCGGCGAGGTGCTGGTGTCCGGGAGATTGCTCGCCGACATCGCCCGCTCGTTGCCGGGGAAGCCCGTGAGTCTCACCAGCGACGCCAGCCGGCTCGAGATCGTGTGCGGCAGCGCCCGGTTCACCCTGCAGACCCTGCCGGTCGCCGACTATCCGGCACTTCCGGAGATGCCCGCCGCCACGGGCAGCGTCGAGTCCGACGCGTTCGCGAAGGCCGTCGCCCAGGTGGTCGTGGCCGCCGGACGCGACGAACTGCTGCCGGTGTTCACCGGGGTCAGGGTCGAGATCGAGGGCGAAACCCTCAGCCTGCTGGCCACCGACCGCTACCGCATGGCACTCAAGGAGTTGGCGTGGTCGCCGGCATCCACCCAGGCATCGGGCGCCGCGCTCGTGCCGGCCAGGGTTCTCAACGAGACCGCCAAATCGATGACGTCGGGCGAGAAGGTCACGATGAGTCTGTCGACGCCGGGTCTCGGCGACGGCCTCGCCGGATTCGAGGGCGACGGTCAGGGAGGAACCCGCGAGATCACCACCCGGCTGCTCGACGGCGACTTCCCGAAGGTGCGCCACCTCATGCAGGTGCAGCCGACGGTCACCGTGCGGTGCAGCACGACCGACATGGTCTCGTCGGTGAAACGAGTCGCGCTGGTGGCCGAGCGGAACACGCCGTTGCGGATGATCATCGGCGACGACCAGATCAATCTCGAGGCCGCCACCGGCGACCAGGCCCAGGCCTCCGAGGCGATCGAGGCGTCGGTCGAGAACCACCAGGGTGGCGACGAGTTGGCGATCACCGCCGCCGGCTTCAACCCGCACTACCTCCAGGATGCGCTCGGCGCGCTCGACACCCCCTACGTGCACTTTTCGTTCACCGCACCGGGCAAGCCGTGCCTCATCACCGGGCTCGAGGAGATCGGCGGTGAGCCGCTCGGCGACTACCGCCACGTGATCATGCTGATGCGCCTGCCCAACTGACCACTGGCCGTCCCGACCCCCGGCCGCGGTCAACCTGTCGGGCGCGGCCGTTAGTCTTCGACCATGCGCACAGCGTGGGTCGAAGCCGGCCGCTCGATGTTGTCCCGGATGGTCCACCGGACCCACCTCGCCACGCGGGCCCGGCTGGCGGTGGTGCTGGTCTGCCTCACCGTGGTCTCGGCCGGGTGCACCTCGTCGCCGGCCCCCCAGTCTCACTCGTCGTTGCCGCCCCACAACCTGCCCACGGCCGAGAGCACGGTGCAGGCACTGGTCGCCGGCCTCGAGCAGGGCACCATGACCGGCGTGGCGTTCAGCACCCCCGAGGCCGGTGTCCAGTCCGATCTCGACACGATCATGTCGGGGATGGACGGCCTCCGGCCCACGGTCACCCCCGCGGGCATCACCTACGACGCCACCACCGACACCGCGACGGTCACCCTCGACCAGCAGTACGCGCTGGGGTCGAAGACGTTCGGCTTCCAGAGCACCGCGGCCCTCAGGTATTCCACCTCGCAATGGCAGGTGGTGTGGGCGCCCACCATCGTGCACCCCCAGCTCACCGAGCAGACCCGGTTGCGGCACACCCGCGACCTCCCCGAGCGCGCGCCCATCCTCGGACGCCACGACGTCACCGCTCGTGCAGCAGGGACTCGTCTTCACGATCGGTATCGACAAGCACATCGTCAAGCCGGCCCAGGCGCTCACGTCGGCCTCGGCGCTGGCGAAGCTCATGAAGGTCGACGCCACCGAGTTCGTCAAGCGGGTCAAGGCCGCCGGAACCGACGCCTTCGTCATCGCCATCACCGTCCGCCCGGCCGACGTGCCACGCGCCATCGAGAAGATCCCCGGGGCGAAGGCCCTGCCCGACGCAGGAGATGCTCGCGCCGTCGAGCACGTTCGCCCGGGCCATTCTGGGGGTCATGGGCCAGCCGACAGCGGCCCAGGTGGCGGCCAGCCACGGAGACATCCAGGCGAGCGACAGAGTCGGCCTCAGCGGGCTCGAGAAGCGTGACGACGCACAGTTGCGTGGCACCCCGGGTCACACGATCGCGATCGTGGCTCGCACGGGCGTCATCGCCTCCGCGTCCGCCGCGAACACGGCCTCACCCTCGGCGCCGCTTCGCCACCGGCGTCCTACAGCTCCGCCGGACGCCGCGGTCACGCCCGTGATCTATTCGAGCCCGGGGGTTCCCGGCACGCCGCTGCACATCACCCTCGACCTCGGCCTGCAGCAGAAGGCCGAGAAGGTGCTCGGATCGGCTCGGGGAATCGCGTCGATGGTCGTGCTCGACCGCTCGACCGGAGCCATCCTCGCCGCGGCCAACTCGCCGGCCGCGGGGGGCAACCCCGACGCCACCTTCGGTCGGTACGCGCCGGGATCCACCTTCAAGATCGCCACCTCGCTCGCGGTGCTGCGGCACGGACTCACCCCGTCGAGCCTGGTCGACTGCCCACACCAGATGATCGTCAACGGCAAGGTGTTCACCAACTACTCCGACTACCCGGCCAACGGTTACGGACGCATCCCCCTGTCCGAGGCCGTGGCCAACTCCTGCAACACCGCGTTCATCAAGCTGTCCACGACGATCTCGTCGGCCGATCTGGCCGAGGCCGCCGGAAGCCTCGGTGTGGGCATCGACTACGACGCGGGATTCTCGAGTTTCTTCGGTTCGGTTCCCACGACGAGCGACCCGGTCGTGCGCGCGGCCGATGCCATCGGTCAGGGCGACGTGCTCGCGTCTCCCATGGCGATGGCCGGCCTGTCGGCGTCGGTCGCGTCGGCGCGGACGCTCATCCCCTACCTCGTGGTGGGCACCACCCCAGCCCCGTCCGGCACGCCACTGACGACGTCCGAGGGCACCGAGCTTCAGACCCTGATGAAGGCCGTGGTCAGCAGCGGCACCGGGCACAACCTCGCCGGGCTGGTCACCGGCGCCAAGACCGGCACCGCCGAATACAACACCGGCAAGACCATCAAGACCCACGCGTGGATGATCGCGTGGAACGCGAAGTACGCCATCGCGGTGATGGTCTACGACGGCGCGTCCGGATCAGGTACCGCCGGGCCCCTGATCAAGAAGTTCCTCTCCTGAGACGGTCGGCCGAGGGCGAGTGCTGTCCACGTCGAGCCGGCCCGGAGCCGGTTGTCGCGGCTGATCGCGCCGCCCGCCCCGTTACTGTGAATCCATGCCGCCGACCTCCCCGACACGGCTGCTCGCGACCCGGGCGGCTCGCCGGGTGAACCGGTGAGCCTGCACGTCGGGCGCGCGCCGCGCGGCACCGGCCAACCGCTCGACCCCGCCGTCTGGGCGGTGCTCGGGGCGGTGGCCTCGGTCCAGTTGGGAGCCGCCGTCGCGAAGCACCTGTTCGGCGTTGTCCCCCCGACGACGATGACGTGGCTGCGGCTGGCCTGGTCGGCCTTGGCGCTGCTCGCGCTGCGTCCGCTGTTCTGCGCGGCGTACCCGACCGGTCGCCGGACGGCGCAACTGGCCGGTCGGTCTCGGCTATGCCGCCTGCCTGGTGGGGATGAACTGGAGCATCTACCAGGCCTTCTCGCGGATCCCGCTCGGCGTGGCTGTCACGCTTGAGTTCCTCGGGCCCCTGGCGGTGGCGGTGCGGGTGCCCGGCAGGCGCGACACCTCGTGTGGGCGGCTCTGGCGGCGTCGGGGTCGTGTTGCTCGAGTGGTCACCGGCGCGCCTCGATCCGTGGGGGGTGGTGTTCGCACTCGTCGCCGCGTCGTGTTGGGCGGGCTACATCATGTTCGGCGCACGGGCCGGTCGCAGCTGGCCAGGGGTGGACGTGTTGACCCTGGCCTGTGTGCTGGGCGCGCTGGCGCTGGCCGGGCCCGCGTTGCACGTCGGAGGGTCTGCGACGTGGCGTCCGGTCGTGCTTGATGACCGGTCTGGCCGTCGGGTTGCTGAGTTCCGTGATTCCCTACGCCCTCGAACTGTTCGCGTTGCGCTCGATCGCGCCCCGCGTGTTCGGGATCCTCATGAGCCTGGAGCCGGTGGCCGCCGCCCTCGCCGCCCTCATCGTTCTGGGTGAGCACCTGGGTCCGATCGACATCGCCGCGATGGGGTGCATCGTCGTCGCGTCGATCGGCGCGGCCCGTGGCACCCGCACGGCCTGACTCCCGCGGATGCGGGTCGTCGTTGCGGAAGCCCGGGACGCACCGGTGCCGGTCGGTTGTCAGTGCCGCCGGGAGGAAGCTGGCGCCGCTCGCCCCGGGCACGTTGGGCTGCCGGCGAGGATGGGGCCGAGCACCAGCGGCACGAAGACCAGCCACCACAGCCGGAATCCCGACGCGAACATGAGCATCAGCGTCATCGGCCACAGCGCACCGTACAACCCGTGCCGCCGGCAGCGCGGCGTAAGGGTGCCGTCGACCGATGGTCTGGACCGATCGGGACCGAGTTGCAGGCTGCGGTTCGCGGGCGTGGTCATCGGGGATGGGAGGCTCGACCGTGCGGCAGGTCGGCGAACAGTGGCTCGAGATCGCTCTCGAACTTCGCGTTCAGCGCGATGCCGAGCCGTTCGTCGAACTCGTCGTAGGTGAGCCGGCCCTCGGCCATGGCGGTGCGCAAGCACTCGACCGCCCGATCGCGGTCGGCGTCCCCGATGCGCAGTGGAACATCATCCATGGTGGGCCTTGTCAGTGTGCCGTGTCTCCAGCCTACGCGCGGTCGGCACGAGGAGCTCTGCCGACCAATGCCGCGACCGCGTCCTCGACCAGGACGGCGGCTCGGCGCATCGCGTCGTCGGTGTCGCGGGCGAGGCTGGTCAGCGGCAGCACGTCGTCCAAGCCGCTGGCGCGCAGCTCGGCGTCGGAGTCAGCGCCGAGTCTCCCGCACACCGCGACGCACGGCACCCCGGACGCCGCGCTGGCCACACCGAGGGGCGTCTTCCCGTGAGGGTCTGTGCGTCGAGGCTTCCCTCGCCGGTGATCACCAGATCGGCAGCCTTGGCGACGGCTCGGCGAACCCGGCGAGCTCCAGCACGATGTCGACCCCCGGACGCAGCGCGGCGCCGAGGCTGAGCAGCGCCCACCCGGTGCCACCCGCGGCCCCCGCCCCGGCCAGGTCCCGGGCGAGCGCCGGCCCGGCTCGGCGAGGTCGGCGAGCCGGGCCAGCGCTGCATCGACCGCGGGATCTGTTCGGGCACTCGCGAGACCCTTCTGCGGGCCGAACACCGCGGCCGCCCCTCGCGGGCCGAGCAGCGGGGCGTCGACGTCGCAGGCGACGGTGAGTGGTGATCCGGTGGGGTCCGCGCAGGCGCTCGTCGAGGCCCGACCAGTCGACCGTGCCAGCGTCGCCACCCCCCGGGCACCCGCCGCGATCGGCGCGCCGCCGGCGTCCAGCAACGAGACGCCGAGGGCCTGGAGCAGGCCCGCGCCACCGTCGGTGGAGGCCGACCCGCCGATCCCTACCACGAGCTCCCGTGCACGCCCTCGAGGTGGATGGCCGCGCGGATCGCCTCGCCCAGGCCGCGGGTGCCGGCGTCCATGGGGGCCGGGCCGTCGGGCAGCCGCAGCAGCCCGCAGCAGTCGGCGAGCTCGACGGCGGCCAGGTCGCCCTTGCGGGCGATCCGGGCGTCGACGGGACCGCCGGTCGGCCCGGAGACCCGCACCGGGACGGCCTCGAACCCGGCCGCGACCAGCGCGTCGATCGTCCCGTCGCCCCCGTCGGCGACGGCCACCGGCACGACCTCGGCGTCCGGCGCGACGCGCAGCACGCCGTTCCGGGCGCGCCGCGGTGACTTCGGAGGCCGTGAGCGATCCCTTGAACTTGTCCAGCGCCAGCACCACCCGCATGCGCACACTCTGCCAGTGGGGGAGTCGCCCCGGCACCTCTCCGGCTCCGCGGTGGGGCCGTGCGGTGCCTCGGCGCGGGGAGCCGAAGCCCCGTCACGCGACCGCGATCGGGCGGCCGCTCCTCGGCCGCCGGCCCGGCCGGGGGCTGCCACTAGACTGGCCCGTCGTGCCGAGTCTGTCCCAAGCCCAGTCGAACGCGGTCACCGAGCTGCTGCGCATCACCCCGGCCGTCGGGGAGCTCGGTCGGCTGTTCGCGACGCCGGCCACGAGCTCTACCTCGTGGGCGGCTCCGTGCGTGACGCCCTGCTCGGGCGCCTCGGCAACGATCTCGACTTCACCACGTCGGCGCATCCCGACGAGACCGAGCGGCTGCTGCGCTCGTTCACCCGGGCCGTGTGGGACATCGGCAAGGCAGTGGGGCACCATCGGGGCCCGCAAGAGCATCGGGGCCACCGACTGGGTGATCGAGATCACCACGTTCCGGGCCGACGCCTACCGCAGCGACTCCCGCAAGCCGGAGGTCGCCTTCGGCGAGCGGATCGACGACGATCTCATCCGCCGCGATTTCACCGTCAACGCGATGGCGATCAGCCTGGTCGACCAGCGGTTCGTCGACCCCTACGGAGGCCTCTCCGACCTTGCCGAGGGCCTGCTCCGCACCCCGTTCGTGCCCGAACGCAGCTTCAGCGACGATCCCGCTGCGGATGATGCGGGCGGCCCGGTTCACCGTCGCAACTCGGCTTCACCGTCACCCCTGCCGGTGCGCGACGCGATGCGCGAGCTGGCCGACCGCATCGACATCGTCTCGGCCGAGCGGGTGCGCGACGAGTTCATCCAAGCTGCTGCTCGCCGACGACCCGCGTCCGGGGCTGGAACTGCTGGTCGAGACCGGCCTCGCCGACCGGATCCTGCCGGAGCTGCCGGCTCTGCGGCTGGAGATCGACGAGCATCATCCCGACCACCAGCACAAGAACGTCTACACCCATTCGCTCACCGTGCTCGAGCAGGCGATCTAGCTCGAGCAGGCGCGCCACCACGACCCCGACATCGTGTTGCGGCTGGCGGCGCTGCTGCACGACATCGGCAAGCCCGCCACCCGTGAGTTCCTGCCCGGTGGCAAGGTGAGCTTCCACCACCACGACGTCGTCGGCGCGAAGATCGCCCGCAAGCGGCTCAAGGCGCTGCGCTACAGCCGTGACCAGATGGACGCCGTCGCCGCACCTCATCGAACTGCACCTCCGGTTCCACGGCTACTCCGACGCCGAGGTCGGCAAGGGCGCGGCGTGGACCGACTCGGCGGTGCGCCGATACGTGCGCGACGCCGGCGACGACCTGGAACGGCTGCACATCCTCACCCGCAGCGACTCCACCACCCGCAACCGGCGCCGGGCCGAGCGGTTGCGCCGCGCCTACGACGAGCTCGAATGGCGGATCGACGAGCTCTCCGCCCAGGAGCAGCTCGACGCGCTGCGCCCGGCCCTCGACGGCCAGCAGATCATGGCCGTGCTCGGCATCTCGGAGGGTCCGGCGGTCGGGCGTGCCTACAAGTTCCTGCTGGCCCAGCGGATCGATCGGGGCCCGATGTCGCCCGAGGAGGCCGAGGCCCTGCTGCTCGACTGGTGGGAGCGGGAGGGCCGCACGGCCGCCGAATCGCCCCGCCGGGCCGGTCGGCGACACAGGCGGCGGCCCTACGATGGCCGAATGAGCCAGCAGTCGACGGCGCGCCCCGTCGCCCGGACGCTGGCCGCGCTGCTGGTGGTGCTGGGTACGGTGCTCGCGATGGGGTGGCGGTTCGGCCGCGCCCCGCGGCGGCCGACTCGCCGATGATCACCATCGACATCGCCTCGATGACGCCCGCGACGTCGACCGGCGGGGGCACCCTGACGATCACCGGCACCATCCGCAACACCTCGGGCCTCGACCTGCGGCTCGTGCAGGTGTACCTGTGGCGCGACACGACCGGCCTCACCACGACGACCGGGCTCGCCGGCTATCTGGCCAGCCCGGCCACCATCCCGGTGGGCGCCCGGGCGATCGACAACGAGCACGCCGTCTGGCAGCAGATCACCACCGCCAAACAGCCCGTCTTCGCGCCCGGCGACAGCGCCACCTTCACGGTGTCGGCGCCCGATCAACCGGCTGGGGTTCACCACGCCGGGCATCTATCCCGTCGGCATCCAGGTGCGGGCGCAGATTCCCGACGGCACGACGCTCACCGCCGGCCGGGCGCGCACGATGCTCGACGCTGCTCGACAAGTCCACCCACCTGTCCGACTCGCCGCTGGTCGTGCTCAGCTCGCGTCCCTCACTGCTCGACAGCTTCCACCTTCACCGACGATCACCTGGTCGGTCGGAGTTGTCGCGGCGCCTGGCCCGCCTGCTCGCGCGGGCCGCGCAGCCCAGCACCACGGTGCTCGTCGACCCGAGCCTGGTCGACGAGGTCCAGGCGCTCTGACGCAGCAGCACACGGTCGAGGGCCATGACGCTCTCGGCGTCCGACCTCAGCCAGCAGGAACAATTCGCCACCGCCTGGCTCGACAACCTGCGGAGCGTCCTCACCAGTCACCAGGCCTACCGCTTGCCGTACGCCGACCCCGAACCTGCCGCTGCTGGTCGCCGCCGACGACACCGCGACCCGGGATCGGATCGCCGCCGCGGTGAAGCCGACGAACCTGGTCGCGAACGTTGCCCCTCGCGGTGGTCACCGGCACGATCACCCCGGCCTGCTGTCGTTCGTCCAGCCGTGGAAGCCGGCGGTGGTCATCGGTGCGGGAACGACCAGCGGCATCGACCCCGTCTCGGGAATCAGTGTGCAGGCGGTCGCCACCGGGATCACGTCGGGCGGGCCCGGCCCGGCGCCCGAAGCCACGACCGTGCAGGTGCGGCAGCGGGCGGTCGCGGAGGCGTTCCTCGCCCACCGATCCGGGTCGTCGCTGCTGGTGCCGATCGCCTCGGATGCCGACCTGCGCCTCGACCGGTCCATCGGGGCGTCGCTGCAGAACACGCCGCTCGACCTCAGCTCGACGGCGTCCGCGCTGGTCACGGGGTCACAGTTCCGCAGCCTCCGGATCCGCGGGCGTGGCAGCAGGCGCGCGACGCGGCCGTCAGCGCTACGGCGCGTGGGGCGAGGTGACCGACCTCGTCGACGAGGCCACCGCCCGGGTCAACGTGCTCCTGGCCCGGAGCCTGTCGTCGCAGTTCACCTCCGACCAGCGGCACGCCTATCTCTCCCGGGGCACCGCCCTGGTGGGCGACGTGCTGAGCAGCAACGCGATCCGGCTCACCCTGGCCGGCGACTTCGTGCTGAGCAGTTCCACCAACCAGCTTCCGGCCACGATCACCAACAGCCTCGACCAGTCGGTTACCGTGAAGATCGTGTTCACGTCGGAGAACCCGCAGCGGTCAGCGTCCCCGACACCGCGGTGATCACGGTGCCGTCGGGGGAGACCGTCACGACCGAATTCAGCCCCCATGCCTACGACGAACGGGTCGGTCAACGTCACCGCCCAGCTCGAGACCCCGCAGGGACGCCCGATCGGATCGGCGATCAACATCACCTTGCGGGCCACCTCGTTCGGGAGGGTCGGGTGGGTGATCATCATCCTGTCGGGCGTCGTGTTCATGGGTGCCACCGCGATCCGGATCCGGCAGGTTCAGCGCGAACGGGCTCAGGCACGCCGTCGCCCCAGTCCCGAGTGTCCGCTTCACCCGAAGTTCCGCCCGGCGGGCAGACTGGGGTTCCGACCGGGTCCGATGCACCGCGACGCCGAACCCGGCCCCGGGCATTCCGATGGAAGCGACAGCCGATGAACTCGCACTGGGACGAATCGTTCGACGAGCCGACGATCATCACCGACATGACGCTCGACGCGGACCCTCGCGGCGGGTACGACGCACTTCCCGGGCCCGTGGTCCACGAAGGTGACGTGCTCTCCCACCGCTACCAACTCGAGAGCCGGCTGTGCCAGCGCGGGGCGGTGCAGACCTGGAAGGCGTTCGACCAGAAGCTTCCCCGCTCGGTTATCGTCCACGTCGTCGCCCCCCACGACCCGAGGTCGTCCGGCGTCCTCGACGCCGCGCGGCACGCCGGCCACCGCCACCGACTCCCGCTTCCTCCGCGTGCTCGACGCGGTCGGCGGCGAAGACCCCGACAACCCCTCACTGCTCGTCTGCGAGTTCGCGCCCGGCGAGTCGCTCACCGACCTGCTCGCCGCCGGCCCGCTCAGCGACGCTCGAGGCCGCCTGGATCGTCCGTGAAATCGCCGACGCGCTCGCGCCCATGCACGAGCAGGGACTGTTCCACCGCCGGCTCAGTCCCGACAGCGTGATCGTCACCTCGACCGGCAATGTCAAGATCCTCGGCTTCCTCATCGAGGCGGCGCTGCATCCCGACCACGACGATGCCGTGCCGTCTGGTCGGAGCGCGAGGCCGGCGACGTCAGCGGGCTCGGCAGGCTCCTGTACGCCTGCCTGCTGTCGTTGTGGCCCCTCGACCCCGACCGGCCGCAGTCGCCGCGCTGCGGCCTCGACCCGCCGCACCCCTGGAGGGTGGCGTCTGGCTGACACCGCGTCAGGTGCGCTCGAGCGTCTCTCCGGCCCTCGACGCCATCTGTGACCGCATCCTCACTCCCGACCCTCGACAGCCCGGCGGGCGGCTCACCTCGGCGTCCCAGGTGGCGCAGGCGCTGTCCCGGGTACTCGGCACCGCCGACGCCGCGGCAGACCTCGAGCAGCGCATCCGCTTCCCGGTCGTGCCGGTGAGGATGAGCACCCGGGCCGCCGAACAGGCCGGACGGGCGGCGGTCGGTGAGATCCCACGACCCCCCGAACCGCCCCCGACCTGTACCGCGAGACGCCCGCCAGCGAATCCACCGCGCAGTGGAACCCCCCGAGGGGTTCACGGCGATCGCACCGCCGCCGCCGCCCAGCCGAGGGGACCAGGGGATCACGGCCACCCATGTCGTCGACGACGCCCCGGGCTCGCGGTGCCCGGCCGGCCTCGCCGGTGACCCCCAGCGCGCGGGTCGCGCTCGACGGGGGACGCCAGGTCGATTTCCGGCGCCGGCGGCTGGTGTTCGTCCTCGTCGTGCTCGTGCTGATCAGCGTGGTCATCGGGCTGGGTGGCGTCTGGCTCGGGGAGCCGTCAGCCCGGCGCTGCCGCGGCGGCTCGACCTCGTCGTCGCCGTCGGCGTCTCCGAGCGGAACAGTTCCCTACACGATCGCCGACCTGCACGACTTCGACCCGTCCGCCGACGGCGGGAACAACCAGGAGAACCCCAACGAACTCGGCCGCGCGGTCGACGGGAACCCCTCCACCGCGTGGCACACGCTCACCTATCTCAACAATCCCCGCCTCGGCGGGCTGAAGCCGGGTGTCGGCATCGTGCTCAACCTCGGCAAGCCCGAGGCGATCGGGTCGGTCAAGCTCACCCTCCAGGGCAAGCCCACCGCGCGTCGAGATCCTCGTCCCGAAGGGCAGGTCACCCAGGCGCCGATGTCGAGCGTCAAGGACTGGACGGTCGTCGCGAAGAACGCCGCCGCCGACACCGACGTGACCCTCACCCCCACGTTCGTCGGTCACCAGCCAGTGGGTGCTCGTCTACCTCACCTCCCTCCCGAAGATCGCCACCGGCAAGTACCGCGGGGGCATCGCCGAGGTCTCGGTGCTGCCGTGAGGATCTCGGGGACACGGTGCCGAACTCCGGCGCCGACGGCGTGACCACCCTGCCGGCGACGTTCAGCGTCGGGCTCAGCTTCACCCGCATCGGCGTCTTCGCCGGTGGGCTCACGGTCATCGGAGTACTGACCTGGCGGGCTCGGGGGGTCTCGTCCTCGTCGCGCTGGCGCTCAGTTCACTGGTGGTCTTCGGGATCAGGGCCTGGGTCAAGTCCCGGGTCGCGGTCGCTGCTGAACGCCGAGCGGATCCGCGTGGTGTCGGTGCTCGGCGAGCGCTCGATGGACGCCGACCGGATCCGCGCGGTGAGGTATGTCTTCAACGGCCGCAGCCCAGACCTGCGACTCGTACCCGACCACGGTCGGAGTCTCGTCGTTCCGGCGTCGCAGGTCACCGGTGGGCATGCGATCGTGTTCCGGTGGCTCGCCGGCGCCGCACCCCGGGCGGAATACGACTCGCGCACCGAGGTGATCAGGCGCGCGGTGCGCGAACACGACCAGCATCACCGGCGCCCGTAGCGGCCGACCCGCTCAGCGGTGACCGCCGGAGGTTGACGCCACCCGTGGGTCGACCTATGTTTGGGCCAGCCGGTTCAGCCGCGCTACCGCTGGGGAGTAGTGGGGGGCGTGAGCGACCGGCTGGCGGCGGAGACCTGCTGGTCCCCGGTTTCCGGGAACCTCCTCCACCGCCGGGCCCGTGGGGTTGGGTCCAAGACACAAAGGCCGCCGGCGGAGAGGTTGAACCCCTCCGCCGGCGGTTGTCTTCGAGGTGCGGTCAGCGTACGACCTCAGACCTCACTTCTCGACGTCGGCGTCGACCCAGTCGAGGGTCTTGGTGACGGCCTTCTTCCAGTTGCGGTAGAGACGCTCGCGCTCGGAGCTGTCGGCAGTCGGTTCCCAGCGCTTGTCCTCGGCCCAGTTGTCGATGACATCCTGCTCGCCGTTCCAGTAGCCCACCGCGATACCGGCCGCGTAGGCCGCACCGAGCGCCGTGGTCTCGGCCACGACCGGACGCACCACCGGAACGCCCAGCTGATCGGCCTGGAAGTCCATCAGGGTGTCGTTGGCGGTCATGCCACCGTCGACCTTGAGCTCGGTGAGCTTGACACCGGAGTCGGCCTCCATGGCGTCGAGCACCTCACGGCTCTGGTAGGCCACCGACTCGAGTGCCGCCCGGGCGATGTGACCGCGGTTGACATAGCGGGTCAACCCGACGAGGGCGCCGCGGGCGTCGGAACGCCAGTAGGGGGCGAACAGGCCCGAGAAGGCGGGGACGAAGTAGGCGCCGCCGTTGTCCTCGACCGTCTTGGCGAGATCTTCGATCTCGGGGGCACTCGAGATGAGCTTCAGGTTGTCGCGCAGCCACTGCACGAGCGAGCCGGTGACCGCGATCGAGCCTTCGAGGGCGTAGATGGCCTTCTTGTCGCCGATCTTGTAGCAAACGGTGGTCAGCAGTCCGTTCTTGCTGGGGACGATGTCCTCACCGGTGTTCATCAACATGAAGTTGCCGGTGCCGTAGGTGTTCTTCGCCATGCCGACCTCGAAGCAGGCCTGACCGAAGGTGGCCGCCTGCTGGTCGCCGAGGATGCCGGCGAGCGGCACGTCGGGCAGCAGGCCCTGAGCGCGGCCGACACCGTAGACCTCGGCCGAGCTGCGGATCTCGGGCAGCATCGACATCGGGATCGTCATGTCGGCGGCGATGTCGGCGTCCCAGCTGAGGGTGTTGAGGTCCATCAGCATCGTGCGCGACGCGTTGGTGACGTCGGTGATGTGGATGCCGCCATCCTTGCCACCGGTCATGTTCCAGAGCACCCAGGAGTCCATCGTGCCCATGAGCAGCTTGCCGGCTTCGGCGTCGGCGCGGGCACCCTCGACGTTGTCGAGGATCCACTTGACCTTGGGACCACAGAAGTAGGTGGCAAGGGGAAGTCCGACGCGGGCCTTGTACTTGTCCTGGCCTTCGGCGCCGCCGAGGTCTTCGACGATCTTGGATGTGCGGGTGTCCTGCCACACGATCGCGTTGTAGACGGGCAGGCCGGTTTCCTTGTTCCACACCACGGTGGTCTCGCGCTGGTTGGTGATACCGCAGGCGGCGAGGTCGTTGTGGTTGATGGAGGCCTTCGACAGGGCCTGGGCGACGACCTCGCGGACGTTGTCCCAGACTTCGATCGGGTTGTGCTCGACCCACCCGGCGCGCGGGAAGATCTGCTCGTGCTCCTTCTGGCCGCTGGCGACGATGTGTCCGGCGTGGTCGAAGACGATGGCGCGGCTGCTGGTCGTGCCCTGGTCGATGGCCAGGATGTACTTGGTGTCACTCATTGTTCTTGGTTCACCTCATTGTGGTAGTTGGGACGGTTGAAAACGATCTTCCGGCGGGAACCTCCGCGGACCCACCGGGTACAGCGAACCTGATGGGGTGGGGTCGGACGCGTCCAGCCCCACCCCCGGGGATGATCAGCCCCAGAAGCCACGGTAGACGAGCCCCGCGATGGCGGCACCGACGAGCGGGCCGACGACGGGAACCCACGAGTAGCCCCAGTCGGAGCTGCCCTTGCCCTTGATCGGGAGCAGCGCGTGCATGATGCGCGGGCCGAGGTCACGGGCGGGGTTGATGGCATATCCGGTGGGACCACCGATCGACATGCCGATGCCGACGACGATGAGGGCGACGCCCAGCGGGCCGAGGCCGGACTGCGTGTAGCCGGAGATCAGCACCCAGAAGATCAGCACGAAGGTGGCGATGGCCTCAGTCGTGGTGTTCCAGAAGTAGTTGCGGATGCCGGGGCCGGTGGAGAAGGTGCCGAGCTTGAGCGCGGGGTCGCAGTCGGCGTCGTAGTGCTGCTTGTACGCCGCCCAGGCGAGGAAGGCGCCGAACATGGCACCGAGGAGTTCGGCGGCGAGGTACAAGACGATGTGGCCGAAGCTGGGGGAGACACCCGGGGCGAAGTCCTTGCCTGCGACCGCGAGACCGATGGTGACGGCGGGGTTCAGGTGGGCGCCCGACTTGTAGGCGACGTAGACGCCGGCGAACACGCCGATGCCCCATCCCCAGTTGATGTGCAGGAAGCCTGTTCCGGCGCCCTTCGACTCGGGAAGGAGGTTGTTGGCGACGACACCGACGCCCATCAGCAGCAGGATGGCCGTCCCGAGAAATTCCGACCCGAATAATGTCGCGGCCGAAACGGACGTGTCCAAGAGAATCACGAGAGCCTCTCGATTCTGGTGCCAGGGCACCGGTCAGAGCGCCTTGCGGCGGATGCTGGATGGTGATGGCCATGGGGGGTGGAGGAATGGGCGACGTCGCCCGCCGAGGTGTGCACACAGCTCACCCGGAATCACCTCCATTGGCGCACAGGAACTGACTGTCACAGTCGACCCGAGCGTGATCACATGTCGTGGCCGCGGGTCTTCCGACGGTTGTTCCGACCTGTGAAACGCCCTTTTCGGGCCTGTCCCTGCACGGACACTAACTTGCGGTGCACCGATGCGCTACCGTCATGAACGCATGTGCAAACCAGGGGAGGTGACATGCACGAGCGATCCGAACAGATGTACCTCGCAGCGTCGATGTACTACGTGCAGCACGAGACGATGGAATCGATCGCGCGACAGCTCGGGGTGTCGCGTTCGACGGTTTCGAGGCTGTTGAGTGATGCGCGCGAGAGTGGACTTGTACGCATCAGCCTGTCGAATCCGAGCGGGCCGAAATCGTCATTGGCGACGGACCTTTCCCGGGCGTTCCGGGTCAATACGCACATCGTGCCAGTTCGGGAGGCCTCCGCGGAGCTTCATCGTCTCGATCGGGTGGCGCGGGCGGCGGGCCTCATCATCAGCGATGCCGTGAGCGACGGCATGACGATCGGTGTCGCCTGGGGCACCACGCTCAGCGCCGTCGTCAAGTACCTTCAACCCCGCGACGTCAGCGGCACCACGGTCGTGCAGCTGAACGGAGGTGCAAACAAGTCCACCTCCGGCATTCCCTACGTGGGGTCCATCATCAGCGAGGTGGCCGAGGCGTTCGGGTCGGCGGTCGTGCACTTCCCCGTGCCGACGTTCTTCGACTACGCCGAGACCCGCCAATCGATGTGGCGCGAGCGCAGCGTGCAATCGGTGCTCGATGTGCAGGCCCAGCTCGACATGGTCGTCTTCGGGGTGGGATCGCTCACCGGGCCCGTCCGGTCGCACGTCTACTCCGCCGGCTACCTCGACGCCCACGACTTCGAGGAGTTGCGCGCCGAGCGGGTGGTGGGCGACGTGTGCACGGTCTTTCTGCGGGAGGACGGCTCGTTCCTCGACATCGCCCTCAACGCCCGGGCGACCGGCCCGACCCCGGCCGAACTGCAGCGGGTTCCCCGTCGCTTCTGCGTCGTGGCCGGTGTCGCCAAGGCCCGACCGCTGCTCGCGGCCCTGCGCGCCGGAGTCGCCACCGATCTCATCGTCGACGATGCCACCGCCCGCACGGTTCTGGAGATGATCTGAGCCGGTGAACCCGTCACCGCGGCCCGGGCACCTCGCCGGGGGTCGGTTACAGTACCCCTGGGCATTGTGGTACCCACGGGGATTGTGGTCGTTCGGCCGCCCGAAGCCAGCAGATCGCCCGTCGGCGGCAGCGGTCGTCACGAGCCCGATCGGGAAGGTGTGGCACCGATGGCAGGCGCCGACATGACCTCGGGCGCAACCGACCGCCAGCCCACGATCCGAGACGTGGCCCGCCGGGCGGGAGTGTCGAAGTCCCTCGTGTCCTTGCTGCTGCAGGGGCGCGGCAGGGTCAGCGACGCGAGCCGCGCCGCCATCGAACAGGCCATCTCCGAGCTCGGGTACCGGCCGAACTCCCGTGCCAGGGCCCTGTCGCGGAACAGATCCGACACCGTCGGCGTCCTGCTCAACGACCTGGGCAACCCGTGGTTCGTGGAGTTGCTGGCCGGGCTGGCCACGGCGCTGCACAGTTCGGGCCTGTCGCCGATCCTCACCGATTGCCAGACCGACCACCGCATCGGGGTGGGCTCGGTCGAGACCCTGCTCGCCCAGAACGTCGACGGCCTGGTCGTGGTGGGCAACACCCTGGAGGAGGAGGCCGTCACCGCCGCGTCCGACGAGCTTCCCGTGGTGCTGGCAGGCACGCGGGATCCGGACCTTCCCCGCGCCGACGTCGTGGTCAGCGACGATGTGGCCGGTGCCGGGGCGGCCACCCGCCACCTGCTGGCACTGGGCCACACCCGGATCGGGCACCTGGCCGGGCCGGGCCGCACGGGCGCGCTTCGTCGGGAAGGGTTCCGGACCGCGGTGCTCGACGCGGGTCTCGACCCCGACGCCTTTCTCGAGACGGGTGGACAGAGCGAGGACAGCGGATATGCGGCGTCGCGTCGGCTGCTGTCCCGCGGCACCCGCCCCACGGCGATCTTCGCCTACAACGACGTGGCCGCGATCGGTGCCATGTCTGCGGCCGACGATCTCGGACTACGGGTGCCCGAGGACGTATCCCTGGTCGGCTACGACAACACGCGACTCGCCCGCATCCGGCGCATCTCGCTGACATCGGTCGACAACTCCGGCCTGGGCATCGGCGTGCAGGCGGGTCGATACCTCATCGAGAGACTGGCCGACCCGACGATCGGCGGACGCCTGTTCATGGTGCCGACGAGCCTCGAGGTGCGTGGCTCGACCTCGGGGCCGCCCCCCGGCTGAGCGGCATCGGGGAGGATTGACGACAGCGTCCGGGGGTTGCGGCGCCTGTTGATTGGACATAGCCTGGACCGGTCCAAACCGGGATCGGGGCCGACCTCCACGGGCGGCTGGGAGTCCGCGTCCACCGCGTGTGGTCGCAGATCGGGCGATCCGGGTCAGCGTGGCAACGGCGCGTGAGGCGCTCGTCTGAAAGGGGGCCACGGATGCAACGTTTCGCCCTGCTCGGCGCCGGGTTCATCGGCTCGGTGCACGCCGCGAACCTCGCGGCCAACCCACGGGTGCGGTTCGACAAGATCTTCGACGTCGCCGCTGACCGGGCCGAGAAACTCGCGCACCGCGTCGGCGCCGTCGCCGTGTCGTCGGTCGAGGAGGCCCTCACCGACGTCGACGCGGTGTTCATCGCGTCGTCGACCGACACCCACGCCGCCAACCTCCACTCGGCTGTGGACGCCGGTGTCGCCGCGCTCTGCGAGAAGCCGATCGACCTGTCGCTCGAGCGTGCCCGCGAGGCGGTGGCCCACGCGGAGTCCCGTGGCGCCCGCGTGATGGTGAACTTCAATCGGCGCTTCGACCCCGATCACGCCGAACTCAAACGGATCGTCGACGACGGTGGGATCGGGACGGTGGAACTCGTCCAGCTGACCTCCCGCGGGCCGGTGGTGCCCCCGCTCGACTACGTGAAGGTGTCCGGCGGGCAGATGCGCGACCAGACGGTGCACTTCTTCGACCTCGCCCGCTGGATCGCGGGCGCCGACCCGGTGGAGGTGTTCGCCTCGGGTTCCGCCCTCGCCGAACCGCGGCTCGCCGAGTACGGCGACGTCGACACCTCGGTGTGCGTGCTCAAGCTGCCCGACGGGGCCCTCGTGCAGATCGACAACAACCGGCGCACCGGCTACGGCTACGACGAACGGATCGAGGTGCTCGGGTCGACCGGTCTCGTGGAATCGAAGCGTCACCGTGTGAACCGGGTGTCGCACTACCGGGCGGGCGCCGTGATCGACTCGCAGATGCATGCCGGATGGTTCGATCGGATGCAGCCCACGTACGCGCTCGCGCTCGAGCATTTCGTCGATCTGCTCGAGACCGGCGCGCCGATCGAGCCGGCACTGGCCGACGGGCTGAAGGCCCAGGCGATCGCCGAGGCGGCCACACGCAGTCTCGCGAGCGGCATCAGCGAACGGATCGACTACTGAGGCGCCGGCGTGTGAATCGAATACCCACAGGCGTCGGCGAGCGAATCGAATAAAGCGAGCGAATCGACTACTGACAGGCGTCCCCCGTTCGCGGGGGTACTGGGCGGGGTGGCGTGCTTCGGGTGGGCCGGGCACGCCACCCCATCGCCCGTCCGCGACCTCGTCGGCGTCCCCGAGTCGTGGGGCTGGCGTTCGCTGCGAGGGCTGGCGTTCGCACCGCCCAACCAGCAGTATTCGCCAGCCCCAACGGAGCGTTCGCCAGCCCAACCGTCGCAAACGCCAGCCCCACGACCGGGGTGGGCGCCATCGGGGCGGGGGGGGGGCGATCCGGGCGGCAGGTCGGCGCGGGGCGGAGTGTGGCCGGGTCGGCTGGTGTTCCCGGGCGGGGCGTCGACCGGACGCCGTGGCGCTCGGTTGGGCTGGTCGATGCCGACGCTCGCTGCCCGGATCGTGGGGAGGCCCCGCAGCCGTGGCGCTCAGTCGGGCTGGTCGATGCCGACGATGGCCACCCGGATCGTGCCGAGGCCCCCGCAGCGGAAGACCATCGTGAGGTTGGGGCCGGGGCGACGCGACTCACGGATCATGCCCTGGAGCGCCGCGACCGACAGGACTGCCAGGTCACCGTTGCGGGGCGCCCGGCCGAGCAGGACGGTGCCGTCGGCGAAGAGCAGTCGTCCGACGTGCGCGACGGGGGAGGGCAGCACGCGTCGCAACGGCGTCCCGCGCCGGCAGATGGTTGCCAGCCGGGCGCGGGCGATCACCTGCCAGTGGTCGGATCCCTCGATGTCGGGCAACTCGATCTCGGGCAGGCTGGGGGTTTCACGGTGGTAGCCCCACGGCGCCATACGCCCAGTGTGGGCCTCCGCCGCTGCTGGCACAACGGTGCGGCTGAATTGGCCCGACGCCGCGTCCGGCGCGTGAGCGTCAGGAGCCCGAGGCCAGCACCTCGGCGAGCCGCCGCTCGACCGCGTAGCCCGACTCGTCGATCACCTCTGCGTCACTGCGTCCGTAGACACGGGTGACCCACCCTCCCTCGGAGGTCGCGGCCCATCCGGGCGATCCATTCGAGATGAACCGCACCCAGTCGGCGTGCATCGACGTGGCCAGCGAGCGGGGTGGGTTCGGTCCGCAGGAGGCGGTGACCTTCTCGGCGTCGAGGTGGTCGAACACGTACGGGACTTCGGTGCAGTGCAGCGCCATGCCGTCGGGGCCGGGACGCCGGAAGTCGTAGAGCCACGTGAGGGCCGGCCGCGCGGCCGCGGCCTGCACCGTGGGGATCCGGAACCGGCGGTCGGTGATCACCTGTCCGAGCAGGTCGACGGGCGTGAGTTCGGGATGGGCGGCCTGGTAGTCGTCGACGAAATCCCCGAGCAGCCTCGCGAGCACGGCGCGGGGATCGGTGTCGTGCAGGGCCACTGCAAGAGACCTGCCGGCCAGGGTGAACTCGTGGGCCACGGTGCCGATGAGCAGGGGCACGTGCGGCATCAGTCCGGCCCCTTCGGCGAAGGTTCGGGGCAGCAGAACCCCGTCACCCACGGGCGTGAACGGCAGTCCGTCGAGCCCCTCGCCGGCCAGCTGGGCCACGATGTCGTCGGCGTCCGCCGGCGTCCCACTGAGCTGAGACTCCAGGTGGTCTTGCAGGTCGAGGACGAGGTCGTCGTCAACCCCGCCGAGCGCGGTCCTGGTGGGCTCGACCCCGGCGAGGTCGGCGAGCCTACGGCCGAGAAGCTCCGCCCTCGCGGGATCGGCGCCGCGGTAGGCGGCGGACTGGGCGATGGCTCCCTGGAACAGCCCCTGGGCTTCGTGGCAGGCGAGCAGGGCCAGCACCGCGCCGCCCCCCGCGGATTGGCCCGCGATCGTCACCCGTCCGGGGTCGCCTCCGAACGCCTCGATGTTGTCGCGCACCCAGCGCAACGCGGCGACCCAGTCGAGGACCCCCCGGTTGAGGGGCGCATCGGAGACCCAGCCGAAGCCCTCGAAGCCCAGCCGGTAGCCGAATGTGACGCTCACCACGCCGTCGCGGTTGAATGCGGCGCCGTCGTACCACGGGCTCGCCGGCGACCCGGCCTTGAACCCGCCCCCGTGGATCCAGACCAGTACCGGCAGCCGGGCGTCGCGGCGTCCGGGAGCGGGGGTGAAAACGTTGACGGTGAGGATGTCGTCGCCGGAGATCGACGGTTCGGGGATGGTCACCTCCGGGCCGAACGGACGCCGCTGGGCCGTGGGTCCGTATGCGGTCGCCATCCGGACGCCGCTCCATCCTCGGGCCGGCTCGGGGGCGAGGAACCTCAGGTCGGCGACCGGGGGTTCGGCATAGGGGACGCCGAGGAAGGCGGCGGAGGAGTCCCGCCACAACCCCTCGAGTTCGCCCTGGGCGATGCTGACGCGCGGCGGGGTCGTCCCGGTCATGATGACCTCCTGACGGACTGGTCGAGGTGTGCCTGAATCGACCCTAGCTCCGGGCCGCTGTAGGCGATCGCCGGTACGTTCGCTCGCCGCGGCGCTCACCACATTCGACCCCGCCGGTTGTGATGATCCCGGACCCCAACATCGGCCCGCTTGTCAGCCGGATGAGGAGCCATTCCCGTGCATTGCGTCCGAATTTGCCGGATGAGAGCGGACCTAATTTATACATGCTATTCCGTGCACAATTCTCCGGAACTGCCGCCTAAGCGTGGGGGGGTATCGTGGTTTCAATAACCCTAAATGGGTGGGTTAGAGGGGCTTGACACCGCTATCTGAAGGAGCATAGCGTCGTGGCATTGGCCAGCCTTCCCGCGTGTTTCAGGCCGTGGGAACAGCGTCGCGAGGCGACTCCAAGGGGAGCGACTTCTGGTCGGCTCCTCCCTCCCAGTGAAATGACCACCGACGGAAGCGAACAGGCATGGGCCGCAAGCGTCTCGGCGAGGGGGCGGACAATCGTCCGTCCGCGCTCGTCGACGCGGCCAGGTCGTCCGGATTCCGGGCGGTGAGCGTCGCCACCGCCTTCGCGCTGGCGATCGGACTGCTGAGTCTGCAACCCCCGCGAGCCTCCGCCTCGACCCCGCCCGAACAGCCCCTCGCGCCCGTCACCGATACCTCGTCGGCGGGCACGGCGTCGGGATCCGGCACCACGGGGGAGGCGCTGCGGGGGGCGACGTCGATCACCGTGACGATCCTTCCCGCCGCGAAGGCCAGGTCGCACATCGACAAGGTGCTCGCGAGCGAGGCGAAGTCGGCTCCGTCCGGCGGCCAGGGTGGAACCCAGGTGAGACGCTCGATCGTGACGACCCGAACCGTGAACCCCTCGAGTTCTCAGCAGGCGGCCGCCGCCAAGGCCAAGCAAGCGGCCAACGACAAGCTGCAGTCCGCCCTCCAGTCGCTGGCGAAGGCTTTGTCGACCAACCAGTGCCAAAGCGTCACCGACGCCAACGGCAAGGCCTCGGTCTCGTGTCCGTTGGCCAACGGCGGGTCGGCACAGGTCAGTGGAACGGGCAACACCACCGTGAGTGCATCCCCGTCGCCGAGTGCATCCGCGACGACGTCGTCGCCGTCGCCGTCGGCATCAGCGTCCACGTCGTCGCCGTCGCCGAGTGCATCCGCGACGCCGACCGATCCCTCGGGCACTCCGACCAGTTCGTCGCCGTCGCCGAGCCCATCCGCGACCCAGACGAGTTCGGCGTCGCCGAGCGCGTCGGCCACGCCGACCGACCCGGCGGGAACTCCGACCACGTCGTCGTCGCCCACCACCTACCTGTACCCCGCACCCTCGGCGGTCGAGAGTCCCTCGTCCACCGCGACATCGACGTCCACCGCGACATCGACAACGTCGACGTCACCCAGTTCATCACCGACTTCCTCCTCGGCGAGCCCGACGTCGGCCCTGTCCCCGACGCCGACGTCGGCCAGCCCGAGCGCGACGTCGACGGGTACCTCGTCGCCGAGCGCATCGCCGAGCCTGGTGGTGCAGAACGCGTCGTTCACCTTCCAGAACGCGTCGTTCACGGTCCAGAACGCGTCGTACCCGGTCGACTCGGCGTCGCCAACGCCCGAGGCTCCGGCTACGACCGTTCTGGCGCCCGCGCCGCGGGCGAGCGAGAGCCCGACGCCGACCCCCAGCATCCAGGCCACCCCGGCAGATCCCTCACCGACTCCCACCGCGTCGACCACCACGTCCACCGACCCGACGACCAGCACCCAGGTGGCGGCTCCGGCGGCCATCCCGGCCACCGATCCCACATGGACGGTGACCGGCACGACCGCCACCCTGACCCTGACCGCCGCCCAGGCGTCGTCCGGGCGGATCGACGTCGACATCGCGAACAACCGGGTCGTGTTCACCGAAGGCACGCTCACCGCGGCGGTCAGCCTCACCGGCATCACCAGCGTGGTGCTCACCGGTGGTGACGGTGCGGCGAGCTTCACCGTCGACCTGAGCGGCCTGTCCAGCGGGGCGGGCCTGGTCTGGCAACTCGACACGGTCGTCCAGAACCTCACCGTGCTCGGCCCGTCGGCCGACGCCCAGCTCGGAGCCGGTGACAGCGACCGCACGATGGCGCTCAACTCCGACGCCGGAGAGATCACCTTCCAGAAGCCGACCCAGAGTCTGCTCGTCGATGTCGGGAGTCAGGACGCCACCGTGGTGGGGTCCCTCGCCACCGGCGGGGCCGATCTCACCGTGCAGGGCCGGCAGGTGACTCTCGCCGACGGCAGCACCATCGACGCCCGTGGGCCACAACGCACCGGTGACGTGACCCTGCGGGCCGTCGACGACTCGAGCACCGAGGGGACGAGTGCGTCGATCACGGCCTCCGGGGCGACCGTCACCGGTCACCGTGTCACTCTCTCCGCGAAGGCCAAGCGTTCCGGACCCGGTTCCGCAGGATCGAGCGCCGCTGTCGACGTGGCCGACTCTCAGCTCACGGCGACCGGTGATCTCACCATCTCGAGCGACTCGTCACTCACGAGTTCGACCACCGGGTCCTCGGCCACGACGAACTCCTCGACCACCCACCTCGGCGGGCACAGCACGATCAAGGCCGCGGGCAAGGCAACGGTTTCCGCCCACACCACCACCGTGGTGAGGGTCATCACCGTCTCGGGCAGCGCCAACGCGCGGTTGCAGCGCACCACCAAGGCCACGATCGACGGCACCGTCGATCTGTCGGCAGCCAGTGTCGACCTGAGGGCCCACGCCGACGGCAGCCTCCAGGTCTCGGGCTCCGGTGCCATCGACCCGGCCCGGGGGACCACCGACCTCGCCGGCCAGGTCGCACAGCTGCTCGGCAGCCCCACCGGCGTCGCGGCGGCGAGTGTCCGAAGCCGCACCAGGGCCGCACTCGACAAGGACGCGACCGTCACCGCCCACGGCGCCGACGTCACGGTGTCGGCGGGATCGGGTCTCGACACCTCCGTGTCCACCGACGGCGGCACCGGGCGGATCGCGGTGCTCGCGGTCGACGACGCCACCACCGCCGAATTGGCCGACAACGCCACCTTGCTCGACGCCGGGAACCTGACCGTCACCGGCAGCACGAGCCACCACGCCACGGTCGACGCCTCCGGCGGCTTCGCGGCCCTCGTCTCGACGGTCACCACCACGGCCGGTGTCGGAGGCGGTTCGCCGTTGTCCCTCAGCGGCGACCTCACCGTCAGCGCCGACCAGCAGGCGTCCGACACCGGCCGTGGTGGTCTTGCCTCGATGACCCTCACCCACCACGGCGCGCGGACCTTCATCGACCGGGCCGTCACCGTCACCGGCGACATCACGGTCACGTCGAGCGGGGTCTCGAACAGCTACACGTTCACCACGTCGCCGCTGCTCTCCTGGGCCCGTCTCGACGCGGCCCTCGTCGACGTCGTCGCCGCCGGAACACCCGGCGCCCAGGGACCCGATCTCGTGGTCCTCGGCAGCCCGACCCTCACCATGGCGACCAGCACCGTGCAGACCGATCTCGGGGTCAAGTCGCCACTCGTCGCCGGTGGATCCATCCGCCTGCTGTCGACGATCGGCGGCACGGCGGCCGCGACCTCGTCGGGCGGCAACGTCGCCGTCATCAACGGCGGAGTCGTCAATCTGTGGCAGCAGTCCGGGTCGGTCGATGTGAGCAGCCCGCTCACCGCCGGCGGCGACGTGACGATGCACTCGGGTCGCGCACCACCGGCCACCGGACAGGCCTCAACCACCGACACCTCCAGCACGCTCAACCTGATCAGCAGTTCCGCCCTCGTCCGGCGTTCGGCGTCCGCCACCGTGAGTGCCACCGGCAGCGTGACCGCCCAGGACGACACCACAGCTCAGGTCCCGTCGCAGGCGTTCCCCACTCCGCCTCCGGGTTCCACCCTCATCCTCGCCGCCGTCGGCGGCACCCTCACCTCCGGGAACGCCACCCTCACCTTCGCCCCCGGTTCCCTGCGCAGCGACGCGTGGGTCTCCATCGGTAGCCGGGCGACGTCGGTTCCCGGACTGCACACGTACTCCGACGTGTTCGACTTCCACGCCCAGGACGCCCTGACCGGCGCGGTGATCGACCACTTCGCGATCGCCCCGGTGCTGAGCATCGCGGTGTCACCCGACGCGGCCGGCTCGGCGATCTACTACGTCGCCACCGACGGCTCACTGCAGCGGCTCCCGACCACCTACGACCCGGTCGCGGGGACACTCACGGCACCACTGCCGCATTTCAGTTCCTACACCGCCGGTTCGCCGCTCGACTCGCTCGTGTCCGCCATCCTGCCGCAGCTCCAGGCGTGGGCCTCGTCGGTTCCGGCCAGCTTCCCCGCCACCTTCACCCTCGCGGACCACGTCACCCTCGCGCCCGGGGTGACGCTGTCGACCGTGCAGCTCACCCTCCAGAACCTCTCGGGCGACTCCACGACCGGTTACTCGCTGACGCTCGGCATCTCCGCGGGCTTCGCGGTGAGCCTGAGCGTCGGAACCGTCGGCCTGTCCGCGAGCGGCGACTTCAGCACCACCTACACGGTCACCACCGCGGCACTCGACGCCGGCAGCCTCTCCTCGCTGCAGGTCTCCGGGTTCACCGCGAGCGTGTCGTCGGGAAGCACCCCGCTCGCGACCTTGGGGTCGAACTCGACGACCGTGACGGTCTCGCAATCGGGCACGGGCGACCTCGCCTTCGCCGCCACCGGCGTCGACCTGACGCTCGGCACCGTGACCCTGAGCGCCGGTTCGCTCACCCTCACCAGCCGGGCCTCCACCGGTGACATCGACTTCCAGCTCACCGGTGCCGTTCTGGCGATCGCGGGCGTCTCGGACATCACGATCACCCACGTGTCGGCGTCGTACACGAGCACCGACGGGCTCGCGGTGTCGGGCACCATCGACCTCTCGGTGGGCGGTCAGGATCTCACCGGGTCCGTCAGCATCACTCGCGACGCCACCGCCACGACACTGACGATCACCGATCTCACGGCCTCCCTCGCCACCGCGGACCAGACGGTCGACATCACCGTGTCGGGCGCTCTGACGCTCCATTCCTCGGGCGGCGCCGCGACCGGCGTCACCGGAACCCTGAGTGGCAGCGTCGTCGCCACCGGCGTGATCAACGCCACCGGCACCGGGCAACTGGTCATCGACACGACCGCGGCCACCCCGAGCGTCAGCGTGCTCGTGGCGCTGCGCGCGGTGAACGTCTTCCTCGGGCAGGGCCCGTTGCTCAACCCCGACGGCACCCCGAACACCTCCGCGACTGGGCTGCTGATCTCGAACGCCACTGTCGGGCTCTACGTCCAGCACTCGGGCGGCGGCACCCCCGCCACCGATTACGCGCTCGACGCCCAGGGCGCGGTCTCACTGATCGGGTTCCCGGGCATCACCGCCTCGGGCCGGGTGAGCGCCCGCGTCAACACGTTCAGCACCGCCATCGACCAGACGGCGACCTTCGCCGACGGCGGCGGCAGCGTGCAGCTCCTGTTCACCGACGGAACCAACTCCACGCCGGTCGAGATCGCCTCGGGTGGCACCGCGTTCAGCTCCTACGGCGGCACGGGCATCACCCTGTCGGTGCTGGGCCAGTCGATGGCGGCGGACATCACCGTCACCAAGACCGGCACCGGGCTCACCATCGACTTGGCCAACCTCACGCTCAGCCTCACCAGCCAGGGCACCACGATCGCGTCCTTCACCGAGACCGGCACGACCGACCAGCTCACGCTCGACAGTGCCGGAGTCACCGGGACGATCGCCGGCGACCTCGCCCTCACGGTGCCAGGGGTCAGCCTCACCACCTCGATGAACCTGTCGATCGACACCGGCGCCGGCACCTTCAGTCTCACCGTCTCCTCCGCCACGTTCACGGTGGCCGGCCAGTCCGTCGGCGTCGACAGCCTCACCATCAGCCAGACCACCAGTGGCGGTGCGACGACCACCAACCTGTCGCTCACCAACGCTCACTTCACCATCAGCCAGGCCACCACGGACCTGCTCGTGGTCACCGGGGCCACCGGTGACCTGGTCATCACCCCGGACGGGGTCAGCGGGCACATCGGCGCGAACGTGACCTCGTCGGCCGCCGCGCTGTCGTTCGCCACCACGGTGAGCCTCGACATCAACACGACGCCCGCCGCCGTCGGAGGCCTGCCCGCCGGACCGTTCCTGCGGATCACCGCCACCGGCACGACCATCACCATCGGCAGCCAGGTCGTCACCGCCGACCTCACGATGAGCCGTGGTGTCGACGCGGCGGGAAGCACCGAGGTGCGGGTCGGCCTCGCGAACGCGTCGCTGTCGATCGGCGCCGGCGCACTGAGCATCACCCAGGGCACGGGCGCGCTGATCATCACCGACGCCGGGGTCGCCGCCGTATTCTCCGGAACCCTGACGTTGAGCGTCCCCGGCGTCAGCCTCGGCGGCGCCCTGCAGGTGCAGCTCAACACCACCGGCACCGCCGTCGACGACTCGGTGAGCGTCGGTTCCACCGACGTGCCGATCGTCGTCCCCGCCGGAAGCGGTACCTACCTGCAGGTCGTCGGCACCGGCATCGCGCTCGCGGTCGCCGGCCAGCAGCTGAGCGGTGACCTCACGATCACCGACAACGGCTCCGG
The DNA here is from genome assembly GCA_963798885.1 of uncultured Actinomycetota bacterium. Lineage (GTDB taxonomy): Bacteria > Actinomycetota > Actinomycetes > Propionibacteriales > Propionibacteriaceae > JAJYQH01. Next base: position 143,754 of record CAWCUX010000006.1, on the reverse strand, counting down.
GCTCAGCGTGGCGCTGGCCAACGCGTCCCTGACCCTCGGCGGCGGACTCGTCACGGTGACCGACGCGTCCGCCGGTCTCTCCGCGGACTCCACCGGGGTCACCGGATCGTTCACCGGAACCGTCGCCCTGAACATTCCCGGCGTCACCGCCTCCGGCACCGTCACCGTCCAGGTCGACACCACCGCCTCCGCCACGGTTCCGGTCAAGGTCGGCGCCAGCAACCTCACCGTCTCGGTGGCGGGCGTGTCACTGACCGGGTCGATCTGGTTCCAGGAGGACACCTCCGGCGCAACACCCGTCTACCAGGTCAGCATCACCGGCGTGACCCTGAGCTTCGGCACCGTCCTCACCGCCGGCATCGACGGCACCATGCAGATCTCCGCCGACGGTGTCGCCGGGTCGCTCTCGGTGACCCCCACCATCACCCTGCCGGGGACCCTGTCGATCTCGTCGTTCACCGCCAGCATCCAGGTCAACACCTCCGCCTCGCCCGTCACCGTCGACAGCGTCGACCTGCCCGCGCGGTCCCTACCTGCGCATCGAGGTCGACTCCGCCACCATCACCGTCGGCACCCTCGGCTCGATCAGCGGATCGTTCGCGTTCGAGCAGCTGGGCGTCACCGACAACACGACGAACACCACCACCGCGACGACCGTCATCGCCTTCAGCGACGTGTCGATCACGATCGGCTCGGCGACCTCCCCCGGGCTGTACAACGGCACCGGCGCGGTGATCCTCACCTCCACCGGCATGGCCGGATACATCTCCGGTACGGCGAACGCGTCCACGAGCGGACTGACGGTGAGCGGCAACGTCGTCGTCGCGGCGAACACCACCGGGCAGGCCGTCGACGTCTCGATCCAGGTGGGCGGCACCACCGTCCCGGTGAAGTTCGCGACCGGTGACTCCCTGTTCAGCCTGTCGGTGTCGAACGCCAGCCTCAGCATCGGCGACTTCGTCAGCATCCAGGGCAACGTCAGCTTCACCGACCAGTCGATGACCCTCGGCGGCACGCCGCAGCAGGTGCAGGTGTTCGCCGGCACCGGCCTCACCGTCTTTCTCGGGCGTGGGCCCGCCTACCTCAGCTCCGGGGCCATCAACCCGCTCGCCATGGGCGTGCTGCTCAGCAACGCGACCATCGGGCTGATCTCCGCCAACGGCGGCTACGCCCTCGTGGCCAGTGGCACGATCAGCCTCCTCGGCGTGCAGGGGGTCACCGTCACCGGCACCACGAGCGTGCGGGTCAACACCACCGGCGAGATCATCGACCAGACCCTCACCATCGCCGGCAGCACCGATCCCGGCGTCGTCGTGAACTTCCAGACGACCGACACGGTCAAGAGCTTCGCGGTCACCGGTGCCACCGTGGCGTTCGGGCCGGGGTCGTTCACCGGTGACCTGTCGTTCTCCCAGTCGGGCACCGACGTCACCGCGGGCATCACCAACGGCGCCGTCGACCTCGGCGGCGCGGTCGGCGTCACCGGCATCACCGGCACGGCGCTGTTCGGCACCGACGGCATCGCCGCCAGCCTGACGGTCGACCACGTCACGGTGCCGGCTCTCGGGCTCGACGTCGCCGGCAGCCTCGATCTCAACACGACCAACGCCGCGGTGACGAGCATCGACAACACCACCGTCGATCTGCCCGCGGGCCCCTACCTGCGGGCCTCGGTCACCGGCGCCACGCTCAGCATCCTCGGGCAGAGCATCAGTGCCGACGTGACCGTCGAGCGGGCCACCGCCGCCGACGGGTCGACCACCGTGCGGATCGGCCTCAGCAAGGTATCACTCACCCTCACCGCCGGCACCAGCACCACCCAGACGATCGGCATCAGCCGAGGGCAGTGGGCTGCTGGTGCTCGCCGGCGCCGGTGTCGCCGGTCGGGTCAGCGGACGACGTGACCGTCGACTTCGGACCCGCCTTCTCGTTGAGCGGCAGCCTCGCCCTGACCATCAACACCACGGCGGCACCGGTCGACAGCGCACTCACGGTCGGCGGACAGACCCTCACGGTCACGGTGCCCGCCGGACCCTATGTGGCGTTCTCGGGCACGGGCCTCACCCTCACCGTGATGGGCCAGACGCTCACCGGCGACGTCATGGTCGAGAAGTCCACTGCGCTGACGGCGTCCGGGACGCCCGACACCACGCAGAGCACCCTGCGCCTGGCGGCCACCAACGTCGCCCTGACGCTCAGCAACGGCTCCGACCCGGTCGTCCGGGTCACCGACGGCACCGCCCTCGTCGTGCTCACCGGGACCGCCGTCGCGGGCAGCATCTCGGGCACCGTCGCGGTCCAGATCCCGCAGGTGTCGGTCAGCGGCACGCTCGGGGTCCGGTTCAACACCGGCACCTCCGCCGTCGACGAGACGTTCACCGTCGGATCCGGATCGCCGCAGACCCTCACCATCTCCGAGACCCAGTCGGTGGAGGTCACCGGAACCGGCGTCACCGTCACCGTGCTCGGCCAGAGCTTCAGCGGCGACTTCACGGTCACACGCAGCGGCAGCCCGGCCACGACGACGATCACCCTGGCCAACGTGCGGCTCGCGCTCGGCGGCACGACGGCGGCACCGCTGTTCACCGCCGCCCAGACGCCGAACACCACCGCCACGCTCACCCTGTCCGGCGCCGACGTCAGCGGATCGATCAGCGTCGGCGTCACCCTCGCCGTTCCCGGGGTCTCGATCACCGGATCGGTGAGCATCGCGTTCGACACCGCCACCGGTAGCTTCTCGGTCGGCTCGGGTCCCAACGCAACGCCCCTGACACTCACGGTGTTCGGCCAGAGCCTCTCCGGTGTCTTCCAGATCGACCGTGCGGTCGACGCGAGTGGCGCGAGCGTGGTGCGGGTCGGCATCAGTGGCGGAACGCTGAATCTCGGTCCGGCCGGTTCGCCGGTCGTCACCGCCACCTCGGTGACCGGGGCCGTCATCGTCAGCGGCGCCGGCGTGGCCGCCTCACTCGCCGCCACCGTCGACCTCAGCGCCATCCCGAACGTGACGGTCAACGGTGCCTTCCAGGTGCAGCTCAATACGGGGGCCTCCGCGGTCGATGAGTCCGTGACCTCCGGTACCACGACCATCCCGCTCAACCTGCCCGCCGGCCCCTACCTGCGGATCGCCGGCACCGGCCTCACCCTGTCGGTGGCCGGGCAGTCCCTGCAGGGCGACATCGGCATCGAGCAGACCACGTCCTACGGCCCCGACGGCGTTCCCGGTGGCGGCGACGACACCACCGTCGTGCGGATCGCCCTGGCCAACGTCTCCCTGCACCTCGGATCGGGCACGTCGGGGCTGTCGCTCACCGACGGGTCGGGCGCGTTCATCGTCTCCTCGGCGGGGGTCGCCGGCCAGGTGAGTGGCACCGTCGCCCTCACCGGAGTGCCCGGCGTGAGCCTGTCGGCCACGGTCACCGCATCGGTCAACACCACCGGCGCCACCGTGAACACGGCGCTGCCCATCGGGAGCACCGTCATCGTCCTCGACCTCCCCGCCGACAGCACGTTCACGGTGAGCGGGACCCCCATCGAGTTGACCGTCGGTGGGTTCACGCTGCGGGGCGACATCACCTTCACCCAGGGCACCGGGGCGGTGACCATCACCGTCGCGAACGGCACGCTGGCCTTCGGCTCGGCGAGCAGTCCGCTCGTCAGCGCCACCGCCATCACCGGCACGTTGACCAGCTCCGCGTCGGGTGTCTACGGCCAGCTGTCGGCGAATCTCGCCTTCGTCACGTCGGCCGTGTCGCTCTCGTCGAGCGTCGCGCTGCAGATCAACACCACCGGCGTATCCCAGACCGTCAATGCCGACACCATCGCCGCCGGGGTCCGGGTGGTGGCCACGAGCCCGCAGATGGTCATCGGCGGGCTGTCGGTGGGTGCCGACCAGGTGACGCTCAGCCGGGACGCGTCGGGCACCGTGGCCATGTCGGTGACCAACCTCACGCTGAGCCTCGGCTCCGCGGTCACGATCACGCAGTCGAACGGGGTCTCGGGTGCGGCGGTCATCGGGGCCGACGGCGTCGCGGGCGTGTTCACCGTGACCGACGTGAGCGGCATCTTCGACCTGCCGGGCACCGTCACCGGCACCGTGACGCTGCAGCTCAACACCGGCACCTCGGCCGTCAGCCGCCCCGACCTCGGCATCGACCTGCCCGGCGGGCCGTACTTCCGGGTGTCCCTCATCGGGGCCTCGCTCACCCTCACCAGCGGGCCGTCGTTCAGCGGCAGCTTCCAGATCACCCAGGACCTCGCCCCCGACTTCGCTCCCACGTCGACCCAGACCGGCGCCTCGGTCAGCGCGGCGACCGCGTTCGCCGTCGGCGACGTCACCGGCGACGGCCTCCCCGACCTCGTGCTCGGCAACGCCTCCGGCGCCACCGTGTTCCCCGGCGGAGGCGGATCGGCGATCACCCTCACCGGCGGTAGCGGCACGGTCGTCGGCATCGGCATCGCCGACGTCAACGGTGACGGGCTCAACGACGTCGTCCTCATCCGGGGCGGCAGCAGCGGCGCGTCGGCGGTCGACCTCGCGGTTCCCGGCGGCACGTTCGTCGCGGCGGCCGCGACCCTCAGCACGGCGAACGCGACATCGTTCGCCATCGGCGACGTCAACGGCGACGGTTTGCCCGACCTGCTCGTCGGCGCCGGCAAGGACGTGAGCCTGTTCCTCAACCAGGCGACCTCGACCACGCTCACCGCCCCGGTGACCGCCACCGACACCGTGCTGCCGGTCGTCGACTCCTCGGTGTTCGCAGCGTCGGGCTCGGTCGAGGTCGGCACCGAGACGATGACCTACACGACGGGCTCGTCGGCCACCATCACGGGCGCCACCCGCGGTGCGAACTCCACCACCGCCGCCTCCCACGCCTCCGGTGCGACCGTCACCCAGGGGTCGGTCACCACGACCCTGACCGCGGAGATCAGCGCCACCGACACGACCATCCCGGTCGCCAGCGTCGCCGGGTTCTCGGCCACCGGATCGATCACCATCGACAGCGAGACCATCGACTACTCCTCGCTGCAGTCCAGCACCCTGCCCGTGACCCGCGGGGCGGGCGCCACCAGCCACCCCTCCGGCGCGATCGTTCGCGAGTGGGACGGCTTCGCCGCGGCGACGACCGTCCACTCCGGGACCCACGACGTCGCGGGCATCGCGCTGGCCGACCTCAACCACAGCGGGTCGCGCGACCTCATCGTCGCCACCGCCGGCGGCCGATCACTCGATCTACCTCAACCAGGGCAACGACGCCACCGGCTGGCTCGGCTTCGCGACGACGGCCATCCCGCTCACCAACACCTCCACCGCGGTCGCGGTGACCACCGCCGACGTCAACGGCGACGGCTGGGCCGACATCGTCGTCGCCAACGTCCGGCGCGGCTCCCAGCGTGTATCTCAACAAGGGCAACGTCACCACCGGCGGCACGACCAGTTGGGCGAAGATGGCGCCCGGAACGGCGATCGGCGATTCCACCGCGACGCCGGCCGCCACCTCGCTCGCCGTCGGTGACGTCAACGGCGACGGCGCGCCCGACCTCGTGGTCGGCACCACGTCGGGCGTGCTGCTCTACGTCAACAAGGGCGCGCGCGTCGACGGCAGCTGGGGCGGGTTCCACGCGTCCCAGCAGGTGACCGCCACGTCGACCCCGTTCGTGGCCCTGATGACCGGTGCGACCGGGTTCGACCTCGTCACCGGGAACACGACGGCCGGCGTCGACGTCACCGCGTACCAGCCCACCACTCGGGTGCTCGCTGGGCTTCACCGGCGTGACGGTGAGCCTGACGCCGACCGGCGACACCTCGCCGCTCAGCATCACCGACGGCCAGGGCGCGTTCCTGCTCATCGGCGGCAAGTTCGCCGGCAACTTCTCCGGGTCGGTCTCCGTCGGCTCCGGCAGCGTGAGCGCCGGGGCGTCGGTCCTCGTCCGCTACAACGGCACCCCGAACTCCGTCGACGAGACGGTCGTCATCGGGGGCGTCGAGGTGCCGATCAGCTTCAGCAGCTCCGAGGTCGCCTCCGGCGGCACGGCGTTCATCGCCGCCCAGGTGTCCGGCGTGCTGAACATCGGACCGCTCGAGATCGCCGGCAGCATCAGCTTCTCACGGTGCGACGGTGTCGGTGAGCGACCTGTCGGTGTTCCTCGGTCAGGGTCCGGGCTTCCTCTCCGACAACAAGACGATCAACCCGCAGGCGAAGGGCATCTACCTGCTGCACGTCAGCGGCCAGACCACCGGCTCACCGGCAGCCGGGCGATCGCCGCCAGCGGTCAGGTGCTGCTCGTCGGCTTCCCCGGGGTCACGCTCGACGGCACCGCCTACGTCTTCTACAACGAGTCGACCACCGCCACCCCGAGCCTGGCGGTCGGGACCACCACCTACACGGTGCCCGTGGCCACCGATGCCGAGCACGCCGTACGTCAAGGTGGTGGGCACCCTGCACTTCGGGGTCGGCGGCCAGCGACTCGGCGGCACGTTCGGCTTCGAGAAGGTCGGTACCGGCCTCAGGCTCACCTTCGGCAGTACCGTCACCCTGCCCAGCGGCACCGGGGGAACGCCGCTGGCGGCCGAGGCGGTCACCCTCAACCTCGGCAACGGCGCGGTCGTCGCGACGCTGACCGACGGGTATCTCGACATCACTCCGGCGGGCATCGCCACGTCGCTCGCCGCGACCCTCGCGTTCGAGTCGAACGCCTTCACGTTCACCGGTGGCGTGTCGCCTGCAGCTCAACACCATGGCCGCCCCGCGCACCGTCGAGGGCGTCACGGTTCCCGCCGACTCCATCCGGGTGCAGCTCGGCACGCAGGCCCTGCCCGCCACCCTGCGAATCGGCACCAGCGGGCCGAGCCTCCAGGGCCTGTTCGCGTTCTCGCAGGTCACCGGCACGGTGGCCCCGGGATCGCCCGCCGGGACGCAGCCGCCCGTCACCGCCTACGTCGCGGCCTCCGACGTGGCCCTCGACCTGGGCCCCGTGAAGGTCACCGGCGGCAGCGGCCTGTTCGTGTTCGGCAGCTCCGGCGGCCTGGCCGGCCAGTTCCAGGCGAGCGTGTCGATCACCGCGGGCCCGGTCGGGCTCTCCGGGACGTTCTCGGTGGCGGCCAACTCCACGAGCCACCCGTCAGCAGGCGTCGATCACCCTCGGCTCCCAGACCATCGCCATCGACGTTCCCGCCGGAGCGGGGGGGAACCCCTACCTCGCGGTGACCGGCACCGGCATCATCGTCACCATCGCCGGACAGCAGTTCTCCGGTGACGTCGCGATCACGAGTGACGGCACGACGACGACGGTCGCCTTCAGCAACGTCAGCGCGGGTATCGGCAACGGGTCGACGAACTTCGTCACCCTCTCCAACGGGCACGGCGACGTCACCATCACGTCGGCGGGCCTGTCCGGGACCATCTCCGGTAGCGTCGCGGTCACCGTTCCGGGGGTGTCGGTGAGCGGCGACCTCAGCGTCAGTCTCGACACCACCCCCAGCCTCACCATCACCGGCAGCAACATCTCCGTCGCCGTCGGCGGCTTCGCGATCTCCGCCGACGTGACGTTCAGCCAGAGCGGGACGGGCACCGCGAAGGTCGTCTCCCTCACCCTCGCGAGCGCCTCGGCCGACTTCGGGCCGCTCGGCACCGTCGACCTCAGCGGCGGCCTGGTGCTGACCTCCGCCGGGATGGCCGGACGCATCGACCTCACCGTCCCGTCGCTGGCGATCGGTGCCCTGTCGGCGACCGGTACCTTCAAGCTCGCGGTCAACAGCACGGCCCAGCAGGTCACGGTGAACGGCGTCACCCTGCCGGCCGGCCCCTACGTCGCCATCACCGCCACCGACTTCCAACTCGACTTCGGCGGGCCCGATCCTCAGTGCGTCGGTGAGCATGCAGCGCACCACCAACGCGGCCGGCCAGACCCGTACGGTCATCGCCGTGGCCGGTGGCACGTTCAGCCTCGACGGCACGCACGACATCCTGTCCAACGTCCAGGGCGTGTTCGTCCTCGCCCCGGCGGGTCTGGCCGGGCGGATCGGCGGCACCCTCGACCTCGGCAGCCTGCTGCCGTCGAGCATGACGATCCAGGGCAACTTCGCCCTCACCGTCAACCAGACCGGCACGGCCGTCACCGAGTCGGTGACCCTCGGCGGCACCACGACGACGCTCGACCTCGCGGCCGGCACCTACACCGAGGTCGCCGCCACCGGCGTCGTCGTCTCGATCGCGGGCCAGAGCCTCCGCGGCGACGTCGCCTTCGTGCGGAACGGCACCACCACCGAGATCAGCTTCGCCCACGTGTCGCTGTCGCTCGCCGGCGGCATCGTGGCCGTCAGCAACGGCACGGGCGACGTCACGATCGCCACCGGCGGCATCTACGGGTCGCTGTCCGCCTCGCTCGCCGTCGACGTGCCGGGATTCGGCTTCTCCAGTGACGCGATCAGCCTCGAGATCAACACCACGACATCCGCCCAGGGCTCCATCCCGGCGAGCACGATCCGGGTCGGAGCGACGGGGCTGTCCCTCACGATCGCGGGGCAGACGCTGCAGGGCGACTTCTGGTTCCAGAAGACCACGAGCAACGGGGCCAGCACGATCTCGATCAGCGCCCAGAACGTCTCCCTGACCGTGGGCGACCCCTCCGGATTACCACGTGACGTTCTCCGGCGGCGGCAGCATGCTCCTCACCCCGGCCGGACTCGCCGCGAGCCTCAGCGGCACCATCAACGTCGGCTCGCTGACGAGCGGACTGCCGATCACCTTCGGCTCGCTCGGCGTCGCCCTGGACGTCAACACGACCTCGGCCGCGGTCACCGACTCCTCGCTGGGCCTCGCCCTCCCGGCCGGCCCCTACCTGCTGGTCCAACTCGGCACGACCCTTCACCCGGTCGACGTCACCGTCTTCGGGCAGACCCTCACCGGCGTGTTCTCCTTCGAGAAGGCCACCGCTCCCGGCCCCGACGGCATGCTCGGCACCGTCGACGACACCACCATCATCAAGATCGGTGCGTCGCACCTCGGCCTCACCATCGGCGGCGCCGGTGCCGGCGTCACGATCTCCGACGGATCGGCGCTGCTGGTCATCGCCCCGCAGGGCATCGCCGGCAGCATCCAGGGCACCGCCTCGCTCGCCCTGAGCTCGTCGATCTCGGTGTCGGCGACGGCATCGGTGCTCATCAACCAGTTCCAGCAGACGGTCTCGGGCAAGACCACCCCGCTGGCCGTGGATCAGGCCTTCGCCGTCGGTGGCAGCGACCCAGTACCTGCGGCTGCCCGCCGGCCGCTACGTCACGGCGTCCCTCACCGGCCTGTCGCTCGCATCGCCGGCCAGAGCCTGTCCACCGACGTCTCGGTCGACTACCGCGCCAACCAGAACGCAGACGGCACCCTGTCGACCGGCTACACGACGACGATCTCCTTCGCTCATCTCACCCTGAGGATCGGCACCGCCGCAGAGCGACATCGTCGTCGTCAGCGACGGTCACGGCAGCGTCTCGATCGACTCCGGTGCCGGCGGTGGCGTGTACGGCGCGGTGACGGTGAGCATCGCGACCAACATCCCCGGCGTCGCCTTCAGCGGCACCTTCCAGGTGCTCATCAACACGACCACCAGCCAGCAGAGCGTCGACTCCACCCTGATCGACGCCGGCAGCATCGCCGTGATCGGCACGAACGTGTCGATGACCGTGCTGGGCCAGAGCCTCACGGGCACGTTCGCCTTCCAGAAGACCACCGACCCGACGACCCACGCGACGACGATCAAGCTCGTGCTCACCGACGTCAGCCTCGATCTCGGCGACGGCAGCACCACCTTCGTCACCGCGACCATCAGCTCCGGCGTCCTGGTGCTCACCCCCGCCGGTCTCGCCGGTTCGCTGGTGGCCGGCATCACGGTCAGCCCGCAACTGTCGACGAACCTCACCCTGACCGGCGACGTCATCGTGCAGGTCAACAACACCACGGCCGATGTCTCCCAGAACGTCATGATCGGCGGCGTCTCCACGAGCCTCGTCGTGCCCAAGAACACCCTGCGGGTGCAGGTCGGGCTCACGGGCACGCCCGCCAGGTGGGCCTCTACGGGCAGAGCCTCGCCGGGGTCGTCGTGTTCCAGCAGACCCGCTCCGCGAACGGCACCAAGCTCGTGCGGGCGGCGTTCAGCGACGTCTACCTCTTCCTCGGCGACGGTACGGCCCCGGCCACCGGCACCGGCGACTGCCCTGCGACGTTCACCGGCGTCTGCCTCGCGCACGGCTCGGGCGCCGTTCTCATCACGCCGAGCGGCTTCGCCGGAACCGTCGAGGGCGACGTCGCCGTCAAGTTGCCCGGCGTGGGCATCACCGGCCACCTCGCCCTCGAGGTCAACGACCTCGGCGTCGCGGTGAACGAGACCGTGCAGTTCCTCGGCGTCGACGTCATCACCACCACACCGGGCGACGCGACGACCGCCGAGGTGCAGCAGGTCGCGGTCACCGTCCCGTCGGGCACCTTCACCCTGGCCATCGACAAGAACGCCAACGGCCGGATCGACAGCTCCGAGGTGTCGGCGCCGATCGCGGTCGGCAGCAGCGCCGCCACCGTGCAGGCCGCCGTGGACACGCTGCTCGGCGGCTCGGGTATCGCCACCGTCACCACCATCTCCGGCGGCTACCAGGTGGCGTGGACAGCCGTCGGCAATCAGCCGCAGCTGCAGGCCAACGTCCGGGTGTTGTCGCTCGCCGCCGGCCCGTACGTGCGGTTCTCGGCCACCGGCGTCACCGTGACCATCGGCGGAGCCACCGGCGTCACGTTGACCGCCGACATCAGCATCGACCGGTTCGGCACCACCACCAAGGTCACCCGGATCGGCTTCGCCCACGTGTCCATCGCCAGCACGGCAACCGGAATCTCCGGCGACAACCCCGGCCTCGTCGAGGGCCAGGGCGCGCTGATCATCTTCCCCGCGGGAGCGCAGACCGACGACACCAACTCGGCGACCACGACGTCCACGGGCGGCATCGCCGGCGTCATCACCGGGTCGGCCGGCGTCGCGATCGGCAGCTTCTCGGCCGGTGGCAGCGTCGGCGTCGAGTTCAACACCACCGGCGTCGCCGTCAACAAGACCGTCACGGTCGGCGGAACCACGATCGTGGTCAAGCTCGCCGCGACCCCGACCGCCCAGTTCATCGTGCAGAACCTCCACTTCGACTTCGGTGGGGTTCTCGAGATCAAGGCCGGCCAGTTCGCCATCGGCAACGACGGCACGTTCAGCGGCAGCGGCCTGCAGATCTTCGTCGGCCACGGCCCTCTGACGCTGTCGGACGGGTCGGCCAACCCCGACGCGATCGGCGTCCTCGTGAGCAACGCCTCGATGGGCTTCGCCAAGGCGAGCGATCAGAGCGGCTTCGCGCTCAAGGTCACCGGCACGTTCGGCCTGCTCGGTCTCGACGGCCTCTCGGTCTCGGGCACGGCAACCTTCGAGGCGAACACCTCCGACATGGCGGTCCAGGTCGCCGACCCCGCCGCACCGGGCAGCACGACCTCGATCGCCGCCGGCTATTACTCGTTCGTCGCGACCGGTGTCAACATCTCGGTGGCCGGCGTCTTCACGATCGCGGGGACGCTCGCCCTCACCCGCGAGCCCAACGGCGACCTCGACGTCACCCTGGCACCGATGTCGATCCTGCTGACGATCGACTCCACCAAGATCGCGAGCCTCACCGGCTACGCCGACTTCTCGATCACCGAGGCCGCGGGCTTCCAGCTCGTCAACTTCAAGGTCATCGACTTCTCGCTGTTCCCCTCGAGCGGCCTCGCCACGCCGACCACCGCGAGCGCCCCGACGTTGTTCCCGACGGCATCGCTGGCGAGCCCGCTCAACGGCGCGGTCGTGGCGCTCGGCCCGACGAGCATCAAGGTGACGTTCAACGACGTCAACCACGTCGGTCTCAACACCTCGACGATCACCGACACCGCCCCCGAGTTCAGCCTTTACCAGAACGGCGGCACCACCGCCTACACCGGCGCGACGATCGGCCAGCCGACGCTCGTGTCGGGGACCACCTACAGCTACCCGCTCAGCGCGGCCCTGCCCTCGGGCCTGTGGACGGTCCGGTTCGCCCAGGCCGGGTTCGCCGACAACGGCGGCACCACCAACATGGCCGGCAGCCAGCAGTTCGTCGTGTTCACCCCGCCCGCCGGCATCCCCAACGCCAAGCCCGGACCCATCGCCTCGCTCACGAGCCTCAACGGGACGACGATCACCGCCTCGAAGATCAACTCGCAGGGCTACATCGACGTCACCTACACGAGCCTGCCGGCGACCACGGGCGGCACGGCCGACCCGATCCTCAAGTCGTCGATCGAGACCACAACCGCGCCGTTCACCCTGACCGGAACCGGTGTCACCGGGGTCAAGATGACCACCGGCACCCACGTGCCCGTGCTCCTCGGCGCACCACTGCTCATGACCGGACGGGCCGACACGGCGACGAGCGTCACGTACCGCTACTTCCTCGCTCCGAGCGACCCCAAGTACACGACGCCCATGTTCAGCAGCGGCTCGGTCATGCTCACCTTCACCGCGGGCGCGATCCGAAGCGGCGTCGCCGGTGGGTCGGCGGCCGCGGGCAGCCTCCAGCTGAACGCCGCGTCCACCCAGACCTTCACCATCGATCCCTCGGCGCCGGGCCAGGGCGCGACGAGCAACGGGCCCAAGGCGATCGGGCCGCTGACCGTGCAGGGCCCGCGGATCGGCCTCGGCGACTTCGGCTTCAAGGACGGCATGGTGACGGCGGGCATCACCCTGGGTGCCGACCGGGCGTCGCTCGCGTTCGGAAGCTCGGCCACCAGCAACTCCACGACGCCGAGCAGCCAGCAGTCGACCAGCGGTGTCTCCGTCGACCTGCTCGGCCTGTCGGGCACCTTCTACCTCGGGGTCGACGTCTTCGGGTTGCTGAGCGGTCATGTCCGGGTGCAGCCGACCGGCAAGTGGAACGTTCGGGTCGCCTCGCTCACCGCCACGATCCCCGACCTGCTCACGCTGAGCGGCACCGGCATCACCGTCGGCTACGACCCCAACGCGCCGGCAGGGCAGACACTCGTCTCCATCAACACCGTGACAGTCACGGTGCCGCGGTTCTCCGTGACCGGCCAGATCAGCCCCTACAACGGCCAGCCGGGATTGGTCGTGCGCGACAACGGGTTCAGCATCGGCACCGCCGAACTCGACTACAACGTCCCGAACACCCCGAACACGCTGTCGACGACGTCGAGCGACGGCAAGATCAACTTCGGCGGCATCCTGCTGCTCAACGACATCCGGATCGGCGTGTCGGGCCTCAACGTCACCTTCAGCCCCGACGTGCAGATCAGCGGCCAGGTCTGGATCGCCACTGGTGGCGCCCAGTTGTTCCCGGGCAAGGCGTTCTCGGCCGAACTCAGCTACACCACGCCGCCCGCCGGGACGACGCCCACGACGACCGGCACGCTCGCCGGCCAGGCCTTCCGCGTCGGCGTCACCTTCGCCAGTGACGGGACCGTCACGTCGTTCCAGATGGCCGTCAACACACTGTCGGTCAAACTGGGCAACTACCTGACCCTCACCGCGCGCAACTTCTCGCTCGACACCGGGGCCATCGGCACGTCGAACATGCTCGTCTCGTTCCAGTCCGTCGGCGCGAAGGTGTCGGTCGGCTCGCTCGTGGTCACCGGCGAGGCACGCAACTTCGGCTTCGACGGCAACGGCAACTTCATCACCAAGCCCGGGTTCGGGGTGTTCCTGTCGGTCGGGTCGGCCACCGGCGACTCCTTCCAGTGGCCGTCGTTCCTGCCGATCAGGATCGACGAGTTGGGCATCAGTTGGCCCGACATCCAAAGCGACCCGAGCAACTTCGTCCTGACGCTCTCGGCCAGCGTCACGGGTATCAAGGGTCTCGGAGGGCTGACGTTCAGCGGCTCGATCCAGGGTGTCCAGATCTCCCCGACGCTGCTCGCCCAGGGCAAGTTCCCGATCATCGGCATCAACTCGCTCGGCGTCACCGTCAGCGGCAACCTGTTCGGTGGCCAGATCAACGCGTCGCTCGTCGGCGGCATCCTCAAGCTCGACTCGAACTACCAGATCATCGGCACGTTCGACACGACCACCCCCGTGTTCAAGCGGGTGTTCTACCTCGGCCTGCAGGGTGGGTTCTCGATCGCCGGCATGGCGGGATTCACGATCCGTCTGGGCCTGTCCGAGCTCGGGCCGCTCGAGGTCTACATCAACGTCAACACGCCGACCGGCGTGCTGCTCGTGCCGCAGATCGGCCTCACCCTCAACGACTTCTCGGCGGGCGTGCAGTTCTTCAAGACGCTGCCGTCGATGAGCGACCCGTTCGCGCTGCGCCAGCTCACCGCCCCCTCGCCCACCGGGGTGACCGCCGACACGTGGATGACCTCGCTGCAGCAGCAGGTGGCCACCCAGGCGCAGGCCGTCGCCAACAACCCGCAGCTCGGCGGGTTCGGTGCCGCGTTCACCTCGCCCATGGTGATCACCGGATCGGCGCGCATCTACTCGATCTACACGTCGCAGGCCCTGTTCAACGGCCAGGTGAGCGTGATGATCTCCACCGACGGCAAGCTCCTGGTCATCGGCAAGCTGAACTTCGCCAACAACAACATCTCCCTCAGCGGACGCCTGTACGTCGACCTGTCCAAGGTCGCCCAGGGCGATGCCACCGTGCTGTTCCTCGCCGACATCCCCGACCAGGTGCGGCTGCTCACGATCTACGGCAAGCTGCAGATGGGCTTCCGGGACTCGTCCGGCAACCCCGTGACCTTCGACGTCGTCAACCCGCCGGACGCGGTCGCCACCGCCACGAACCCCACGATCGGCATCTCGGGCCCGGCGAGCGATGGCGGCACGGTCGACGTCGGCACCGCCGCCTCCCAGACCTACGACTTCGGATCCGGCGCCCACCACTACATCGACGTCACCTACACCGCTCCCGCCGGCACCAGCCTCGACCTCGCCTCGATTCTGCGCACCGGGTCCGCCGGATCCCCGCTGTTCACGATCAGTGAGAACGGCAACACGCCGGTCGCCGTCACCGGGAAGCCGGTGCCGCTCGTGTCGGTCAACGTCCCGTACGGGACCGTGTTCGTGCCTCTCACCTGCACCCTGCCCAGCGGCAACACGCCAGGAGTCTGCACCTACAGCTACTCCGACACCTTCGGCGGCACGCCCGACAAGACCGTCACCGTCGACAACGCCACCGACCTCACCACGGCAGCCCAGATCACCGGAACCACGCGGTTCCGCTACGACATCGGTGCCGCCGACCTGCCGATCGGCAAGGTCAGCCTGCACTTCGACGCCGGCGCCATCAAGAACGAAGACCTCACGACCGCCTCCGGCACGACCACCGGGGCGTCCAACGCGGCCACGGACCTGACGTTCACCGTCGTCGGCGCCAGCGGCACGATCGCCGACCCGACGCCGGGCAGTTCGGTCGACGTCAACGTCATCAACGACCGCCAGTGGCTCTCCTGGATCGACGTCACCTTCACCGCCCCCGCCACCCACCTCATCGACCCGGCGACCCTGCTCGACGGGCGCCAGAAGGTCACCCTCTCCGGATCGGGCGTCGGCACGGCCGCCATCGATCTCACCCGCACGCCGCTACTCATCGACTCCACCACCGGCCTGCCGCTGCTCGGCTCCGCAGCCACCACTCCGGGTCAGAGCTTCACCGTGCGCTTCTTCATCACCGGCACGTTCGCCACCACGGGCACGGTCACCGTCACCGGCGTCGACGGGTCCTGGTCGCTGGCGGGCGCCGACTCCGGCAGCACCACCGTCACCTCGGTGACCGTGAGCCACACGACCACCGACACGACGCTCGCCCTGACCCTGGGCAGCCTCGCCGTGCCGTCGGGCTACGTCCTCGATCCGGCGACGTTCGCCGACGTCGACCCGGTGCTCCCCGGCATCCAGCTGTACTCGGCCGACGGCTGGACGATCACGATCGACACGAGCCGCCAGATCACCTTCAGCGGCGGCCAGTTCATCGTCCCGGTGACGATCACGACGGGCACGACGGACGCCACCTTCACCCCGCAGCTGAGCGGGACCCACCTGCTCATCGACTCGACCACCAGCACCGACTACACCTCGAAGGCGGCAGCCGCGGCCTCCGATCCGGTCAACCCGTTGACGCTCTCCGACACCCCCACGAGCTACCTCGACGTCACGTTCAGCCCGTCGGTCGGTTCCACGCTCGACCTCAGCACCATCACCGGCGACGAGATCGGCCTGTCCGGTCCGGGTGCCGCGGGCGTGGCGCTGCTGCCGAACCAGCAGCCGATCTACCTCGGTGGCACCACGTTCCGCTACCTGCTCAGCGGGTCGTTCGTTCCCGGGTTGGTGAAGGTGTCGATCATCCTGGGCAACTTCTCCGATCACTCCGGACGCTCGCCTCCGGCGGGGCTGAAGCTCACCCAGTCCTTCACCGTCACCGGTCCCACCGCCACACCGGTGCGCACCGTCACCACCACCTCCGGCACCAGCGTCGTCGCCCTCGGAGGCTCGACCGTCGGCGTCGATGCGACCAATGCCCTCCACTACCTCGAGGTCCGCTTCCAGGGAAGCTCCGGCTACGCCATCGATCCCGCCACGGTCAACGGCGGGGAGATCCAGCTGCGCGACGCGACCGGCAACCTCATCGCCCTCGGCACCCCCGTCCGCGAGGGCACCACGAACATCTGGCGGTTCCCCTTCACCGCCACCCTGGCCGCCGGTAAGTACACCGTCGACGTCGTCGCCGGCAGCTTCGCCGACACGAGCGGCCTGCTCAACCTGGCCGACAGCTTCACCTTCTGGCTGGCCTCGCCGCACGGCGCGCTCGCCGATCCCGGCAGCGGCTCCGTGCTCGACACCACCGACCTCAACGGACGCGGCTACGTCGACGTCACCTTCCCCGCCATCAACGGCAGCCCGATCGACCCGGCCACGGTGCTCGACGCGGCACCCGAGTTCACCATCACCGCCTCCGACGGCTCCACGATCACCGTCGACCCGACGCCCGTCGCGATCGACCCGGGCAACGGCGTCTACCGCTACTTCTTCAGCGGGTACAAGTCCGGCACGCTGAGCATCGACTTCATCGACGGCAGCTGGGCCACCCTCGCCGGCCACGTCTGGTCGAAGAACGGCACCGGACCGTCGGGCAACCCGCCGAACCAGCCCGCCGACGCCACACCGACCACCACCCTCGACTCCGGAACCTTCAGCACCGGCGTCTGGATCAACGTCACCCTCACCCCGCTGCCCGGCACCACCGTCGACGTGCAGAGCGTGCTCACCGCCGGCGGGTCACTGGTCACCCTGAGCGGCGCCGGGGTCGGAACCCTCGCCTACTCCGACGTCTACCTCGTCGGCGACGCCACCCAGGCCGGCCAGCCCGTGCAGTTCCGCTACCTGTACACCGGTCACGCCGGAACGGGCGCCGTGACGGCCACGTTCGCCGCGGGCGCGTGGCACGACTCCGCGGGCAACGGCGCGGTGGCCTCGAGCGGCACCTTCCAGCTCATCACCCGCGGCACGTCGTTCTACATCAGCCTCGAGGGCGGCATCCAACTGCAGGCGGCCGGACTCACCAGCGAGCCGTTGATGGACCTCAAGGCGAGCGTCCAGCTCGAGATCGACCCCGTCCGCAAGGTGTTCAAGCTCACCTTCGACGGCACGATGTCGATCATCAAGCTCGGCACGGTGGGTGCGACGTCCGGCGAGTTCGTCCTCGACCTCGGCGACCCGTCGACCTCGGTGCCGCAGTTCTGGGGCGTGGCCACGCTGCAGACCAACTTCTCGGCGCTGCAGCCGTACGGGCTGAACCTCAACGCCAAGGGCACGCTGCAGATCAACCTCACCGGCCAGACCAAGGACATGAGCCTCACGCTCAAGGGCATCGGGCCGAACGGCACCGACGTCACCAAGAACTTCTCGCTGCAGCCCTACAGCTTCGGGGTGTCGCTGCTCGGGCAGGTGGTCGTGAGCGTCCCGACGACCAACGTCGAACTGTTCCGCGAGCAGGGCGGCATCTACCTGTCGATCGAGGCCCTCCCGACGCCGCACATGGTGCTCTACCTCAACGGCACGCTGTCGTTCGGCAGTGGCTCGGCGCAACTCACCTACGGGTCGGCGACGGCGGTGCTGTTCATCGTGACCTCGCCGGTGCCGGGCGTCGCGGGCGTTGTCACCGTCGCATCCGGCGGTGGCGTGGGCCTGCCCGACGTCGGCACGCTGTTCAGCGTCACCGGCACCGTCTCGCTGATGTTCAACACGACGCTGCAGCAGCAGCAGTTCACCGTGCCGCCGGACCTGCTGCCGCTGCTCGGACCGAACGACCCGAAGACGATCACCGTCTGGGCATCCCCACCGGGACTGGACGGCAACCCGCTGCCCGGCGCGGCCCCGGCGGCCTACATCCGCGCGACCATCCAGGCTCAGATCACCATCGCCCAGGTGCTCGAGCTCAACGGCTACATCGGCATCACCGCGGCCGTCGACACCACCGGCACGGCCTACTTCAAGATCGACGGCGCGGTCGGCGCCACCATCCCGTTCCTCGGCTCTGTCACCGGCGTGCTCAATCTCGCCGTGTACGTCGGGACCACCACCGGGGTCGTCGGGCGGATCCAGCTGACCATCGGCGCCAACACCATTCCCGGCGTGTCGTTCAACGGGCAGTTCCTGCTCGAGCTCAACACGTTCTCCAGCGAACAGACGATCCAGACGTTCGCGGTCAACCAGGCGACGGTCAACGGGCACCAGGTGTTCGGTGGGTTCCAGCGCGACGCTGCCGGCAACCTGGTCGTCACCAGTCAGACGATCAAGGTGACGAGGGCTTCTCGCTGCTCATGTACGGCGACCTGCGGCTGCTCAACACCGTGGTGATCACGGGCCAGGTGTCGTTCAGCGTCGACGCGACCGGCCTCACCCTCACCGTCGACGGGCAGATGTCGCTCAACCCGATCGGCTACGTCGTCGGTGAACGGCGGCCTCAGCGTGGGCAGCAACGGGCTGGTGGCGTACCTGGGCGTGACGCTGCAGGCCGGGTTCGGCGGCGGGGTGGGCCTGTCGTTCAGTGCCACCGCCCACATGGCCATCAACACCACCGGAGCCTCGCAGACGGTCGGCTCGGTCACGGTCGACCCCGGGTTCCTGCTGCACATCGACGGCACCGTCACCTTCCTCGGGTTCGCCAGCGCCTCCGGCTTCGTCGACCTCCAGGTGACGCCCACCGGCTTCCAGATGCAGTTCGCCATCCACTTCAACCTCGGCGGGCTGAACTTCGACGCCAACGGTGGGGCGTCCATCCAGAGCGACGGCATGGCGCTCTCGCTGCAGGTGCACGCCACCGCCGACGCCGCGGTCTTCAGCATCGATGCCTCCGGCACCCTGCAACTCAACACGTCGGGTCGCACGCTGATCGGCGTGTCCCCGCACTCGTTCACGCTCGACCTGCAGGGCCACATCGAACTGCTCAAGGTGCTCAAGCTCGACGCCCACCTGACGTTCGTCGTTGGCAAGCTGCACGCCGGCGGTCGCCACCGTCGAGGGTGCCTGGTACTTCAACGCGTCCGCCGGCGTGACTTCTTCGGGCTCGCGACGCTCAGCGGTTCGGTCTTCCTCAACTCGCAGGGCAGCTTCGACCTGCGGCTCAGCGGCCACATGCAGATCGGCTCCAGCAGCTTCGGGATCAGCGGCAATTTCTCGGTGCACGTGTCGTCGCAGTTCTACGCGAACGGCGACAGCGGCTGCTCCTACATCGACGGCTGCTACGCGTTCCTGCTCGAGGGCTCGGCCAGCGTCTCGATGCACGCGTTCGGCATCTCGCTCGCCGGCCTCGGCATCGGCTTCTCGTTCGGCTTCGACACCCGCACGATGGGCAACGACGGCCGGGTGCCGATCACCCTGTCCGTGCACGTGCACGTGTCGTTCCTGTTCTTCAGCATCAACGCCACGGCGCACTTCACCATCGGCTACCTGCAGTTCCCGCCGCCGATCTACCTCGCCGGCGAGCAGAACCATCAGCAGTCCTGGAGCAGCAGCGGAGGTGACCTCTACCTCAACGTCGGATCCCGCGCCCAGTACCGCAACATCGCGACCGACCAGAAGAACGAGCTGGTCACGATCACCCAGGTGTCGTCGGACAACACGGGCGCCACCATCCAGGTGTCGGCGTTCGGACGCAGCCAGACCTTCGCCCACGTGCCAGCAGCGTCCACGCCGACTTCGGCGACGGCCAGGACACCTTCACTGTCGCGCCCTCGGTGAGCATCCCCGTTGTCGTCGACTCGACCGGGGCCGGCAGCAGCGACTTCAAGGCCTACACCTTCGCCGGCAGTGGCAACGCCACCATCACCGGCGGCGCGGGCAACGACTTCATCGCCGTCACCGGCACCGGCAGCGCGACCCTCAACGGCGGTGCGGGCAGCGACATGCTCGTCCACTCCGGAAGCGGCACCGGAACCGTGACGATGTACGGCGGGGCGGGCAACGACCTGCTCACCGGCAACACCGCCACCGACGTGCTGTGCGGCGGCGACGGCAACGACGTGCTCAACGGTCTCGCCGGCGCCTACTACGGCGACACCTGCCCCGGCCACACGAGCGGCTCGCCCGGCAACGACACGATCCAGGTGCAACTCGGCACCGGAACGCCGCCGGTCATCGACGGTGGCGGCGGCAGCGACGACGTGCTCGAGGCGACGCTCACCGGTGGCGCCGACACGCTCGCTCTCACGACCACCGGCGCGGCCGGCCACCAGGTCACCCTCACCTTCGACGGCACCGACACGCCGGCCACCGGCATCGAGAACCTGCTCGTGCACACGCTCACCGGTGCCGACCACGTCACCGTCGGCGACCTGGCCTCGTCGGGCCTCACCGGGATCACGCTCGACCTCGGCGCCGGCTCGCCCGACACACTGCGCGTGCTCGGATCACCCACGGCCGGCACCACGTTCAACCTCAGCACCGTCACCCGCTCGGGCCACCCGGCGAACGAGGTACAGGTGGCACGCAGCGGCTCCTACACCGTGTGGATCGACAACGCCGTGCGCTCCGAGGGCGACACACTGAGCGTCGAGGGTGGAAGCGGCAACGACACGATCGACGCGTCCGGCATCACCGTCGACTCGCTCGCCCTGACGCTGCAGGGCGGCAACGGCACCAACACCCTCGTCGGGTCTCCGTTCGACGACGTGCTCAAGGGTGGTTCCGGCAACGACACGATGACCGGCGGGCTCGGCCTCGACCAGTTCTTCGACACCGGCGGCCAGAACACGCTCGTCGAGCAGGGGCAGTACCGCACCGGCATCCGGCTCGGTCGTGTCCGGCGACGTCGGCCTCTACAACAACCTGTTCGTCATCGGCGCCGTCACCAGCGGTTCCAGGGTCGACTTCCAGGCCGGGGCGGTGGCCGAGAACCTCAAGGGCATCTTCCAGACGGCCGACATCACCGGCGTTTCCGGACCGCACACCTATCTGGTGGGCGACGCCGACGGCGTCGTGGCCATCGGCGGCACGACGGTCAGCGCCCAGCCGTGGACCGGTGACCTCACCCTCACGACCCCGGGCAACGGCGACCATGTGCGGGTCGAGCTCACCGGCGCGACCGGTGCCCAGGTGCACCTCACCGGTTCGGGAACCGGCAACTCCCTGGGGGTCTACGGCACCAGCCTGCGCGACAACCTCGTCCTCGACACGATGAGCGCAACCCGCGGCCGGATCCGGCTGCTGGGCGGCTACAACTCCTCGCCGTCGACCATCCCCAGCACGCTGGTGACCATCGACCACGCCGGCTACGACGCGGTGAGCATCAGCACGCTCGGCGGCGGCGACCGGGTCGGCGTCCGGGCGCTGCTCGTGCCGACGAGCATCTCAGACCGGCATCGGCGACGATGTCGTGGCGGTCGGCTCCCACGCCGGCGAGGGTTCCACCAACACGTCGTGGGCGAACACCGGCGGCATCGTCGACAACATCCAGGCCGCTCTCACCGTCGACGGCGGCAACACCGGCGTGTTCACCGGCCAGGACCAGCTCACCGTCGACGACACCGCCTCCACGACCGACAAGACCGGCGTGCTGACCTCGACGACGATCACCGGGCTGGCCATGGCTGCCGCCGGGATCACGTACACGACGTTCGAGGACCTGTCGATCGCGCTCGGTTCGGGCAACGACACGTTCACCGTCGACAGCACGCACGCGGGCTCGGCGCGCACCACGGAACTGGCGACCGGCGCGGGTAACGACACCGTGGTCATCCGCACGGTCAGCGGTCCGCTGCACGTGTCCACCCAGGCGGGCGACGACACGGTGCGGGTCAGTTCCACCCAGACCGGCATCGGCGGCGTGCTCACCGGAATCGCCTCGTACGTCACCCTCGACGGCGGCAGCGGCACCGACCACCTGTACGTCGACGACACGGCGACCACCACCGACACCATCGGCACCCTCAGCTCCGGCAGTCTCACCGGCCTCGGCATGAGCCTCAACGGCTCCGCGCCACGTCCCGACTTCGTGCAGACCGTCTCGGTGGGCGCCGCCGCCGACGGGCGCTTCACGATCACCGTCCAGGGGCTCGGCACCACGATCGGACTCGACTTCGACGCGGTGGCCTCCGTGGTCCAGGCGGCGCTCGAGACCGTCGTCGGCACCGGAAACGTGCTGGTCACCAAGGCCGGATCGCAGTACACCATCCGCTACGTCGGGGCCCTGGCCGGTGACGCGGGCTGGTCGCACGCGGTCACCGCGGTCACCTCGTCGACGGTCTTCCCGCTGGTGACGGTGGCCAGCGCGTCAGTGACCCCGACGTTCGCCGCGGCGAGCGACGGCCTGGTCGACCTATGCGCGCGTTCGAGGCGCTCGACCTCAGCCTGGGACAGGGATCCGACACGCTGCCGGTGCTGTCGACCCTGGCGGGCACGACCACCATCAACGGCGGGCCCGGCGACGACCGGATCCTCGTCGGAGCGACCGGCGGCACCACGACCATCAACGGCCAGGCCGGCAACGACTGGCTGTACGTCAACCCCAACCCGCCCGCCTACGGCACGCCGAACCCGATCACGGGCGCGCTGACCCTCAACGGTGGCAACGGCAGCGACACCGCGGTCGTCAACCTGTTCGGCAACGGCGATTCGCAGATCAATGTCAACGACTCGGCGTCCGACGGCGGCACCAACGTGCTCGTGGTCAACGGCACGCCCGCCGGCGACACATTCCTCATGCGGGCGAAGACCTCGCCCGACCTCGGTCTCATCGCCCTGCTCTCCGATCAGGTCAACGGGTTGTTCACCCACGCCGAGCAGGTCGTCTACAACGACGGCATGACCGGGGGCGTCGTGCTCAACGGTGGAGCCGGCGACGACACCTTCGCCCTCGACGACACGTCCTCGGCGATCACCATCAACGGCGGTGCGGGCAACGACAGGTTCCAGGTCGGCCAGCTGTACACGCACTACCTGCCGATCAGTCAGTGCCAGGCGCAGTTCCCGCCCGATCAGTGGTCGGTCCAGTGCACGGCTCCGGGCGGCACGCCCGACACCTACTTCCCGGCGCAGGCCTTCTTCGCGTCGACGCGCGGACTTCTCACGGCGGGCGTCTCGTTCCCGGCCACCCTCAACGGCGGCACCGGTGACGACACCTTCCAGGTGTTCCGCAACGTCGGCCCGCTGCAACTCAACGGCGGCGCCGGAGACGACACGTTCATCATCCGCAGCTTCGTCGCCGACTCCGAGGTGTCGGCGGTCAACGGCGGCCAGGGCAACGACTACATCGAGTACGCCGTCAACGCGCCCGTCTCCATCGACGGCGGCACCGGCTATGACACCGTCGTCGTCGTCGGCACCGAGTTCAACGACACCTTCGTCATCACGGCCGACGGTGTCTTCGGTGCCGGCCGGTTCGTCAGCTTCATCAACGTCGAGCAGCTTCGGGTCTACGGCATGCAGGGCGACGACACGTTCTACGTCGAGTCGACCAACCCGCAGGTCGAGACGACGATCGTCGGCGGCCTGGGCAACGACACCGTCCACCTGTCCGGTTCGGCACCCGCGGTCCAGGCGAGCCAGCTCATCGGCCACACCGGACTGGTGGCGAACTCGGTCGAGTCGACGCTGGCCAACAGCCCGTGGACGGGCATCCCGGTCGACGGGGTCGCCGCCAAGATCCTCGACGCCAACAGTCCGGCCATCGCCGTCGACACCGGTGGGTCGCTGGTCGTCAGCGAGGGCAGCACCTCGCACCGGGTCATCAGTATCCGTCCGACATTCAAGCCGAGCGCTGACGTCACGGTCACCGTGACCGGTCCGGCCATCGATCCCACGTCGACCAGTCGCAGCCGTGCGGTCGAACTGTCCTCCGACGGTGGCCTGCACTGGGGCACCTCGGCCACCGTGACGTTCGCCGCCGGGTCGCTGGCCTGGCACGACATCTGGGTGCGGGCCGCGGCCGACTTCTCCACCGAGGGCGAGCAGACCTACATGCTCCAGTGGAGCGTGCGCAGCACCGGTGAGACCGGAGACCTCGTCTACAACCACCTCGTGCTGCCGAACACGCCGGTGCGGGTGCTCGATGCCCAGGCTCCCGCCGTGTCGGTCATCACGCCCGACCAGGGCCTCGTGGTGGTCGAACCGGCACAGTCCGACGGCACCGGTGGTGTCGTGGCGACCTACACCGTGCGGTTGCCCCGTCAGCCGCTGGCGAATGTGACTGTGCACCTCACGGCGGCCAACGGCGTCCTCCTGCACCTGCAGGGCAGCGCGGCCGCCCCGTCGACCGCCCTCGACCTGGTCTTCACCACGACCGACTGGCAGTCCCCGCGCACCATCGAGGTCAGCGCGCCGTACGACACCGTCGTCCAGGGCACCCACGTCGGCCTCATCACGGCCACCGTCAGCAGCCCCGACACGATCAGCGGCACCGTCACCGGAACCACCGGACGTCCCGACGAGTTCATCGACTCGACGGCACCGTTCACCGCCCACACCCTGCGCGGCTACAGGGTGACGATCACCGGCGGCACCGGCGCGGGACAGGTGCGCACGATCTGGGACAACACGGCCGACACGATCGTGGTCGAGCAGGCATGGGACGTGTTGCCCGACAGCACCAGCACCTACGTGATTTCCGGCTACAACTCGCCGGTGTCGGCACCGGCGGCGGCGCACACGGTGACGGCCCTGTCCACCGACACCCTCACCGTCACCCTCAGCGGGGTGACCCTGCCCACCAGCGGCGTCGGCCTGTCGGGTGCCACCCTACGGATCGTCAACTCCACCGGTCACGCGGCCTACCGCACCATCGCCTTCAACACCGCGACGACGATCACCGTCACCGATCCGTGGGGCGATGGTGTGATCACCCCCGGCAGCACCCAGGTGTACATCGCCGACATCCCCGGCGTCAGCGTCGACACCCTGCGTCCGGTCGTGCACGACGCCACCACGCCGGGCGTGGTGATCGTCGAGTCGGGTGGCAGCACGCGGCTGATCGAGGGCGCCACCAGCGGGTGGGGCGCCACCGACAGCTACACCGTGCGGCTCACCCGGTCGCCGGCCGCCGGCGAGACGATCACCATCCGGGTGAAGGCGCTGGTCACCCCAACCCTCAACGGGTCGGGCACCCAGGCCGACGGCGTCCAGTGCGGCCTGCCCAACGGGTGCGCGAAGGTGCAACTCGAGTTCGTGGCCGGTCCCGGTCAGATGATCGACCCGAGCACCGGCGACCTGCTGCTCACCTTCACCGCGTCGAACTGGATGACCCCGCAGACCGTCACGATGCAAGCGCCCACCGACAGCCAGGTCGAGGGTCAGGACCTCACCGCCTTCCCGGCCCGCGCCCGTGCGGTCTACCCGATCCAGGGCCCGCTGACCGTCTACGGCGGCCAGGATCCGAACCCGCCGGTCGACCTCAGCCTCGACAACTACCTGCCTGTCATGCTCCCGGGCGAAACATCCGGCAATCCGACCCCCGTCACGCTCTCGACCAGCAAGGCGATCGAGGCGGCCCAGATCGACCGGCTGATCGTGCACAACGAGGACAGCCCGGCCAACGACGTCGGCACCCTCACCAGCACCCGGATCACCGGCCTCGGCATGGCGGGCGACCAGGTGGTCAACGGCCGGCTGCTGCCGGGTGGCGTCACCTACTTCGGCTTCGAGGATCTGCGGGTCAACCTCGGCTACGGCAACGACACCTTCACCGTCGACTCCACCCACGACGGCACGACGACGATCGACGGCGCCGCCGGCAATGACACGATCATCGTGCACACGATCTCCGGCCACACCCGGATCCTCGGCGGCGACGGCAACGACACGTTCCAGGTCGGCAGCAACGGCCTGCTGTCGCTGCTCACCGGGCTGCTGGTCCTCGACGGCGGCACCGGCACCGACGTCGCGACCCTCGACGACTCCGCCGACCCGACGAACAGTCTCGCGTGGCTCACCCAGACCACCCTCACCGGTCTCGGCATGCTGGCGCGCACGACGCTCGACAGCATCGGACGCCCGCTCGACCGGCTGTTCTCGGTCGATCCGCTGCCCGGTGCCACGTCGTTCACCATCGCCTTGTCGCAACTGTTCCAGGGTGTCGCCACCGGAATCGGCGCGGTGACCCTGCCGGTCGGCGCGACCGCCCAGCAGGTGCAGAACGCCCTGCAACTGCTGCTGTTCCCGCACTACCCCTCGGGCGCCGATCCGCTCGTGTCGATGACCTGCGGCACC
Organism: uncultured Actinomycetota bacterium; assembly: GCA_963798885.1. Taxonomy (GTDB): domain Bacteria; phylum Actinomycetota; class Actinomycetes; order Propionibacteriales; family Propionibacteriaceae; genus JAJYQH01. The sequence continues at coordinate 117,018 of CAWCUX010000006.1, read as the reverse complement.
GACGGAACCACGCAGTGCTCCGACAGCGTCTACGTCTGGGCCACCACCACCGGCTACCTCATCGGCTTCCGGGGCGAGATGTACGCCAACATCGTCGATCCGGCCGACCAGTTCTCCGCGACCGCCGATCCCATCACGATCGACCTGTCGGCGATCGGCACCGGGGCGAACGTCACCGACATGTCGATGCGCAGCGGCATCACCTACAACAACCTCGAGACCCTCACCCTGCGGCTCGGCACCGGCAACGACGTGATGAACGTCCAGGGCACCCTCCCCGTGACGAACATCGTGTTCGGCAACGGCAACGACCGTGCCTACGTCTCGTCCGAGGCGAACGTCGGGATCAACGAGCACCCGCAGTTCCTCGCCGGCACCCTCGACAAGATCAAGGGCACGCTGAACCTCAGCTTCGGCACGGGTCGCAACAACCTGCTGATCAGCGACGAGGGATCCCCGGTCGGTGACCCGAACGTGCTCATCACCGACCAGGCGTCGGCCGCGCAGGCGATCGACCCGAACCTCGCGAGCACCGGTGAGATCTTCATGACCGGCCTGTCTCCGGCCGGGATCTCCTACAGCGCCGCGGCCACCGGCACCTTCGCCGACGGCATCCGGATCTGGAGCGGGTCGGGCGCCGACGGCATCACCGTGGACGCCGTGCACAACCGTCCGGGCGTCCGCGAGACGACGTGGCTCAACACCGGGCTCGGCAACGACACCGTCACCGTCAACCTCGACGCGGCCAAGGGTGGGTTCTTCGTCCTCGACACCCAGGGTCCGAACAACAGCGTGCTGCCGCTCGCGACACCGCTGCCCGCCGGCGACGAGCCGTTCGCGTCCACGACGGTCACCCAGGTGAGCCTCAACGGGCAGATCCTGCCCAGCACCCACTATGTCGTCACACCCGGCCAGGACATCGTCGGCCTGTTCGACTCGATGGTGGCCGGTGACATCGCGACGGTGACGCTGAACACGGTGGCCACCGACGCGTTCACGGCGACCGCCGCCGGCTCCCAGTCCTACGACATCTCCGCTCTCGGCACCGGTGACCTGGTGAGCTACCGCGTGTGGGTCAACGGGCTGCTGCTCGACGCTTCCGCCGTGCAGCGGAGCGGCACCCACCTGACGTTCACCGCGGGCCTCCAGCGCGACGGCAGCCTGCCGTTCATCATGGTCGAGGTCACCCGCACCCACACCGAGACCTTCACCGGGGCGAACGCGTCGACCTCCGACAACGACACCGTCAACGCGGGCGCCTCGACCCTGCCGATGATCATCTTCGGCGGCCAGGGCAACGACCACATCACCGCCGGCAGCGGCAATGACATCGTCTTCGGCGACCGCGGCCGGGTGCTTTGGTTCGCGCCCGGAACCGTTCCGGTGGCCGGGCTGGCCGGCACGGTGCTGTCGGCGTCCGACCTGGCGACGCTCGAGGCCTCGGCCGTGGCGGTCTCCGGACACGGCGGGTTCGGTGACTTCACCGACGGCGTGGCCGGACGCCTCGTCGGCCTGGCGATCACCGTCGACCCGACGATCGGCGCCGGCGACGTCATCAGCACCGGCGTGGGCTCCGACTGGATCTTCGGCGGGGCGGGCGGCGACACGATCACCGCCAACCGCGGCGAGACCGCCACCACCCCCGACGGCGCCGACATCGTCGTGGCCGACCACGGCTTCGTCGACACGGTTCTCGCCGACGGCGACCCCACGACGCTCGATCGCGTGTGGTCCACCGACCCGACCCTCGGCGGCAACGACACGGTGACCACCGGGAACTCCTCCGACATCGTCGTCGGCGGCCCCGGCGCCGACACACTGAGCGTCGGGAACGGGAACAATACCGTGCTCGGCGACAACGGCGACCTGAGCCAGACCGGCGCCGCATGGACGCTCACGACGGTGCAGTCGGCGATCGGTGGCAACGACACGATCACCAGCGGTTCGGGTGCCGACGTCGTGTTCGGTGGTGCGGGGAGCGACAGCATCGCCGCGGGTGAGGGTCGCAACATCGTGCTGGGTGACAGCGGCAGCCTGACCTGGGCGCCTGGGACCTCGGGTGTGAGCCCGTTCGTGGTGACGGCGGCGCAGATGACGTGGGGTTCGGGTGCGTGGACGCTGACCTCGCTCGATCCTGGCATCGGTGGTGTGGACACGATCACCACGGGGTCGGCTGATGACATCGTGTTCGGCGGCGCCGGCGGTGACGTGATCGGCGCGGGTGACGGCCGCAACGTGGTGCTCGGCGATTCGGGCACGATGAGCGTGACGGCGTCCGGGTGGTCGCTGGCGACGATGGCGTCGGCCATCGGTGGGGCCGACACGATCTCGACCGGCGCGGGTGACGACGTGGTGTTCGGTGGGGCGTCCGGGGACACGATCACCGCGGGAGACGGGCGCAACATCGTGCTCGGCGACTCCGGGTCCCTGACCGTCGCGTCGACGTGGGGCGCCTTCTGGAACACCCTGCCGATCGATTCGGCCGTGCTCGCGAGCGTCGACCCCGGTATCGGAGGCAACGACACGATCACCACCGGCAGCGGTGCCGATGTCGTGCTCGGCGGCGCCGCCAACGACTGGATCGACCTCGGCGACGGCACCGACATCGGCCTCGGCGACAACGGCCGGGTCACGTGGGCCCTCGAGGGCGCCGCGGGACCGCAGGTGGTCAATGTCACCAGCACCGACGACAACATCGGCGGCAACGACACGATCTACGGTCGCGGTGGCGACGATGTCATCATCGGCGGCACCGGCAACGACGCGCTCGACGGCGGCGCCGGGCAGGACCTGGTCTTCGGTGACAGCGCGGTGATCGACCGCACCAGCCACTTCGGCAACTTCACCAACCCGCGGTTCCGGACGCTGGCGGCGGGCCAGACCCAGATGTACAGCACCACGGCCGCCACCGACGGCACCGCCAACGTCGACCCGGCCTGGCAGAACATCCCGACCGGCGCTCCGGCGTGGGGCGACTTCATCATCACCCTGCTCGACCACACCGCCACCACCGACCCGTCCTACTACGGCAACGACTACATCGCCGGCGGCGCGGGCAACGACACGCTCTTCGGCGAACTCGGCAACGACGTGGTCATGGGCGACGGGTCGATCGACTTCCGTGACACCGCCTCCGGTGGCACCTGCACGACGACCGCCGGCGTCACGACCTGCCCCGACGCGCTCCACAACGGTGGATTCGTCGGAGCCCTCCGGGATCCGGTCACAGACAACCTGCTGGTCAACCCCATCCCCAGCCTCCCGAGCGACGGCAGCGACTACATCGAGGGTGGCGGCGGCCACGACGTGATCTTCGGCGGCGGCGGCCAGGACGACATCATCGGCGGCAGTTCCGACCTGTTCGGCCTGACCACCATGGCCCAGCGCCCCGACGTCGGCGACCTCATCTTCGGCGGTGACGGCACCCCGGGCGACATCGGCCGCAACACCGACCCCAACGGCACCGGCCTGCACGGCCCCGACTCCGACACGATCGTCGGCGACAATGGCACCATCTACCGGCTCGTCAGTGTCGGAACGGGCGGTGCGACCAGCTACCTGAGGTTCAACTACGACCAGTTGTACCTGTCGACCCCGGGTGAGGTGCCGCTGATCCCGCGTCCGGTCGTGCTGCTCGACTACACCCCCGGCGGCCCGGACGCGACCCCCGGCCTGTTCCCCGGCGTCACCCAGCAGTCGTCCGCCACGCAGGGCACCGGCACGGTCGACGTCTGGGGTGCCGACGAGATCCACGGCGGTGCGGGCGACGACACGATCTACGGTGGCGGCGGCAATGACGTGATCTTCGGCGACGCCGGCAACGACGACCTCATCGGCGGCTGGGGCAGCGACTGGATCTCCGGCGGATCCGGCAACGACGGCATCCTCGGCGACGACGGCCACATCTTCACCAGCCGCAACGGGCTCACCGAGCCACTCAACGGTGTCACCACCGCCAACATCCAGTCGTCGATCTCGACGCCGGGCAACATGCAGCAGGCGACGATCTACCCGAGCGGCGAGCTCACCAAGGTGATGGACCTGTTCCCGTTCGGCCTGAACCCCGGCGCAACCGACCCGAACACCCTGCCCGATCCGAACTTCGTGCCGCACTACGCCGACGACCTGCTCTACGGCGGCCTGGGCAACGACTGGATCCACGGCGGTGCGGGCGTCGACGGCATCTCCGGTGCCGAGGCCCTGCCCTCGTCGTACGCGCCGGCCGACCCGACGCTCGCCCCGGCCAACCTGATCGTGCCCGGCACCAACCTGGTCGAGTCCGACTGGAACCACCCGCTGGCGTACTTCAACATCCTGCGATACGGGCTCAAGAGTCCGGGGATGTTCGATCTGTACGACCCCTATGACCCGCGCCGGATCATCACCCTGAACCCCGACGGCAGCCTCAACAAGACTCTCGACCTCACCTACCAGTGGCTGTTGAACTTCAACAACAACGAGGGTCCGCTCACCACCGGCGCATCGCCGGCCAACGTACCGACCGACGGCAACGACGTGCTGTTCGGCGACTACGGAGCCGATTGGCTGGTGGGCGGCACCGGCAACGACACCCTGTGGGGTGGCTGGGGCAACGACATGCTGAACGCCGACGACAACCTCATGACCGACGGCGGACTCAACAACACGCCCGACACCAACTCGAGTTACGACGATCGTGTGTATGGCGGCGCCGGTCTCGACGTGCTGATGGCCAACACCGGTGGCGACCGGCTCATCGACTGGGTCGGAGAGTTCAACACCTATCTGGTGCCGTTCGCACCCTTCGGTGCTCCCACGATCAGCCGGACCCTGCAACCACAGCTGATGACCTTCCTCTACGAGCTGTCCCAGTCCCAGGGCGCCGACCCGTTCGTCGCGGCGCTGACCGGTGGCGACCCCGCGCGCAACGGGGAACCGCTGGGCGAGCTCGGATTGGTCAACCAGCACGATCCGGCGTGGCACGACCAGAGTGGTGGACCACGCGATCCTCAGGCCGGAAACATCCACGGTGGCAAGCGCGACGTGGTGGCAGCGGCAAGCTTCACGGCGTCCGGATCGACGAGCGCCTCCGCTCCGCCGGGCTCGAACAGTAGTGGATCCACGGGCGGATCGGGCTCGACAGGCGGATCGGCACCACCGACACCGCTGGACGGCTTCTTCGTCGACAGTGGTTCCTTCACCATGAGTAACGGCACTCTCAGCGTGGCGGCGTCCAGCAAGGGTGGCGACGCCACGGCGGTGTTGGCGCTCAACAGCTACCTGCCGGTCTACTACGAGGTGGCCGCCCAGGTGTCGATGATGAAGCCGACGGGAGGCTGGAAGGCCAATGCCTACATCGTCTTCGATTACCAGAGTTCCGTCGACTTCAAGTTCGCCGGCGTCGACGAGTCGACCAACAAGCTTGTCATCGGGCACCACAGCGCAGCCGGATGGATCGTCGACGCGACGGGGGTGGTGCACGGCAGCGTCAAGCCCGGTAGGTGGTACAGCCTCCTGCTGGCGGTCAACGGTACCTCCGCGACGATCTCGCTCGATGGCAGGGCATCGGTGTCCCACACCTTCGCGCCGCGCGTCATCGGTGGAGCCCCCTACGACCTCAACACCGGCCTGATCGGCCTCGGCTCGAACAATGCACAGGGCCGGTTCGACAACGTCGCGGTGCAGGTATTGCCACCTCAGGTCACCTACGACACCACGACGGATCTGACCTCGAGTGGCACCGGAATTCTCACCGCACCGACGGCAGGTGCATGGACTCAGGGCAAGGCGGGCTACTCGGGGTCGCCCAGTGCCGTCGGCTCCGCTCTCGATCTCGCGCAACTCGGCAACGTCGCCATGTTGTCGGCCACGTCGTGGGTCGACCTCACCGCGGTGCTGGAGACCAGCGGCGCGGCGGGTCTGGTGTTCGACTACCGGGGCCCCAACGACTACAAGGTCGCCGTGGTCGATGTCTCTGGCCGGCGGATCCTCATTGGCCACGCCGCCGCCGGGGGCATGGTGATCGACTCGGCGGTCGATGTGAAGCTGCGGAGGGGCCCGTACACCCTCGACCTCGTGCTGCACGACGCCACGTCGAGCGTGTCTGTGAGTGGTGTTGGGTCCACGACCGTGACCTGGCAGTCGGGGGTGTCGAGTGGCGGATTCGGGATCATCGCCCTCGACGCCGCGACGTTCTCGTCGCTGCGGGTGCGCACCGACGACCCTGCCTTCCTCCCGAGCGCCGCGTTCCTCATGGCTGCGGCCCCCGGGCCCGGCACGATGGTCGGCGCGCCCAGCGCCACCGAGGTCTCGACGGCGCTCGCGATCGCCGAGAAGTACTGGGTGGCGCGAGGTGCCGATCCGGCTCGGTTCGCCGGCGTCCTCGTGCGGGTGGTCACGCTGTCTGGAAACGCACTCGCCCGCACCGACGACACGGTCATCTCCGTGTCGGCCACCGCAGCGGGCTGGGGTTGGAGCCTCGGCGCGCTGGCCGGGCGAATCGACCTGGCCACCGTCCTGGCCCATGAACTCGGTCACCTGCTCGGCTATCAGCATGTCGCCACCGGCCTGATGGCACCGGCCCTGGTGCCGGGCATGTCGTGGGTATCGCAGTTGACGACCCCCGCCCTCATGGCGCCGGCGTCATCCCTGATCATCAACGCGCCGAGCAACGATCCGGACCAGGCGTCACCGGGCCCGTTCGGGGTCGGGTGGGATCCCGGGTGGAGTAACCCCATGGCACCCGGGCTGCCGCTGTGGCCGCTTCTCGCCGGCCTCGACTGGGCGAGGCCGGGGCACATCGGGTATCCATGGGTGGTTATCGGCTCTGGCCCTTGGTGGGATCGGCTCGCTAGTTTGTTCACGTGAGCGTGCGGCTGGTTCTGGGTACTGTCGCCCTGGCGGTCCTGATGGCCGTCGGGGGGTGCGCGTCGACGCCCGGATCCGCGCCGTCCCCGTCGGTGAACTCCGCGGTGCAGCAGGAGATCGACTGCCAGAAGGCGGTGGCGAATCTCGTCGCAGCCGTGCGCGACCGGGTCGATACCTACGACACCGCATCGTCGGGCGCGAGTGCCTCGGCGAGCGTTCCCACCCCGAGCTTCTCGAACCCGTCGGCCACGATCCCGGTGCCGCTGTCGTCGGACTCGCCGGCGTCCGGATCGCCGACGACGCCCTCGTCGAACGGCACCGCCCAGCTCGACCCGCTGCTGGCGGCGGTCACCGTGGCCCGTGACCTGCTCACCCAGCAGAAGTGCCTGCAGTCGACGTTCTCCGACGAGTTGAAGACCGGGCTGGGGAACATTCATCCAGCGGGTGCGATCGCCAAGGCCGTGCTGGCCCGGATCAGCGCCACCCTGCTCGGCCACGGCGGCCAGAACGGCGAGACCAAGGCGGTGTGGCCGACGCAGGACCTCACCCAGGCGGTTGCCGAGGTCGGGGCCGGGGCGACGATCGAGCTTCAGGCCGGCACCTACCGGCTGAACGAGAGCCTCGTGCTGCTCGACGGGGTGACCATCCGCGGGGTGGGGAAGGGCAAGACAATCCTCCGATCCACCGCTCCCGACGCGGCGATCGTCGTCGCGACGTCCTCGCGGGTCGAGTTCGACGGGCTGTCTCTCATGCTCGACTCCACCGTGCCCGCGTCCGGGATCCTCACCGGCCCCAACTCTCAGCTCGTGCTCACCGGCGTGCGGATCAGCGGCGCCCGATCGGCCAAGGGGCAGGGGGGAGCGGGGGTGCAGATGTCGGCGTCCAGTGACCAGAAGGCGCTGACCACAACCACGCTTCAAGTCACTGGATCGCAGTTCGACCACAACGCCTGGGCGGGCATCGCCCTGAGCGGCGGTCACCGGGTGAGCATCGAGTCGACGAGCTTCGTGAAGAACGGCCAATGCGGGATCTGCTTCCTCGACGCATCCAGCGGGTCCGTCGACAAGGGCACGTTCACCGACAACGCGGTCGGGGTGGGTGTCAACGGCACCGCCAAGCCGGTCGTGGTCTCGAGCACGATCACCGGCGGGTCGGTCGGCGTCCAGGTGGACGGATCGGCGGCCCCCATTCTCAAGGACATCACGATCAGTGGCGCCGACCGGGCCGCCGCGATCTTCAGCGGAACCTCGACCGGGGCGCTCGCCCAGGTGACATGCAAGAACGACAAATACGACATCGCGATCGGCAGTAAGGCCGCGCCCTCGATCGGCAAGACCAACTGCAAGCTGGTGGCCGGTAAGTAGCCGGGGTGAGACAACACGACGCGCCACCGCCGAGTTGCGCGCGATTCCGCGCGGTGTCGCCGTTGATGATCCAGATCGTCTCGCTCCTTCCCGAGGCCGCGCATCGTTCGCGGGCCGGAGCCTGGCTGCCTGCTCGTGGTCGCCGACGCCCGAGCGGCAGGAATGAGCGGGGCTCGCAGCGTGTTTCGACCCACAGAAGCCCGTCCAATGTCCGTGCAGGCCGGTGGTCATCCCACCGCCGGGGCCCCCGGATCGGTGGGCGCCGCGCACGGCCAGTTCAGAAAGGCAGGGACGCCATGAGAATGCAGGCGATCTTCAACGGCACCGTCATCGCCGACAGCGACCAGACCGTGGTGGTCGAGGGTAATCACTACTTCCCCGCGGAGTCGATCCGGGCCGAATGCTTCGCGCCCACCTCCACCCACACCACGTGCCCGTGGAAGGGCAAGGCGTCGCTACTACACGGTCACCGTCGGCGACAGCCTCGCAGGACGCCGCGTGGACCTACCCGGAACCCAAGTCCGCCGCCCGCGAGATCACCGGTCACGTCGCGTTCTGGCGTGATGTCCGGGTGGTGCCCGCGTCCGAGGCGGGGGAGGTTCGGGCGTGAATGATCATCAGGTGGTCGATGTGGTGGTGGTGGGTCTGGGAGTCGGCGGTGAGGCGGTCGCGGGGTCCCTGGCGAAGTCCGGGCTCGAGGTTGTCGGCATCGAGAACGAACTGGTCGGGGGCGAATGCCCCTACTGGGGCTGCATCCCGACGAAGATGATGATCCGCGCCGCGAACCTGCTCGCCGAGACCCGACGCGTCGCCGGAATGGCCGGCGAGTCGAGCGTCACGCCCGACTGGACGCCGGTCGCACGGCGGATCCGCGACGAAGCCACCGACACCTGGAACGACCAGGTGGGGGTCGATCGGTTCACCGGTCAGGGCGGGCGCTTCGTCCGCGGTCGTGGCCGGATCCTCAGCCCGCGCGAGGTCGAAGTTCCCGGTGTGGGGGTGTTCGAGGCACGCCGCGCGGTGGTCGTCGCCACCGGCACGGCCCCGGTCGTGCCGCCGGTTCCCGGGTTGGAGGGAACCCCCTTCTGGACCAATCGCGACGCCGTGAAGGCCGAAACGTTGCCCGCGAGCATGGTGGTGCTCGGAGGCGGGGCGATCGGCACCGAGATCGGGCAGGCGTACGCGCGGTTCGGCGTCCGGGTCACGATCGTCGACGCCGCGCCGCGTCCGGTGTCCCGCGAGGAACCCGAGGCCGGAGATCTGCTCGCCGAGGCGCTCACCACCGAGGGCATCACCCTGTGCGTCGGGCGCCGGGCAGCCGCGGTGTCGCACGGTCCCGACGGCTTCGCGGTCGAACTCGACGACGGCAGGATCGAACGGGCCGAGGCGTTACTCGTGGCGACGGGCAGGCGTCCGACCATCGACGCCGAGACCTGGGGCCGCCTCGGCCTCGGCGGGGAACCGGGCGCCCTACCGGTCGACGACCGGCTGAGGGTCACCGATGGTGTCTGGGCGGTCGGCGACGTCACCGGGCACGGGGCGTTCACCCACGTCGCCACCTATCAGGCCGACATCGTCGTGCGCGACATCCTCGGGAAGCAGGGCCCCGGCGCCGATTACCGCGCCCTGCCCCGGGTGACGTTCACCGACCCCGAGATCGGAGCGGTCGGGCTCACCGAGAGGGAGGCTCGTGACGAGGGCTACCGCGTCATCACCGGCTCGTCGCCGGTCTCGGCCAGTTCCCGCGGGTGGATCCACAAGGCCGGCAACAGCGGCCTCATCAAGCTCGTCGTCGACGCCGACCGTGACGTGCTGCTCGGCGCCACGTCGGCCGGGCCCGAGGGTGGTGAAGTGCTCGGTGCCCTGAGCGTGGCTGTACACGCCCAGGTGCCCGTCTCCGTGCTCGAGAACATGATCTGGGCCTATCCCACGTTCCACCGCGGCATTCAGGACGCGATCCGCGACCTCCGGGCGAACGGTTAGTCGGAGGTGATCACGGCCATGTCCTCGCATCCGCGACCTGCTCACGGCGTGCCCGCCTGCACGGCTCCGCCCCCCACCGCCCGCCCACGGCCCGGGCGTGGCCCGCATGAGAGGAGCGCCCGATGACCGGGCCACTGATCGGGGTCACCGGTGTCACCGGCCACGTCGGCGGTCTCGTCGCCCGTCACCTGCGAGACGCCGGGGCCGAGCTGGTGCTCATCGCTCGGGATCCCAGCCGCATCGAGGACGCCGCCGGCGCCCGGGTCGCGACGGCGAGCTACGACGACCCGGAGGCGGCGGTGTCGGCCCTGCGTGGGGTCGAGGTGCTGTTCATGGTGTCGGGCTCCGAGAGCCCCGACCGGGTCGAGCAGCACCGGACGTTCATCGATGCGGCGGCGGCGGTCGGCGTCCAGCGGGTGGTGTACACGTCATTCCAGGGGGCGGCGCCCGATGCGACGTTCACCCTTGCCCGCGATCACTGGGCGACCGAACAGCACCTGCGCGCGTCGGGCCTGGGCTGGACGTTTCTGCGCGACTCCCTCTACCTCGATTTCCTGCCCGACATGGCCGGCAACGACGGAGTGATCCGTGGCCCCGCCGGCACGGGGCGGGTGGCGGCCGTAACCCGGGCGGATGTGGCCAGGACGGCCGCGGCCGTCCTGGCCGATCCCGCGTCCCACGCGGGGGCCATCCACGACCTCACCGGCCCGGAGTCGCTCACCCTCGATGAGGTCGCGGCGATCATCACGACCGTCACCGGTCGGGTGACGAGCTTCCACGACGAGACCCTCGACGAGGCGTACGCGTCGCGGCTACCGTTCGGGGCGCCCCGATATCAGGTCGATGCCTGGGTGAGCACCTACACGGCGATCGCGAGCGGCGAACTGGCCCGGGTCTCGGACGCCGTCGAGAGGATCACCGGAGAGCCCCCGCTCAGCCTGGAGCGGTATCTGAGGTCCGGTGGGGGTTCCGGGCAGCGGGCGGGGTGAACGACACCACGGCAGACTGAGACAGATCGTGTCGCCAGCGGGCACTTGTGCGCGAGCGCGGTGTCGCGGCGCCCGTGACGCTGCGGATCGTCTCGCTGTATCGGGTCGCGCGACGTCGACCCCGAGCCCGCGCGACCGCTGGGTGGCGGGTCTAGCCTGAGCACCGTGCGCACGTCCACCCACTCGCTCCCGGGCCTGACACTCACCGATCTCACCCTTGAGGTTCCCCTCGACCATGTCCGTCGGGGCGCGGGCACCATCGAGGTGTTCGCCCGGGTCGTCACCGGGGAGGGGTGCGCCGACAAGCCCTACCTCGTCTTCCTGCAGGGCGGTCCGGGCAGCGAGGCGCCGCGCCCGACATTGGTGCCGGCGAATCCGTCGTGGCTGCCCCGGGCGCTCGCGGACTTCCAGGTCGTGATGCTCGACCAGCGCGGCACCGGGCGCTCGACCCCGGTGTCGTCCCGCGTGGTCAGGGCCGACGGGATCGCCGACGCCGAGGCCTCGGGCGCCCTCGCCGGCCTGGACGCGGCCTCCCAGGCCGACCACCTCACCCACCTGCGTGCCGACGAGATCGTCAACGACTGCGAAGCGGTCCGCACGGCGCTCGACGTGTCCCGCTGGACGGTTCTCGGCCAGTCGTTCGGCGGATTCACCACGCTGCACTACCTGTCGACCCATCCCGAATCTGTCGCGGGAGCTCTCATCACCGGTGGCCTCAGCGCCGTCCAGCACCCGATCGACGACGTGTACGCCACGACCTGGCGGATCATGATCGCCAAGTCCGAGGCGTACTACCGGCGATTCCCCGCCGACCGCGACAGGGTGCGCGAACTGAGCCGGCTGTGCGCGCAGGGTCGGATCATCCTGCCGAACGGCGACACGGTCTCACCCGAGCGGTTCCGCACCATCGGACACCGGCTCGGCATGCAGGGCGGTATCGAGCAACTGCACTATCTGCTCGAACTCGACCACAGCTCATCGGCGTTCTCCCACGATCTCGCCGCCGCGCTGCCGTTCACCGGGCGCAACCCGATCTACTCGGTGTTGCACGAGTCGAGCTACGCCGACGGCGTCGCCACCCGCTGGTCGGCCGAGCGGACGATGCCCGAGCGGGTCCGCGAGGATCCGACCCTGCTCGGCGGCGAGCACCTGCACCGCAGCCTGTTCGCCGAGGACGCCGCACTGCGCCCGTTCGCGGGAGCGGCCGACCTGATCGCCGAGCACCCGTGGAACCAGTTGTACTTTCCCGACCGGCTGGCGGTGGCCGAGGTGCCAGTGGCCGCGGCGGTCTACCACGACGACGCCTACGTGCCGCTGGAGTTCTCACTCGAGACGGCGTCGCTGCTGCCCGACTGCCGCACGTGGGTGACGAGCGAGTACGAGCACAACGGCCTGCGGATGGATCCCGGCGTGCTCGACCACCTCATCGGGCTGCTCCGCGGACGCCGCTGGCTGTGACGGCTGCCGCCGGCGACGGGCCCGCCGGGGCGACGTCACCCCCGGGCACGGGTTGTCTGCAGGATCAGCCGGTTGCCGTCGGGGTCGGCGAATCCGATCGAGCGGCCCCACGGGTCGTCGCGCACGGCGTCGTCGAGGCTCACCCCGTGCTCGCGGAGGCGGGCCATGTCAGCATCCAGGTCGTCGGACTCCAGCACCACACCGGTGAGGGACCCCGCGGGCATGGTGTCGAACCAGGTGACCAGGGTGATCGAGGTCTCACCGCCGTGGGGTCGCACCTGGATCCATCGCGTTCCCGGTGCCATCGGCATCTCCCGCACGAGGTCGAAGCCGAGCACGTCGAGGTAGAAATCGCGCGCCCGATCGGGATCGCTCACCGGCACCGAGAACAGCTGAACCCTGGAAATGCTCACGTCGGCAGCCTAGGTCCGGATTCCGCCAGTCGGGACTCGTCGCCGGGATCGGTACCGGAACCCCCCGGGGTCCGGTTCGCGAGTTCCCTGTTCAGAAACAACTCGAGGGCGTGTTCGCGGGCCAGCAGGGTCGCCGCGGCGACCGCCCCGTCGACGACGACATCGGCGCCGAGGGCGGACACGGACAGCTCGGGCTCGGGCAGATCCATCCCGGTCGGGAGTTCGGCTCGCGCGATGTCGGCGATGGCGCCGACGCCGCCCGCGACGGCGCCCGACACCACGATGAGTTGGGGATCGAACATGCTGCCGAGCACGCTGAGGATCCGTGCGAGCATGCTCCCGGCCCGGGCGACCAGAGCCTGGGCGTCCCCGTCTCCGGCCGCGGCGAGTTCGACGACCAGCCGGGCGTCGATCGCGTCGATCGGTGTCTTCGCCAGCCGTCCGGCGGGAGCGGCGCTTCCGCTGCTGACCGCGTCACGGGCCCAGTCCTGCAACTGCTGACCCAGGCCGGCCGCCGTCTCTACGCCGACGACGTGCGCGAAGGCGAGCATCTCACCCACACCGCCGTGCGCGCCGCGCAGCAGTTGCCCGTCGACCACGACCCCCGCCCCCAGGCGTTCGCCGGCGAGCAGCGTCACGTAGTTCTCGCATCCCCGCGCCGCACCGCTCGTTCCCTCGGCCAGCGCGGCCAGCGAGGCGTCGTTCTCGACGCGCACGAAGGGTGCCCAGCCCGCGAACAGCCCCATGAGGTCGGGGTTCATGAGGTCCCAGAAGCCGGCGCGGTGATGGGGGGAGGACCCGTGCTTGTCAACCGGTGCCGGCACGCCGAGGCAGACCGCCACGACCTCGTCGCGGCTGGATCCGGCCCCCTCGAGGGCGGAGTCGACCGCGTCGGAAATCCGGCGCCGACGAGTGAGCGTCGAGTCGTCGTCGGGGTCGAGGCTCCAGCGACGGGTGTGGATCTTCGATCCGGCGAGGTCGGCCACCTCGACCGCCAGATGCGCGCGGCCGGCGTCGATGCCGACGCTCACCCCCGCCCCCGCTCGGAGTGTGAACCGGCGAGCCGGCCGGCCCATGCGGTATTCCCCGGCGTCCCGCGCGTTCGGCAGTTCGTGCAGCAACCCGATGTCGACGAGGCGTTCGGTCGCGCTGATCGCCGTCGATCTCGTGACGCCGACGGCGTCCATGACATCGGTCGCGGTGAACTCCCCGGCATCCCAGGCGTAGTCGAGCACGGCGTCCAGGCTGCCGGGCCTGGCGACGGTGGCTGCGGGGATTCGTTCCACGGGGTGCCGGCCTCTCTCGTCTCGTGCTGAGATTATGTCGCACGGATCTTGATCTAGCGACTAAATCTAGTTATTGTCGCTTTCACCGCGTGACAGGAAGGACAACGGTGTCTCCTCATCCACACCCGTCGGCCCGCGCCGACTCGCCGCTCACCCGCAGGGGATTCCTTGCCGGCGCCGGCGCCCTCGGCTCGGGGCTGGCCCTCGCCGCTTGCGGCGCGCCCAGCGGATCGTCGCCGACGACGATCTCGTTCTACCTCTCCAAACCGGAGGTGATCCCCTACTTCCACCACCTCATCTCGAAGTACCACTCCGAGCAGGACACGGTCCGGGTCGTGCTGGACTCGTCGTCGAACGTGCCCGCAGACTTCGTGCGGAACCGCCCGCCCGACCTCGGCTGCTGGAACTACAACTTCGCCGTCGCCGAGTTCGTGAACCACGGAGCCCTCTCGGATCTGAGCGACACCCCGCAGGCGGCGTCGATCAACCCCGCGCTCTGGCCGCTCATGAAGCAGACGGCCGACTACCCGGGACGGATCAGCGCGATCCCGTACTCGGTGATGGCGGAGGGGGTGATCTACAACAAGGAGATCTTCGCCCGGCACGGCGTCGCGGTGCCCACCACCTGGTCGGAGCTGGTCGGCGTCTGCGAGCGGCTCACCGCTGCCGGGGTCACCCCGTTCTACAGCACCTACGCCGACACGTGGACGATCGCGCAGGGCATGTTCGACTACACCATCGGCGGCATGGTGGACGTGCCCACCTTCTTCAACAGGCTGAAGCAGGAGGGCACCCACGTCGGCCCGACGTCGTCGACGTCGTTCTCCAAGGATCTCGCCGCGCCGATGGCGCGGATGGTCCAGCTCACCCAGTACTCGAACAAGGACGCCGCGAGCCGCCACTACGGCGACGGGAACACGGCCTTCGCGCAGGGGAAGGCGGCCATGTACCTGCAGGGCCCCTGGGCGTTGGGTCAGATCGCCCTGACCAGTCCGCATCTGAGCCTGGGCATGTTCCCGTTGCCGGTCACCGAGAGTCCGTCGGACCTCAAGGTGCGGGTCAACGTGGACCTAGCCCTGTGGATTCCCGAGGCGTCCCCGCGGAAGGCTGCGGCCCGCGACTT
Organism: uncultured Actinomycetota bacterium; assembly: GCA_963798885.1. Lineage (GTDB taxonomy): Bacteria > Actinomycetota > Actinomycetes > Propionibacteriales > Propionibacteriaceae > JAJYQH01. The sequence continues at coordinate 101,556 of CAWCUX010000006.1, read as the reverse complement.
CATGGCGTGGTTGATGCAGCCGCGGATCAACGACACCTACAACAACGACAACGACGGCTTCGGCTCGCGCAAGGATGCGCCGGCACCGACCAATCCGGCGTTGGCCGGGCTGCAGGAAGTACTACTCGGGTGGCGACTTCTACCTCGGCCCGTCGCAGCTGATCCCGGCCTCGATTCCTGTCGCCAACTACGCGCAGGCCATCGTCCTCGGCTCCAGTCCGGCCTCCCAACTGGCGCTCCTCGACTCGGACTGGTCGCGCTACGCGATCCGCGTCGCCTGACTCCCTACCCTCCCCAGCGAAACGAGCTCACCATGGCCATCGCGCCTCTGCCCACGGCAGCGGTTCGGCGCTCAGGATTCCGCCGCGTCGAGCCCACCTTCTACGTCTTCCTCGTGCCCACCCTGATCCTGTTCACCCTGGCGATCACGCTGCCCGCGGTCATGGGCATCGTGCTCAGCTTCACCAACTCGGTCGGCTTCGGCACCTTCCGGTTCGTCGGCCTCACCAACTACCAGGCGGCGTTCTCCGACCCGTCGATCCTGCAGGCGTACGGGTTCACCTTCCTGTTCGCCGTGATCACCGTCGTCGTCGTCAATCTTGTCGCCTTCCTGCTGGCGGTGTCGCTCACCGCCCGGATCAAGGCCCGTACCGCGCTGCGCACGACGTTCGTGGTGCCGATGGTGATCTCGGGGATCGTCATCGCCTACGTGTTCAGCTACCTCTTCGGCACCAGCGTGCCCGCCCTGGCCACGGCCATGGGCGTCGGCCCGCTCGAGCAATCGATGCTCGCCACACCCAACCTGGCACTGGTCGCCCTCGTGATCGTCGCGGCCTGGCAGGCGATCCCGAGCGCGCTGCTCATCTACATCGCCGGGCTGCTCTCCATCCCGGGCGAGGTCTACGAAGCGGCATCGATCGACGGCGCAGGCGGGTGGCGCCAACTGCGGTCCATCACCATGCCGCTGGTCGCCGGCTACATCGTCATCAACGTCATCCTCGGCTTCAAGGGCTTCCTGAACGTGTACGACATCATCGTCGGACTCACCGGTGGAGGTCCCGGAACATCGACCGTCAGCGTCGCGATGTCCATCTTCAACGGCTTCAGCAGCGGCGACTACGCCTATCAGATGGCCAACGCGACCATCTTCTTCATCATTGCCGTGGTGATCGCGCTCCTGCAGCTGCGGTTCACCCGGGAAAGGCGACATTCTGATGACCACGACCTCGTTCGATGCCGCGAGCCTCGGCGCTCGCACGATCACCAGAAGTGGCCGGCGGCCGTCGCGTCCGGCACCCAGGGTCGCGCCAACTGGCCCCTGACGATCGTCCTGGCCGTGTGCGCGCTGACCGTGATCGTTCCGATCTACGTCACCGTGTCGATGGCGTTCAAGACGACCAGGCAGGCGGTGAACGGCAACGCGTTCGAGTTGCCCGCGCCGTTCAGCGTCTCCGGCTTCGAGCGGGCCTGGACGCTCACCGACTTCCCCCGGAGCTTCGCGATCTCGGTGTTCGTCGCCGTCGTGGCCGTCGGCGGGACGATCGTGCTCAGCGCCTGGGCCGCCTACGCGATCTCGCACAACTGGCGACACCGGTTCTTCCGCTGGTCGTTCTTCTACCTGCTGGCCGCGATGTTCCTGCCGTTCCCGGTCGTGGCGCTTCCGCAGGTGAAGCTCACCGGCATGGTGCACCTGGACAACCCCATCGGCGTCGCCGTCCTGCACGTGATGTTCCAGTTGTCGTTCAGCGTCATGCTGTTCACCGCGTTCCTGCGCTCGATCCCCGGCGAGCTCGAGGAGAGCGCCCGGATGGACGGCGCCACCACGTGGCAGGTGTTCTGGAAGCTGATCTTCCCGTTGCTGGCGCCGATGAGCGCCACGGTCGGCATCTTCGCCTTCCTTGCCTCCTGGAACGACTACATGATGCCGTCGCTGATCACCTCGAACCCGCAACTGCAGACGCTCCCCGTGCTGCAGCAAATCTTCCAGACCCAGTTCTCCAACAACTACAACGTCTCGTTCGCCTCGTACCTCATGGCGATGGCGCCCTCGATCATCGTCTACCTGTTCACGCAGCGCTGGGTGATGGCGGGCGTCACCCAGGGAGCCATCAAGTAACGGCCCGACAACTCGTCCCCGATCATCGAAAGGAATCACCCGTGGCACAGCTTCTCGCGGAACCGACCGGGACCGCCTTCCTGCACGACGACGCGTCCTGGTGGCGCCAGGCCGTCGTCTACCAGATCTATCCGCGCAGCTTCGCCGACGCGAACGGCGACGGCACCGGTGACCTGGCCGGCATCCGCTCGCGGGTCGACTACCTCGCCGAGCTCGGGGTGGACGCGGTCTGGCTCAGCCCCTTCTACCCGTCGGCGCTGGCCGACGGCGGCTACGACGTCGCCGACTACCGCGATGTCGATCCCCGGATCGGAACGCTCGACGACTTCGACGCCATGGTGGCGGCTCTGCACGCCCGGGGCATCCGGGTGATCGTCGACATCGTGCCGAACCACACATCGAACCTGCACGCCTGGTTCCAGGAAGCTCTGGCCGCCGGGCCGGGCTCCGCGGCGCGTGAACGCTACATCTTCCGCGACGGCACCGGACCGGACGGATCCCTTCCGCCGACCGACTGGGTATCGATGTTCGGGGGATCGGCCTGGGAGCGCGTGCCCGACGGCCAGTGGTATCTGCACAACTTCGCCGTCGAGCAGCCCGACCTGAACTGGTCGAGCCCCGAGGTTCGCGCCGACTTCGTCACGACGCTGCGGTTCTGGGCCGACCGCGGGGTCGACGGGTTCCGGATCGACGTCGCGCACATGCTTACGAAGGATCTGAGCGAACCCCTGCCCTCCACCGCCGAGCTGGCCCTGTTGCCGCGGGACGGCAACCACCCGCTTCTCGACCGCGACGACGTCCACGAGGTCTACGCCGAGTGGCGGGAGGTGTTCGACTCGTACGATCCGCCGAGAACGGCGGTCGCGGAGGCATGGGTCGACCCGGCGCGGGTGCCGCTGTACGCCAGCCCGCGAAGCCTCGGTCAGGCGTTCAACTTCGACCTGCTGCTCGCGGATTTCGACGCCGCCCAGTTCCGCGACATCATCACCGCGAGCCTCGACCTGGCCGCGCGCTCGGGGTCGTCGAGTACCTGGGTGCTGTCGAACCACGACGTGGTGCGGCACGCGACCCGCTACGCCCTGTCGTCCGCGCGGACCGGCGACCAGCACCCGGACGCCACCATGGCTGGTGCCGCGTCGGCGTGGCTCAGGTCGCGCGGGGCCGACCCGGCGCTGGACCGCGAGCGGGGGGAGCGTCGTGCGCGGGCCGCCACGCTGCTGATGCTCGGACTGCCGGGATCCGCCTACCTCTACCAGGGCGAGGAGCTGGGGCTGCACGAGGTGGCCGAGATTCCCGACGACCAGCGACAGGACCCGACGTTCTTCCGCACCGGCGGCGCCGAGATCGGCCGCGACGGGTGCCGGGTGCCGCTCCCGTGGACCCCGGGCGGCACCTCCTTCGGGTTCGGACCCGGTTCCGCGCACCTGCCGCAACCGGCCTGGTTCACCGGCCACGCGGTGGCGCTGGAGGATCGGGACCCCGACTCGACCCTGTCGCTGTATCGCCGGGCACTGGCCCTGCGGCACGCGCTGCAGGCCGACGAACGGCTGACCTGGATCGAGACCGGACGCGACGATGTGCTGCATTTCACCCGGCCCGGCGGCTGGGAGGTCGTCACCAACTTCGGGACGCGGGATTACCCCTTGGAACCCACCGCCCGAGTCGTCGTGAGCTCGGCGGGATCCGAGGGGACGCTCGCCGGCGAGTCGACCGTGTGGATCGCGCCGCAGAGCGGCGTCCCTGCTCGGCTCGGGTGACCCGCCTGCCGCGTCGGGCGGCGGGCCACCCGGGTCGGGAGGGCCTGCGTCTCGCCGTGGGGAGGCGCCTCCCGGGCCCTCCGGATCCGCAGGCGGTTGGCGGTGCTCCGGGCGTGACGGCGTCCCGGGACACCGGTCGCCTGCGGATTGGGAGGGTGCGAGCCGTCTACACGCCGAGCAGGCCGCGCAGCGTCCGGGCGTTGCGCACGGCGTGGCCCTCGCCGTCGTTGTTGAAGTAGGCGTACACGTCGCGGCCCTGCGAGTGCCACTCGCGGATGCGGTCGGCCCACCACCGCAGGTCGTCGTCGGAGTACGAGCCCGTGTAGAGGCCCTCGGAGTGGGGGCCGTGCAGCCGGATGTACACGTTCGGGGCGGTGGCCCGCAGCACACAGGGCAACCCGGCCCCCGACATCACGACGTAGGCCGCGCGGTGGTGTTCGAGCAGGCCGAACACCTCGTCGCAGGCCCACGACGGGTGCCGGAACTCGACGGCGGTCGGCATCCACCAGGGCAGCAGGCCGAGGAAGTGGTCGAGGCGGGAGTCGTCCCGCTCCATGTCGGGGGGCAGCTGCACGAGCAGCATGCCCCGCTTGTCGTACAGGTCGTGCCAGCCGGAGGTGATCCGCGACACCCACTGCTCGGGATCGCGCAGTCGCCGGGCGTGGGTGAGGGCGCGCGGTGCCTTGACCGACATCGTGAACCCGTCGGGCAGGCGGCGCTGCCACGATTGGAAGGCCGCGGCGCGCGGCCACATGTAGAAGCTGGCGTTGAGTTCGACGGTGCCGAACTCCGACGCGTACCGCGCGAGGCGCTGTGCCGGTCGGACGCCGTCGTACAGCACGTCCTGCCAGTGGTCGTACGACCAGCCCGATGTGCCGATCCTGATGCCCATTGCCCATCTCCCCGAGTGTCGTCGCCGGAATGCGCGGCACAGTTTGCCACGCCGCGCGCCCCCTGCCTGCACGGGTCGCGGGCGTCCGGAATCGAGCGGACCCCGGCGGCGCGGTGGACGGCGCTCCGTCGGCCGCCGGGGTCAGGGGCGCAGCGGCCTGCCCTGCTTGTCGCGCGGTGAACCGGCGAGGATCATGATGCCGTCGATGAGCGGCCACAGGGCGCCGAACCCGAACGTGACGAGGGTGACCACGATCTGGGCGATGCCGATGCCGATGTCACCGAGGTAGAACCGCCCGACGCCGAAACCGCCGAGGAGGATCTGCAGCAGGCCGGCGGCGAGCTTGCTCTTGTCGGAGTAGGGCAGGCCGCTCACCGGATCGATCCCGTAGGGTGCCTGCACCGACGGGGCGTAGGGGTTGGCCATCGGCACCGCCAGGCCGTAGGGCGCCTGGCTGGGCGGATCCGGGCGCCCGGTAGGTCGACCCGGGGTTCTGGTAACCGCCACCGATCGGCTGACCGGAGGGTGCGGGCTCCTGGTACAGCCCGGCCGGCACGTCGTAGTCGGGCGCGGTCTGGAAGGCGGCCGAGGGTCCCCATGACCAGGCCTGGGAGTCTGGTTGGGCGCCGGCCGGCGGCTGCTGGCCGGGCGGGCCCCACGGCGGTGGCTGCTGGCCCGGCTGGAACTCGGGCGGCTGGGGCTGGCCGTTGAGGTTCTGGGACATGTCGGTTCCTTCGTCGCGTGCTTCCCTCACTGTACGGGCGCGAACGGACAACAGCACCGCGGGATCATCGATCGCAGGCCCGGCATGCCTGGTAGGTGTCCCGGATGTCGGGGGCTACCGAGCGCCCCCGGAAGTCGGCGCAGCGCTGTTCACCGACGGCCTGCCCACAGGGCCGACGACAGTGCCCCACCTCGGCGGGCGGGCCGGGTTGGAGCGGCCGGCGACGCTCATCCGGACGGCGTCGTGGGGTCGGCGACCGGCAGCACGACCTCGTTGTGTCGCAGGAACCACGGTGTCCACGGAGGGTTGAAGCGGGCGAACCTCGGTGGCCCGACGACGTCGAGCCCGGCCCGGGTGAGCGCACGGCGGAGGCCGGCCAGCTGATGCCGATAGATCGGCTCCGACCAGCGTCCGGTGAATGTCGTGGCCGCGGCGACCTGGGCCGGAACCTCACGGATCCGGATCCGCGGGTCCGACGGCGCCGGCAGGGTCTCGAGGGTGTACTCGGCCGGCATCACGAACGCCACCACGTGCCGATCCGGCTCGCCGCCCGACTCCTGGACGACGGGCGCGGTCATCGCGATCCGCGCAGGCACCGGCGCCTGCACCGACCGGGGCGGTCATGGCCACCGTGCCGCGGGTGCTGTTGCGCCCCGAGATGTAGCCCGCCAGCATCCCGAACGCGCGGTTTCCGGCGTCGCCGAACGAACTGCGCACCTCGACCTCGGCCACCAGGTGCGCGGGGTAGCGGCGCAATTCGAACCCGGGGTGGCGCGCGAGCACTTCGAAGCGCTGCCGTTCGGTCATGTCACCAGCTTGCCCCTTCCGCGGGCTGATGGACGCCGCCGGCGACGACTCGTCCGCTCCGGCCGAGGCGGGCGCCCCCACATCGAGGGGCGGGATCCCGCCCCTCGCGGCGTGAGAGCGCTCGAGGTGCCGGTCCGAGCCCACCGGCACGTAGCCTGAGAAGGGGTCGTGATGATCGGCATCGTGGGCAGAGATCTGGCGGGTCGCCTTGCGGGCGACATGGCGTCGCTGGCACCACCTGGTGTGGTCAGCCAGGTCACCGACGCGGAACTCGACGGGCTTCCCGAGCCCGTGCAGCGATACCTCCGATTCGCCGGGGTGGTCGGGCGTCCGGCGGTGATGTCGCTCCGGGCGCACCTGCGTGGCCGGTTCCGGCTGCGGCGGGGGCAGAGGTTCGCCCCGGCCGACATCTGGCAATACAACACCGTCGCTCCGATCGCCCGGGTGTTCTGGATGCGGATCGACCTGTGGGGCGTGCTGCCGATGGTCGGCCGCGACAGCTACCTGCAGGGCCGGGGGCGCATGATCGGCAGACTGCTCGACATGATCACCGTCGCCGACGGGCAGGGCGACGAGTTCGACATCGGCGAGCTGACAACCTGGCTCGACGACGCCATCCTGCTGGCACCCTCGATGCTGTTGCGGGCGCCGGTCTCGTTCCGCGCGGTCGACGCCGACAGCTTCGACGTGACCCTCGCCGATGCCGGGCGGATCGTCGGCGCCCACGTCCGGGTCGACGAACGGGGTGCCCCGCTCGATGTCAGCAGCGACGACCGCTACGCCGACCTGCCCGGAGGCCTGGTTCGAGCGCGCTGGTCGACGCCCGTGGCCGGATGGCAGACGGTCGACGGGCGGGCCGTCCCGACCGCCGGGGCGGCCATCTGGCACCTGCCCGACGGCGACTTCACCTACGCCGAACTCGACCTCGCACCCGACAGCGTCGAGGTCAACCCGGTCGTCGTCCCGACGCGACCGCGTCCCCGTCGGGCGGGTGAGGGCTGGTACGACGCGGTGGAGGGCGCTGCGGCGATCGCGGTGACCCTGGCCGGGTCGCCGGTGCTGCGAGGCCGCTACAACCGCTGGGGGGCCACCGAGGGGGAGTGCCGGGCCGCGATGCCGGGCGACGATCTGGTGCCCGAGCCGCGGCTGCAGTCGACCCGGGCGGTCACCATCGAGGCGCGCCCGCGGGCGGTGTGGTCGTGGCTGGCGCAGATCGGCCAGGGACGCGGCGGGCTGTACAGCTACGACGCCCTCGAGAACCTGTTGCGTCTCGACATCCACAGCGCCGATGCGGTGCTGCCGGAGCACCAGCAGTTGGAGCCCGGTGACCTGGTTCGGCTCGGCCGGCCAGGGTCGCCCTGCTTCCGGGTGGCCTCGGTCGACACCGGCACGTCGCTGGTGCTGGTCAGCGCCGACCCGGTCACCGAAGCCGCCGTGCCCACTCCCGTCGAGGACGGAACCGGTGCCACGTGGCAGTGGCAGCTGCTCAGCGTCCGAGGCGGCACGGCCACCCGCCTGGTGAGCCGGCAGCGCAACGCCCATCCGTCCCGCGACCGGTGGCTGTGGCGCCTGGTCGAGCCGATCGGGTTCGTCATGGAGCGGCGGATGCTGCTCGGGATCAAGGAGCGCGCCGAGGGGCAGGTCGCGTTGGCCTGATCCTGGGCGCGCCCCGGCGCGTAATCTGCGTCCATGGGCCAACGGCGCGACCACACCGACCGAACCACCAACGCTCTGCTCACCGATGCCAACCCCGCCCTGGGCCAGCGGCTCGAGCTGGCGAAGCTGCGGCTCGCCGACGACCCGGTTCCCCCGAACGTGGCGGCCGGGCTGATCGAGCAGGAGCTGATGCTCGACGGCAGCGCCCGGCTGAACCTCGCCACGTTCGTCACGACGTGGATGGAGTCGGAGGCGCGCGCGCTGATCGCGTCGACCCTCGACAAGAACATCATCGACAAGGACGAATACCCGCAGACCGCGGAGATCGAGCAGCGCTGCCTGGCGATCATCGCCGACCTGTGGAACGCGCCCGACGCGGCCCACCCGACCGGCTGCTCGACGACGGGGTCGAGTGAGGCCGCCATGCTCGGGGGTCTGGCCCTGCTGCGTCGCTGGCGGGCGCGCGTGGGCGATGGTGCCGGTCGGCCAAACCTGGTGATGGGCGCGAACGTGCAGGTGTGCTGGGAACGGTTCTGCCGCTACTGGGACGTCGAGGCGCGGATGGTGCCGATGGAGGGCGACCGGTTCCACCTCGAAGCGGCCCAGGCGGTCGCGGCGTGCGACGAGAACACGATCGGGGTGGTCGCGATCCTCGGCTCGACCTACGACGGCAGCTATGAACCGGTCGCCGAGATCGCCGGGGCGCTCGACGCCCTGGCCTCCGGGGGCGGACCCGACGTGCCGGTCCACGTCGACGCCGCCTCCGGCGGCATGATCGCCCCCTTCATCGACGAAAACCTCGAATGGGACTTCCGGCTGGCGCGGGTCGCCTCGATCAACACCTCCGGGCACAAGTACGGGCTGGTCTATCCCGGCCTCGGCTGGATCCTGTGGCGCGACACCGCCGCCCTGCCCCGGGAACTCGTGTTCAGCGTCGACTACCTCGGCGGTGACATGCCGATCCTCGGGCTGAACTTTTCCCGTCCGGGCGCCCAGGTCATCGCCCAGTACTACAACTTCGTCCGGCTCGGCCGGGAGGGCTATCGCGCCGTGCAGCAGTCGACCCGCGACGTCGCCAGGTTCGTCGCCGCGCGGATCGCCGAGTTCGACCAGTTCCGGCTGATCACCGCGGGCACCGAACTGCCGGTGGTCGCCTTTACCACCGCCGACGGCTTCACCGACTGGGACGTCTACGCCGTCTCCACCGCCCTGCGCGAGCGGGGCTGGCAGGTGCCCGCGTACCCCTTCCCCGCCGATCGGCAGGACCTGTCGGTGCTCAGGGTCGTGTGCCGTAACGGGTTCAGTCACGACATGGCCGAGGCGTTCGCCCGTGACCTGCGCGCGGCGGTCGACGAACTGGCCAGCGGGCGTGGCTCCAGTTCGGTGCGGAGCGGCTTCCACCACTGAGGCCCGCATGCGGGACGCATCGGCCCGTGGCGTGTCGCCGCCACCCCGGGTCACAGGTCGAGCAGCCCCCGGATGTCGTCGGCGCTCAGCGGTGCCGCGAGGTCGCCGCCCGAGCCGACCACCTGATCGAACAGGTCGCGCTTGCGTTGCTGCAACGCGACGACGCGTTCCTCGATGGTGTCGGCGCTGACGAGACGGTAGACGACCACGCTCTTGTCCTGGCCGATGCGGTGGGTGCGGTCGATGGCCTGGAGCTCGGCGGCCGGGTTCCACCACGGGTCGAGAACGAACACGTAGTCGGCCTCGGTGAGGGTGAGCCCGAAACCGCCCGCCTTGAGGCTGATCAGGAAGGCCGGATCGGAGCCGTTCCGGAACGCCGCGACGCGGGCCGCCCGATCCCGGGTGCGCCCGTCGAGATACTGGTAGCTCAGCCCCGCGGCGTCGAGCCGGGTTCTGACCAGGGCCAGGAACGAGGTGAACTGGCTGAACACCAGTGCCCGGTGGCCTTCGGCGGCGAGTTCGGTGAGCATCTCGACGAGCAGGTCGATCTTGGCCGACTGCGGAGGGTGTGCCGGGTCGACGAGGGCCGGTGACAGGCTCAGCTGACGCAGCACGGTGAGCGAGCGGAAGATCGCGATCCGGTTGCGGTTCAGGTCGCCGACCAGCCCCAGCACCTTCTGTCGTTCGGCGTTGAGCTGCTTGTCGTAGAGCCGCCGATGGGCCGCACCGAGCGTGACGGGAAGCACCTGCTCCTGCTTCGGAGGCAACTCGCCCGCCACCGCCTGCTTGGTGCGGCGCAGCATGAGCGGCCGGATCCGGCGGCGCAGGCGCGGCAGTGCCTCGGGGTCGGTGTGATTCTCGATCGGACGCCGGTACAGCTCGGTGAACCGCTCGGGATCGGGATACAGGCCGGGCGCGGCGATCGACAGCAGCGACCACAGGTCCATGAGGTTGTTCTCGAGGGGCGTGCCCGTCATCGCGATCCGGATGCCGGCCGACAGCTTTCGGACGGCCTGGTAGGCCCGCGAGTGCCGGTTCTTCACGAACTGGGCCTCGTCGAGAAACACCGCCGACCAGCGCTGGGCGGCGTACTCGTCGGCGTCGAGTCGCAGCAGCGTGTACGAGGTGACCACGATGTGCGCCCCGGCGCTCGCCTCGGCGAGCGGGACGCCCGCCTTGGATGCGGTGCGCGTCACCGCCCGCACGTCGAGGCCGGGGGTGAACCGGGCCGCCTCGGACGCCCACGTCGACAGCACGCTCGTGGGCGCCACGACGAGCACGGGGTCGGTCAACTCCCCGCGCTCGTGCGCGGACGCGACGAGCGCCAACGCCTGCAGTGTCTTGCCCAACCCCATGTCGTCGGCGAGGATTCCGCCCAGCCGCGACGCCCACAGGAAGCTGAGCCAGCGGAACCCTTCCACCTGGTACGGGCGCAGGGTGGCGAGCAGCCCCGCCGGCACGGGTACGGCGGGCAACTCGGCCAGGTCGAGCAGCCCCGAGACGGCCCGCCGCCACCCGGCGGCCTGCTCGGCGACGACGCCCAGGCTCACCAACTCGTCCCACAGCCCGGCGTGCTCGACGCGCAACCGGTACTGTCCCGAGGACCCCTCACCGAGTTCGCGAGCCTCGTCGATGAGGTGCCGAAGCTGTTCGAACTCGGGGCGGTCGAGGCTGAACCAGGTGCCGGACTCCAGCACGAGGTGGTCGTGCCCCAGTGTCAGCGCGGTGAACAGGTCGACGAAGGGCACGTGCTCGCGGCCGAGGGTGACGTCGACGGCCAGGTCGAACCAGTCGGTCGACCCGTCGGCGGGCTCACGGACGCTCAGCCGCACCTCGGGCGCATCCTCGGATTCCCGGTAGTCGGGAACCTCACCGTGCACGCTCACCTCGACGTCGTCGAGGGCCCGCAACTGCGGCAGCGAGACCGCGGCCAGGTCGATCGTGTCGCGGCCGGCCAGGATCGCCTCCGCGGCGGGGCGGCGTCCGAACGGCGTGTCGATGCACGGCCAGGGGCCATCGGGCAGCGACGTGAAGACCGCGTCCTCGGCGTCGGGGTCGCGCACGGGCGGGTCGTCGGGTTGCGGCACCACCGGCAGCGTGAGTCGGTCTGGCGCCTGCCCGTACGCGACCGACCACCGCAGCGTCGCACGGTGGCCCGCGTGGAAGCTCACCTGAACCTCGGCGACCGGCCTCGCCGTGGCCGGTAGGTCGACGCCGTGGGATTCGCGCACCTCGACCGAACGCCGCAGCGCGGGCAGGTAGCGGGACACGAACTGTGGGATGTCACGCTCGGGCACCTCGACCCGCTCCGCGGCCAGCAGCGACGCCTGGGCGGCGGTCAGCGGCCGCTCGAACCCGGCGAGCACCAGTTCGCGAGCCACGGTGAGTGAGACGCCGTGACCGGGGTGCCCGAGCAGGCGGACGCTGCTGCCGGGTGCCGCTCCGGGCACCGAGACCCTGGGTGTCAGAGTGAGTCCGGTCGTGCCCCGGTCGACTTCCACGATGAGGGACGCCGGCCCGTCGGCCAACCGCACCGGCGGCGTCCCGGTGCCGGGGACGAACTCGACCCCGGCGTCGTGCGCCTCACGCAGGGCCGCCCAGATGCCCGGACGGGCCTCGTGGAGGGACACCGCGCGGCCACGGTTGTAGTAACCGGTGTGGTAGCCCACCCCGGCGCCGCCCTGGATCTCCTGCAGCGCGTGGAGATGTCGGGCCTGATACTCCCCGTCGGCGCCGGGCAGGCGGTCCCACTGCAGGTCGCCGCGGATCCAGCGTCCGGACACCCCGCGTCGCAACGGCAGCAGCGACACCTCTCCCTCGCGGACGAGGGTGACCTGCACGGCGAGCGGCTCTCCCGGCGGAACGGGCCCCGCCTCGGCGGTGATGTCGCGCAGCACGCGCTGCCAGGCGGGGCTGCTGCGCTGGGCCGGAGGACCCCGGTGGAAGGAATGGGCGTTCTCGCGCACCACGATCAGCACGGCCACCGCATGCTTGCAGTCGCCGCCCAGCGGACAGGTGCAGTGCGTGGTGAGCCGCGCCCCGGACGGCGCCCCTGCCCGGGAGATGAGGGTCTGATACGTGTGCGTGCCGTCGACGGGGGCGCTGACCACCAGACGCCTGTCGTCACCGGCCACCGTGATGGGGCCGACGCGGTGTTGCCGCGCGTAGGCGAGCCCACGCCGCACTGTCTCGCTGCCGAAGCGGTGCGTCAGGGCGTCGTCGGTCAGCGAGAGCGCCGCCGTAGCCTCCACCATCGACACGCGCGCCTCCCAGATGAACTTCCGCCAGTTTCGCAGTGCCGGCCGACATTCTCCGCCGGCGTCCACCCGGCGTCGCGGCCGGCTCGCCGCGGGCCCGGCCCACCGCGCACCCTTGGACCCCACTGTTACCGTGTGCGACAGGTCACGATATGTCGTTACCCACCCGAAGGGGGTCTTCATGCACGGTCACCATCACGCCTCGAGCCCGTGGGGCCACGGTTTTCCACCACTCGCCGATCTCATGGACCGGCTGTCGGGGGTCACCGCGGCCGGCGGACCCCGGGCGCGACGCGGCGACATCCGCACGGCGATCCTGCGGCTGCTCTCGGAGCAGCCCATGCACGGTTACCAGATCATCCACGAACTCGCCGAACGCAGCGGTGGCGTCTGGAAGCCCAGCGCGGGCTCGGTGTATCCCACGCTGCAGTTGCTCGCCGACGAGGGGCTCGTCGACTCCGAGCAGGCGGCCGGCAAGAAGGTCTACCACCTCACCGACGCCGGCCGGGACGTCGTCGCCGGCTCGGAGGGGGCTCGCGCGCCCTGGGAGGACGTCGCCGCGTCCGGCCCGGACGCCGGCGGTTTCCACCAGGCGGTCGGGCGGCTGATGCAGGCGGTCTTCCAGGTGGGCCGTACCGGCTCGCCGGCACAGCGGGCGGCGGCGTCCGCGGCACTGGACTCGGCCCGCAAGCAGCTCTACGCCATCCTCGCCGACGACTGAGCGACCCGCGCCCACCACCACACCGGAGGCTGCATGAAGCGGTCGGTCCTGCGAGCCCGCTACCGGCGGATCGTGTTCTTCTTCGCGCGGGTCACGGCGAGCTTCATCGTCTGGGAGATCGTGTTGCGCCGACTGGGCCTCGGCAGGTTCTCCGACCTCACCCGCACCCGTCGCAACCGACGCACGGCCATCCGGTTCCGGGCGCTCGCCATCAGGATGGGCGGCCTGATGATCAAGGTGGGCCAGTTCCTGTCGGCCCGCCTCGACGTGCTGCCGCCCGAGATCACCGCCGAACTCTCCGGGTTGCAGGACGAGGTGCCGCCGGAGGACTTCGAGTCGATCCGTGAGGTGGCCCACGCCGAACTCGACCTGCCGCTGTCGCAACACTTCGCCTGGTTCGATCCGGAACCGCTCGCCGCGGCGTCGCTGGGCCAGGCGCATCGCGCCCGGCTGCAGGACGCCGACGCGGCCGAGTTGGGCTTCGGCGATGTGGTCGTCAAGGTGCAGCGTCCGCACATCCAGCAGGTGATCGAAGTCGACCTCGCCGCCCTGCGACGGGTCGGCGGCTGGCTCACCCACTACCGGCCCATCTCCAGCCGCACCGACGTGCGGGCGCTCGTCGAGGAATTCGCCGCCACGACCCTCGAGGAGGTCGACTACCTCGCCGAGGCGAGCAACGCCGAAACCTTCGCCGCCAACTTCGCCGACGACCCCCGGGTGGGTGTGCCGCGCGTGGTCTGGGAGCTCACGGCGCGCCGGGTTCTGACCCTCGAGGACGTCAGCGCCATCAAAGTGGGCGACCACGACGCGATCACCGCGGCCGGCATCGACCGGGCGGAGGTGGCGGCCGCCCTGGCCGAGACCTACCTGCAGCAGATCTTCACCGATGCGTTCTTCCACGCCGACCCGCACCCGGGGAACCTGTTCGTCACCCCGCGTCCCGACGCCGAGCCCGGCACCCGGGCGTGGTCGTTGACCTTCATCGACTTCGGGATGGTCGGCCGCGTCCCCGACACGCTGAGGGACGGACTGCGCGAGGCGCTCATCGCGGTCGGGACGCAGGACGGCGCCCGACTCGTCGGCAGCATGAAGACCCTCGACGTCCTGCTGCCCGGCGCCGACCTCAAGCTGATCGAACGGGCCACGATGCAGGTGTTCGACCGGTTCGGCGGCATGAGCATGGACCAACTGCGCAGCATCGACCCCGCGGAGATGATGCGGTTCGGGCTGCAGTTCCGCGACCTCATGCTCGACCTGCCGTTCCAGCTGCCCGAGAACCTGCTGCTGCTTGGGCGGTGCATCGGCATGCTGTCGGGGATGTGCACCGGCCTCGACCCCGAGTTCAACATCTGGGGAACGATCACGCCGTACGCCGGCAAGCTCGTGGCCGAGGAGGGCGGCTCGAGCGTGCAGACCGTGCTGGGGGAGGTCGAGAGGCTCGGGCGGATCGCGCTCGCCCTGCCCGGTCGTGCCGATCGGGTGCTCACCCTCGTCGAGCGGGGTGAGCTCGCCACCCAGACGCCCCTGCTCAACTTGCGGGTGCGACGACTCGAACGCGCACTGAACCGCACCAACGGCATTCTCGTGTTCGCGGCCCTGCTCATCGCCGGGGCGATCGTCACGGCGTCCGAGCCGACCCTCGGCAGGTGGCTGATGGGTGGCTCGCTCGTCCCGCTCGTGTGGTCGATGTTCGCCGGACGCCGCCGGCCGGGTCCGTTCTGAACGGTGCCCCGACCGCGCCCCGCCCCAGCGAGGCGGGTTCAGCTCCGGAGGTGGGCGCGCACGACGAGCGTCACCGCGCCCACCACGAGCCCGAGCACCGCCCCGAGGAACGCCGCCGGCAGTCCCACCTCGACCATCGCGGCCCACGCCGTCGCCGGGTGAACCCGCAGGCCGATGACGAGGCCCGCCAGGCAGCCCGCCACCCCGGCCCAGAGCGCGCCGAGGACCCCGTATCGCACAGGCACTGGAAGCGCTGGCAGCGCTCGCGGCGTCCTCATGAGGTGACCGTAGCCCCTGCGCGCCGAGGTCGGGGGCCCCGCCCACACCGTCACCGAGTGACGCCGGTCGTGGAGTTCCGCGGTGATGGCGGCGCATCGCCCGGTCGGCGTCGATCTCGCAGAGGGTTCGCCGCCGGTGAGGCGAACGGGGGCCCACCCGAACGGTCGAGCAGCACGCTCCGCCTGACCCCGTCGATGGGGTACGTGACCTGGACGCTGGTGATGTCCCAGTTGTCCGATGTCTCGACCGAGTTCTCGTGAGAAGCCGTCCGGATGCCTGCTGGGAGGGATCCTCGGTCGTCACCCGGGGGCATGTTCCACACGACGTGTCCCCGGGATGGTCCATGCCCGTCGCGGGAGTCGGGCCCCTTCCGCCACCCCCCGAGGTATGGGAAGGTTTACCTGAGTAAGGCTTCTGCGCTACGCACCGTGGTCCGCGGCCGCCGTTCGAGACTCATCACCAGGCCGACCCGGCCGCCGCCGCGAAGAAGCGACCCGCGTCCGGGCGGAGAACCGTCAGAGCGTCCTAGGGAAGGGACCCCGCTCATGGACTTCTACCTCGCCCAGATCGTGCTGTTCGCCGGCAACTTCGTCCCGAAGGGATGGATGGCCTGCAACGGTCAGCTCCTGTCCATCGGGCAGAACACGGCGTTGTTCTCGCTGCTCGGCACCCAGTACGGCGGCGACGGGCAGAGCACCTTCGCGTTGCCCAAGCTGGCCTCCCCGGCCGGTGAGGGTCAATTCCCCGCCTACCTGATCTGCGTCAACGGCATCTACCCCCAGCGCGACTGACGACGCGACCCCGGCGCAGAGCGTCGCCGGCCCGTCGGCCCGTGCGACGATGGGTGGATGAGCGAGACGACGTTGTCCTTCACGATCGTGCCCATCGACAAGCCCGACGACGTGAACGTTGTGATCGGGCAGGCGCACTTCATCAAGACGGTCGACGACCTGCACGAGGCGCTGGTGGGCGTGAGCCCCTCACTGCGTTTCGGCGTCGCCTTCTGCGAGGCGTCCGGGCCGCGGTTGGTTCGTCGGTCGGGCAACGACCAGGAGTTGGTCGACCTGGCCGTGCGCAACGCGTCCGCGATCGCCGCAGGGCACACCTTCGTGATCCTGCTGCGTGACGGCTTTCCCCTCAATGTGCTCAACCCCGTCAAGGCGGTGCCGGAGGTCTGCACGATCTTCTGCGCCACCGCGAACCCCGTCGACATCATCGTCGCGGCCACGCAGCGGGGACGGGGCATCGCGGGCGTCATCGACGGTGAGACCCCGTTGGGTGTCGAGACCGAGGCCGATGTGGCCGACCGGCGGGCGCTGCTGCGCAGCATCGGCTACAAGCTCTGAGGGGCGGAGGTCGCCGTCACCGGACGCGGTTCTCCCGATCCGCGGGCGACCGGCCGGTTCAGTGCGGTGAGGGCGTCGTCACGGGCGCGCCGCCTGCACGGTTCGGGGACCATCGGAGGAAGGCCCAGCAGAGGGTAACTTCGGGGGTGCCGCTGCTTCGGGTTCGGTGCACCCGTCCTCGACGGGGACGCCGACCCGGCGGGCACGCTGTTCGCACCGCGACGCCGACAGCCACGTACCAGGTCGCCACCACGAGGAGGTTGTCCGCATGGCCATCCAGCACACCGTCGTCTTCCGTCTCGTGCACGAACCGGGCTCGGCCGCCGAGGCCGACTTCCTCGACGGTGCGGTGGCGACGCTCACCGCGATCCCCGGGGTCACCGACTTCGTCGTCAACAAGCAGGTCGGTGCCAAGAGCGACCTCGCGTGGCAGTTCGCCATGACCTTCGCCGACCGGCGCGCCTATGACGCCTACAACAACCACCCCGACCACCTCGCGTTCGTGCGCGACCGCTGGCAGTCGGAGGTCGCGGCGTTCCAGGAGTTCGACTTCGTGCCTCGCTGACCAGCGCGAAGGGGGCGTCGCGTCGCACTCGGGAGACGAGCCGCCATCCGGCCGGTGCCTCGCAGCATCCGCCCGCTCCGCGCGTCGGACATCGGACGCGGTTCCGCCCGGGGCTTCTCGGATCGCACCTGAGCCGGGTCGGGAATATCTCTCGTCGATGGTCTTGGCCATGGCTAGGCTTGGTGTACTCAGGCAAGTTCGCCAGGGAAGTCCCTACGACGTGCTGGCTGTGAGACCTTCTCGTTGGCCGAGCCATCCAATCCCGCGATGTGCAGACCGAGAGATCGTCTCATCGGTCGAGCCGTCCACCCCTGCGACTGTGGCTAGGTCCGGGGGGCGTCGCTCATGGAGGGCGCAGCATGCCACAGGATGTGTTCGTTCATCGCCACGGACTGTGCGAGAGTCGGTCGGTCGGCCCGGGAACCAGGGTGTGGGCGTTCGCCCATGTGATGCCGACGGCCGTGGTCGGGCGCGACTGCAACATCGGAGATTCGGCCTATGTCGAGGGTGGGTCCGTCGTCGGTGACCGGGTCACGATCAAGAACCAGGTGATGATCTTCGAGGGCGTCACGGTCGAGGACGACGTGTTCCTCGGTCCGGGCGTGATCTTCACCAACGACCTCGTGCCCCGCGCCTTCGTCAAGAAGTACGGCGCCCAGTTGGACAGCACCCGGGTCTGCCGCGGGGCGACACTCGGCGCCGGCGTGGTCGTCGTCTGCGGGACGACGATCGGCGAGTTCGCGTTCGTCGGGGCCGGTGCCGTGGTGACCGGGGACGTTCCGGGGCACGCCTTCGTCGTGGGCAATCCTGCCCGGATCATCGGCTGGGCGTGCACGTGTGGGGGCCGACTCCCCGAGTCGCTGGTCTGCGACTGCGGGCGCTCATGGCAGGTGCAATGTGGGTGCCTGATCCCTGTGGAGGCCGGCCGATGACCGTCGTGGCCCCCCGCACGCTGCTCAACCTCGACGCGATCGCGATCCGTGGGCTGACGACTGCGGCGTCCGGCTCGCGCGAGCGGTTGATGCCGTTCACCCTGCGCGGCGCCCCGGGTCCGACTGGTCCGCGGGTGATGCCCGAGGCAGCGAGCCTTCGGTACTCAGCCATCGCGGCCCTCGGTCTGGGACGCCGGCCGGCCCAGATCCAGGCGGCCGTGCTCGGCGGAGAAGGGGCGGCCGGGCTGGCCCGCGCCTGCCTCGAGGCGGCACATGCCAGTATCGATGTGGGCGCTGTGGCCCTCGCCGTGTGGGCGGCGGGAGAGGTCGCGGGCATTTCCGACGACGATCTGGCCGATCGGCTGGTGCGGGCGGTTCGGGGTGGGCCCATCGCGACCGTCGACTGCGCCTGGGCCGTCGTGGCGGGCCTCGCGTCGCCGGGGCGCACGTCGTCGGCTCTGGCCGCCGCCGGTGCCGCAAGGCTGCTGGCGCAGCAGTCCGATTCCGGCCTGTTCCCTCACATTCTGCCGAGGGCGGGTGGCCTGCGCGCGCATGTCGGCTGCCTCGCCGACCAGGTGTACCCCATCCAGGCGCTGTCGCGGTTCGCGGCTCGCACGGGCGAGGGGGCCGCCCTGGTGGCGGCCGACGCCGCGGCCGCGCGACTCGTGGGGTTGCAGGGTGCTGCCGGGCAGTGGTGGTGGCACTACGACGTGCGTACCGGTGACGTGGTCGAGCGCTACCCCGTGTATTCGGTGCACCAGCACGGGATGGCCCCGATGGCCCTGCACGATCTTGCGGTGGCGGGCGGACACGACCACGGCGAGGCCGTGCTGTTGGGCATCAGCTGGCTCGAGACCCACCCCGAATGCCTCGAACCCCTTGTCGCGCCCGAACTGGGAGTGGTGTGGCGCAAGGTCGCCCGCCACGAGCCACTGAAGGCTGCCCGGGCGACGTCCGCGCTCGTGAGCCGGGTCAGGCCCGGGGTGTCCGTGCCCGGGCTCGACCGCCTGTGGCCGCCCGGGCGGGTCGACCACGAGTGCCGGCCCTACGAACTCGGCTGGCTGCTGTACGCATCGGCGGGGCTCACCGGCGAGCGGGGCGCACGATGAGTGAGGTCCGTCAGGTTCTGGGCTATCCGCTGCTGGCCGCCACCATGGGCGAGGTGGTGGGTCTGTGCGCCCGGGCGATCGACGCCCGCCGGCCGATCCAGATCGGGGTGCTGAACGCCGCCAAGATCGTCAACGCGGCGCGCGACGACGCCCTGCGGTCCTCCGTCCTCTCGTGCGACATCATCCTCGCCGACGGCCAATCGGTCGTGTGGGCCAGCCGGCTGCTGGGTCAGGGGCTGCCCGAGCGGGTCACCGGCATCGACCTGTTCCTCGAACTTCTCGCTCTGGCCGACCGCGAGCACCTGGCGGTCTACCTGTTGGGCGGCACCGCCGCCGTGAACGACATGGTCGTCGACGTCGTACGGCGTCGCTATCCGGGTGCGCAGATCGCGGGACACCGCGACGGCTACTTCACCGATGGGGACGCTGTCGCGCACGACATCGCGGGCAGCGGGTCCGACATGTTGTTCCTGGGGATGAGCTCGCCCGGCAAGGAAGTCTTCCTGGCGCGGCACCAGGATCTCATGCGCGTGCCGATCAGCCACGGCGTCGGGGGATCGTTCGACATCCTCGCCGGGGTCACGAAGCGGGCGCCGCAGCGGTGGCAGTCCCTCGGAATGGAATGGGCGTACCGGCTGATACAGGAGCCGGGACGGATGTGGAAGCGGTATCTGCGCACGAACGTACTGTTCGGCGTCATGGTCGGACAGGCCCTCGTCGCGCAGCGCCTCGACCGGATCAACCGATCGGGGCGCACGGAGGGAAGGGTGGAGGGCAATGCACAATCATGATCCCGGGACGGTGGCGGTCATCGGGCTGGGCTACATCGGCCTGCCGACGGCGGTGGTGCTGGCGTCGCGTGGTGTCCAGGTGATCGGTGTCGACACGAACCCGGTGACCGTCGACTTCGTGTCGCGGGGCGAACTCCCGTTCTACGAACCCGACCTGGCCACCAGCCTCAGCGGCGTCGTGGCCCGAGGCAAGCTGAGCGCCACGTGCGAGGTGCCCGCGGCCGACGCGTACATCATCGCCGTCCCGACGCCGATCACCCCCGAGACCGAGGCCGACCTCAGCTACGTGTTCGATGCGGCGGCAACCCTCGCCCCCCAGTTGCGGCCCGGGGCGACCGTGGTGCTCGAATCGACGTCACCACCCGGCACCACCGAGCGGCTGAGCTGGGCTCTCGCGCAGGCCCGTCCCGACCTCGTCTTTCCGCATGACGCGAACGACGAGCCGGACGTCTTCATCGCGCACTGCCCCGAGCGAGTGCTGCCGGGACGGCTGATGACCGAGATGGTCGAGAACGACCGGGTGATCGGGGGCCTCACACCCGAGTGCGCCGAGAAGGCGGCCGAGATCTACGCGACGTTCTGTCACGGTCAACTCCAGTTGACCGACGCGCGCAGCGCCGAGATGGCCAAGCTCGCGGAGAACTCCTTCCGCGACGTCAACATCGCCTTCGCCAACGAGTTGTCGATGATCTGCGACACGCTCGGGCTCGACGTGTGGGAGATCATCGCGATGGCCAACCGGCACCCCCGGGTGAACATCCTCGAGCCCGGACCCGGCGTCGGTGGGCACTGCATCGCGATCGACCCGTGGTTCCTGGTCGGGGCGGCCCCGGATCAGGCGGTGCTGATCCGCACGGCACGCCGCGTCAACATCGAGAAGGCCGACTACGTTCTCGATCAGGTGCTCCGGTTGGCTGACAGGTTCAAGAACCCGGTCATCGCCTGCCTCGGGCTGTCGTACAAGGCCAACGTCGACGACCTGCGGGAATCGCCCGCTGTCGAGATCGCGACGACCCTGGCGCGCGACCTGCCCGACACGACCATCATCGTCGCCGACCCCCTGTTGAGTGGTCCTCCGCCGCAGATGCTCCAGATCCCCAACATCCGGTTCACCAGGGCGGTCGAGGCCGTGGCCGCCGCCGACATCGTGGTGCTGCTCGTCGACCACAACTCGTTCAAGCGGCTTCCGCACAAGCTGCTCGAGGGGAAGGTGGTGCTCGACACCCGAGGCGCGTGGCGCTGACCCGGGGCGGCCGCCTCACCGGGCGCCGTGGAACTCCTCCGGCGGGCCCCCGAGACCCAGCAGGTGGGCAACGGCGGCCACGGTGCGCTCGGCCGCGTGTCCGTCGCCGTACGGGTTGGGTGCGGTGGTCATCGCGGAGTATCGGGCGGGGTCGGTGAGCAGCGAGGTCACCGCGTCGACGATCACGTCCGGATCGGTGCCCACCAGCAGGGCGGCTCCCGCCTCGACCGCCTCGGGACGCTCCGTCGTCTCCCGCAGCACCAGAACCGGCTTGCCCAGCGCCGGCGCCTCCTCCTGGACGCCGCCCGAGTCGGTGAGGACGACGGTGGCCAGTTGCATGCGCCCGGCAGAAGTCCGGGTAGTCGAGGGGTTCGGTGATGATGCACCCGCTCGAGTCCGGCCAACGGCGGCAGGAGGGCGTCCCGGACGATCGGGTTGCGGTGAGCCGGCAGCAGGACGTGGAGTGCCGGGAAGTCTCGCACCAGCCGGGCGATGGCGGTGGCGGTGCGCGCCAGCGGTGCTCCCCAGGACTCGCGCCGGTGGCTGGTCACCAGCAGCAGGGGCGAGGCCTGATCGCGGGCGAGCGCGGACAGCGTCGGGTCACTGATCGGGCGCGCCGACGCCGTCACATCGAGGAGGGCATCGATGACGGTGTTGCCGGTGACGGTGATCGCCTCCGGCGCGACACCCGATGCCAGCAGGTTGATCCGAGCCCGGGCGGTGGGAGCGAGGTGCAGGCTGGCGATCTGGCTCGTCAACCGACGGTTGATCTCCTCGGGGAACGGGTTGTACCGGTTGTCGGTGCGGAGTCCCGCCTCCAGGTGCGCGACCGGGATCTGCGCGTAGAAGGCCGACAACGCCGCCGCGAAGCTGGTGGTGGTGTCTCCCTGGACGAGGACGATGTCGGGGCGTTCGTGGCTGAGCAGGATCTCCAGTCCGGCGAGTGAGCGCACCGTGATGTCGGTGAGCGTCTGGCCGGTGCTGATGATGTCGAGGTCGTGATCGGGGACGATCCCGAACACCTCGTTCACCTGGTCGAGCATCTCCCGGTGCTGTCCGGTGACGACCACGACCGGACGTAGCCGTGGATGTCTTGCCAACTCGCGCACGACCGGAGCCATCTTGATGGCCTCCGGCCGGGTGCCGTACACCAGCATCACAGAGGCTGCCACCGGTGTCACCGCCCCCTCGATCGACGCGTCGCGACGAGGCGATCGGTGAGCCAGCAGGCGGCAAGACTGAGCCAAACCCCCAGCAGTACGATGACGGCCACGGCCCGACTCGGATGTCCGGTCGAGTACTGCACCAGGACATCCGACGGTGACATCGCCAGTTGCACACGTTGGCCTGGGGGTACACCGGCCGAGTCCTCGTGTGCGGTCACCAACCCGGTGATCCGGTCGAGAAGGTGCCGCATCCGGGCCTCGACCACCGCAGGGGATGGTCCGGTCGACTGCACGATGAGTGACGACTCCGGGAAGTGGTGGGCCCATTGGCCGCCGGTGTCGGGGACGAGGACCGACCAGCCGTCGAAGATGCCCTCATCGACGAGGGTCACCGTGGGGTTCGTGGCTTGCCTGACGGGCACGCCGCCGTTGACCTCGGCCTCGATCAGCCCGGCGAAGGGGATCGCGGCGCCGCCCAACACCAACCTGTTGGGAACCTGGTCGCTCGTCGGCCCCAAGAAGAGCACCTTCGTCGACGCCCAGTACACGCCCGGCGTTCGCCACGCGCCCGCGCAGGCCGCCAACGTCAGGAAGAGGCACGCGATCATGATCGGCCATCGCCTCTTCAGGGTGGCCAGAAGGTCAGCGACCGTCACCACGCCCCCTCGCGCCATAGCGGATCACCATCGGCGCTCACAAGTCAGGATACCGGTCATCGGTTAGGCTATGGCTGTGGAGTGATCACCCTTCGGGGGAAGGCCTGCCCATGACTGTGACAGAGTTCTTCGCGGCACTCCGTCGCCGGTGGCTCATCGTTCTTCTCGGGTTCCTGGTGACGACCGGGCTCACCGGCGCCGCGTATGAGCTCTCCAAGCCCACGTACGAGATCACCGGATCGGTTCTGCTCCTCCCGCCCCGCGTATCCACGGGCTCGCAGGTCGACAACCCGTACCTGCAGTTGGGCGGTCTTCGCCAGGCGGTCGACCTCCTCGGAGTCGCGCTCAGCGATCAGACGACTCAGCTGCAGCTTCAGGCCATGAGCAAGGATGTGGAGTTCACCGTGCAGGTGAATCCTGCCATCGCCAGCCCGCTGCTCGTGATCGACGTCAAGGACAGTTCGCCCGGAAGCGCCACCAGAATCCGCGACGTGCTGATGGCACGGGTACCCGTCCAATTGCAGGAGATGCAAACGGCACTCGGCGTGTCGCCGCGCCGAACCAGGTGACCTCGGTGGTGGTGACACGCGACACCGAGGCGCTCGAGGTGGGCAGGGGTCGGCTGCGCGCGGGGGTGGTCGTGGCCGCCGCCGGCCTGGTGGTCACCTTCGCCACGGTGGCGTTGTGGGACGCTCACCGCCTTCGCCACCCGAAGCGTCGTGGGCGCGGTGGGAGGGGCGACAGGAACCCGATGACCGTCGATGAGCCCTCGGTCGGCGACGTCGCGGAGGAAACCCCGGAAGCCGGAGGCGTGCCGGCTCCGACGCGCCGAGCCCCTCACGACGCGGGGTCCACGTCGCTCGCGAGGGTGAGCCCGTCGACGTCCCGAGACCCACTCGGAGCCCACGTTGACGCACACGGCAACATCCGCTGACGGCGTCCTCCCGCCGCGGGCGACCCGAGCCCGCGGCGTCGACGCGGTGACCCTTCTGACCGTCGTGAGCGCCGTGCGTCTCGCGTTGCCCTCCCAGTTCGTCGTGGGACCCCTCGGGGGGGCGGGGGCGCCCGCCACGATCTTCGGCCTGCTGCTGGCCGCGTACTGGCTCTGGCATCGGCTGCACCGCGTGCGCTCCGAAACCGCCGCCCCCGTGAACGCGGCCGCCATCACCTATGGTGCGGTGGCGCTGGCGTCGTACGCGGTCGCCCTGTCCCGGCCCGCCGCCGGTCACGAGCTCAGTCTCGCGCTGCTGTCCCTCCTCACCCTCGTGAGCTGGCTCGGAGGGCTGCTGGTCGCCTCCGACGGGGTGACGAGTCTCGACAGGCTCCGAACGCTCGTCTCGCGCCTGGCTGTCTTCGGGGGCGTGTTCGCCGGGTTCGGTCTGGTGCAGTTCGTCACGGCGAGCGCATGGGTCGACAGGATCTCGATTCCGGGGCTCGTGTTGAACACACCGATCTACCCGATCGCCTCCCGCGACGGCTTCATCCGTCCGTTCGCCACGGCGATCCACCCGATCGAGTTCGGGTCCGTCATCGCGATGCTGCTGCCGCTCATGGTCGTGCTGGGGCTCGTCGGCCCGCGCAGTGGGCGGAGGAGGTGGGTCACCTGGCTGCCCGCGATCGCGGCGGTTCTCGCGGCGTCCCTGTCCTCCTCGCGGTCGACGATCGTCGGCGTCGTCATCGGGTTGGCACTCCTGTGGCCCGCGCTGACGGGCCTTCAGCGTGCGCTGGGCGCACTCATCGCCGGTGTCCTCGGCGTGTTCGTGTTCGTGACTGTCCCGGGCATGGTCGGCACGATCTCGGGCCTGTTCGGTGGTGTGGTGGCGGGCGATTCGAGCGTGTCCTCGCGCATCGACAGTTTCGCGGTGGCCGAGCAGTACTTCGGCCGTGCGCCGATCCTGGGACGGGGCTTCGGTACATTCCTCCCGCGTTACCGCATCTTCGACAACCAGTACCTTCTGGCGCTCGTCGAGACGGGCATCCTGGGAACCTTCGCGTTGGTCATGCTGTGGCTCGTTCCGGTCGTCGGCACGGCTCGGGTGCTTCGTCGTAGCGGTCGGGGATCGGTGCAGCGCCTGATCGGTACGGGCCTGCTGGCCTCCTGCGTCGTCGGAGGAGTCGACTTGGCCCTGTTCGACGGCTTCGGGTTCCCGATGATGCCGGCGATCTGGTTCATCCTGCTCGGCCTGAGCGGTGCCTATGTCCGATTGTCCCGCGACACCTCGTCGTAGAGGCTCGCCACCCGGTCGATCTTGGACGACCAGAGACCCACGGACTCCACTCGGCGGCGGGAGGCCGCTCCCATCGACGTCACGAGCGAGGGTTCCGCGACGAACCGGCGCACGGCTCCCGCCAAGTCGTGGGCCAGTTGCGCGGGGTCGTCGAGCCGGGAGGGCGACCGCGCACGACGCGTCGACGGCCGCGCCCGGGCCTCCTCGGTCGCACACGATGAGGGGCAGGGAATTCCCCATGGCTTCGAAGACCACGTTGCCGCCCGGCTCACGCCAGCTGGGGAACGCGAAGACGTGCGCCCGCCGGTAGAAGGCCTCCACGGCGTCCTTGGCCGCCCAGCCGTGGAACCGCACTCTGTCATCGACGCCGAGCGATACGGCCAACGCACGGCAGGCGGCGGAGTCGAACCCGTCGCCGACCACGTCCAACTCGACGGGCGCGTCGCGGAGTTGGGCCATGGCCGCCACCAGGTCGCGGGCTCCCTTCGTGCGGAACAACGCGTCCTACGAACAGGAGCCGCAACGGGTCGCTCGGCGAGAATACGACCGGCACGGACGGTGTGCGTGCGGGGGGTATCGACACCAGCCCTGTTTCACTGAGCACCTCGAAACGACGCAGCCCCAGCGTGTCGAGGAAGTCTCGGACGTAGTCGGCGATGCCGAGAACGATCGCGGCGCGTTCGTACGAGCGGCGTAGCGAGGGGTCGTGCCGAATCCTGAGGCCGTCGAGGCCTCGGAGCCGCTGGTACCACGGGCCGCTGTCGGAGTTCTGGAATCCCGGGGGCGATGACAGGCTGCCGCCGACGGGACCGAGGAGGTAAGGGATTGAGGACACGCGCAGGGGACTCGGGTAGCGCATGGCGACCGGCACGACCTGGTGGGCGACGTCAAACCGCTCGCCTCGCCGCTCCGCGTCCTTGATCCACGTTCGCGCACGGGCGTCGAACGCCAGATATCCCGGCTTCAGCAGACTGTTGAACCGCTCGAATCGTCCCAGCCCGGGAGGTTCCACCCACTCGACCACCCGGGCGTGGGGCACCTGGTCGGTGATCGAGGGCGCGCCCCGCTTGCGGTACGTCAGAAGCGTCACCTCGAAGCGCTGCGACAACAGGGCGGCCCATTGGTAGGCGACCCACGCCTCCCCCACATCGTGCGAGTCGACGGTCGGGGCGACCAGCAGGATCCTCACAGGGCCACACGCTATCCCTGGCGTGGACACCCACCTCAGTATCGTGGCGGCATGACCGCAGTTGCGATCGTCGTGGTCACCCACAACAGCGAGACGTGCATCGGTGGCTTGCTCCGGTCGCTCACGGGCAGCGGGGCCGACGTGGTCGTCGTCGACAACGGGTCGGCTGACGCCACCACCCGGGTGGTCGAGGGATTCGACGGGATACGACTGATCCGCTCGACGAACGTCGGCTACGCCGGGGGCATCAATCAGGGCGTGCGGGCGGTGCCGGCCGCCGACGCGTACCTCGTGCTCAACCCCGACCTCCAGGTGTCACCGGGTGTCATCGGCCCACTGGTGGCGGCGCTGGCAGAGCCCGGGGTGGGAATCGCGGTGCCACTCGTCCTGGGCGCTGACGGGCACCGTCAGGACTCCCTGCGCCGGGAGCCCACGCTGTGGCGTGCGATCGGGCTCAACGGCACCGGGTTCCCGCTGTTCAGCGAGTATGTGACGGGGCGTCGGGCATACGCGGCCCCCCGGGACGCCGACTGGGCACTGGGTGCCGCGGTCATGTTCAGTCGCGAGTGCTACGAGGCCGTCGGTCGGTGGGACGAGTCGTTCTTCCTCTATTCGGAGGAAACAGACTTCTGCCTCCGCGCTCGAGATGCCGGTTGGCGGACCCGGTTCGTGCCCGAGGCGGTGGTCGTCCACCATGAGGGAGGATCCGGAAGGAGTGACGCGACTCACCAGATGCTGATCCTCAACAGGGTCCGCCTGTACGCGCGCCGGCACTCATCGGTGGCCGCCTGGCTGTACTGGGTGGCCACCATCGCCTCGGAGACGAGTTGGCTGGTGCGCGGGCACACCGAGAGCCGGGCGAGCGTCCGAGCGTTGCTGCGCCCACGAACCCGGCCGCGTGAGCTCGGACTGTCGTCAGGGCTACTGCCCCGATGAACGATCCGATCCCGCCGGACGCAGGCCGCGAACGGCCCCTGCTCGCGGTCCTCAGCGACATTGATCTCGGCTCCTGGACGGCGTCCGCCGCGGTGGAGGAGGTACCTGGTGGAGAGCTGCCCTACGGCATGCACGCGCTCCGCGAGCAGTTCCGCTTGGCCTGGACGGACGCGGCGCGACGAAGAGGCGGCTTGATCCCGATGGTGCGTGCCGCGGACAACCGGCTCGCACGATCCGCGCCGGGGTTGCGCGGGTTGCCCGATGCCCTCGTCGCCTCTCGCCTCGCTCGTCGCGCGGACTGTGTCGTCTCCGTGTTCGAGGACGCAGGATTGGCATACGCCAGGTTGTCGGCCATGAGTCGCATGGGGGGTGCGCCGGCTCATGTCATGGTGTGCTGCTGGATGGCCGAGAACTGCCTCACCATGAGCGGCCGACAGCTCCGGTCGGTGCGGCGCTCGATGGCGGGTGTCGGTCGGGTCGTGGTCTTCTCCGCGAATCAGGTGCCCATCCTCGTCGACCGTCTCGAGGTGCCGGCCGAGCGGATCGCGCCCGTACCGTTCGGCGTCGACACGTCGTACTACGACCCGGCAAGGGTCGATGCGCCTCCGGGGGGCGGCGGGGTCGTCGCGGTGGGGAGCGACTCGGGACGCGACTACTCCACGCTGTTCGAGGCGGCACGGATCTCAGGTGTGCCGATGACCGTGGCGTGCCGGCCGCGCAACATCGCGCACCTCACGGTGCCTGCGCAGGTGCGCATCGTCTCGGCGTACGGCGCTCAGTACAGACGGCTGCTGCATGCGGCCGACGTGGTGGTGACCCCCACCGTGGCGCCCGCCTACCCCAGCGGGCAGAGCGTCGTTCTGGAGGCGATGTCGATGGGCCGCGCCACATTGACCACGGACTCGCCGGCCATGCGGGAGTACGTCGACGACGGCCGGGACGGCCTCCTGATGCCGGTGGGGGACGCCGAAGCGGTGGCCGAGCGGCTGAGGGGGCTGATGGCCGACGCCTCCCTGCGCGAATCCCTCGGTCGGCAGGGGGCCACGCTCGTTCGAGAGAACTTCGACGCGTCGCGGATGTGGCGACGGATCGGCTCCGTCCTGCGCTCCCTGGCCGGGTGAGGGCGCGGACGGAACCGATCCGTGACGGGGCGACCCGCCCAGAGGTCAGTTGTTCACCGGCGCGAGGGTCTTGTCCCAGTAGTTGCCGGACCAGACATTGCCGGAGCCTGCGGAGTCGAAGGCGGTCACCGGGCCGTACGACCCCCCGTTGCGGAAGTACAGGGTCGAGAACCGGTTGTTGGTGATCTGGATGTTGTAGCTCGTGCCCTTCGACCCACCGCCGGCGTAGATGGTGTAGCCGCCACCGGCGATCAGGTTGTCGGTGACGACCCGGTTGGCTTCCAGCCCGAAGTCCTGGAACAGGCTGATCGCGTCCGTCTGCCCGAACTGGTTGAGGATCGTGTTGTGCCGGATGGTCATCGGCGTGGTCGCGCCGTTGGACGTCGTGCCGTTGAGGTGGTCACCTGTCTCGAAGCCCATGTCGTGCACATAGTTGTCGGCGATGAGCCCCTCGTGCACCTGGATCCCCGTGCTCGTGTTCTGGATGTTGTTCCGCAGGATCTGCGTGCCGGTGCAGTCGCCGTAGACGTCCTTGATCCCCACGAGGAGCCGGGGCGTGCCGCCCAGGATGCCGATCTCGTTGTCGGAGATCGTGGCGTTGACGGTGTGCTGCAGGCCGATGCCCCACGCCTGGCCGTCCTGGAGGATCCTGTTGTCCTTCACCGTGACGTTGGAGCCTGAAACGTCGATCGATCCCGAGACGATGAGGTTCGAGACGACGGCACCGGACGTGGTCTGGATCCAGCCGCGACTGTCCCACGTCCACCCCGGCCCGGAGGTGACGTCCTGAGGCACGCGTCGCAGCGTGGTACCTGAGGGCACGCCCGTGTTCGTGGCGTCCGGGTAGCCACAGCGGCTGGGCAGGCTCACGCAGTCGGTCATTCCCGTCGACGAGGAGCCCGAGGACGAACCCGTCGGGGAGGAGCTTGTGGTTGCCGAAGGGCTACTCGAGGGTGTCCCGGTGGTGGGGCTCGAGCTGGCGCGCGGGGCCTCGTAGAGCACCGTGCTGGTGGGGGCCGGGGTCGACGTCGCCGTCGTTGCCGTGGGCGTCGTGGTCGTTGCCGTGGGCGTCGTGGTCGTGCCTGTGGCCGAGGGCGTGGTGGTCATGCTCGACGTGGGACTCGGGCTGCCGCCCGACGGTGTGGGAACCGGGCCGGTGCTGGCCGGGCTGGATGTCGTTGACGCCGTGGTCGTGGGCGCCGACGCCATCCCGGGGATGAATGCGATATCCACCCAGTACTGGCTGGAGTGCCAGGTGTCAGTGGGAAAGGAGCTCCCGCCGCCATAGGAATACACCCCACTGTCGGAGGTGGGTACCCGCAGGTCCGGGGTGGCGGACTGGCCACTGAAGTACTCGGTGCTCGCGTAGTGGCCGCCCTCCGTGTGATACGAGACGACGTAGGAGCTGCCGGCCGTCAGGGCGACGGGGTGTGCGAGAGCCGCGCTCTGCCATCCGGAGCTGCTCTCGCCGGTGAAATCCACCTGGGCGAGGAGGGCCCCCGAACTCGTCCAGAGGCTGCCCGTGTGCGGACCTGCGTTCTCCGGCGTCTTGTAGAAGCGGATCGCCGTGGCCTCGCCCGCCGTGGTGGCGGTGAAGCGCGTCCCCAGTTCGACGGAGTTGGTGTCCGGGTCGACGACGGCCGAGGTCGGGGGATCGCTTCCCCAGATCGTCACGACGGGGACCGCGGCGGCGCTGGCGGAGCGCCAGTGCGCCGCGCCGGTGACGACCAGGGCGAGCGCGGCGGAGATGGCGACGACGGCGAGTGATCGAAGTGGGCGCCGCGAGCGGCGGGATGACGTTGTCACGGTCATGGGACGTGTCTTCCGATTCTGTCGGTGGAATTGTGTGTCGGTGTCGGTGTCGGTGTCGGTGTCGGTGTCGGTCGTCGGTGTCGGTGATGTCGCTGTGCGGGGTGGGGCGACCCCGCGGGGGGAAGGCTCCTGGATGCGCCGCGTGGGGAGAAAGCTGGGGCGGATCACGGGGACACGTGTGTCGGAACGGAGGCAATGCTTACAGGAAGCTGAGACTATCTCAGTGAACTCACAGGAGCGCAAGGGGCTCGTGGGCGTGAGATGGCGGAGCGACAGACGTGGTGAACAGACTCATACGGGGCGACACCGCAGGGGTGTGGTCCTGCGGCGGAGCGAGGCTCGGGGCGGCAGCGTGGGTGGTCCGTGGGCCGCTCGTGACAGCCGGTGAACGTGGCAGGTATTCAGTTGTCACCTGCATGGTGCCCGTATGACGGATGCCCTTCTCAGCACCGTTCCACGATAATCACAGACGTGCTGAGCGAGCCCTCGGACACGCGGGTGATCTCAGCGACCGCGCCGAGCGCACGTGCCGGGTCGACTCGGGTTCACGGCGTCACGGGGGAGCCGTCGTCATCCCAGATGTTGTCTGCCCACAGGTTGCCGGGTCCATCGGCATCGAAGTCGGCCACCGGGCCGTACGACCCCCCGGCAGGGAAGTAGAGGCGGGAGAACCTGTTGCCCACGATCGTGATGTCATGGGCGACGCCGTGGTTACCGCCCCCGCCGTACACCGTGTAGCCGCCGCCGGCGAGAAGGTTGTCGGCGACCCGTCGGTTCGCCTCGACCCCGAAGTCCTGGAACAGGCCGATCGCGTCGGTCTGGTCGAAGCGGTTGAGGATGGTGTTGTGAGCGATCACAAGGAGCCTGCTCGAGCCGGGGCTGGTGATGCCGTTGACGTGGTCGCCGGGAACCATCGCGAGATCGTGGATGTAGTTATCACGGATGACGCCCGACCCGATCTGGACGCCGGTGCTCGTGCCGGCGATGTCGTTTCGCGTCACGGTCGTCGTGGCGGAGTCGCCGTAGACGTCCTTGATGCCCACGAGCAGGCGAGGGGAGCCGTCGGCCGTTCCGATGGTGTTTCCGCTGATGGTTGCGGCCTTCGTGTGTTGCAGGCCGATCCCCCAGGTCTCGCCGGTCGCGAGGATCACGGTGTTGCGGACGGTCACGTCATCAGCGGCCACGTTGATGGAACCACTCACCTCGAGGTTCTCGATCACCGCACCGTCCCCAGTCACCTGGAGCCACCCCCTGGGGTCCCACATCCAGCCCCGACCATGTGTGTAGTCGTCGGGCACCCGCAGGAGCCCGGTGAGGTCCTGCACTCCGGCGGTCGTCGCGTCCGGGTACCCGCAGCGGCTCGGCGCGACGACGCAACCCGTGGCCCCTGCGGCTCGCACGGTGCCGGACGCCGACGCTGAACTCGGTTCCGCCGCGGGGGCGGAGGGTGCCCCCGGTGCGGCCGCGCACCCGACCAGCAGGAGCGCCGTCGCAGCGCTCGCCAGCGTCAGGAACCGCTGCGCCCTAGCATGAGGCGCATGGCCGGCGATCCGTTGTCCGTGAGCGTGCTGATCCCGGCGCACAACGAGGCGTCGGGGATCCAGCGGTTGCTGCGCTCGCTCACCTCCGAGGATGACGACCGGCGTGTCGAAGTCGTCGTCGCCTGCAACGGATGCACCGACGACACCGCCGAGCTCGCCCGAGCCTTCCCGGGGGTGGTGGTCATCGAGCTTCCCGAGGCCTCGAAGGCGCTCGCCATGCGGGCGGCCGACGAGGTCGCCCAGCATGACATTCGTGCCTACCTGGACGCCGACGTGACCATCAGCCGCAGCGACGTGCTGGCGTTGGTCGACGCACTGCACGATGATATTCTCGCCGCCGGCCCAGGGCGTCGGTTCGCGTTGGGGTCGTCGTCGTGGCCGGTCCGCTGGTACTACGACGTCTGGCAGCACCT
The DNA here is from genome assembly GCA_963798885.1 of uncultured Actinomycetota bacterium. Classification (GTDB taxonomy): domain Bacteria; phylum Actinomycetota; class Actinomycetes; order Propionibacteriales; family Propionibacteriaceae; genus JAJYQH01. The sequence goes on along the minus strand of CAWCUX010000006.1, from coordinate 69,170 downwards.
GCCGCAGGTGCGCGACGGACTGTTCGGCCGCGGCGTGATCGTGCTGTCCCCACTCGGTCACGAGCGGCTGCGCACCCTGCCCAGCGTCATGTCCGACGACCTTGCCATCTCCGAGGCCTTCAGCCCGTCGGAGCGCGCGGTCGTCCCGGGCGCGTTCGCGGTGATCGAGGCGCCTCGCACGGTGGCCGACCTGATCCGTCGGCGCATCCGGATCGCGACGGGCAACACTCAACTCGACCACCTCGGGCTGCGGTCGCCCGACGCTCGCACGTCGGTGCGCGACCTTCTCCAGATCGCGGTCGGGTCACCGGCACGGGGGCTGAAGGTGGTGCGTTCGTCGCCGTCACCGGCATGGGTCGAGTGATGGCCCGGCGGCGCATCCGACAAGGCGACTTCACCACCTGGTCCCGCGACGAGAGCAGCCGCCTCCCTCCCACGTGAACGGCGTCGAGGGGGCACATCAGACGCCTTTGACAACCCAGTGCACATACCCGATTTCGCGTCAGGCCAGCAGCGCGACGTCGCACCAGGCGCCAAGGCGACGGCCTAGCCTGTCTATGTGCGCGCTGGACGACGGCCGCCGGCCAACCGTGGAGAAGGACGGCGGGGTTGGTCGTCTCGGCAAAGGCGAGGTAGGCCGCGGCGAGTTCCCCATCGCCGGAGTCCAGCGCCCGCTCCGCGTATCCGGCGGACTCGACCGCCAACGCCGTTCGAGCCAGATCATGAAGCAGCGAGGCGTCCGGCAACCTGCGGCCCGTGCTCCCGAACACGGAGGCGAAGACCTGGCGTCGCTCCTGGAGGTCGGTCAGGGGCGCCGATCCGGCCGTTGCGGACATGGATTGGGAATGCTCCCGGTGCAGAGCTTGATCGGCCCCGTTAACTCTACCCACATCGGACACAGCAGCCACTCGACACCACATCTCCATGTCCTGGGCGAAGCGCAGCCTGGTGTCGAGTGGCCCGACCTTCTTGACCACTGACATCCGCAGCATGGCTTCGGGTGTAGTTATGCAATTGACGCCGAGTCGGCACCGCTCCGCCAGCCACTCGGCTCCCGACCAGATCGTCCAGGTGAGTTGGCCGGCGCGCGGCGTAGGAGGGCTGGCGGACTCGAAGTGGTAAGGGTGTCCGTACACGAGACCTACAGTGGGCGCGTAGTCGAAGAGTTCGACCGCGCGGGCGAGGCATCCCGGCGTCAGGAGGTCGTCGGTGTCCAACCGCACCAGGAACTCGCCGATCACCCGCTTAAGGCCCCGGTTGAATGCACGGACGTGACCCAGGTTCCGCTCGTTGTGGACGACCTCAACCCGGGGATCGTCGAGCAGCGCGCCGATCCGCGATCTCGGCGGTATTGTCTGGTGAATGGTCGTTGACGATGATGACCTGCACATCCACGTCCTGCTGCGTGACCACACTGTCGACCGCGGCCTCCAGATAGCGGCCGTAGTTGTGGCAGGGGATCACGACTGACACGGTCGCTCGCCGCCTGCTAACGGGCGTCTCACGAGGAAGCGTTCTGGTGGGATGCAACGGGCTCCGATGAACTGCTGACATGATCCGCAACACCCGGGAATAGGCATGCTCGTCGACGAGCTGGTGGATGCCGTGGGAGAGGGATCCGAAATCGGTCATGTCGACTCCAGTAGTGTCATGGGTCACGGTGCTCTCGGACTCGGCCGTCTTTGCCGAGTCGGTGGGGTGCAGCGCCGTACACTTCGTCCTCAACGATCCGCACGACGCCCGCCTGGGCAGGCGCCCATCCGTGGCGGACGCTCCGGGCCGCAAGGCTTGCGCGTTCGGCTATGTCAGATGCGTCGACCAGCCTCCTCAGGGCTGCGGCGACCGCGTCCGGGGTGGGTGTGACCCAGGTCGCGGGAGCATCCGGAAGATCGGCTCGCGCGTCGGAGGAATCGTTCACCACAGGGATGCACCCCGCAGCCAGCATCTCCTCCGCGACGAGGGAGATGTTGGTGAACGACATGGCCAAACCCGCCACGCACGTGTTGTAGAGCGAGTTGAGTTCCACCGGACTCACGCGTCCATGCCACACGACGGGGAAGGGCAAGCGTGTCCGACGTTCCGCGCCGTAGGCGTGGATGGGCTGCTGCGGGTGCGTGTGGTGGAAGCGTTCCAGCGCCAGCAGGTTCATGAGATAGCCGCGCCGGGCTGCTCCGGGCACCGTGTAGAACACCACGCCCGAACGCGCCTGGGACCCCGTGATTCGGTAGGTGTCGGTGTCGCAACCGAAGGGAACGACATCGGGGTCGATGCCGATCTCGCGGCGGAGATGTCCGGCCACCATTTCGCCGAGGGCGATCGTCCGATAGCCGAAGCGGTAGCTGAGTTCCGCGAGGCCCGCTTCCGTTCCACGGGGGAAGAACAGCGGCTCGTAGTCCTGGACGAAGTAGAGCCGGCGCATCGGCGCTGTCCCGTGGCGCGCGAGCGCGTGCGCGGTCTGCCAGGCCGTGGCGATCGCAGCGTCCGCCCCGTCGAGTCCGTCGGGGAGTCCTGCCACCCGGGCTCGCACCGAGGGCCAGCCCTCGCGGATGATCCTCGCCCGCTCCAGAAGGTCGGATCGGTGGGGGTTATGGAGAGCGAGGGTGCACTCATGGCCGGCTGCCTCCAGCGCCTCGACCATGCGGAACATCGTGGTGTGGCCGCCTGATCCCGCTCCGGGTGGGGTGGTAACCCAGGTGATCCGCAGCCTGCGGGAAGTTTCCGGCCGTGCCGCCGGGTGGGCCAGGTGAACCAGTGATGGGTCGCAGATGTCCTCGGGTCTCAAGGAGGCGTCGAGGAGATCGGGGCCGAGCCGTGTCGTCATCTCACGGATGACCTTCGCGAGTGCGCGTCGTCGGCCGTCATAGGTGGCAAGGTTTGGCAGCCTGGCCAGCGCTCCGCGGTGACGATGTCCGGTCATGAATTCGTCGCCTCCCTTCCGGGATCGCTACGGCCCGGAAGTATTCCGAGGATGGACCTGAGGATGTCGGGGCTCGTCGCACGGACGATCAGGAGGTGAGTGGTCAGCAAGCAGATGCCGGCGAGCCCGAGGGAAGCCACTTGGGGGAGGCCCTGCGACAGGACCATGACGCCGACGCCCACCACCGCAGCGGGAATCACAGCCATGCTCGTCACGAGAAGGGGTCGCGCCATCGTGCGGGCCGAGGCCCCGATGATTCTCCTCAACAACAGCCACCGGCAGAAGGTGGCCGCGACCGTGACGACGACGAACCCGAGGGCGATGGCGGACAGCCCGTACCGAACCAGGACCGCCGTTGTCGCGAGGGTGACGGCGTCGGTGACCACGGAGTACCCGAACCATAGACCGGGTCGGCCCACCCCGTACATGACACCGTGGTCGAGGGCGGCACCCAACGCAAAGATGCCAGCCACTGCCAGGAACTGGAAGGGGGCGACGCTCGGCAGCCAACCGGGCCCGAAGACGATCGGAATGACGACAGACCCGCCGATGGCGACCAGAGTCATGAGCGGGGAGACTCCGACATATGCAGTGTGGAGGGCTGACAGGTAGAAGTTCCTCAGGCGTCCCCCATCGGCGCGCAACCGGGCGACGGCAACGGTCGTCACCGGGATCAGTGCCGAGACACTGAGGTCCTGCAGGACCTGAACCAGCCGTTGTGCGATCGAGTAGTAGCCGAGGGCGGCTGCTCCCGCCCACGCGGCGATCACGGCCGTCTCCCCCCACGCGCGCGCCAGAGCCACGAACTCGACGGCCACGACTTTGATTCCGAATCCTGCCATCGTGACGATGCGGGATCTGGAGAACGTCGCCGTCGGCAGCCATCGGACGGAGCGCCAGGCGAGGAGCGTCGCCACTGCCTGCGAGACCACGTACTGCGCCACCAGTGCCCAGATGCCGACGCCGGCGATCACGAGGGCGAGCGCCACGACCTGAGCCGTCAAGGCGCCCGCAACGGCCTGCAGGGCCAGCGCCTTGAACGCCATCCGTCGACGGAGAATCGCCGTCGGCACGGATCCCAGGGACACGAAGGCGACTGACAACGTGAGCCACCTGATGATCGGCACCACGGCGGGTAGACCGAGCAGCGTTCCGATTGCGGGGGCCACGAGCGCGAGTGTTGCGCACAGGATGGCCCCCGCGACCACGGAGAACCAGAAGCCACTGCTGAGCGTCTCCTGATCGGCGGTGTCGGCCTGGACGATGTATGTCGCGAAGCCCATGTCCGACAGGAGATAGATCAGTGGCGCCACCGCAGTTGCGGCGGCCATGATCCCGAACTCCTCGGGCCGCAGATAGCGGGTGAGGATCGCCATCGTCAGCAATCCGGCGATGCGGACGACCCATTTCTGAGCTGTCAGCCACAACACGCCTCGCGCTGCGCTGCCGGCCACCGCGCCGCCGGCTGGGCCCGCAGACCCCTCGGGGGCTGGCGCGAGCGGTGGGATGCTCGGATCATTGCTCACGGACTGCACGCACCTTCATTGCCGCCCGTAGCCGGTGGGCGTGGCCCCGCTCCGTGGTCTGCGCCCTGAACAGCATGAATCCACTCGTAGACATCGTGGTCTGGGTGGTGGGCCGCCTACTGTCATGAGGGCGCCCAGCTGGTAAGGCACCGTGTACAGCACTCGATTGGGTATCTTCTCGAGGCGCAGCCCTTGTCGAGCGTCGCCTCCGCGTTCTCGAGGTACCTCAGGCCCGGTGGTTTGGTCATCGATGTCACCCTGGCTGCTGGCGTCGTGCCTGGGGCGGGGGCCCTGATGGGAAGCGGTCCGCAGCCGGGTGGGTCGGCGGTCGGGGGCCCCCGAACGACCGAGCAGGAACCGGGTGATCGCCCTCATGTGGCCGTCGCGGTTCTCCCCCGAGAGTAGATCGGTCGCGGACGCGATGGTACCCAGGACGCGGGCCTCATCGGATCCTTGCGCACGTGTACAGGCGCTCGACGCCTCGCGCATCCTCAGTACCCCAGCCAACGCCATCGGCGGCTCTTGAATTTCCACCTCGCGGCGTACGCGCCCGCGGCGAGCCGCCCTGCGATCTCGCCGCGGGCGACGGTGCTAAGCCGCCACAACATGGACGATCGACGATCGGCGGCCCCCCGTCCGCCGACCCGCATGTACTCATCTCGTGCCGCCTCGTCCCCGGAGCGTAGGGCGCGGTCCGCCAACCAGGCGGCCTCGTGTTCGATCGATCTCAGCGCTGCCCCAAGACGAGCAGCGTCGGGAGCGATTCCCCCGGCTCCGAAGAGCGATCGATAGACCGCCGCGCGCGCGTCCATGTCGTGGATCTGACCGGCGTGGGCTGTCACATGCATCTGGGCCGCATGGGTCCGGTAGTAGCCCTGCACCCGGTTGACCCGGCCGACGTCGGCCATCAGCCCGGCACGAAGCCAAAGGAGCATGTCGGCCGCATGGGGCGACGAGGGTTCGTAGCCGCCTCCGAGGCTCCGGAGCAGGGATGTCCGCATGATCGCCTCGGGGTTGAAGATGACGTTGTCGCCCCGGCGACAGACGCGATCGACCCACTCCGGCCCACGCCACACGGTCCACGTCCGGGTGTCCCACACTGGCGGTGCCACATCCGTGAAGGGGGCTGCGTACCCGTAGACGAGGCCTACCGACCGATGTCGCTCGAAGAGGCTGACTGCCCGCACGAGTGACCCGGGCGCCAGCATGTCGTCTGCCGAGAGCAGGACAACGTAGTCGCCCGACACCATCGCGAGACCCTTGTTGTAGGTGGCGATGTGACCGAGGTTCTCGGCGTTGCGCACCAGCCGCAGCCGAGCGTCACGTCGCACCATGGCCGACCCGATGGCGGCGCTGTCATCGGTGGAGCAGTCGTCGACGATGATGACCTCGACGGGAACTCCCTGGGACAGCACGCTGGCCACCGCGTCGGGGAGGAAGCGACCGTAGTTGTAGCAGGGCACCACCACGGATACCACGGCATCGGTGGTGGGTCGGATCGCGGCTCGCTCGACGCGCACTGTTCACCCTCCCGCGCCCGACCCCACAGGCATCCTGGGCCGCGCCTCGGCGAGAGCAATCGCCAGCGCACCGGCCACCTGCTCCTGTTGCGCACTGGTCAGGTGAGGGAACATCGGCAGCGACAGGATCCGCCCGGACGCATGTTCCGCGACCGGGCAGCTGCCGGGCGGGTAGCCCAGGGCGGCGTAGGCGGGCGTCAGGTACCACGGGTCGGGATAGTGCAGCCCGGCGCCGATTCCCATCTCGCCGAGCCTGGCCAGGACGGCGTCGCGGTTGTCGACGCGCACGACGTACAGGTGCCACACGTCGTCGTTGCCCGCGCAGCGACGTGGGGACGCGCACCCCCGGCAGGTCGCCGAGCAGCTGGGCGTATCGCTCCGCGGCCGCCCGCCGGGCCGCGTTCCACGCGCTCAGGTGGCGCAGCTTCGCGAGCAGGGTGATGGCGTGGATCGCGTCGAGCCGCGAGTTCATCCCGACGATCTCATGGCGGTACTTCTCGATCGAGCCGTGGCTTCCCATCAGCCGAACAAGCCGCGCCATGTCCGCCGCATCGGTCACCACCGCGCCGGCGTCGCCGGACGCGCCCAGGTTCTTGCCGGGGTAGAAGCTGGTGGCCGCCACCTGCCCGAGGGTCCCGGCGCGACGGCCGTTGCGTGTCGCACCGTGTGATTGGGCGGCGTCCTCGACGATCGGGACCCCGTGCGCGGCCGCGAGGGGTTCCAGCAGTTCGACCGGTGCCACCTGGCCGAACAGGTGCACAGGGACGATCGCCTGGGTGCGCGGCGTGATCGCCGCCGCGACGGCGTCAGGGTCGATCAGCAGGTGCTCCTCGTCGACGTCGACGGGAACCGGCACGGCCCCGATCCGCGTCGCGGCCTCGGCGGTCGCGATGAACGTGTTCGCGGGCATGATCACCTCGCCGCCCGGGGCCACGCCCACGGCCCGCAGGGCGAGTTCGACGGCGTCCGTGCCGCTGGCGACGCCCACGCAGTGGGCCACTCCCAGGTAGCCGGCGAATTCCTGCTCGAACGCGGCCACCATCGGACCGCCGACGAAGGAGCCACGGCGCAGCACATCCATGATGAGAGGCTCGATCTCGGAGAGGATCTCTGCCTGCTGGGCCTGAAGGTCGACGAACGGAACGCCCATGATTCACTCCCTGTCGATTGCTGCCGTGTCGGTCACCGTGTCGGTGATCGGGCGCGCCGGTATCCCGGCGTAGACGGTTCGTGGCGGCTGGTCGGTCAGCAGCACCGACCCCATGCCCAGCACGCAGTCGGGTCCGATGACGACCCGTTCCCGCACCGTTGCGTTCATCCCGACATAGGCGGCCTCCCCGACCCGGACACCGCCTCCCAGGCTGACGCCCGCGGTGAGGGTGACGTAGTCGGCGAGGTCGTCGTCGTGGGTGAGGGTGACATTCGGCATGCACACGACATGCCTGCCCAGCCGTACGTCGGCGGTGAGCACCACCCCGGCGAGCAGGATGCCGCCCGGCCCGATCGCGCACGATGCCGGGACGTGCACCGAGGGGTCGATCAGAGTGGCGAACCGATCGTCGCCGACGCCCATGCTCGCCAGTCTCGCCGCGAGGCGCCGGCGCACGTCCCCCTTGCCCGCGCAGAGCAGTAGCGATGCATCGGGCACCGCAGTGACGCAGTCGAGCGTTCCCAGGACGCTCGTCGTCGCGAATCCGAGGCCCACCAGGCGGGGGTCGTCGTCGACGACACCGAGCACGCTCACGCCCTGCGCCTCGCACACCGACAACACCTCGCGGGCCAGTCCGCTCGCGGCGACGAGAAGCAACGGGGCGGTCATGACGCATCCAGAAGCACGTCGATCACCCGATCCTGATCGGCCTCCTGCAACCGATGGAACAGGGGCAGGATCAGCGTCGTGTCGGTGAGGTGCTCGGTGACCGGAAGCATGGCCGGCAGATGCCGGTAGGGCGGCTGCCGGTGCGCGGACATGATGCCCCGGCGGGCGGAGATTCCGGCGCGCGCCAGGGCCGCCAGCAGCCCGTCGCGATCGAGCGGGTGCTCGGGCCCGACCTCGACCCAGAACGACTGGAAGTTGCAGGTGCCGTGGGCGGGGTCGCTGACCGCACGCAGGCCGGGCACGGAGGCGATGGCCCGCTGATATCGGGCTGCCAATTGCCGTCGCCGAGCCACCATCTCGTCGAGCTTGGAGAGTTGCACCAGACCCACGGCCGCCTGCAGGTCGGTCATCCGGTAGTTGAAGCCGACCTCGTCGTAGGTCTCCGCCGGGGCCAGCACCGTGGCGTGCCGGTCGGCCGCGGACACACTCATGGCATGTTCGCGCAGTCGCCGGGCCCTCTCAGCCCAATCGGGCCGCGAAGTCGTCAGCATCCCGCCCTCCCCGGTGGTCAGCAGCTTGCGGGGGTGGAATGACCAGGCGGCGATCTCCGCGCCCGTGCCGACCGGGTGTCCGCGGTAGGTGGATCCGGCAGCGCACGCGGCGTCCTCGAGCACCAGCACGCCCAGCGGGTCGCACAGTGCTCGCAGAGGGTCGAGGTCGAGTGGCACGCCGCCCTGGTCGACCCCGATGACAGCCCGGGTGCGACCGGACAAGTGCGGTTCGACGGTGACAGCGGTCAGATTGCCGGTGTCGGCGTCGACATCGGCGAACACCGGGTCGGCACCCACATAGCGCACCGCATTGGTCGTGGCGATGAACGAGAACGAGGGGACTATCACGTCGTCGCCGGGGCCCACTCCGGCAAGGTGCAGGGCCAGATGCAGTGCCGTTGTGCACGATGTGAGTGCCACCGCGTGGCGGGCCTGCTGGTGGGTGGCGAATGCCTCTTCGAAGGCCCGCACCCGTGGTCCCTGCGCGACCCATCCGGAGCGCAGCACCTCGGTGACCGCGGCGATCTCCTCCTCGCCGAGCCAGGGCTGCATGACATTGATGCGCATCATGACCAACTCAGACCCTGCTCGGGCGAGAATCCCTCGGATACTCAACCGACCACCAGTCGACGAGGCGGCGCAGTCCCTCGGCGAGGTCGACCCGGGCTTGCCAGCCGAGGTCGAGCCGGGCCGCATCGATGCTGGCCAACCGACGGGTCACCCCGTTCACCTGGCGCTCGGGGCCGAACTCGACGGGCAGGTCGGAGTGCATGGTGCGCAGGAGCGCTTCGGCGAGGGCGAGCAAGGAGGTCTCGCGGCCACTGGCGATGTTGTAGGCCCCCTCATTCACCCGCGACCCGGCGGCCAGCAGGTTCGCGCGGGCGATGTCGGTGGTGAAGACGAAGTCCATCGTCTGCGACCCGTCGCCGAAAATGAGGGGCGGGTCGCCCGCGGCGATCCGCTGCATCCAGCGGATGAGCACCTCGGTGTACAGGCCATGCGAGTCCATCCGCGGCCCGTACACGTTGAAGTACCGCAGGGCGACGTAGTCGAGACCCCGCATGGCGCGGAAGCTCCTGAGAGTCCCTTCGTTCATCACCTTCGCCCAGCCGTAGAAGGTGTCGTTGTTCCAGGGATGGTGCCGCTCGGTGGTCGGGAACTGTTCCGCGAGCCCGTACACGGATGCCGATGACGACGCGATCACCTTCGCCACCCGGTGCTCGGCCGACGCCTCGACGACGTTGAAGGTGCCGTCGACCAGCACGTCGTTGGCGAGCCGCGGGTCCTCGGCGCACTGGGTGATCCGGATCGCCGCGAGGTGGAACACCAGATCGGCGCCACCCGCCAGATCGTGGACGAGATCACGGTCGCGGATGTCACCCACGATCAGGCGGGTCCTCGGATCGGCGAGCGCGTCCCGCAGGTTCTCGCGGCGTCCGCGGGTGAGATTGTCGAGCACCCGCACCTCTGATGCTCCGGCGTCCAGAAGTTGATCGACCACCGTCGATCCGATGGTGCCCGCGCCGCCGGTCACCAGCGCCGTCGCCCCGTGCAGTGTGCTCATGTCGACCCCCCCAGGGGTGCCACCGCCCGGCCGCTGGCCAGACTCTCGTCGATGGCGTGCAGAACCGACAACACCCGCATGCCCGAGCGTCCGTCGGTGACTGGCGCGCGTTCCTCGCGGATCGCGGCGGCGAATTCGGCGATCATGAGCGCCAGCGCCTCGGCCTCCCGCAGGGCCGGTACGTGGATGTCTCCCATCCGGTAGGAGATGGCGAGCCGCCTGCGCTGCGCCAGGTCGCCCGGACGCTCCGCCACATCGACGCCGCGATCGAACACGGCGATCCGCTGCATCGGGTTGAGGTCGTCCCACACGACGATCCGGTGGCGCCCGCCCACGACGAAGGAACGGATCTTCGTCGGTGACAGCCAGTTGACGGTGATGTTCGCGATGCCCCCACCGGGAAGGGGCATGCTGGCGTGCCCGATGCAGGCCTCGCCGGTGCTCAAGGGGTCGGCGCCCGTGGCCATCACAGGACCGACATCGAGGCCGGACGGCAGGATGAAGTCGAGGATGGACAGGTCGTGGGGGGCGAGGTCCCAGAACACGTTGACGTCGGGTTGCACGATGCCCAAGTTGATTCTCACCGAGTCGACGAACAGCACGTCGCCCAGCGCGCCCTCGGCGATCGCCTCTCGCAGATAGCGCACCGCGGGGGTGTAGCAGAAAGTGTGGTCGAGCATCAGGACGCGATTGTTCGCTTCGGCTTCCTCGACCATGCGGCGCGCGTCGGTGAGGTTGCTCGCCAGCGGCTTTTCGACGACGACGTGCTTGCCGGCACGCAGCGCCGCGATCGCCAGTTCCGCGTGGGTGCGGGCCGGGGTGGCGATCGCCACGGCGTCGACGTCGGGTCGCTCAAGCACCTTGCTCACGTCGGTCTCGGCGCTGATGGTGGACCGCCCACCGATGACCCGTTCGGCACGGCCCGGATCGAGGTCGCACACGGCCACGAGATCCCAATCAGGGCTGTTCCTGAAGTTGCGCACGAGGTTGGGTCCCCAATAGCCCGCGCCGATGACAGCGATGCCCAGCTTCGTCATGCCGACCCCTTCGACGACACCGGTGCGACGGACGTCAGCCGGAGGGAAAGCCACCACTCGGGTCGCGCCCATCACCGGGAAGCAGTTTCATGCTAGTGACACGGGGGTTCACGAAGGGGTGCACTCCGTCCCGCCCGCTGATCCGGTTCAACGCACCGCGCAACCTCGCGCGCCCGAGGTCAGTAGGCGCCCTTCTGCTGCAGCACGGCTTTGGCGGTGCGGAAGAGGATGAGCAGGTCGAAGGTGACCGACCAGTTTTCGACGTAGTAGAGGTCGAGGCGGATGGTGTCGTCCCAGCTGAGGTCGGAGCGTCCGTTGATCTGCCACAGGCCGGTCATGCCGGGGCGGACGAGGAGTCGGCGTTTGGCTGTGGGGGTGTAGGTGGTGACTTCGTGGGGGAGTGGGGGGCGGGGTCCGACGAGGCTCATGTCGCCGCGGACGACGTTGAGGAGTTGGGGGAGTTCGTCGATGCTGGTGCGGCGCAGGATGCGTCCGATGCGGGTGATGCGGGGGTCGTTGCGGCGTTTGAACATGGGGCCGCGGTCGACGGCGTCTTCGACTTCGTCGAGGAGTTCGGCGCGCATGCCGGCGGCGTTGGGCACCATGCTGCGGAACTTGAGCATGGCGAATTCGTGGCCGTCGAGGCCGACGCGGGTCTGGTGCAGCAGTACGGGTCCGTGGTCTTCGCGTTTGACGAGCAGGGCGGCGACGGCCATGACGGGGGACAGCAGCACCAGCAGCACCGCTCCCAGGATGCGGTCGATCATCGACTTCAGCATCGCCTGGGCGTCGGTGAAGTGGGGGGACTTGACCAACAGCAGGTGCAACCCGTTCACGGCCCGGTCGGTCACGCGCTGCGAGTTGACCTCCTGCAACGAGGCCACCACGACCAGGTCGATGCCCGAGCGCTCCAGCGCCCACCCCAGGCTCCTGACGCCGTGGGGCCCCAGGTCGCCGCTCGCGCAGATGATGGTGTCGACCTCGAGGCCGAGCGCCACCTCGGTGGTGCGGTTCTCGGGTGCGACGACGGGGACGCCGCTGAGCGTCGGGTGGGGGGTGTTGGAGCACGCGGCGACCACCTGGTAGCCGCAACCCGAATCGCGGGTCAACGCCGGGATCAGATGGGTGAGCGACTCGGGGTTGCCGACCACGAGTGCCCTCTGCAGGAAGGCGCCCTCGAGTCGACGGCGCAGCAGCCACACCCGCCAACGCCAACAGGCGAGGGTGAGCAGCAGCGCGGCCAAGGGGAACGCGACGAGAACGAAGCCTCGGGAGATCTGCAGGTCGAAGATGTAGGAAGTCAGGGCGAGCAGGGTGAAGCAGATCACCGTGGAGCGCATGATGCTCGTGTAGGCCTGCGCGCCGCCGCCCAGGCGCCGATGGTCGTAGGCCCCGTTGAGCTGCAAGGTGAGCGACCACGCCAGCGTCAGAGCGAAGGGCAACAGTGCGTAGAAGGCCTGAGCACCATGAACGGGATGGCTGCGGAACAGACTGACCAGGCCACCGAATCCGAACCGTACGATCTCGCCGGCGATCAGGCTGACGAACACGAGTGCCGCGTCGACGATCCGCATCCGGCGCACCACGCTGCCCATGCGCGCGAAGGAGCGCGTCCGGATCCGATTCCGGGTCCGCGACCTGGAATTGATGAACCCCGATTCGGTGCGTTCAGTGGCCATGGCCTCCCCCGAGGTCTGTGCGTCGAGGGCACTTCGGCGTGCCGCGAGTTTCGTGAGATGAGGCCGCCTGTCAGGAGATTCTACGGCTGATGGGGGGCAGCCAGGGCCGATCCGACGTCTCGGTTGCGATTGCCGAGCGCCCCGTGCAGCCGGCACCTGGTGGTGCACCCATGGCCGTGCGGTGGCCTCCCCCGGTGACATGCTGGAGGCACGGCGATGCCTCGTCCGCGCTCACCGACGAACCGCGGGGCGTCGCGCGGGAGGAGTCCCGATGATCGTCCGGACGCCACTCACCCTGGCAACCGTCCACCCAGACACCGGGTTGCGCGCGGCCCTCGACCAGAGCCCCGCCGAGGTCGTCGAGCAGGTGATCCGGTCGGGCATCCGCGGCCGCGGCGGAGCGGGCTTCCCCACCGGGCTCAAGTGGAGGCTGGCCGCCGAGGCGCCGGCCCCCGACGGCCACCGCCACATCGTGTGCAACGCCGACGAGGGCGAGCCGGGCACGTTCAAGGACCGCGCGTTGTTGAGCGTGGTGCCCGACCTCGTGTTCGAGGGCATGACCATCGCCGCGTGGGCCGTCGGCGCCGGCAGCGGGGTCATCTACCTGCGCGGCGAGTACGCCTACCTGCGGGAGGCCCTGGAGGGTTGCCTGGCCCGCAGGCGTTCGGCCGGGCTGCTCGGCGACGAGATCCTGGGCGTCCCCGGATTCCACTTCGACATCCGCATCCGGCTCGGGTCGGGGGCCTACGTCTGCGGTGAAGAGACGGCCCTGCTCGAGAGTCTCGAGGGACACCGCGGCGAACCCCGCAACCGGCTTCCGTATCCCGTCGTGCGGGGCCTCTACCAGGCACCGACGATCGTGAACAACGTCGAGACGCTGGCGTGGGTACCGGCGATCCTCGCCCGCGGGGCCGACTGGTTCGGTGGCATCGGCACCCCGGGGTCGGCGGGGCCCAAACTGCTGAGCGTCTCGGGCGACGTGGCCCGGCCGGGGGTCTACGAGTTCCCGTTCGGGGTCACCGTGCGCGAGGTGCTCGAGGCGTCCGGTGGTGACGATGCCCACGCCGTCGTGGTCGGCGGTGCGTCGGGCGTGTGCGTCCCGGCCGAGGACTTCGGCCGCGAGATCAGTTACGAAGACGTCAGCACCGGGGGAGCGATCATCGTGCTGGGCCCGGGCCGCGACCTGCTCGACGTCGCCGAGAACTTCCTGGAGTTCTTCGTCGACGAGTCCTGCGGCCAGTGCACCCCCTGCCGGCTGGGCAACCCCATCCTGCTCGAGGGGGTGCGATCGCTGAAGCGCGGCGAGTGCAGTGCCCAAGGGCTCGCAGAACTGCGGCACCTGGGGCACACCATGCAGGACGCCTCCAAGTGCGGCCTGGGCCAAACCAGTCCCAACTTCCTGCTGTCCCTCGTCGACCGGTTCGGTCCCGAGATCACCGACAGAGTCCCCGTCCGAGGAGGGGCATCATGACCACCAGCCTGTCATTGCCGAGCACGGCTCCCCCCGCCGACGGAGTGACTGTCAGGGCCACCATCGACGGCCGTGAGGTTCAGGTCGCCAGCGGCACGACAGTCCTCGAGGCCGCCCGCGCGTGCGGCGTGAAGATTCCCACCCTGTGCCACCACCCCGACCTGCCCGACGCCGGCGTGTGCCGCGTCTGCGTCGTCGAGGTCGAGGGTCAACGGCGGCTGCAGCCCAGTTGCGTGTACCCGATCACCCAGGAGGTCGAGGTTCGCACGCACGGCCCGCGCGTGGCCGCCGCGCGCCGCGACATCATCGATCTGCTGCTCAGCGAGCACTACGGCGACTGCCGCACCTGCGCGCGCAACGGCACCTGCGAACTTCAGGACCTCGCGGCCGAGTACGGCGTCGACCACTATCGCTTCGGCCAGCGCACCGAGCCGATCTTCGTCCGAGACGACACCGGCCCGTCGATCGTGTTCGACCCCGACAAGTGCATCCAGTGCCTGCGCTGCGTACGCACGTGCGCCGAGCTGCAGGGCGTCCGGGCGCTCGGAGTCGCCGGCCGTGGAGCCGGGGTCCATGTGACGACGTTCGCAGAGCTCCCCCTGTCGTCGGAGTTCTGCATCAACTGCGGGCAATGCGTGAATCGCTGCCCGACCGGGGCGCTCACCGTGTCCGACGTCACCACCCGCGTGCGTGCCGAACTCGACGACCCGGGCAAGCACGTCGTGATCCAGACGGCGCCCGCACCCCGGGCCGCACTCGGAGAGGAGTTCGGGCTGGCGCCCGGCACGCCGGTCACCTGGCAACTCACCACCGCGCTTCGCGAACTCGGCTTCGACAAGGTGTTCGACACGACCTTCGCGGCCGACCTCACGATCATCGAAGAGGGCGTCGAACTGATCCAGCGGCTCTACCACGCCCTCGTGCTGGATGAGCCCGGCGTCGCCCTGCCGATGTTCACCTCCTGCAGTCCCGGCTGGGTGAAGTTCCTCGAGCACGCGTACCCCGCCTACCTGCCGCACCTGTCCACCTGCAAGAGCCCGCAGCAGATGTTCGGGACCCTGCTCAAGACGTGGTACGCCGACCACAACGGGATCGATCCCGCCGACGTGGTCTCGGTGGCGTTGATGCCGTGCGCCGCGAAGAAGTTCGAGGCATCGCGGCCCGAGATGACCGACAGCGGTTTCGCCGACGTCGACCTCGTGCTCACCGCCCGGGAACTGGCCAAGATGCTGCGCCAGCAGGGCATCGACCTCCCCTCCGAGCCAGGCAGCGACTTCGACGACCCCTTCGGCACGGCGACCGGCTCCGGCGTCATCTTCGGGGCCACGGGCGGGGTGATGGAGGCCGCCCTCCGCACGGTCCTCGAGCTGGTCACCGGCGAGCCGGTCGAAGACCTGTACGAGCACGCCGACATCACGCCGGTGCGTGGGTTCGATGACGTCCGGCTCGTCGAGCTGACGATCCCCGACACCGTCGGCCCCGTGCCGCCACTGATCGCCCACCTCATCCCCGACTGGGACTGGCTGCGGGGGGTCACACTCCGCGTCGCCGTGGCCCACGGCACGGCCACCGCGCGGCGCGTGCTCGACGACATCGAGGCGGGCGGTCGTTTCGCCGGGTGTCACTTCATCGAGTTCATGGCCTGCCCGGGAGGGTGTCTGGGCGGTGGCGGGCAGCCGATCCCGACCAGCCTCGAGATCCGCCGGGCTCGCGCCCGGGCGATCTACGCCGAGGACGCCGCGTACGGCGATGCCGGGCGCGTGCGCAAGAGCCATGAGAACCCGGCCGTCCAGCGTCTCTACGCCGAACTCCTGACCGACGGGCCCGGCGGGGTGACCAGCCACCACCTGCTGCACACCGGCTACACGGTCCGCGGCACCTTCGTGCCCACCGATCAGAAGGGATGACAGCCATGACACCGCTGCCCGACACGCTCGCCCGCGAAGACGCCGAGGTGGTCGCCACGATCGACGAGGTAATCGCCCGTCACGGTGCGACACGCGGTGAACTGCTGCCGATCCTGCAGGATCTCCTCGCCGAGCTGGGTGAGATCAGCGACCTGGCGGTGCAGGCGGTCGCCGACCGACTCGGGGCCGCACCCACCGAGGTTCAGGGGGTCGTGAGTTTCTACTCCTTCCTCGGCGTCGGGCCCCGCGGACGGCACGTGATCCGGCTGTGCCACACGCTGAGTTGCGTGATGGCCGGCGCGCACGACGTCGCGGGTGCGGTCGAGGCCGACCTCGGCGTCCGGTTCGGTGACACGACCTCCGACGGCTCGATCACGGTGGAGTGGGCGAACTGCATCGGCATGTGCGCCACGCCGCCCGCCATGCTCGCCGACGCCGAGGCGTTCGGCGACATCACACCCGCCCGGGTGTGGGAGGTCATCGCGGCCCTGCGTGCCGCAGACGTCGACGGATGATCCCGGTCGGAGTGCTGGCCGCCCTGCTGGCGGCCGCCTGCTACGGCGTCACCCCGGCGGTGGCGCGCCGCTCGATCCGGTTGCTCGGATTCGCCCGGGCCAACGCGTGGCGCCTGGTGGTCGCGCTCGCCGTACTCGGAGTGCTCGCCTTCACCGTCGGCCGCGGGTTTGGTGACCAGGCGGGCTCGTTCGCCCTGGCGGGTGCGGTCGGCTTCGGCCTCGGGGGCTTCTTCATGTTCCGGGCGCTGCCGCTGCTCGGCGCACCGCTGGCGTCGCTCGTCGTCGAGACGACGGCGGCGATCGTCGCCGGGGTGCTGGCGTGGGTGTGGTTCGCCGACGCCGTGTCGGTGCCCTACCTCGTGTTCAGCCTGATGATGCTCGTCGGAGTCGTCGTCGGCCTGCTCCCGTACGTGCGTGGACAGGCATGGCACCGGCATCCGCGGCTGCGCCTGGGGCTGGTGTTCGTGCTGCTCGCGGCGCTGGCCCAGGCGTTCAGCGGCGTCCTCAGCCGCAAGGCGCTGCTGGCCACGCAACGGGCCGTCACCGCTCGCGGCGAGAAGGTCTCGGTGGGGCGCAGCTTCGGGTTCGTCTTCTCCGCGGCGTTCGACCGGCTGGTCGGCGGGCTGCTCGTGGCGCTTGCGGTGCTGGTGCTGGCCCTGATGCTCGTCCGCTGGGCCGCGTGGGCGCGGGCGTCTCTCACCCCCGCCGATCGTGGTCCCGAGCGCGGCGCGGTCTGGACCACGCCGGTCGGTGACCGCGTGCGCCGTCTTCCCGACAGGCCATGGTTCTGGGTGTCGGCGAACGCGGTGTTCGGCCCCATCCTCGGCGTGACGTCGATGGTCTGGGCCCTGCAGTCCCTGCAGCCGGGAGTGGCCCAGGCGATCGCCGCCCTGGCCCCACTGATCGCCATCCCGTCGGCCCGGTGGATCGAGGGCTACCGGCCCCCGCCGCGGTACGCCGTCGGCGTCCTCATCGCCGTGGCCGGGCTGGCCGGGCTGGCGCTGTCGTGAGGCCCGACCGTGAGCCGGCCCGGGCCGCCAGGTGATTCACCGCCGGACGGCGGCGACACGATCGATTTCCCGCGCCGCCTGCAGACGGCCCGCGCGGGCCGATGCGGCGCGGTAGGCGGGGTCGAGCGAGTTGCGGCCCATCTGGGCCCTGGAGCTGCGGTCAGGGCGGACCACGACGACCTGCGAACCTGCCGACCGGAGCGCCGCCGCCTGGTCGTCGGGCGAGCGCACCGGGCCGACTCCGGTGGCGATGGGCGCCAGCACAACGATCCGCGCGTAGCCCGATGCGAGGTCGGCGTTGGCCGGAGAGCGCATGCCCCCGTCGATCCACTTCTCGCCCAGCAGGCTCACCGGCGGCCAGACCCCCGGCACGGCGCAGCTCGCGGCCACGGCATCGATGAGGGGTACGCCGTCGTCGCGCTCGAACACCCTCAGCTGGCCCGTTCGCGCGTTGACCGCCGTGATTCGCACCGAACGCTCGGGCCAGTCGGGTGAGGGCAGGCGGGACGCGATGACCACACGCCGCTCTGCCTCGTCGACGGTCGTGGTGTGGAGGGCCAGTCGTCCCATGGCTCGGCCCAGTGTGGCCGGGTCACGCCTGGTGAGCATCAACCAGAGGTATCTGGCGAGCAGTGCCGGTCCGATGCCGGCGGGGATCTCCCGAGAGCCCCCCGCCTGTTGGCGCTCGAGCAGGGCTGCGAGCGGGGTACCGCCGGCCACCTGGGCCGCGACGACGGCACCGGCCGACGTGCCGACGAGCAGGTCGGCCGCGGTCAGATCGAGCCCGGCCTCGCTGAGTCCGGCGAGCACCCCCGTCTCCCATGCGACGCCCGTGACGCCGCCTCCCCCGAGCACCAGAGCGTCTCCCTGCACCATGCGTCGAACCCTACTCACGGGCAACTCACGCACCGTTGGCCCCGGCCGGTGACGGCAGCGGATTCGACAGAGACGACTCCACCGGGTGTCGTCGGTTCCGAGCCCTCTTCGCCACGCCCGAGCGACGGCTCGGGTCCCGTGCGGGATGTTCCCACGCAGGAGACAATGCACCCTGGGACAGTGCTGATTGGTGCCCGGCGGGCTGCCCGACAATCTGTCGGAATTCGGGCGGACCGAGCTTCTCCGGCCGGGTTTGGTAGGTGGCCGGCGATAGCATGTCGAGTGGCGAGAGTTGGCTCGCAGTTCCACCGAGGGAGTGTGTCGAACATGTCATCATCGTCATTCAGTCAGCGGCGCCCGTATGCATTCACGGCTCTCGTGGAATTAATGATCATCGCCGTTTATCTCGCGGCCGGAACCGCCAATCATTTCCTGAATTTCGGCAACCTCGGATTGTATGGTGTCGCCAATGCAGTTCTCACCGTGCTGCTCGCCATCATGCTGACGAGAATGGGCTGGTGGCGAAGGGTGGGGTTCGCTTCGGCCACCCCGAGGCAGCTGTTGTGGGTGCTCCCCGCGGGCCTTCCCATCGTCGTCAACTTCTACCCGGGGCTCGCGCCCGGGGGTGCGGGGCAGGTTGCCGGGTTCCTGGGCCTTGCACTCATGGTCGGATTCGTCGAGGAGTCGGCCTTCCGGGGAGTCATGCTGCGCGCGCTCGCAGCACGTGGCGTGTGGCGCGCCGTGCTGATCACGACGATTCTGTTCTCTGTCACGCACCTGATGAACATCATCGCCGGGGAGGCGGGGCTTCAGGCCGGCCTCCAACTTCTCTACGCCGGGGCCATCGGGTTCGCGTTCGCGGCACTGGCACTTCGCACGAACGTGATCTGGCCGCTGGTCGTCGTGCACGCGCTGATCGACTTCGTCGCCTTCATGCAAGACCCGGCGGCCGTCATCACGCCCCGTGCCGAGATCATCCTCGATCTCACCCTCACCGTGGTGTTCCTCGGCTACGGAGCCTTCCTCATGCTTCGCTCGCCGATGCGCACGTCGACGACCGCTCCGCAGGCCGTTCCACCGCCCACGCCCGCGACGGGCGGGGTGGTCGGATGAGACCCCGTGACGGAGCGGGCGTCCTCAGGCATGCCCGGCTCAACCGGTGGTGCCTTCGGGCATGAACGCGGCCGAGTCGACGGCGCCGGCCGGCATGCGCAGGCCCGCCACCAGGGTGAGGGCCGCGATGACCGCGACGGCCCGGAAGACCCAGGTGGAGGCATCCACGATGGTGGCGTAGTCGTGCGCGCCGTGGCCGGCGGCGATGAGGTGGTTCGCAATGGCCCCCAGCACGGCCACGCCGACGGCACTGCCGGCGGAGCGGGCGAACACGTTGATGCCGGTGACCACCCCCCGTTCGTCCCATTCCACCGACCCCTGCGCGGCGATCAGTGACGGAGCGGCCGTCCAGCCCAGCCCGAATCCGATGACGAACGCTACGGCCCCCACCGCCGGCACGCTCGGAGTCGGCCCCACCAGAGCCAGTCCGACGGCGCCGGCGACCGCGATGGAACTGCCCAACAGCACCGTGGTGCGGAAGCCGTGACGCAGGTAGACCCGCCCGGCGATCGAGGCCGCCAGTGGCCAGCCGATCGTCAGGGCGGCGACCGTCGCGCCGGCCACGATCGGTGCCGCACCGAGGGAGTTCTGCAGATATGACGGGACGAAGCTGGTGATGCCGATGAGCAGGGCGCCGACCCCCAACGACACGAGGGTCGTCGTGAGGATCAGCGGGCGGCGCAGCAGGCTGATGTCGAGCACCGGCTCGGCGGCCCGTCGTTCCACCACCGCGAACACCGCGAGCGAAACCACACCGAGGCCGAAGCTCCCGAGGCTCGGCAGCGACCACCAGGGCCAGGCGTTGCCGCCCTCGAGCAGGCCGAGGATCAGCGCGGTGAGACCGACCGTGAGGCAGGTCGCTCCGGCGACGTCGATGCGGTGCCGCCGGGGCCGCACGGTCTCGTGGAACGACCGGCCCAGCGCCCACGCCGCGACGAGGCACAGCGGGATGTTGATGAGGAAGATCCAGCGCCACGACACGAACTGGGAGAACACGCCGCCCAGGGCGGGGCCGACCACGGACGCGACCGCCCACACGCTGGCGATGTAGCCCTGCACGATCGCCCGCTCGGCGACGGTGTAGATGTCGCCGATGATCGTCATCGCCATCGGGGCCGCGGCCCCGGCACCCAGGCCCTGCACCACCCGGAACACGATCAGCACGCTCATGCTCCAGGCCAGGCCCGCGAGAATCGAACCGATGAGGAACAGTGCGATGCCCGTCAGCACGATCGGCTTGCGACCGATGGTGTCGGCCAGCTTGGAGTAGATCGGCACCGACACCGCCTGGGCCAGGAGGTACACGGAGAATAGCCACGGGAACTGGGAGAACTGGCCCAGATCGGCCACGATCGAGGGAACCGCCGTGGCCAGGATGGTGGCATCGATGGCGATCAGGCCGGTGGTCAGCATCAGGGCGGCGAGCACGGGGCCCCGCTCCGAGCGGAATCCCACGCTGCTGTGGCTGGCGCCCGTCGCTGTGTTCACCTCCCCACAACCCTGTGCACCGCCACTGGTATTCCAGGCCCGGGCGGCTTCTGGCACGCGCCGGCCCGCCCCTGGTGAGGAGCGGGCCGGTCCGTGCCCTGGATGGCGCGGTGCTGCGTGGCGAGTGTGCGGCGGCGTGCGACGCACACCGCTGGGTCAGTCGTTCGGGTGGGTCTTGCCGTTGGAGGCGAAGTAGGACACGCAGTCGCCCTGGTTGGTGAAGGTCGGCGATGTAGAGGTCATCCATCCGCCGTCCTTGCACTCGGCCTTGCCCGCGAGGGTGACGGCGTGTTCGAAGTTGTACACGGTGGTGGTGCCGTTGAGGCCCAGGGTCAGCGCGTCCGCGTTGCCGTTGAACGTGCCCGCCGGCCCGTGGCCGAGGTTCACGCCGAAGGACGCGATGACGGCATTCGGGTTGGCCGCCTGGATGGCAGCCAACGACACGAAGCTGTTGTAGGCCTCGGGCACACCCGGGATGACGTGGGTCGACCACCAGCCACCGGTGTACGAGGTGCTGGTGTGTTCGAGCGCGTTCCAGGTCTGCCACGTGTCGTCGACGACCGGGTTGTTGCCGTTGGCGGTGGTGCCGTAGGCGTAGAGCGGTTCCCAGACCAGGGTGGTGTACCCGCTGCAGGTCGTGCCGACCAGACCACCGGCGCAGATCTCCATGTTCAGTGAGGGATCGACGTAGCCGGGCATCGTGGAGGAGCCCGCGCGATACGTCGAGTAGCTGACCGCATCGACCGCGCTCAGCGGCTCGCCGGCCACCGTGGTCGTCGACAGGTTGACCTTTCCGCCATCGGGGACGTTGAACTGGAAGCTGCCCGAACCGACGGGCGGAGTGCTGGGGCCGGTGACGAACGCCCCGCTGCTGCCGGTGTCCGCGGACAGCGTCCACCCGTTGCCGAGGCTGGACTCGTTCACGGTGACCGTGGTCGTCGTCGTGGCCGATGCGGGTTCGGCGATGCCCGCCAGGCCCAATACCGCCGCGGCCAGAATTGCCAGATGCGCGCGCTTGTGCATGATTCTCCTCATGGTTTTCCCCGTTTGAATGAGAAGAGATTGTTGCTCACACCAATCTCCCCCGATGATGATCGCTACTCGCAACCTAGCCCTGGGTCGTCGTCGCCGTCAATGGTGCGCAATTTCCCTGACCTATCGGGTCCGGCGTGCCACGGATACCCCCAGGTGGGGGTGTGGCCGGGAGTTTCGGGACCGATTTCCAGCCAGCCGGTCACCTTGACGTGAACTGAACAGACGTTTAACATGCTGAACATGGGTTCAGTGCTTGACGACGGCGACCTCACCGCCCGCGCGAGTATCCGGAACGCGGCGTTGCGGCTGTTCGCCGAGCGGGGGCCGGACGCCGTGACCGTCCGCGAGATCGCCGCCCAGGCCGGCGTTTCCGCCGCGCTCGTCGTGCACCACTTCGGCAGCAAAGACGGCCTGCGCGCCGAGGTCGACGCGTTCGCCGCGCACGCGTTCGACGCGATTTTCGAGGCACTGCCCACCGATGAGCTCGCCGAGGTGCTTGCCGGGAGAGCCGCGACGGGTTCGCTGGCCGAGGCGTTCGCCAAGGGCTTCCCGCCCGGATCGCCGCTGCCGGCCTACCTTCGTCGGCTGCTGCTCACCAACGATCCTTCGGGAGCCGCCTTGTTCGGCCGCTGGTTCGCGGCGACACGTCGCCTCCTCGGCACCATGGTCGACATGGGTGCAGCCAGGCCCAGCGACGACCCCGAGGTCCGGGCGGCGTTCTTCCTCGTCAACGACCTCGCCCTGATCCTGCTGCGCAACCCGATCGCCACCGCGATCGGTGCCGACCCGCTGACCCCCGAGGGGATCGACCGATGGGCCCGCGAGGTCACGATCGTCTACGCCGAGGGAGCCTTCGGCGCCCCGCGAAAGGAGTAGCCCACGATGAGCACGATGAGCACGACCCGGCCGGTCATCCGGGCCGAAGGGCTTGTCAAGACCTTCGGCGAGGTCCGCGCCCTCGACGGGCTCGATCTTGAGGTGGCAGCCGGCGAGGTGCACGGCTTCCTCGGCCCGAACGGCGCGGGCAAGTCGACCACGATCCGCGTCGTGCTCGGCCTGATCCGCGCCAGCGGGGGGCACGTCGAACTGTTCGGGGGTGACCCCTGGCGCGAAGCGCCGACGCTGCACGAGCGGTTGGCCTACGTCGCGGGCGACGTCGCCCTCTGGCCGGGACTCACCGGTGGCCAGTGCCTCGACGTCCTCGGCGCGACCCAGGGCGGGCTCGACGCGGGCCGTCGGGCCGCGCTGATCGAACGGTTCGACCTCGACCCGACCAAGCGGGTCCGCGACTATTCCAAGGGCAACCGGCAGAAGGTCGCCCTCGTCGCCGCCCTCGCCTCCGACGCCGACCTGCTCGTGCTCGACGAGCCCACTTCCGGGCTCGACCCGCTGATGGAACAGGCCTTCCAGGAGGTCGTCCGCGAGCGCCGTGAGGAGGGCTGCACGGTGCTGCTGTCGAGTCACATCCTCGGCGAGGTCGAGGCTCTCGCCGATCGGGTGAGCATCATCCGCCGCGGCCGCCGAGTGACGACCGGTTCACTCGCCGAGTTGCGCCGCCACACGCGCACCAGCGTGCATGCGGTCACCGTCGACCCGCCCGCGGGTCTCGCCGAGGCCCCGGGAGTCGCCGAGTATGTCGGCGAGCGCGCCGACGGCCGCATCGACAGCCGGTTCACCGTCGACGCCGAGCACCTCGACGCCGTCATCGGTCGCCTGCACACCGCCCGCATCCACACCCTGACCGTCACTCCGCCGAGCCTCGACGCGCTCTTCCTGCGCAGCTACGGCGGGCAGACCGGACCGCTCGACGACACCGAGCTCGGTGAGCGGGAGGGGGCGCTGCGATGAGGTCGACCGGGTTGGGGGCGATGATCGGCGTCCAGTGGCGGACGCACCGCCGCCACACGCTGGTCTGGATGCTCGCGCTCATCGCGAGCATGATCGCAACGGCCGCGGCGGTCGCGGGCCTCTACGACACCCCGGCGAAGATCCACACCTACGCCCAGGCCGTCACATCCGGTGATTCCCTGGTCGCGATCAACGGCCGGGTCGAGGGCATCGACAGCCTCGGTGGGGTCATCCAGGACGAGTTCGGCTTCCTCGCCGCATTCCTGCTCCCGCTGCTCGGCATCAGCCTCGTGGCCCAGGCGACCCGGCGCGAAGAGGACGCCGGACGGCTCGAGGCCCTCCTCGGAGGCCGGGTCGCCCGGTACGTCCCGGCACTGGCGGGGCTGATCGTCGCCTGGGCCGCCATCGCCGTCACCGGCGCCGCGTTCGCAGCCGGGCTGGTCGCCTGCGGGGTACCCGTCGCGCGGTCGATCCTGTACTCCGCATCCCTCGGCGCTCTGGCCTTCGCCTTCGCCGGGCTCGCGGCGCTGCTCGCCCAGGCCACCCGGCACTCGCGCGGCGTCTACCTGTGGAGCCTGCTCATCCTGGCCGCGGCCTATGTGCTGCGTGGCGTCGGCGATGTGACGAAGACCTGGATCACCTGGCTCTCACCGCTCGGCTGGGCCGAGAAGGCCGCGGCGTTCGGGGCGATGCGATGGTGGACCCTGCTCATCCCCCTCGCCGTCGGCGGACTGCTCGCCGCACTCGGCGTGTCGATCGCTGCACACCGGGACCTCGGCAGTTCCCTCGTCCGCGGGGACGCCGGCTCGCCCCGGGCCTCAGGCTGGCTGCGCACACCCATCGGGCTGGCCACCGTCATCCATCGCCCGGCGATCCTCGGGTGGCTCGCCGGTGCCGTGGTGCTCGCGGGCATGATGGGCGCGCTGGCCCAGCAGTTCGTCGACGCGGTCACCGGCAACCCGGCCATGGGCGAGGCCATCGGGATGACGGGCACGCGTCTCGGCGACGGGTTCCTCGCCGTCACCCAGCTGTACATCGCGATCATCGCCACCGGCTACGCCGTCCAGGCGGTCGGAGAGCTGCGCGGTGAGGAGACCGAGGGACGCCTCGAGCCCCGGCTCTCCGGCAGGCTGTCCCGCGTGGGCTGGCTCGCCGCTCACGTGCTCGTCATCGTGACCGGCCTGGGCGTCATCGTCGCCGCCTCCTCGATCGTGCTGGCGACGACGGCCGCGTGGTCGATGGGTGGGGCCGTGCACCTGGGCCGGGTGCTGGGGGCCGGCGCGGCCTACCTGCCGGCCGAACTGCTCGTCTTCTCGGTGGCGCTCGGGCTGTTCGGCTGGCGTCCCCGTGCCGTCCCGGTCGGCTGGGCGGCGTTCGCCCTGGTCGCCTTCATCGGCTTTCTCGGCCCCGGCCTCAAGCTGGCCGGATGGGTGCTCGACCTCTCCCCGACGACCCACGTCGGCAACCCCCCGCTGGGCACTGTCGAAGCGCTGCCGCTGGTGATCCTCGGGGGAATCACGGCGGCCCTGATCGTGGTGGCGGTCGTCGGTTTCCGTCGACGGGCGCTGCCCCAGGGATAGCTGCCCCGGCGATCGGTGAGACTCCGTCCCCTCCCGATCTGCGGTGACCGTCCCCGTCCTCTCCGGATCCGCGGGTGACCGCTCCGGTTCCCTCCGGATGTGCAGGTGAGCGCCCCGGTCGTCGCGACTGGTGCCTATCGCCCTGTCGGTCGGCTGCAGATCCGGAAGGCAGCCCGACGGCGCTCCCGCCGTCGCGACACGGTGGTCGCTCACGTGAAGTCGCGCACGGAGCGGGTCTCGACGTCCTGCAGGACGGAGTCGGCGACCTCGGCGCTCACCTCGCCGCGGCGGCGGGCCCGGATCACGACGCGGCGCTCGATCTCGCTCGCCCGGCGCAACAGCTGTTCGAGCTCGCGGGAGTGGTCGACGTCCTCGTCCTCGGGGCGGCGCGCGCTCCCGAGTGCCTCCTGGGACGCGAGGTAACCCTGGTACAGCGAGATCACCGCCTCCCTCACAGTGTCGGGCACGGCGTCATCGGCGTCGGCGTCCGAACCCAAGGAGCGGAGTTCGTCCAGGGCGTTCGCAGCCGCCTTCCACCGCAGATCGGCCGCCTGCTGCCTGGGGTCGGCCTCGCTGCCGACGTGGAGGGCCTTGACCAGGGGCGCCAGGCTGAGCCCCTGCACCACCAGCGTCGCGAGCACGCAGGCGAGGCCGACGACGAGGATCTCGGACCGCCGGGGGAACGCGCCTCCGCCGTTGGTGAATGTCGGGAGCGCGAGGGCGGTGGCGACCGTCACGACGCCTCGCATGCCGGCCCAGGCGGCGACGACCGTTTCCCGCGTGCCGTAGGGAGATTCGACCTTGTAGCGGCGTAGTCCGGCACGCGCCAGCGCGGCAGCTGGGAACATCCAGACGAAGCGGACGACGATCAGCAGGCCGACGACCATCGCCGCGATGAGCGCCGTCGAGGAGGTCAACCGGCTCGTTTCGAGCACCGCCGTGAGCTCGAAGCCGATGAACACGAACACCAGGCTCGTGATGAGGTAGTCGGCGTATCGCCACACCGCTCGCCCGAGCAGCCAGCCCCCGGAGGTGACGGCGGAGTGCGCGGTGCTTCGTAGGAACAGTCCCAGGCTCAAGACGGCGAGCACGCCGGATCCGTGGGCCCTGTCGGCGACCAGGTAGACGACGAACGGCATGGCCACCGTGACGGTCGTCTCGGCGGTGGCGTCGTGCAGGGCGGCGAGCGCGAGTCGACTGAGCAGCCCTGCGAGAAGCCCGATCCCGACGCCCGCGACGACGGCCACCGCGAGCCGCACCGCCGCGTCGGAGGTGCTGATGTGTCCGGTGACGACGGCTCCGACAGCCAGCGAGTACAGCACCAGGGCGGTGGCGTCGTTGAACATGCCCTCGCCCTCGAGCACCGTGACGAGCCGGTGTGGCAGGCGCAACCGGCGGGCGACGGCGGTGGCCGCGACCGGGTCGGGGGGTGCCACCACGGCTCCGAGCACCCAGGCCGGGCCCCACGCGAATCCCGCGAGGTGCACCACATAGGCCACCGAGGCGGCGGTGGCGAGTGTCAGGCCGACGGCCAGTAGCAGGATGGGTCGGGCGTCCCGTCGGAACTCGTAGGTGGTCGCTCGTTGGGTGGCGGCGAAGAGTAGGGGCGGAAGGACGACCGGCAGGATGATGGCCGGGTTGATCCGCAGCGACGGCGCGAACGGCAGCAGCGGCACCGCCAACCCGTAGACGGTGAGCAGAATCGGTAGCGGCACGTGCAGCCGATCCGCCAGCGCGGTGAGGATGACGATCCCCGCGAGGAGCAGCACCCACAGCATCAATGTCGCCATACCATCCTCCCTCGGCTGCGCCACATGCCCACGGCGGCCGACTCCCGCCAGAATCAACACCCTCGCCATGACAGCATCTCAGGTCACCCGCGACGGTCGGTCCCGCGCCCGATGTGTGGCTGGGCCACCACCACGCGGGATCCCGGTCGCCCGGATCTTAGCCACGACGCCGCGGCAATGCCCGCCGCGAGGGCGAAGAATATGACCATCGCGGTCGCCATCGCGTGCACGGTCTGTTGGCCGATCACCCCAGTGAGCGGTGTCATGGTCGCGCCGACGAGGAAGGGGATGCCACCGCCGAGGGCCGACGCGGTGCCGCCGAATCGACGACCCACGAGCTGAACGATCGAGGAGTTCGCCGGAAGGTAGGTGCCGAGACCGAGGGTCATGCCGGACAGGCAGGCCCAGACCGCCGGGAGCGACGGGTGGTGGTCGGGGGCGACGGTGGTGACGGTGAACAGCGCGGCGACGCCCGCCGTCTGCACGACCAGCGCCACCGCGCGGAGCACTTCCGGGCCGAACCGGCGCACGAGGAGTCTGAAGAGCACGCTGGAGGCCATCATCATGCTCGCGTTGACCGCGAAGACGGCCGTGTAGAGCTGCTCGCTGATTCCGAGGCCGTGCTGGAGCACGAACGACGACCCGCCGATGTAGATGAAGAAGCCGCCGACGGTCAGGCACTGGACGATCACCGGCGTGCGGAACTCGGCGTCGGCCAGGAGCAGTCGTGAACGCAGCACGAGGTTCCGGATTCCGCCGGGATGCCTCCGGGGTGGGGGCAGTGTCTCCGGAAGTCCCCACGCGGAGGCGACGGTCATGACGACGCCGACCCCGGCGAGGAACCAGAAGATCGTCCGCCATGTTCCGACGGTCAACAGGGCCCCACCGATCGCCGGACCGATCACCGGGGCGACCAGGCTCACCGCCGTGAGGGTGCCGAACTTGGCGGCCGCGTCGCGTCCGGCGAAGCTGTCGGTGACGATCGCGCGCCCGACCGCGGCTGCGCCGCCACTGGCGGCTCCCTGGACGAGACGGATCGTGACCAGGAGCCACCCATTGGCCGCCAGCGCGCACAGCACCGACATCGCCATGAACACCACGGTGCAGGCGATCACCAGCCTCCGGCGTCCGCGGGCGTCGCTGACCGGCCCAGTCATCAGTTGGCCGAGTGCCATGCCGGCGATGCACGAGGTCATCGTCAGTTGGGCGGTGACGGCCGAGGTGCCCAGATCGGCCTGCATCTGCGGCAGGGCGGCGATGTAGGTGTCGGTCGACAGCGCGGTCGTGCCGGTGATGAGCATGAGGGCGACGAACGACGGGGTTCCGCTTCGTGCGCGAGGAATGAATGAAATCACAGATGATCTCCCGGGTCCGGCTGTCCTGGCCCCTACCGAACCAGGGCCGAGCCTACGCTCGTGGATGCGAGAAGTGGCAGCGGACGAACTGGTGGAGAATTCGAAGAATCCACTGATATCATTCATTAATGTCGCTCAACAGGACCGATGAGCGTGTTCTCGGGTTCGTACGCCACTCGACCGGGGTCGATCGCGCCGAGCTGGCACGCGAACTCGACCTTCCCCGGCCCACCGTCGTCAGTTCTGTGGGCCGCCTGCTGCACGGGGGCCTTCTCGTCGCTGCCGACGCAGAACAGGGCCGGCCTGCCCGCGGCCGGGGGCGCCATCTGCTGCGGGCTTCGGGGCCCCTGCCGCTCCTGGGGCTCGTGGCCTGGCGCCACGGACGGCTGTCCGCCTCGGTTCACGACCAGGGCCGTGACCAGATCTTCGCCACCGAGCGCGCCGCACCGGATCCCGGGTCGGGGGCCGAGGGCCTGGTGGGCATCGTCGACGACCTGATCGCGGCGACGTCGACGATACCGGGGTCGGTGCTGGATACGGTCGTCATCAGCGTCC
Source organism: uncultured Actinomycetota bacterium (assembly GCA_963798885.1). Classification (GTDB taxonomy): domain Bacteria; phylum Actinomycetota; class Actinomycetes; order Propionibacteriales; family Propionibacteriaceae; genus JAJYQH01. Next base: position 40,014 of record CAWCUX010000006.1, on the reverse strand, counting down.
CGGCACCGTTCCTTCGAGGGAAGGGGGCGCCACGCGAGCACTCGACACTTCCCGGCCTGCCCCGAGGTTTCCACGTCACCCACGCCGAGGACTTCGACGGCTATCTGGCCGCTCGTTTCGGTCTCACGGTGATCACCGAGAACAACGCGAATCTGGCGGCCCTCGGCGAGCAGTACGCACGACCTGAGCGCGTCGACAACTTCATCTACCTCAAGATCGGCTTCGACGGCATCGGGTCTGCGGTCGTCGCGAACGGTCGTCTGGCCCGCGGGGCCCACGGTTACGCCGGGGAGATCGCCCACCTCCAACTCGACCGCAACGGGCCGCTGTGCCACTGCGGCGGCCGCGGGTGCTTATGGATGACGGTCCGCCAGCTCACGCTTCCCGACTCGACGAACGTCGACACCGATCCCATCAACCTGACGGGGCTGACCCGGCTCGCCGGCGTCCATGACGCAGGCGCCCACCGGATGCTCGCCGACATCGGCCGGATGCTCGGACGCCCGTTGGGCCATCTCAGCACCGTCCTCGATCCCGAGGCGATCATCATCGACACCACGATCGGCGACGCGGTCGATGCTGTCATCCGGGGGGTCGCCGAGAGCTTCGCCGTGGAGGCCCCTCCGGTGATCGCCCGCAACGTGCGCCTCGAGAAGAGTTCACTGGGTGACACGGCCGAGGTCCGCGGGGCGCTCGAGATCGCCCGCGAAGGCGCCCGACACAGGTGACCACGCCCGGTGGGGCCGATCCGTGGGACTGCGCCTCGCCAAGCACCGGGCATCGGGTGTTGGCTGGTACCACGACCTGCGAGGAGGACACATGGCGGTGGAGGCGTTCGTGACGTTCGTGCACGTGCACGTGGTCGAGGGCGGCGCGGACGCCTTTCTTGCCGCGTCGACGACCAACGCCGAGAACTCGCGCCGTGAGCCGGGTGTCACGAGGTTCGACGTGCTGCAGGAGATCGAGGATCCGACGCGGTTCGTGCTCGTCGAGGGCTACGTGTCCGAGGACGCCGTCGCCGCCCACCGTCGCACCGACCACTACGCGGCGTGGCGCGCCACCGTCGACGACCTCATGGTCGAGCCGCGACACGCGACGCGCTATGTCGGCCGCTGACCCGCGGCGGCATCGAACCGTGCCCACCGTCGAGACGCCCGCCTTCAGGTTCGCCCTCGTGGGCGCCGGGTGGCGCAGTCTGTTCTACCGGCGCGTCGCCGCGGCGCTCGGTGAGCGGTTCCGGCTGACCGGTGTGCTGACACGGTCACGCGAGCGTGCCGAGCAGGTCCGGTGCGACTGGGGGGTCGACGCCTACCCGAGCCTCGACGCCCTGGTGGGGGCCGAGCGTCCCGATTTCGTCGTTCTGTCGGTCCCTCGAGATGTCACGGTGGCGTGGTTGGAGGCGCTGGCCGGCGTCGGCCTCCCGGTGCTGTGCGAGACACCACCCGCCGCCGACCTCGCGGGCCTGCACCGGGTGAGCGAACTGGTCGCGCGGGGGCTCGGGTGCAGGTGGCCGAGCAGTACCAGTACCAACCCGTGCACGCGGCCCGCCTCGCGGTGACCGACGCCGGGCTGATCGGCGATGTCTCGATGGCGTCGCTCGCGGTGTGTCACGACTACCACGCGTTCAGCCTCATGCGCCGCCATCTGGGCGTCACCGGTGAACGTGCCACGATCCGCGCCACGGTTCACCGCTCGAGCGTCGAGACCGGCTTCGACAGGTCGGGACCACGGCGCGAGCGCGGAACGATCGACGAGATCCGCACTGTCGGTTTCCTCGATTTCGGGAACCGTCTCGGCGTGTACGACTTCGCCGGCGAGCAGTACTTCTCCTACATTCGGGCGCCCCGCGTCGACCTGCGGGGCAGCAGTGGGGAGATCGCCGACCACGAGGTCCGCAGGCTGATCGGGCGTGACGAGCCGACCACACAGGAACTGCGGCGCGAGCAGACTGGCCCGGATGGCGACCTCGGCGGCTACTCGCTGAGGGGCATCTCGCTCGGAGACCGGTGGATCTACCGCAACCCGTTCGCGGGCGCCCGATTGTCAGACGACGAGATCGCCGTCGCGACGTCGATGGAGCTCATGGGTCGCTACGCGCACGGTGACGCCGCGTTCTACGGCCTGGCCGACGCGGCGCAGGATCACTACCTCGCCCTGCTCCTCCATCGGGCGGCGGCGACGGGCGAGACCGTCTCGGCGGAGCCGCAGCCGTGGGTCGATCGGCTGCTCGACCCCACATCGGTGGGCGGGGCACCCCTCGGCCCGGTCGTCGAGGATCGCGGCACGAGTTCTGGTCGGCTCTGAGCTCGTCGGATCGACGGTGGTGCGGACGGAACGCGGCCGTGGTCCGCAAACCCCCGTCAGGAGGCCTGCTTGCGGGTGAAGGTCAGGTGGGTGACTCCGGTGGGGGAGGACACCGCCTCGATGTCGAACCTCGACTCGAGGCCTTCCTGCCCGTCCCAGAGGCGCACGCCGCGGCCGAGAACGATCGGTACCTGCACGACGTGCATGATGTCGATCAGTCCGGTGTCGAGGAACTCACGCACGACCGTGGGGCCACCACCGATGCGGACGTCGAGGTCGCCCGCGGCGGCGCGGGCCGTCTCGAGCGCCTCGGCCGGCGGTAGATCGAGGAAGTGGAAGGTCGTGCCGCCCTCCATCACCATCGGGGATCGCGGGTGGTGGGTGAGCACGAACGTGGGGGTGTGGAACGGCGGGTTCGGGCCCCACCAACCGGTCCAGCCCGGGTCGTCCTGCCATCCGGGGGGCCCGAACTTGTGCGATCCCATGATCTCGGCTCCGATGCCGTGGTCGGTCCGCAGGGCGAAGACGCCGTCGACACCGACCGTCCCGTTCGGATCCCAGAACCGGGTGCGGAACATCCAGTCGTGCAGCCGGTGCCCGGCGTGTCCGAACGGTGCCTCGAGCGACTGGGGCTCGCCCGTGGCGAAGCCGTCCAGGGAAACGGCCAGGTTGTGGACTCGGGTGAGGGACATGAGACTCCTCGGGTGCGGACGCGCGATGGCGCCGTCGTCGGGGCGGCGACGGCCCGGCACTGGTCAGGTTAGCGATGCCGCCGCGGTCGCGCAGCCCGTCCGGTCATGGCCCGGTATCAGTCGGCAGGGGGACGGGCTACGCGGCCGGGCACCGACCGGTTCGGGGCGTCAGGCTGCCTGCGATGGGGCCGGCTCTTCGAGCACGTCAGCCTGGATCTGCTCCAGGCTGCGGCCCTTGGTCTCGGGCACCCTGGCGAGGAAGAACACGAACGCGAGAACGGCGAGCCCCGAGTACAGAAAGAAGGTTCCCTGGGTGGTGATGACGTGGGTCAGCGACAGGAATGTTCCCGCCACCAGGAAGTTGGCACCCCAGTTGGCGATCGTCGCCACCGACATGGCCTTCGATCGGACCCCCATCGGATAGATCTCGGAGATCATCAGCCAGAAGACCGGACCCAGGCCGATCGCGAAGCCGGCGATGTACACCAGGAGACCGACGAGCGCGAGGTAGGGAGCCTGGTGCTGCAGCGTCGAGGACCAGAAGTAGATCCCGAGTACGACGAGGGCGACGGTCAGCGCGGCCACCCCGGTGAGCAGGAGCTTGCGTCGACCCACCCGGTCGAGCAGAAGAACCGCGACGATCGTGAACACCACGTTGGTGATCCCGACGAACACGGTCTGGGTGATCGACGAGCTGTTGGTGAGGCCGGTATCGGACAGGATCGTGGGCGCGTAGTAGATCACCGTGTTCACCCCGACGAACTGCTGGAAGATCGCCAGGGCCAGCCCGATGAGCAGCAAGGGTCGCAGCCTGGGTGAGACGAGGTCGCGGACCCTCGACTCCCCTTCGCGGCGGTTGGCCTCCACGATGTCGTTGATCTCGTCGTCGATGCTCTCCTCGGCGCGCTCGGTCCGCAACTGTTCGAGAACCTTCCGGGCGCGGGATTGCTGGCCACTGAGCATGAGCCAGCGGGGGGTGTGCGGCACGGTGAGCATGCCCACGGCGAGCGCGGCGCCCGGGATCACCGCCACACCGAGCATCCAGCGCCAGTTGTAGGGGGCGTTCTTGAACAGGAAGTCGACGATGTAGGCGAGCAGGATGCCCGACGTGACGGCGAGCTGGTTGAAGGAGACGAGGCCGCCCCGGACGCGTGGGGGCGAGGCCTCCGAGATGTAGAGGGGGGAGACGAAGGAGGCGGTGCCGACGGACAGGCCGAGCAGGAAGCGGAAGCCGATCAGCATGCTCGCGTCGATCGAGAAGGCGCATCCCAACGCCCCGATGACGTAGACGGTGCCGGAGATGACCTTGGTCCACCGCCTGCTGATCCGGTCGGCGAGGTATCCGGACAGGAGGGCGCCGAACATCGCCCCGAGCAGTAGCACCGACACGATGGCCTGCTGCTCGAAGCTGCCGGCATGGAGATCCTTCTTGATGTACAGAAGCGCCCCGGAGATGACACCCGTGTCGTAGCCGAACAGCAGGCCGCCGATGGCGGCGATCACGCTGATCCTGATGAGCGTGCCGTTACCCGTCTCCCGGAGTTCCTTGATGAAGGACACCGACTGGCCGTCTGCTTGAGCGTCCTGGCTGTCTGCTTGAGCGTCGCTAACCATGCTTTGGGGATACCCGGTTCTCGCCGTGTTCATGCGATCATGCGGCGGGTAAGCTCAGACGGCGATGTCCCAGGATGTCGCGCCATCGGTTCGATCCGTTCGGTTCACGTAGCGATGACCGCGAACGGCAGCGCCCCGGAATGCTCGCGCGTGTCGGCGTCCGACGAGGTCGGGCGTGGGCGATTCGCACCTGGCGCGCAGATCATCGAGGATGCGTCCCAGCCGGCGCGAGACCTGCATCTGGCTGACACCGATGACCGAACCGATCTCGGCCTGCGTCCAGCCGTCGACGAACCGCAGTCGCACGATGAGCCGGTCCCGGGGGGCGAGGCCGACCATCATCGACTGCAGGACCATGTTCGTCTCGGCCGCGGCGAACCGGTCGACGGGGTCCGGAACCCGATCCGCGGCCTCGTCGCCCGCGGGCATGGGCTCGTTCAGGGAGGTCGGGCGGAAGCAGGAGCCGACCCGTCGGGACTCGCGCACCTCGTCGGGGGAGCAGCCGATCTCCCTGGCGATCTCCTCGATGGTGGCGTCACGTCCCATCCGCTGTGAGAGCGGCCCCTCGATCGCCGTCACCCGGGCCCGCATCTCCTGCACCCGTCGTGGCGGACGCACCACCCAGGCGGTGTCTCGGAAATGCCGCTTCAGTTCGCCGGTGATCGTGGGCACCGCGAACGCGCGGAAGCCGCGCCCCCGGCTCGGATCGTAGCGATCGACCGCGGCCACCAGGGCCGTGCGGGCCACCTGTTCGAGATCCTCTCGGTCGATGCCGCGGCCGAGGTACCGGTGTGCCAGCCGGTCGGCGAGGTCCAGCGTCGAGGTCACCACCTCCGCGCGGAGCCGTTGCCGCTGCGCGGGGTCGCGTGAGCGGTGCAGTTCCTCGATGAGGTGATCGAGGCCATCCCCCGCCGGGTCGGATCGGGTGTCGCTGTCAGCGCAAGTCATGGAGTCTCCCACCCCCGGCCATGAATCGGAGACCGGATGCGAGCAGTCCCCGACGTCACCGGGAAGTACCGGACGTGCATCGGGCCGCGGGTTTCGGTGATGCCACGCCTCCCCCGACCGCGACGGCGACGGCGCGTGATCTTTGCTTGGAACTACGGGATTCAACTGATTGTCGGTTTACCACCGGCGAAAGTGCGGCTCAAGAACCACTACGCCCAAGAGGGTGGCCAGGAGGAACGTGGCCGCCCGTGCCGACGCCGATGCCCGCGTTAGCCTGGCACCAACGGCTCTCGTCCTGCGGCTCGAACAGCACCGTGGTCGGCCCTGAGGTGCGCGAGGCCACAGGCGGGTGCTCACGGTCCCGGACCGTCCGGGGCGCGAAGAGCTCCAGGAGGATCAGCGATGACCACCACCCGGTTCCAGGATTTCCCGCTCGCCGACAGAGATCGGGACTGGGACGGCGACGCCGCCGAGCAGCGGGTTCGTCGTTGGGCCGAGGCCGAGGACGGCCCGACGCGCCGGTACCGCGACGCCCACGTCTGGTACGACGGCGACAACGCCGACAACTTCACGGCCTACAAGCTTCTCATCGTCGACATCATCGACGGACGCCCGCACGCCGTGCCCCGAGGCGTGTTCGCCGCGGCCGGCGTGGTGCAGGGCGCGCGGGGCGGCGTGGACATTCCCGAGGACGAGTTCGGCCGCGTGCGGGGGCACCTGGCCCGCTACTACGAGAAGATGGGCGACCTGCCGCCCTGGGAGGACCAGGACTGACGCCGGCCCGCGCCGCCTGTGGGAATCCGCCGCTTTGACAGGGGATATTAGGTATGCCTAACCTTCCCCAGGTCGTCTGTGGACTGGAGGAGCACCGATGAGCGAAGCTCGCACACTGATCCTGGGAGCGATCGCCGGCATGACCATCCTGCTCGGCCTGCCCCTGGGTCGGCTCCGCCGGCCCGCGCCGGGACTGCGCCAGGCGCTCAACGGCGTGACCGTGGGGATCCTGATCTTCCTGGTGTGGGATGTGCTGTCCCACGCCATCGAACCGGTGGACGCGGCGCTGGCCAACCTGCACGACCACGGGGGTGGAGTCGCCCCGGTGATCGGCTACGGCGGCTTGTTCTTCGCCGGGATCGGCGTGGGCGTGGTCGGCCTGGTGTACTACGAGCGGCTCCTGACCCGCAGTTCCCGCGGATTCGCCCCGGGCGCGATGGCCGCGGAGGAGCCCGCCGCTCGACGCTGGGCGGTGTCCGGATGGTCGCCGGCGCGCCAACTGTCGCTGTTGATCGCGGTCGGGATCGGGCTGCACAACTTCGGGGAGGGTCTCGCGATCGGCGGTAGCGCGGCCCGCGGCGAGATCGGCCTGGCGACGCTGTTGATCATCGGCTTCGGACTGCACAACGCCACCGAAGGCTTCGGCATCGTCGCGCCCCTGGCGGCGCAGGCGGAGCGACCCAGTTGGCCGTTCCTGCTGACGATGGGTCTGATCGGAGGCGGCCCGACGTTCCTCGGCACGCTCATCGGCCGCCAGTTCACCAGCGATGCGCTGAGCGTGCTCTTCCTGACCCTCGCCGCGGGCTCCATCCTCTACGTGGTGATCCAACTCCTCGGCCTCGCCCACAAACTCGGACGCCGCGAGCTTCTCGTCTGGGGGGTCTTCCTGGGCCTGGTCGCCGGTTTCGCCACCGACATGGTTGTTACCGCCGCAGGCGCCTAGCCGAGCCCGGGGCCCCGCGCGGCGTCCGGTCGTGCTGACGTCGCGGGGGTGTCGCCGGTCAGCTGATCTCCTGCACGCGAAGCTGGTTGCCGGCCGGGTCGCGGAACGCGCAGTCACGCATCCCGTAGGGCTGCAGGGTGGGCTCCTGGATCACCTCGGCGTCAGCGGCCTGGACCTTCTCGAAGACCTCGTCGAGGTTGGACGTCGCCAGCAGGATCCATCCGTAGGTTCCCTTGGCCATCATCTCTGAGATGGTGCGGCGCTCGTCGTCGGTGATCCCCGGGTCGGTGGCCGGCGGTGCGAGCAGGATCGACGTGTCGGGCTGGCCGGTCGGTCCGACGCTGATCCAGCGCATCGTGCCCTGGCCGACGTCCTGGCGCACCTCGAAGCCGAGTACGTCGCGGTAGAACCTGACCGAGGCGTCTGGGTCGACGTGGGGCAGTGCACTGGCGTGAATCGTGAGTTCCATGGCCATCACGCTAGGACGTGGGGGCGAGTCGGGCTTCTCGATTCCTGACCGGTCTGCTCACCTGCCTGACGATGCACGCCGGCATGCCCTCGGTGGGATCGGCGCCCTGGTCGCGGTAGACGCTCGGCGGCACGCCGACGAGTTCGCAGAACCGGGTGCTGAATGTGCCCAGGGAGGAGAAGCCGACCTCGAAGCACACGTCGGTGACGCGCGGCTCCCCGATCCGCAGCAGAGCCATCGCCCGTTCGATCCGCCGGGTCATGAGGTACTGGTAGACCGACTCGCCGTACGCCGCCCGGAACTGCCGGCTCAGGTGACCCGCCGACATGTGGACGCCCAGAGCCAGCGCCTCGACATCGAGCGGCCGGGCGAACTCGCGGTCGATCCGGTCGCGCACGCGCCGCAGCAGCGCGAGGTCGCGCAGACGCGGGTCAGCACTCGTTCCGATGGCCATTCCCCCGATCGTGACAGGCGGCGCCGACGCTGTCGAGACCCTGCGGCTGATCATCGGGAACGCTCGCTCACACCACGCGGGGGAACGGTCGGTACTGTGCCGGCGGACCGCGAGTGGCTAGCGTGGACGTCACGTGAGGGCGCTCCGGGTGACCTCCGCTGAGAGGACCGAGATGATGAGCACGGGGCAGACCGACACGGACAGGCTCGCAGCCGCGATCGACTCGGTGATCCCGGCCGACGACTTTCCGTCGGCCTCGCAGGCCGGGGGGCTGCGCTTCTGGTCCGGGCTCACCGCGTCCGAGCGCCCGGACTGGGCACCACGGGTCACCAGGGTGCTCGACCTGCTCGACGATCGTTCGGGCGGTCGGTTCGCAGCCCTGGGAGCCGCGGACCGCGAAGCCGTCCTCGACGGGCTGGTCGACGACCCCGACTACCTGTGGTTCGCGCGCCTGGTCAACGCCGGGTTCTACGCCGATCCCGGCAATGGCGGCAACGACGGGGCCGCGTCCTGGCGAATGCTGGGCTGGCACCCCGCCCCCAGCGGTGGCTGGCCGCCCGCGCCGGTTCAGGTTCCCGATCGCCGCGCGATCATCCGTCCCGAACAGGTGGCCGGTCGCTACGACGCGGTGGTCGTGGGGTCTGGTGCCGGCGGTGGGGTGGCGGCATGGGCGCTGGCGCGCTCGGGGCGGTCGGTGCTTCTGGTGGAACGGGGCGACTACCCCGACAACGACCACCTGGCTCACGACCACCTGCGCAACGCACGCACCGACAGCGGACTCGACCACCGGACGCTGCGTTCGTCGGCCGAGAATCCGCGCACGCTGGAGGTGGGCGACGATTCGGTGATCGTGCCGCCGTGGGATCCGCGGTACGGCAGCAACGCCGACACCTTCGGCGGCGGCACCCGCGTCTACGGCGCGCAGGCCTGGCGCTTCGTTCCCGAGGACTTCGCGATGGCGAGCACCTACGGGGTGCCGGTAGGCAGCGCGCTCGCCGATTGGCCGATCGGCTATGAGGAGATGGAGCCGTTCTACACGCAGGCCGAATACGAGATCGGGGTCAGCGGCTCGGCCGCCGCGCACGCCGGGTCGAGCCGGCGCTCGCGGCCCTACCCGATGCCGACGATGCCGCCGACGTCGTCGGCCCGACGGCTGCTGGCCGGTGCACAGGCATTGGGGTGGTCGACCGTGGGGGTGCCGCTGGCGATCAACTCCGCCGCGTACAACGACCGGGCGGCGTGCGCCCGGTGCCGGCAATGTGTGGGATTCGCCTGCCCGGTGGGAGCCAAGAACACCTCGGAGAACACGGTGCTGGCGCGGGCCGCCGCCACCGGGAACCTCACCGTCGTGCTCGCCACCCGCGCCGCCACGATCAGCACCGACGCCACCGGGCGCGTCACCGGCGTCGTGCTGATCGCTGAGCATGACCCCAACCGACGGCGTCGTACCGTGCTCGCCGACGATGTCGTCGTCGCGGCCGGCGCGGTCGAGTCGGCACGGTTGCTGCTCGCCAGCCGTAGCGCGCAGGAGCCGAACGGGCTGGGCAACGCGCACGACCAGGTCGGACGCCACCTGCAGGGACACCTGTACGCCGGCGCCCTTGGGATCTTCGACGACGAGGTCGATGACCTGGTCGGCCCCGGGCCGTCGATCTCGACCCACGAGTTCCGCCATCGCAACGACGGCGTGGCCGGAGGCGGCATGCTCGCGAACGAGTTCGTCCCGACACCGTTCAGCACTTACGGCTACCTGCGCCAGGCCGGACTGATCGGGCCCCACGGCCTGGCGGCCAAGCAGGGCATGCGTCGGTTGCTGCGCAGGATGCAGCGCGTGGTCGGCCCCGTGCAGGAGATGACCTCCTCCGAGTCCAGAGTTCGGCTCGATCCCTCCGTCGTCGATGGTCTCGGCATTCCCGTCGCCCGGCTCAGCGGTCACACTCACCCGAACGACCTTGCGGTGCAACGGCTGATGAGTGAGCGCGCCGCCGACTGGCTACGAGCGGCCGGCGCCTCGACCGCGATCGCCTACGGCCCGAGCCCGCGCGCCACCATCAGCGCCGGCCAGCATCAGGCCGGCACCTGCCGGATGGGCAACGACCCGGCCTCGTCGGTCACGGATGTCGACGGCCGGGTGTGGGGGCACCCCAACCTGCGGGTGATCGACGGCTCCCTGAACGTGACCAACGGGGGTGTCAATCCGGTGCTGACGATCTTCGCCAATGCCTTCCGGATCATGCATCGCTGGGTCGGCTCCGGCGAGGGATATGTCTGAGCCGGTGCCCCGACCTGATGGCAACGACGGACCATGCCGGTCACAGGCCGTGGCGGGCCCGGCTCTCGGCCTCCTGGGCGCGGAACTGGGTGAAGCGGGGCAGGAACTTGTCCCAGTCGATGATGTGGGCATTGATCTCGGGGCCGTCGATGCACGCGTGCTTGCGGATCGGCTTGCCGTCGACGACGACCGGCACCATGCAGGCGCCGCACATGCCGGTGGCATCGACCATGATGGAGTTGAGTGAGGCGACGGTCGTGACGCCGTAGGGCCGGGTCAGGTCGGTGACGGCCCGCATCATGAGGGGTGGTCCGATCGCCACGACCTCGGCCACCGGACGGGCCGACGTGCCGGCCCGGTCGGCCTCCAGCAGGTCATGCAGCGGACCGGTGACGAACCCCTCGCGTCCGAAGGTGCCGTCGTTGGTGGTGTAGACGACATCCAGGGTGTCGGGGAAGCGGGCGCGCAGCCGTTCCACCCGCTCGTCGGGGCCGGTCCAGAACAACAGGTCGCGCGAGCGGAACCCGGCGATCAGGGTGACGTGGTTGCCGAGGACCAGGTGCTCGCGCATGATCGGGTACACCGGCGGCAGGCCGAGCCCGCCGGCGGCGAACACGACGGTGCGGTCGGGGCCGGAGTACTCGAGTTCGCTCGGACGCCCCAGCGGTCCGGCGATGCCGGCGAACGCGTCACCCACCTGCATCCGGTTGATCTCGATACTGCTGGTGCCCATGCCCTGCACGCACAACGTGATGGTGCCGGCGTCCGCGTCCCAGTCGGCCAGGGTGAGCGGGATCAGTTCGCCGTGGTCCGACGGCAACACCCGGACGAACTGGCCGGCCCGGGCGGCCCGGGCGATGAGCGGGGAGTGGACGGTGAACTCCTCGATCCCGTCGGCCAGATGGGCCTTGGCCACGATCGTCTGGGCGGTCGAGCCGAGCTCGGTGTAGGCCCTGGCCCGGGCCACCATCGAGCGGATGCGCTCGGGTGGCACGTCGATGTGACCGACGATCTCGCGGGCGGCGGCCTGCCCGTCGCCGGCGGCGTTGATCGCCGTGGAACCGCCCCGGGTGGCGTCCCCACCCGAGTAGACGTCGGGCACCGAGGTCAGCTGGGAGCCTTCCGCGGGCAGCCCGATGGTGCCCCACGCGCTGATCCGCAGGCCGGGCTCGGCGTCCCTGATGATCGGGTTCGACGTGTTGCCCAGAGCCATGATCACGAGGTCGGCGGGGATCGTCTCGGTGCGCGCCGGTGCTGATCGGACGCCGTCGGCCCGACGCGTCGGCCTCGCCGAGTTCCATCACGTCGAGGGTCGCCGCGGTGACCACGTGGGTCTGCTCGTCGCCGAGGAACTCGGTGGGCGAGCGGAGCACCATCAACTCGACACCCTCTTCGAGGGCGTGCTCGAGTTCCTCGACCCGGGCCGGCATCTCGGTGCGGGTGCGGCGGTAGACGATGGTGACCTGCCCACCCAGCCGCCGGGCGGTGCGGGCGGCGTCCATCGCGGTGTTGCCGCCGCCGATGACGATCACCCGCTTGCCCTCGGTGGCCGGCAGCGGGGTTTCGTAGTCGGGGCGCAGGCCCTGCATGAGGTTCACCCGGGTGAGGAACTCGTTGGCGCTCATGACCGCGTTGTAGTGCTCGCCGGGCACGTTCATGAACCGCGGAAGCCCGGCCCCGGTGCCGACGAACACCTTCCAGAATCCGTTGGCCTTGAGCTGCTCCAGGGTGGCGGTCTTGCCCACCACGAAGTTGGGCACGAAGCGCCCGCCCAGCAGCTTGATCTTGCCGACCACGTCGTCGATGAGTTGGTTGGGCAGCCGGAACTCGGGGATGCCGTAGCGCAGCACGCCGCCGAGGGCGTGGAACGCTTCGAACACCGTCACCGGGAAGCCCTCGGCGGCGAGCAGGTAGGCGTTGATCAGCCCGGACGGGCCGGATCCGACGATCGCCACCGGAGGCTTGGTGGCCGCCGTCCACGGGTCGACGTGGCCGGCGAAGCGGATCGCGTCGCCGCCGGGGTTGACCAGCTTCTCCCGCTCGGGTAGGAACCACTCCACCTGTCCGATGGCGATCGGGGTCCGGGTGAGGATGCACACGCCCTGGCACTGGCTTTCCTGCGGGCACACCCGGCCGGTGACGTCGGGCAGGGGGTTGATCTTCTCGATCAACTCCAGTGCCTGGCGGAACCGCCCGGTGCCGACGAGTTCCATCATCTGCGGGATGTGGATCCGCACCGGGCAGCCGCCGGTGATCCGGTCGGGCTCGCCCGGACGGTTGAGGTGGATGCCGACCTCGCACGGCTTCTCGGCGCACTGCTTGTCGCGCAGCGCCTCCAGCCACACGAGCAGGTCGACGTCGCGGGCGGTGAAGCCCAGCGTCATGTACCCGAGGTAGCCCTGGTTGACCAGGTCGAAGTCGTGATCGCGTTCGCGCGGCCCGCGGGTGTAGGGCGGGATGGCGTTGCCTGCCGGCCAGTCGAGCGACAGGCCCGAGAACATCGGGTAGCGATCCGACAGGTGGGCGTCCAGGGCCCGGATGAACTTGCGCTTCATTCCGAGCGGCAGCGACCAGATGAACCGCATGAGGATCGCGGACGCGTCGTCGTCGCGGCGCAGCGACTCCCACAAGGCAACGGTGAACTCCGCCGTCAGGTCGGGCTGGGTGAACTCCCGGGCGACCGTCTGCATGCCCTCGGAGATGAACACGTCGCGGAACTGTCCCGGGTCGGCCTCCAGGCGACGGGTGAGGATCTCGAGTTGCTGGGCCAGCAGCGGGTTCGGCTCGGTCAACTGATCGGTCATGGCATCCTGCCTCGTGGGTGATCCGGGCTAGTGGATGATCTCGGCGTCGCAGGTGGCCTTCACCCGGGCGATCCGCTTCTCCATGTCGGGGGTGATCTCGACGGTGTCGAGAGCCCCGGGGATCATCCGGGCCACCGACCGGGACTGGCCGTCGACGATGATCCTGGTCGACTCGAACAGTTGCGGCAGCTCCTGGTAGCAGGTGCCGCAGTCGTTGCACAGCGGCATGTCGCTCTCGGCGAGGGTGATCGGCGCCGGGGTCTGCGTCGCCGGCGCGGTGGCCGGGGTCGCGGTGACGGATGAGCGCGTCGAGATGGTCGGCGTGGGAGATGTGCCCGCCCCGGAGGTGGGACTGGCACCGGCGAGTTCCGACATCGCGCGGGCGATGTCGTCGAGTCCGCTCTCGTGGGCGGCGACCGCCTCGTCGTAGCGGGCCCGCAGGTCGGCCACGTCGCGCGCGTGCAAGGCAGTCAACTTCTCGACGTGCACCCCGGCCAGGTACTGCAACAACTGCCAGTGGCGCCTGCGGTCGTCGACCAAGTGCACGATCGCCGGGTCGCAGGCGACCTTGATCAGATGCTGGTCGTCGTCGGTCGCGTGGATGAACGGCACCGTCGCCGCCCGCCGGTCGTCGGGCAGGTCGACATACTCGTGGATCGGCACCGCGACTTCCTCCTGCTCGGCGGTGAGGCGATGGAAGTGCTTCTTGAACCTCGTCTCCCCGAGCGCGAACTCGGCGGGGGTGACCGGGGTCTGCATCAGCTGCAGGGCGCCGTCGGCGTCCCGGTACTCCAGGGTGGTGGTCGCCCAGGTGTTCTCGACCGACGGGTTGCCCTCGAGGGAGAACCAGTCGTGCAGCGTCCTGCCGCGTCGAGGGTCGTGCACGAACAGCGGGTTCATCCGGGAATCCACGGCCAGCTTCGCCCGCGCCGCCGAGGCCGACTCGGGGATGCCGTGCTCGGAGCCGCAGGGGGTGTAGACGTCCATGAGCGCCGGCCCGTCGACGGTGAGGAACTCCATCGTGTTCGTGAGGTAGTGGTTCTGGTAGGCGGTGGAGGCCGAACAGACGAACACGTTCGGGTGGAACGCCGCCAGCAGGCTGAGTTCCTTGCGGCCCTCGTGCTTGCCCTCGTTGGCCGAACCCACCCGGGACAGGTCGGAGTCCTGCGCGGTGAAGCTGGCCGTGGAGGCCTGCCCGCCGGTGTTGGAGTAGACGCCCGAGTCGAGCACGACCATCTTCACCGGGGTGTCGCTGGCGAGGATCCGCGACATCGCGCCGAAGCCGATGTCGTACGACGCGCCGTCACCACCGATGGTCAGCACGGTCGGCATCAGCGCCCGCTCGTCGGGGGTGAACCGGTCCCAGTGCAGTTCGGCCAGTTGCCGGTCGTGGATGCTCGGGTCGTATTCGTCGTGGAGTTCCAACTCGGCGGTGCGCAGTGCCCGGACGTCGTCGGCCAGCTGTGCGGCCACGCCCTCGTAGATGCCCTTGGCCAGCGGCTGGGTGTCTTGGAACAGCGAGTTCACCCACGGGTCGGTGAAGTTGTTGTAGGGCATGGTCGACGCGTAGACGCTGGAGCAGCCGGTCGCGTTCGCCACGATCGTCGACGACGGTCCGTCGCCGGTGGGGCCGCCCTCGTACAGGTACAGCCGCTGGTCGAGCCGCGCGATGGCGCGCTCGATCCGTTCCCGGCGCTCGGTCTCGTCGGGGTCGAGCGACCGCAGTTTGGCGACGAGCTGGGTGAGGAGGGCGTCGAGCTGCTTGCGGTGCGCCTTGCGGCGCTGGTCGCCCAGGGCGTGCGAGGCCGACATGACAAGCCGAATCGCGGTCACCTCCCCGCACCCGCGGCAGCCGCCGTGCCCGCCGGTGGTGGCGTAGAAGTTGTCGTGGTCGAGTATCAGCCGCTTCGTGTCCCCGCCCGGTTCGATCGCGCCTGCGAAGTACCGGTCGGGCGTGTTCGGCGCCCTGGTGAGGAACTCGAAGCGGTCCTGCAGCATCGACAAGGTGCCGGGGTCCTGATCGCGGGAGGTCAGTGCACCGGGGCCGCACACCTGCACGCACTCGAGGCAGCCCGTGCACTTCCACGGGTCGATGGTTGCGGCGAACAAACCTCCGGTTCCGGGCTGTTCGGACTCCATCGCATCGAAGAACGGGCGTGTGCGGGCCACCGGGTAGGTGGCGAGCACGTCGACGACCCTGGCCATGTTCCGCTGCAGCGAGGGCTGGTCGTCGCCGATGCCTTCGGCGGCCCGGGCGACGGCCTCGTGGAAGGGGAGGGGGTCTTTGGTGTGCCGGTAGGTGTCGCGGACCCGTTCGGCCAGGCCGTACACCTCATGCTTGAGCGCCTCGATCTGGGAGGGGGTGGCCTCGACCTGGCCGATCGCGGTGAGCAGCAGGTCGTGCAGCTCGTGGACGGTGTTGGGGATCGCGGCGTCGGGGCAGACCAGCGCGCATTCGAGGCAGCCGGTGCACGGATCTGGGTCGAAGATCGGCACGGTGCGTCGGAACAGGCCCTTGTCTTTGAAGGTCGCGCTGCCGGACGGCATGAACAGGCCGGCACCCGGCAGCACCGGCCACTCGCCGATGGTGCCCTCGCGGAACGGGCGGGCCGCCAGGTCTTCGTAGTAGACCGGGTCGAACAGTCCGCTGGAGCGGGCGGCGGTGGCGGTGCCGCACATGGCCGCCGACGTGGCGACCGAACGGATGAGCATCGGCTCGCCCTTGAGGTCGACCGCCTGCAGGTCGGGGTCGGCGTAGTCGACCAGCCGGGCCGCCTGGATGCCGTCGCGGATGACCGCCATGTTGCCCTCGACGACCGCCTCGCCCTTGCGAGCGAACTTCTTCTCGATCTGCTGCTGCACCTTCTCGAGGATCGCCTCCTCCGCGGCACCCTCGGACACGGCGTCCAGGTGCGCGGCGACCGCGCCGATGAAGGCGATGCCCATCATCCGGGTCTCCAGGTCGGGGGTGGGCGCGTGCTTCTTGGCCACGGAGAACGCATCGATGATGACGAACTTGATGTGGCGGTCCTGGAGGGTTCGCCGGGCGTGCCGGGGCAACTCACGCCACACCTGGGCCGGGCTCAGGTCGGACTGCAGGATGAAGGTGCCGCCCTCGACGAGGCCCTTGAGTGGATTGGTGTGCACGAACGCCTTGTGGTCGGGGCTGATGACGACTTCGACCTCTTCGAGTTCGGCGTTCGTCAGCAGCACCGGCTCGGGGCTGAGGGTGATGTAGTAGTTCGTCGGGGCCCCGGACTTCTCCGACCCGTACTTGGGCGCCGACTTGGAGTTCATGCCGAGGACGCCGGCGAGGATGTCGGTGAGCAACTTGCCGGTGGCGATGGTGCCGTAGCCGCCGACCGAGTGGAACCGGATGCGCAGTGCCTTGTCGGGCAGCAGCTTCGGGTTGGGTTCGGTGGGCAGTGACATCAGCTCGGTCTCGGGGTAGGCCGCGCGCAGCGTGTCTTGGAGTTCACGCATCCGTCCGCCGGCGTCCTGGTCGAAGAAGGTCGAGCCGAGGTAGATGAGCGGTGCCGGCGCGCCGCCGACCATGTTCGTGTAGGCGGCGATGAGGTGCCGCGGCTGCAGATCGTGACCGCCCAGCCCGAAGATGGCGGTGGTGATCTCGGGCATGTGCGTCAGCGGCTCGATGCCGGGATGACGTTCGCCGTCGGCGTTGTCGTTGGCGCGGTACAGCGCCTGGGTGACCGCGGCGGTCAGGTTGAGCTGGTCGGAACGTTCCAGCACCGTCACAGCCCGGGCACCCTTGAGCGCGGCGACCAGTTCCGCGTCGGGGAACGGTTGCAGCAGCTTGACCGCCACCAATCCGGCCCTGATGCCCTGTGACCGCAGGTAGGGGAGCACGGCGCGGACGTCGTCGACGACCGAGCCCATCCCCACCATGATCACGTCGGCGTCGTCGCAGTCGTAGGCCATCACCGGGTGGTATTCGCGCCCGGTGAGTTCGGTGTACTCGGCCATCGCCTGCCGGGCCAGCCGTGGCACGGCAGAGGCGAAGTGGGTGCGATGGTCGACGGCGCCGGCCTGGAAGTCGGGTTGGTTCTGCACCGGCCCTGTGAGGCCGGGGTTGTTGACGTCGACCAGTGCCGGAACCAGCTGGCGGGTGCCCTTCTGGTGGGCGTTCACCCACTGGCGCCGCCAGCCGCCGCGCAGTTCTTCGGGCACCCAGACCAGGGTCTGACCGACCAGTTCGCCCGTGTTGTCGGCCTCGATCTCGTCGGCTTTGGCGTTCAGGAAGGCGCGCAGGACGTCGACGTCGCCGGCGTCGAACTCACCGGCCTGCCGAGTGAGGTACTCGCCGAGTTGGAAGACGCGACCCTTGGCGCCGAACAGCATCTGCTGCGCCACGGTGGGGCACGGGATCCGTCCGGTCGGGTCGCCGAGGTACTCCCGCAGCAGTTCCGGCTCCGGCAGCCGGGTTTCGGACAGCATGTGGCTGGTGGAGAAGCCGTCCATGGCGTTGGCCACGGGGATCAGCGACAGTGCCGAGGTGCGGTAGGCGATCGCGGCCAGGTCGGCGGCCTCCTGCGGGTTGGAGCCGAACAGAATGGTGTAGCCCGACGACATCAGTGCGTAGACGTCGTCGTGCCCGGCCATCACGTTCAGCGAGTGCTTCGACACCACGCGCGCTGCGATCTGCAGCACGAAGCCGCCGATCTTCTTGCCCACCGTGACGAAGTGGGATTCGAGCGCGTAGAGGATGCCCTGGCTTGAGGAGGCGTTGGAGACGTACTGCCCGCCGGTGAGGGCCGCCCCGAGGGCTCCGGACTGGGCCGAGTGTTCGCCCTCGGGTTCGAAGAAGAACGCGTGCTTGCCCCACACGTTGCGCCGGCCTTCGGCACGGGCAGCCTCGTAGAGCTCGGAGATCTCGGTGGATGGCGTGATCGGGAAGCCGATGACGCCGCCGCAGACATGGGTCATGACGTGGGCCACCGCCCCGTTGCCGTTGATCACCGTCTGCTCACCCGGGAACCGGGGGGTGCTCACCTCGGGTATTGATGCCGATCCGCTCGTCGTCTGGGTCATCGCCTGCTCCCTCGCAGATGCATTGCCCGGACGGGGTGATGTCGCGGCGACACCGGTGTGCCGGGAAGTCGCCTCGTTCGGTGATTCATGTCTATCAGGTGGGGGGCGCACTGGAATCCGCGGAGGCGCCGTCCTCGGCTGTTGCGAGGGTGGCACCGTCGGAATCGGTCGGGCTGGCCAGGTCGGCCGACACCCGGGAGGCCGGCAACACCGGACGGGAGACGCGACGCAACCGACTAGGCGAACGCCTCAATCTGGGGGTGGCTGACGTGAACGGAAATCGGCGAGGAACGATGCGAAGTCCTTCGCCACGATTCGTTGTCCACTGAGGCCGTCGGCCTCGGTGGAGGCGAGGAACACGATTGGGGGGCCCATGACCTCCGCATCCAGCAGATGGCGGCGAGCCACATCGGGCAGCTCGTCGGGGATCATCCCGGTGACCGTCGCCCCGCCCGGCAGCAGCATGTTCACCGTGATCCCGAAAGGGTGTAGGTCCTCTCTCATGATCAGGCTGAGCGCTTCAGCTCCGGCCCGCGACGGTCCGTACGGAACGAAGCCCCGGCGGCGCATCGTCTCATGATTCATCGACACGTTGACGAAACGGCCATGTCCTTGCCCGACGAACAGCGGCGCAAAGGCTCGAGCCACCAGGAAGTACCCCGTCAGGTTGGTCTCGATGACGTCTGCGAACGCTTCGGGCGACACCTCGAAGAACGGCCTCGGATCGGAGAAGAACCGGGGGTTTCCCGTGCGCATGCCGATACCCGCCTTGTTCACCACCACGTCGACACCGCCCCAACGGCTCCTGCATTGCTCTACCGCCATCTCCACCGAGTCGGGATGGCGAACGTCCATGGGCAACGCAGCTGCGGTGAGACCGGCGCGCGTCCAGCGGTTCACCGCTTCGTCGAGCTTCGGCCCGGGTCGTGCCGAGGCCGCCACCGTCGCCCCCTCGTGGAGCAACGCGTCGGCCATCGCCGCGCCGAGGCCGCTCGTCGCGCCGGTCACCACCACCCGGACACCGCTCAACTTCATCTGACAGATGCCACGGCCGTGGTCAAGGTCATCGGAGTCAGCTCCGCGCGACATCGGACTGTCAGTCCCCGGCTCCCGGGGATGCGTGCGCAACCCGGCCGCCACGATCCTCGCCGGTCGCGTTCCGAAGCCGTCCTTCGCGGATGGCCCGGCGGTTGCGAAGATGCTGCGCGATCCGGCAGAGCTGGGGCGGCTGGGTTTCCCTCGGGTAGCGGGGCGCCTCCCTGGACGGTTGGCTTGGCCGCAAAGCCTTCTCGTCCAGCAATATCCACGATGGCAACGGGAGACTAGAGCGCGCATCAACGCCCTCTCGCGGACCCAAAATCACCTCGTGATATAACTCTGGCCATGGAAGCAGCCGCGACGAGACGCTGCGATTGCACGACACAAGCAGGCGACGAGACGAGGGTAAGGATGAACCCCGAGGCGCGCCTTATTTCTCCCGGGCGGGTATCGGTGTAATTCGTCAAGAAAAGCCGCAGTCGCGATCGACCTCAAACGGTTTTCCAGCGAATGAACGGAGCAACCAAATGACCAACTCCACTCTCGGGGTGGGGATTCTGGGTGCCGGGCCGGTCACTCAGGCGATCCACCTCCCCACTCTCGCCCGCTTGCGGGACGTATTCCATGTCGCCCGCATCATGGACGTCGACGCAGCTGTCGCCGAGTCTGTAGCCGGGCGCGTCGGGGCCGCGTGGACCACCGAGATCGCCGAAGTGTTGGACGACGAGAACGTGCATGTCGTGGTCATCTGCAGCCCCCACCAGTTCCACGCGGCCCAGGTGATCGCCGCGTGCCGCGCTGGCAAGCAGGCGGTCTTGTGTGAGAAGCCCTTTGCGATGACCAAAGCGGAGGCAGAGGAAATCGCAGCCGTCGCAACCGGGGCCAAGACGCCCATCATCGTCGGCGCGATGCACACCTTCGACCCGGGCTGGCTGGCGGCCAAAGAGCACTGGGGCGATCTGCTGCAGAACGCGCACACCCTTCGATACTCGATCGTTCTCCCGCCGAACCCTCGTTACGAGGACTTCGCGACCGAGGTGATCACCCGACCGCAGGGGCTCGCGGCCGACCGGAGCGATCCGGAAGTGGCCGCAGGCATGGTCTACGGCGGGATCATGGGACTAGCGATCCACGACCTGCCGCTCGTGCGGGTCTTCTGCCCAGACTTCGAAAACGTCGAGGTCCTCTCCTGCGAACTGCCCTATCCCGCGGGGTACCTCGTGAACCTTCGGATCGGCGAGAAGCACGTTCACGTCGCCGCCGTGAACACCCACAGCTGGGAGCCGGAGTGGATCTTCGAGGCGATCAGCGACGATCAGGCGCTGCGCATCGACTTCACGCCCTCCTACGTGCAAGCGGGCTCGGCGATCGCCGTCCTACGCCACGGATCGGAGTCCGAGGTCTACGGCCCCTATCCCATGAACGGGTACGAGGGCGAGTGGCGCTTCCTCGCTGACCTCGCGCGAGGGAGTGCCGAGCCACTCGACACGAAGGAACTGATCAACGATCTGACCTTCGCCCTTGACGTGGCGGAAAAGGCCGCGGCAGCGATCCACCGTACGACCGCCGCACGCAGAGAGAAGGCGGACGCATGACAACCCAACTGACCGTGTTTGCGGCCGAGGCAGCGGCGTGCGCCGGACGCATCACGGAGACGGTCGCCTCCCTGCCCGTGTCGCTGCACCCCGGCTCCACCGACGCCGACCTCGTGGGGATCGCCGGCGCCCCTGGATGGACGAGTGCTGCGACCGACGCCATCCAAGCAGGGGCCCGTGGAGTGCTCGTGGTCAACCCCGTGCCCGAGGACGTGACCGAACTGCAGGCGCTCGTCTCCCGGCGCCGGATCCCGCTGGTGATCGACGGGCCCTGGGCCTACAACCCGGCCGTCGCCGACAGCGCGCCTGCCTTCACCGAGCGCAACGACGCGGAGAGCACCTTTCAGGTGCGGGTGACCGAAGCCGTCGGATCCGATCTGGACCACGTGTTGGTCGGCCAACTAGCCCTGGTGCGAGCACTCGTCGGTCCGGTGGTCGACCTACGGCTCGCCAGGCACAGCCCCCAGGGCTACGACGCGACGGGCCGCTTGAAGAGTGGGGCCCTCGTGTGCCTTGCCGCGATCCTCACGAACGCGGCAGATCCCTCGGCCGTGGTCCATCTCGTAAAGGCGACCACCGCGGTGCGGTTGAGCGTTCCCGACGCGGCCACCGCAGCCGCGGGCAGTGCTGTGATCTCTACCGAGAAGGGCGCCACGCTGCTCGTCACCCAGTGGGAATCCGCTCACAGAGTCGCCTGGCGCACCCTTCACGAGCTCGTCACGTCGAGCTCAACCGGCGCGGACCTGGGAGCTTTCACCGACGACCTCGCCCTGGCTGCTGGCATGAGGCGTCCTTGACACCCCACCGTCCGACTCGAGTGGCCGTTCCGACGACCGCCAGCCCTCGGCTCGATACAGGCCACACGATCGAGAACGGGTACGCGTCGAGGCCCCGCCCCCGCATGAGATCGAGGTCGGCTTCGAGCCGGTGGTAGTGGTCGCCGGGGTCAGCCTCGGCGAGGCTGCCAGGGTTACGCGAGAACGTGTTCCAGATCCAGGGTCCTCGCCCGCCTTCGTGCCGGCCCCCGCCACCTGGTAGGAGGCGGGGGCCGTGCCGGGATGAACGCCCAGGCAACGTAGGGTCGCTGGAGGTCGCCGCTGCTGCTCCTTGTCGGTCACCACGTGCTCGGGGTCGCGCCGAAGGGCACGGCATCCGGACGGGCGACCGTGCTGTCGATGGGGATGACCTGCTTGGTGGCACCGGCGGTCACGATGGCCTCCATGACCTCCAACACGTGCAAGGCGAGCTCGCCGGATGCGCGATGTGGTCGATCGGTCTCGATCGCTCGTGCCATGTCGGCGAGCCCGTAGCCGCGTCCGGCGTCGACGTAGCCGGCCGAGACCGGCAGCTCGGCCCATTCCGGCGCGGTCGCCGTGGAGATCTCGGCCGGATCGGAGAACCGGTTCGGGTCGGGCACGGCGATCGTGCCCGTCGTGCCGTAGACCTCGAGCAGTGGCGCACGTGTCGCCCAGATCTCGAAACTGACGGTGATCGTCGAGATGACGCCGGATGCGTGGGTCAGGATCGCGCTGTAGTGGGTGTCGATGTCCACCGGGATCGGGGTTCCCGCGATCGGACCCGTCTCGACGACCCGGGAGCGCGTCGATCGCGTCGCGACCCCCGAGACGCTGGCGACCGGCCCGAGCATCGTCACGAGGGCCGTGAGGTAGTACGGACCCATGTCGAAGAGCGGGCCGCCGCCCGGCTGGTAGTAGAAAAGGGGGGCCTGGTGCCATCGCTCGTGGCCCGGCGCGCTCCAGGACGCGGCGGCGGCGACCGGGGCGCCGATCGCGCCGTCGTCGAGTGCCTGGCGCGCCGTCTGCGCGCCGGTGCCCAACACGGTGTCGGGTGCGGACCCGATCCGTAGGCCCAGCTCGGCGGCCTTGGCGAGGAACGGCCTCGCCTCCTCGACCCTCAGTCCGAGCGGCTTCTCGGCGAACACGTGCTTGCCGGCGTCGAGAGCGCGCATTCCCACGGGCACGTGGGCGGCTGGGATCGTCAGGTTCAGCACCACGTCGACGTCGGGACTCGCCAGCAGCTCGTCGACGGTCATGCCCGGCACGCCCTGCTCGCCGCCGATCGCCATGGCTTTCGCCGTGTCGAGGTCGGCGACCGCGGTGAGCCGCAGTCCGGGCAGCGCCGGGAAGCTGGCGAGATACTGCTCGCTGATCTTGCCGACGCCAATGATGCCGACGCGCAACGGTCGACCGGTCAACTGCTCGCCCACAGCGGGCCCCTTTCGCTGATCGTGCACACGTGTGGGTCGTCAAAGGCCTCGACGCCGTGTCCAACCGTCGAGACGAAGACCCGGCTGGTGCCCCATTCGCGCGTCGACGCGGCACGACTCACCATCGGGTGATGCGCCTTCTCCGCCGCCAGGTTGGTTGTGTACCGCAGGTAGTTGTCGGACCACCCACCCGTGCGCGGGATCGGTCCGATGCCGCCGCGCCAGCCGGCGAGACCTGTGCCGGCTGTGACTGTCGACACGAGACCGGCGCGCTCCTCCTCGATGGTGTTCACCGAGTTCGCCTGCATGTCCGGGTCGACGCCCGTCGAGGCCGCAGCGGACGAGGGCTGTCTGATGGCGTTTCGCTGGTCACGAGGTCCCTTGGATTGACGTGTTCAGGAGGTGTGGGTGGAGGACGCGGAGGCCGGCGCGCTTGGGCTCATCGATCGTGCGAATGCGGGTGCCTCCGGCGACCCGAGCAGACGGTCCATGCCTGCATCCTGCCATTCGACCGACGGTGGCCCTTCGTAGCCGATCGCGTTCAGGGCGCGGACCGGTGAATCCCGGGGCGTCTCGACGCCGAGGCGTGCCGCGGTGCGCGTCGACCATGATGCCCGGTCCCATGCTGTCAAGCCACGCGGCGCGGCACCGCCGTGCGCCCGGCGCAGCACGACGGACGGCTGACTCTGATCCCATGGCGGAACATCGCGTTCGGTGTCAGACGCGTAACGATTCGAGCCGTCCTCGGCTACCCACGTTGAATTTTGGGTTTCGATGACATAAATTCCACTTGCGAGCCGCGACGATCGCGCCCGCACCAGCCTGCGGCGCAGCGATCGCGACCCCAAGTATTCAACGAAGAAGATGCGACGATCCGACGGTTCCGTCGGCGTAGAGTCAATCCGACGGTGCCGTCGGCGGAGAATGGACTATAGCGATGACATCTGATTCCAACGGATCCGCATTCACCAGACGAGGATTCCTGGGGGCCGCCGGCCTCGCCGCATCCTCAATGGCGCTGGCTGCGTGCAGTGGCGGCAGCGGCAGCGGCAGCGGCAGCGGCAAGGCCCTGAAGTTCTGGAACATGCCCTGGGGACCCGCGGCCTTCCTGGCGGAGGACAAGAAGATCACCGCCGCGTACAAGCCGGCGAGCGGCCTGCCCTCGGTGGACTACCAGCAGATCCAGTGGGCGAACTTCACGCAGACGTTCTCCACCGCGGTCGCGTCGAACACCAACCCGGACGTCAGCTCCGGCGGCGGCACGACCGCCTTCCTGTTCGATCATCAGGGCAAGATCCAGTACCTCGACGACATGATCAACGGATCATCGTGGTCGACGCTCAAGGCGGACTTCCTGCCGAACCTGCTCGACACCATGAAGACGAAGAACGGCTACGCGGCGGTTCCGTACAACCTGGACATGCGGGTGTACTGGTACAACAAGGATCTCTTGGACAAGGCGGGCGCCACGCCCCCCACCGACTGGACCTCCTTCGAGGCTGCGTGCAAGGCGCTGAAGAAGATCGGTGTCTACGGCTACGGCACGTACTCCGGCGCCGGGGCGTTCACGGGCGGCCACACGCTGGTCAGCCACATGATCAACAACGGCGGCGGTCTGTTCAACGCCAACCAGGAGATCGATGCGGTCACCGAGGCGAACATCACGGCGATCGAGTGGGTACTAGGCCTCGTGCAGGCCGGATACGTGGACCCGCACAGCCCGACCTACACCTCGGCGAACGCCTACGCGCAGATGAACGCGGGCAAGTTCGGCATGATCTGGGACGGCGCCGGCACCAAGGCGAACGTGAACGCATCGGTCGCGGCGAACCTGGTGGTGGGTGACCCGCTGGTCGGCCCCAGCGGCGGCAAGGGTGCGCTCTACTTCCCGAACAACATCTTCATCTTCAAGAACACCTCGAGCCTCAAGGGCTCGGAGGCGTTCCTGACCTACTATTACGAGAACATGAAGCCGCTGTGGACGAAGAAGACGGGCATCGGCCTGCCGCCGCTGTCCTCGATCGCGAAGGCCGCCTACGCGGACGACCCGGCGGCGACGAAGATCATCGACATCTGGCAGCCGATCTCGAAGACCTGGGGCGCCCCCGGGCAGAACACGGTGTTCTACAACGTGACCAAGGTCGACGGCACCCAGCCGATGATCGACTTCGCGCAGAGCGTCCTTGGTGGCAGTTTGAAGGGTAGGGCCGGTGCCAAGCAGGCGCTGACCACGCTGCAGAAGGCGGTCACGTCCGCGTGACCCCCCTCGCTCGCCGCACTGGTTCGATGGAGGAGGAGTCCCGATGACGTCCGACACCATGGCGAACGGGCTGGAACGAGCGAAGCGCGGCGTGGGGGTGTCCGGCCGCGGGCCGGGCACCCCCCGGGCGAGCCGTCACGGGCGGACGACGCTCGGTCGGTCATGGCGGACGCTTGTGCTGTTCGCCCTGCCCTCGCTGCTGCTGCTCGTCCTGCTGAATCTGTTCCCCGTCATCTACGCGATTCTGCAGTCGCTGCAGAACGGCACGCCGTCCACGCTGCCGTGGGAAGCCCCGTTCGTCGGGCTACACAACTACGCCAATGTGCTGACATCCCCGCACTTCCTCGCGAGCGCGAGGTTCACTCTGATCTTCACGGTCACCGGTGTGTTCGGCTCGTGGATCGTGGGGCTGGCCCTCGCGATGCTGCTGCGTACGCGCATCCCCGGCAACGCCGTGTTCAAGGTGCTCCTGCTGCTGCCGTGGATCGTGCCGATCGTCGTCTCCTCGACGGCGTGGAACTGGCTCGTCGCCACGCCCCAGAGTCCCCTTCCGGTCATCCTGTCGTATTTCGGTCTGCATAACGTGCTGTTCCTCGCCAACCCGCTGCTCGCTGAGATTACGGTCTGCGTCTTCAAGGTGTGGATCAGCTTCCCCTTCATGATGATGATGATGTCGGCGGCGCTCGCGAGTGTCGACGTCAACGTCTACGAAGCGGCGAAGATGGACGGCGCCAGCGCGTGGAGGACCTTCACGGACATCACGCTGCCGATCATCTCGAGGTCGACGTACATCAGCTGGATCCTCATGACGATCTTCTGCGTGAACGACTTCCCGACAATCTTCCTTCTCACGCAGGGCGGCCCCGTGAACGCGACGACAACCCTGATCATCCTCGCTTACCAGGACGCGTTCCAGAACAACCAGACCGGGCCTGCGACAGCCATCGCGTTCCTGATGACGTTCGTGCTCGTGATCGTCTCAGTCGTGCTCTACCGCCAGATCAAGAAGGTGAACATCGAATGAGTCGGACCCTCGCGGCCGCCGGCGCCTCCTCGGACACGCTCGGGCAGGTCACGGTCAGGAAGAAGGCTGCCAAGACGCGCGCGCACCGCGGCCAGTGGTGGCGATTCGCGCTGATCGTCGTGATCACGTTCCTCGTGGTCGCGCCGATCATCGCGGTTTTCGTCCTCGCCACGCAGCCCGGCATCAACACACAGGGGCAGCCGGCGTTCACGCTCGGCAACTTCTCGTACGTCTTCGCGAACACGGATGTGCTGCTGTGGCTGCAGAACAGCCTGATCGTTGCGCTCGTCGTGGTTGTGGTCGCGGTCGCTATCGCAGCGCCCGCCGGGTATGTGCTCTCCCGGGCTCGCAACCGGCTGGTGTCGGGCTACTCGCTGATCCTGTTCGTGATCCAGTCGCTCCCGGTGGTGACCGCGGTCATTCCGTTGTTCATCACGTTCGCGTACTTCGGGCTGATCAACACCCTTGCCAGCGTCGCGATCATCTACATCGGCTCGACGATGTCGGTCGCGATCTGGATGATGGCGGCCTACTTCGACTCCATCCCGATCTCGCTGGAGGAGGCGGCCTGGGTCGACGGCGCGAGCGTATTCGGGAGTTTCTCTCGTATCGTGCTGCGCAACTCGCTGCCCGGCATCCTGTCGACCGCAATCTTCTCGTTCCTCCTCGCCTGGAACGACTACCTGATCGCGCTCCTCTTCCTCCAGGACAACAGCGTCTACACACTGCCCAAGGGCGTCGAGACGTTCTTCCAGCAGAACGCGACCGACTGGAGTTCGGTCATGGCGGTGGCCGTCGTGATGATGATCCCGCCGATCGTGGTATTCGCCGTCCTGAACCGTTACTTCAGCGTCGGCGGTATCGGCGGGTCCCTCGCGGGACGCTGATCGAGCATCGCCGTGATGGCGGTGGTGACGCGGGTGAACGCATCTGCTCGCCACCGCCGTCGTGGTGTTCGGTGGCCGCGCGTGGTGCAACGGTGGTGAAGAACGGATCGTCACGGAGAGTCGCCCGTTTGGACATCGGCCACGGCAACCCGTTTGGCCGGCAACCGACCCGACCGCCGATCAACGAAGGCGCACCACTACCACGGCGGACCGTCGCGGGCGTCAGGTCTGCCGCCGGGTGACCTGTGGGTGGGTGTGGTTGAGTATGCCGGTCAGCCGGGTCCGTTCGGCGTGACTGGTGGCCCGGGCGACGGTGAGGGTTCCGCTGCAACTGGGGTCGGTGATGGCGTGGCCGTGCTGCGCTGCACCTGCCCCCGCTGGCAACACATGGGTAGATCGCCGGGTGGGCCGGGCGTCGCTGAGCGTGCGGGCGTGGCCATGCAGATGCTCCATGCCTTCCCGCAGCCCGCGGCCGTGGGGCGGCACCTCGGCGAAGAAACCCAGGATCATCAATTCGATCACCCAGACCCCCTCGGTCAACCTTGCTTGAGACACCTGGTCTGGTAGGAATTGCTGAGTGTTGGGGGCCTTCGACTTCGAGGACATGAACGAGTTGCAGTTCTATGCCGGCAGCGACGATCCGGAGGCACGGGGATTCCGGCGGATCATTGTGACCGAGCCGGTGCACCCGTACACCGGCAACTGGTGGCCCTCGGGGCACGGACTCGGGTACGAGCACAGCTTCACGCACCAGGTCGTCGACCTGGTGCGCGCGATCGCGGCGGGGGAACGGCCGCACCCGTCATTCGACGACGCGCTGCAGGTGCAGCGTGTGATCGCGGCGGTCGAGGCATCCGCGGCCGATCGCGCAGTCTGGCACGCGGTGGACCTGTGCACGTCCGATCGCCTGAGCGCAACATTCGCAAGCCCCCGCAGGTCGAGGCCCGAAGCCCAGGTGAATCGTCACCACATTGACGTCGTCACGAGTGGTCGCGTTCTACAACCGAGAAAGTGAGAAGGTCTGATGATTGAATTCGACGATGGCGCCCTCGTGTGGCGAGGTGACGGTGAGATCGTGAGAGTCGAGCCCTGGGGCCCCAACAGCCTCCGAGTGCGAGCACGGATGATGGGCGAGATCCTTGATACCGACTACGCGCTCGGATCCCCTCTCGAAAGCGACGCGAAGATTGATGTCGACGGTGACAGCGCGACGATTCGAAACGGCGAAATCGTCGCGGTGCTCACTGCTGTCACGGTTCACGACCCTGACGAGGGGATCCACGAAGACGAGTGCCGCTGCGACATCGAGTTCCGCACTCCGGAGGGGCGCACACTGCTCAAGGAACTCCCCAAGGGAGGCTCGCTCAAACTGCGAGCGCGCAGGTATGAGGCGATCCGGGGGGGCGATCATGAGGTCACGGCGTCATTCGAGGCACCGCCCGACGAGAGACTCTACGGAATGGGTCAATACCAGCAGCATGTGATGGACCTCAAGGGAAGCGTCCTGGAGCTTGCTCACCGCAACTCCCAGGCGAGCGTGCCATTCGTGCTGTCGAGTGCGGGATACGGATTCTTCTGGCACGACCCCAGTATCGGCTCTGCGACATTCGGCCGAAACAGGACCGAGTGGCACTCCCGGTCCACAAGGCAACTCGACTACTGGATCACCGCAGCCGACAACCCGGCGCAGATCGTTCGTGCGTACGCGGACGCCACGGGCAAGGCGCCCATGATGCCCGAGCACGGATTGGGCTTCTGGCAGTGCAAACTTCGCTACTGGAACCAGGAGCAGCTACTGGACGTGGCCCGCGAACACAAGCGGCGGGGCCTGCCACTGGATGTCATCGTGTGCGACTTCTTCCACTGGCCCCGAATGGGTGATTTCCGCTTTGACGAAGCATTCTTCCCCGATCCCCGGGCGATGGTCGAGGAACTCAAATCCCTCGGGATAGAACTCATGGTGTCGGTGTGGCCCCAGGTCTCCTTGGAGTCGGAGAACTTCCAAGAGATGCGGGACAACAATCTGCTGGTCCGCGCGGAGTCGGGGATCGATCTTCACATGCGCTTCCAGGATCCGTGCGTCTTCTACGACCCGACCAATCCGGCCGCACGTCGATACGTCTGGGAGAAGTGCAAGAAGAACTACTTCGATCTGGGAATCAAGACCTTCTGGCTCGATGAGGCCGAGCCCGAGTACGAAACATATGACTACGCCAATTACCGGTACCATGCCGGCCCTGTCCTCCAGGTCGGAAACCTATTCCCCCAGCATTACGCCCGGGGATTCTTCGAGGGCCAGACGGCCGCCGGCATGGCCGACCCGGTCAACCTCGTGCGCTGCGCGTGGGCGGGCAGCCAGCGATACGGTGCACTCGTCTGGTCCGGCGACATCCAGTCGACGTGGGACGACTTCCGCAGCCAGATCACCGCGGGCCTGCACATGGGCATCGCAGGGATCCCATGGTGGACGACCGACATCGGCGGTTTCTTCGGTGGTGACCCCGACGACGAAGACTTCCGAGAGTTGCTCGTCCGCTGGTTCCAATGGGGAGCGTTCTGCCCCGTCATGCGGTTGCACGGATTCCGCGTCCCGCAGGCGCCCGTGACCCACCCCGATGGACGGAAGAACTGTCCGACAGGTGCGGACAACGAAGTATGGAGTTATGGGGAAGCGATCTACGAGATCCTCGCTCGCTACATCCGCATCCGGGAAGAGATGCGGCCCTACGTGCGCGACCTCATGCGCCAAGCCCACGAAGACGGTGACCCTGTCATGCGGCCCATGTTCTACGCATACCCGGAGGACGATGCCTGTTGGACGGCCGACGACCAGTACCTGTTCGGGAACGACGTCATCGTCGCACCCGTCGTCACCCCCGGTGCGAGGGAACGCGAGGTGTTCCTCCCGAGCGGGTCGTCGTGGGTGGAACTGTTCAACGGCAGGGTCCATGAAGGAGGCCACACGACGTTGGCCGGCGCCCCGCTCGACGTCATCCCAGTCTTTGTGCGGCAAGGATCGGGAGCACAGGTGATCGAGGCGATGTCGGCCCACCCCAGGTGACGACGTCTCCGCGCCGGCCGGCGCCTTGCCCGGCTTGTGCGACCGAGCCCCTGGGCCGAGTCGAGGGGATGGGGTTGTTGAGAATACGCAATGCGGGGCGCCAGACACAGGCCACCCCAACCCATCCTCCAGCTGGCACTTCACAGGCGTATGAAGGTAGCCGGCACCTCGTTGACCCGGCCCTTGTACGGCTGAGCCGCGCGGCCCGCGTCCAAGGGGGTACGGCGTCCGGCCGGCGTCGTGGTCGAGGCGGAACGGGATCATCTCTCGCTCCCCCGGCCTCGAGCACGCTGTGGCCGACTTGCGCCATGGATCGGGCCTTCATCGGTCGGCATCATTCTGGCCATGGGTTTCGTTGGGTCGGGGAACCTGATCCGCGCCCCAGCCGGGGTGCCAGTCGTGGCAGGTCGAACACTCGTTCCGGACGTCCCACCACGACCTGAAGCCCCGACCCGTCTACCACCACACACACGACTCCATCGATGCGTACCCCGTCATCGTGTCCGCCACCCTCGCCAACATCCACGGACACGCTCCGCACCGGTGTGGTCCGAGTCAGGTCTCTCGGCCCGCATCGGGCACGGCCAACTGCGCAGAGCGCGCATTCAGGGGTTCGTATCGCGCAGGTCGTGGTAGCGTCGAGATGCTTCGACGACGACAGGAGAGAGGTGTGGCCGCCACCGACCCCGCGCCCCCTCCCCGGGTGATACTTGCCGACGACATCTCCGGCGCCGCCGAGGTCGCGGCGACCTTCGGCGTCGGCACGCGGGTCGTCCTCCGGTCTCCGGCCGGGGAGCACGTCACGGCCGATCGTGACCGACCCACGGTCATCGACACCGACACCCGCGCACGCGACGCCGAGCAGGCGGCCGCGGCCATCGCTCATCTCGTCGCGCATCTCGACCGGGACGTTCCGCTTGTCAAGAAGGTCGACTCCCTTCTCAGGGGCCACGTGGCCGAAGAACTCGTCCCCCTGCTCAACGACGGGTGGCTGGTGGTTCTGGCGCCGGCTCTCCCCGAACTCGGCCGGGCAACCCTCGGGGGAGTCATCACGGTCCACGGCCGCCCGCTCGCCGCCACGGGCCTCTGGCTCGCCGAGCCCGTCGCAGCGCCCCGGTCGGTATCCGACGTGCTGGGTTCACTGCCCCATCGGGTCGTGACGCTCGACATCGTTCGCGGGCCCAACCTGGCCGACGCCTTGCGTGAAATGCGCGGCCTGGTGGCGGCCTGCGACGCGGAAACCCCGAGCGACCTGGCAGCGATCGTACGCGCCGCCGTCCAGATCCCCACGGTCGCGCTCGTCGGATCGGGCGGTCTGTGCCGTGCGGTGGGTGGTGCGAAACGGGCCACCGGCATCGGCCGGGGGCGTGTGGATGAGCGCGCCTGTCTCACCGTCGTCGGCACCGCCAGTCCCGTGGCCCGCGAGCAGGCCAACCTGCTCGCGGAGGACGTGCCCGTCACCTGGATCGAACTCGCCGCCGGGGAGCTGATCGGCGGAACGGGTGCCGATCGCGACGCCGTCGCGGATCGGATCACCGAGGGTCTCGCCCGTGGAGATGTGCTGATCATCCTCGACCCGATCAACGCCGACGGTCCCCGCCCTGACGGCCCGGCCGTGACGGCGGCGCTGGCCGACATCGTCTCCCGATCCGGTGTCCGCACCCTCCACGGGCCCAGCGTCGACCTGATCCTCACCGGCGGGGCGACGGCTCGTGGCATCCTCGACGCCCTCGGCGTGGAATACCTCGACATCATCGGTGAAGCGGAACCCGGAGCCGTGATCAGCGCGACCGCGAACCACACTCGAGTCGGAACCCGACCCGGCGGCTTCGGTGGGCCCCATTCACTGAGCACACTGCGACGCTCCCTCCGCGGAGCGCCGATTCCCGACCCGCACGACGATCACCAGCAAAGGAATGACATGACGACCACCAGCCCAGTCCCCAGCGAACTTCCCGTGATCGCCGTCACGATGGGTGACGGTGCCGGGGTTGGCCCCGAGGTGACCGTCGCCGCCATGCTGTCGGAGGACGTGAGGGCGACGTGCGTGCCGGTCGTCATCGGCGACGCCGCCCGCCTGGGCCTGGCAGCGAGGATCCTCGGCGTCTCGCCGGAGATCGTCACGATCACCGACGTCAGTGAGGCCTCGAACGAGCCCAACAGGATCAACGTCATCGATCTCGGTCTGCTGCCCGCGGACCTGCCCTGGGGGGAGGTGTCGGCGGTCGCCGGTGACGCCGCATACCAGTACATCAAGGTGGCGGCCGAACTGGCGGTCGAGGGCACGGTGCAGGCCATCTGCACCGCACCCCTGAACAAGGAGGCGCTCAAGCTCGGTGGACACAACTTTCCCGGGCACACCGAGACGCTGGCGTTTCTCACCGGCACCCCGGAGGTGTCGATGATGCTCTCCACGCCGAAGCTTCGCGTGATCCACGTCACCACTCACATCGGCCTCATCGACGCGATCAACAAGATCGAACCGGGCCTGGTCCAGCGCACGATCGAGCGGGGCTGGGAAGCCCTGCGGCGGGCGGGCATCGACAGCCCGCGGATCGGTGTGTGCGCGATCAACCCCCACGCGGGGGAGCACGGGCTCTTCGGGTATGGGGAGGAAGAGACCAAGATCGTTCCCGCCCTGGAGGCGGTCCGGGCGAAAGGGATCCGCGCCGACGGTCCCCTGCCGGCGGATACGGCGTTCTACCTGGGTGGGCGCGGCGACTACGACCTGATCGTGGCGATGTACCACGACCAGGGCCACGGGCCGGTCAAGGTGCTGGGCATCGAAGACGGCGTGAACATCACCGTCGGCCTCCCGGTCATCCGCACCTCGGTCGACCACGGCACGGCGTTCGACATCGCCGGCACGGGGGTGGTGAAGCCCGAGAGCATGATCGAGGCCATGAGGCAGGCCGTGCGCCTGGCGGCGGCGCCCACCCCCGTCGAGACCGGCGAGGCCTGAGCCCCGGCCCGGACCGAACTATCCCGCCACGACGACGGGAATCCCGCGCCGACGGAACGGCGCGAGCTGCTCCCCGGTGGCGTCGGCGTCGGTGACGAGCGTCCACCGGCCCGGCAGCTGAACCCACGCGTTGAACGGCGTCGCGCCGAGCTTGGCGGCGTGGGTGAGGACGAACACCCGTTCGGCGGCCCTGGCCATGATCTCCTTGAGCCGGGTCTGCGCGGGAGAGGCCTCACACAGGCCCCGCTCCGCCGTCACGGCGTCGGCCCCCAGGAAGGCCAGGTCGAACGACCAGCGGTCCAGTGCCGCCTCCGTGAGGGATCCGACGAAGCTCTGGGAGACCTCCCGGTATTCGCCGCCCAGGAGGATGCGTCCGATGCCCGACTCGCCCGCGAGCTCGAAGAAGGGCGTCAGCCCGCTGGTCACCACGGTGAGCGGGGAGATGCCGTGCAGGTGCGCCGCGACCCTCGCGGTCGTGGTTCCGGCGTCCAGGAGCACCGTCTGCCCCGGCTCGACCTGGGCGGCCGCCCACCGTCCGATCGCGTCCTTGGCCGCGTGGCTCTCGGAGGCGCGCTCCTGGAGGGTGGCCTCATGGTGGGGTGAGCGGAAGGCGATCACGCCACCGTAGGTGCGAGCCAACTCGTGCGACTTCTCGAGGAGGGACAAGTCCCGCCGGATGGTCGACTGGGTGACGCCGAACGCCTCCGCGAGCTGCTCGACGCTGGCGAGCCCGTTGCTGCGAGCCAGTCGCACGATCTCTTCGCGCCGCTGGGTTGCCCTCATACGACCTTCCTGCCGTGTTCGCCCCGGTACCCGCCCGGCGGATCGTCAGCTTATCGCGCGAAACGCGCAGTCGGGTGCGCGGGACGAGAGCGGCGGGCGCGCCTCGGGGGTGGACCGCAGCGGGTCCCGCGCACGCCCCGGGCGGGGGTGACGGGTCGCGTCACGCCGTCAAGGGGACACGGCCCGCCGGCTGCGTCCACTGACCCCGATCCCAGCTCTCACGAGTACGGGCAGGGCTTCTGGGGGATCGGCCCGGAGCTCGGTCCCGGCGGGCTGGAGGGATCGAGAGGAGATGTCCACTTCACGGAGACTTCCACCAGGGTGTTCCAGACCGAGGTGGTGCCGCCCGGCGGATCCTGGAACGTGACGGTTCCGTTCGGCCCTGGTCCCCCGCCGCACAGGACGAAGAATTTGTCGCCCGCGCTGTCCAGGCGTGCCTTCGCCTGCGCATAGCTCAGCCCCACGACGTTCGGGACGGGCGAGCGGCGCGTTGTTGTGGTCGTGGTGGCTGCGGGGGGCGGCACTCGGGAGGTGGTCGAGTTCGTCGTGGTGCCCGCGGCGGAGGGCGTGCGGTGGTGCGTCACGGTTGGTGGGGTCGACGTGCGCGGCGCCGACGGGCTGGGGGTGACGGGC
Organism: uncultured Actinomycetota bacterium; assembly: GCA_963798885.1. Taxonomy (GTDB): domain Bacteria; phylum Actinomycetota; class Actinomycetes; order Propionibacteriales; family Propionibacteriaceae; genus JAJYQH01. Next base: position 5,221 of record CAWCUX010000006.1, on the reverse strand, counting down.
ATGCTCGGGCTCGACGAGTTGCTGGGGGTTGCGGATGCTCCGGCCGTGGCGGATGCGGGCATCGTCGGGGCCAGGGGGCGGATCGAGGTGGGGGCGTTCGACCCGCACGCCGTGGTGAGGACGATGACGCCCAGCGCGACGCCGCCGAGTGAGAGCAGCCGAGTCATGGTCCTCCTTGAATCCCGCGGTGGCAGCCTAGCCTCGGTCAGCGGACTGGGAGACCCCGGGTCCGGGGTCATCCCCGGCCCTCCGAGCGAGGTCGCCCTCAGGAGCCTGCACCCTTGCCAGCGTAGGTTGGCCGCTTGGGAGTGCCTTCGGATGGGCCCGACGGGGAAGGGGTTTCCGTCCCCCTGCACAGCACGTGGCGGCTGCCGGCGGCTACGAACTCCACGCCGTACCGAATCGCCGAAGCCCTGGGGGTGTTGGTGAGCACTGAGCAGGATGTGGATCGGTGGCGGGGGCTGCTGCGCATCGGGGGTGGGCCGCCCTGGGATCGGTCGCCCTCACGGTCGTCCAGATCGTCGTGTTCACCGTGTGGCCCCCGCCCCAGACCGTCCCGGAGATCCTTGCCCTGATGTCGCGAGCCCCGCTTCTGGCGGTGGTGTCGATGGACGGTCTCTACCTGATCAACAACCTTCCCGTGGTGCTCGTCTACCTGGCCCTCGCCGTCTGCTTGTGGGCCGTGTCCCGGTCCGCGGTGGTAGTGGTGGTGGCGCTGGGACTCGTGCAGATGGCGGCCTACTTCGCCTCCAACCCGGCGGTGGAGATGCTCACCCTCGGCCACGCTTACGACGGCGCGGCACCGGGCGGGCGAGCGATCATCGAGGGCGCCGGCCAGGTGCTGCTGGCCCGCTGGACCGGGTCCGCATTCCTCGTCTACTACTTCCTCGGTGCGCTCGTCCTAGTCACCCTCGCGTGGCTGCTGCGACGGTCGACGCTTTTCCCAGCGTCGGCACTGTGGTGGGCACTGGTGGCCGGCATCCTCATGGTGGTGCCTTCGTCGTTCGGGCTGGTCGGAATGATCGTCGCCCTAGCGTCGCTCGTTCCGTGGAGCGTGCTCTGCATCATCCTCGGGATCAGGCTGCTGCGCCTGGCCCGTCCCTGACGCTGGCCGCGCACCACCCGGCTTGGCTGACAGGTGGCCGCGGCCACGGCCTGCCCGCGTCCCGGTTCGATCGGTGCAGACGACGCTGTGTTCCGAAAATGGGCGGGTTAGGAGCGACAAGACCCCCGCCCCAATGGGACGAGGGCTCTGTTGGTGGGCCTAACTGGACTTGAACCAGAGGGCGCTGCCCACAAAACATGGACTTCACAAGGTGTTTGACAAGTCGACACCTCACTGGATCCACCGGCGTGCAGCTGACGTGCAATATCGCATCCCGAGACAGTCTTCCAGCACCGACCAGCGTGCAACTTGTCCTTCAACTGCCATCGTGCGTCATGTCCTCGGGGTCCTCGGCCATGGTGTCCACGGCTGCTTCCCGGCGCCGGGTCAGGGCAACTCGTAGTAGGCAGCGCGACGACTGCCGACCAGCCGCAGCGCGCCCTTCGTGGTGAGACGCCGCAGCAGCGCCCCTGCCTCGTCCGGTGACAGTTGGCACAGGTTGGCTGCTTGCGACCTCGTGATCCGCCCGTAGGTCCGCACGTACTCAGTGACCATGTGCTCCTGTTGAAGTGGATCCATCGCCTTGATCCGCACGTACGCATTCCGGTCCTGGGCCAGGTCGTAGAAGCGCGCGGTGAGGTGGACCCGGCGATTGCGCCCATTGCCCCGGGCCTCCAGGATCCCCGCCTCCACCAGTCTCGCTGTCGCCGCCCTGGCCGCGGTCGGCGAAAGTCGAAGCATCTCGGCCAGTTCATTGTTCGTCGCAGAGCCCCCGGCCTTCACTTCGTGGACGACGCGCAACTCGTCGAGCGTGAGCGCGTGTTGGCGGTCGTTCTCGAAGGTGAGGAGGAAGCGCACCAGGTCGACGTCCGCACTGCCCAGCGGGATCGACACGGCGACCATCGACGACGTCGAGCCGGAGTAGTCCGGGGCGTCGCGGCCTCCCCGTAGCTGCGACTCGAACATCTCGTTGACGCCCTTGCCCTTCCGGTCGACGAGGCCGGCACGCTGGAACGCATCCGCAAGGATCGGGCTTCGGGGACGGCTCTGGTCGAGAATGTTGTCGATGGTGACGCCCGGCGGGAAACCACCGGGATTGCTCACGATGAAGTCGCTGCCGGTGATCCGGACAGTCGTCGGACCCAGCTCGGTGTAGTCGCGATGCACGAGGGCATTCGCGATGGCTTCGCGTCGAGTCGTCTCGGGGATGAGGTCGAGATCGACCCGCACCATCCCCGCCATCAGTTCCGTCGTCGTGTTCCGGGGTTCGAGGAGCCGTTCCAGTTCGTCCGCGACCTGGAACAGCGGACCCTGCAGTCGCACACTCGTGGAAGTGGGGCCCCTGCGGAGGTCCTGAAACAGGAACTCCGCGGTGGGAACCCAGCGTTGGACGGCTTCGCGGGTGCCGAAAAGCAGGAGAGCCCCCAGCGTCACATCCCTGTCGCTGGGTGCCAGGCCAAGCGCTCGGAGGATGTCCCGGTCGGACAGGCGCGAGAGTCCTTCCTGGCCGGGGGAGCGCGAGCACAGCTTGCGGAACCGATCGAACTCGGCCGGGTCGAGGTCGTTAGCGGTGGCCCCAGCGGCCCGTGAGGTGGCGTAGTCGATGCCCCGAGTGGACATTCCCATGCTGACGATTTCGTGAGGGGTCATCGGTACGCATTGGGGACGTCCGTCGCTGCCCAGCGCCCGCTTCACGTAGAGGCCTCCCTTGGTCGCGATCGGGCCCGGGTCCGCCGCGGGGACGCTGACGACGATCACCTGGGAGCCGTCATGATCGACGAGGGAGACCTCGACGGGGTGGGCGGGCTCGGTGAGGTTCTGGATCATGGCCGCCAGTCGGTGCGGATCCGTGACCGTTCCATGCCGTGGACGCGCGCCGGTCACCGTTCCGTTGTCCTCCACCCCCACGAGCAGGACCCCGCCGGAGCCGTTGGCCAGGCACACCACGGCCTCGGTCAGCTCGCGGTCATTGATCGACCCTCGCTTGAACTCCTGTTCGAAGGTCTCGCCTCGGCTCAAGGCGGCTGCCAAGTCGAACGTCATAGAATCACCGTATTCAAAGTTTTGACGCTGTCAACACTTATCGACCTGAGCGCAAAGATTTAGACAGTTGAGCCGTCGGGTGGATCGTGGGCTCGTGCACGTGCGAGATGCAGGCGTCAGCCGCCTCGAGGACGCCACGTGAAGAGTTTGGTTGTCGCCGGGAGCCGTCGTAGAGCCCTGGCCGTGCCGATCCCGCGGTCACCCGCTCAAGGGTGGTAAGGGGTCTTCCCACCTGCGGTTCTCATGGTTGAGGACGTCGCTGAGCCGCTCGGCGCTGGCGGCCGGCAGCAGGACGTCCATGGGCGATGTCCCCTCGTGCGCACAGCTCCCCAGAATCGGCCGGCTGACGCCGAGGACGCCAGCGACCGTGGCCACCGGTCACCGGGCCCGTCGCTTGCGCGCGGCCCGAAGCGCGTCGCTGTAGTCAGGGACCTCCTCGTAGAGCCCGGCCTCGGCCGCCTGTTCTGTCAGTTCGTCGAGGGCGGACCGGCGCTCCGCCCTCTTGCGGCGCTGATAGTCGAGAAGGTCGTTGAGTCGCACCCTCCGATGGCGGCCGGCCGCCGGGCGTTCATAGCTGATTTCCCCCTGCTCGAGCAGCTTCACGACGGTCGGCCGGCTGATGCCGAGGAAGTTCGCGGCCTCTTGCGTGGTGAGCAGCTGGTCGAGGGGAGCGACGGTGATCGCCTTGCCTGCCCGCATCGACTCCACCACCTTCACCAGCACCTGGTACGCCTCCATGGGTAACGGCACAGTCTCCCCGTCAGGTCCCAGCAGAGCAGCGGGCGCAGGGACATGGGACAGGAAGCGCGAGAGGTCGAGCATGCCGTCCATGTCCGCTGGCGGCAGGACCGTCGTTGCCTCCGTCGTCTGCGTGCTCATGTCCGCAGTGTATGACTCAATTCGAAAAATCCGAAACAGTTCGCGCGGATCTTCGGCGACGATCACAAGTTGTCTCAGTGGAAGAAGACGCACGGACGTTCGCGCCGGCCCCCCGGTCCGATCGCGAAGCTGCTTGTGGGAGATAGGGGACAAATGCCGTCGGACCGTCAAGGTGCCCAAGGGTGATGTCCGGGAACTTGTCCGTAGTCATGTCTCCGTAGTCATGTCCGGGGTTTTGTCCGATGGCGGCGTCGCGGGTCGAAGAGCGTCCGAACTTGGACGGCCTAGAAGTGCCGACGGCCTGACGCGGGCCGACGGGCGCGTGCGGGAGGCCACTTATGCGGAGTGATCTGACACCGGCTTCGCGCAGGCCAACCTGCCTGCTCGGGCAGCGGCTACTTCTCGCGTGTCGCCTCGAACACGAACCGCCCGAACTCCTCAGTCCGGAGGAGCGCCGCCTCGTTGGGCGCCTGACTGTCCGCTTGACGCCACTGGACCGCCTCGGCGCAGAGAGCAGCCCACTGCGGGTATTCGTGCGCGACCCATCGCGCCGCAGCCGGTTTGGACGTCTGCTTCCCGAATCGGAACGCGAACAGGCTTCGGCACAGCGCCAGTCGGATGTAGGCGAGGTACCCCTCTTTGAGGGTGCCGCGCATCCAGTCCAGCCACTCCTCGACCATCGAGCTGATCGACGCCCTGAACTCGTCCACGCCGATGCGCGAAAGCAGTTCGCCGGCCTCGGCACCCTGGATCGTCAGCCCGCTCTGTTGGGCGGTGTACAGGTCCACGAGCCAGTGCTGCAGGAACGGCGTGCGATGGATCGGCTCGCCAGGGCTGATGCGGACGACGTCGCCGCCGTCGCGGAAGATTCTCAGCGTGGCAACGTCGAGATAGAGGACCTCCACACGGTTGGTCCCAGTCGGGATGACGCTCGACGAGGTGGTCGTGCATCTCGGTGAGCGCCCGCAGCTGATCGTCGGTGACCGCGAACCGAGTCGCGACCAGGAGGTCGATGTCGCTGAGCTGCTCATCGAAGTCGCCAAGCACGAAAGAGCCGAACAGGTAGACGCCCACCACCTGATGAGCCGAGGACGCCGTTGATGTCCCGGCGCAGTTCCTCGATGATCGCTGCGGCAGGCGTGCTCTTCACGGTCACGACTGTACGGCGTGGCCGACGATGACCGCCTGACGCAT
>CAWCUX010000005.1:0-55258 GCA_963798885.1 uncultured Actinomycetota bacterium | reverse complement strand
GATCGCGGGCAACACCGCCAACCTTCACTGGTATCTGCTCTTCCTGTCGCCATGGTTGTTCGCCTATCGACCACGGTCGTGGTGGTCGTCCGCCGCCGTCGCCGCCGTGGCCGGCGTCGCGACATTCACCGAGATCCAGTCGGCAATCTTCCTGCCGTTGTTCCTGCTGAACCGGCGAGAGCGGCGCGTCATCCCCGTCGCCGCGCTCGCGATGCTCGGGATCGCGGCGCAGGTCGGCACCGCCCTCACCCACCCACGGCCGCTGGGACGCGGAGCCGTCACGCCCCTGGACATGCTGCTCGGCTACCTCGCGCAGCCGCTCGCCGGTAGCTGGGATGCGAACGTCAGGTCGGTCGGCTCGGCGATGCCGCCGCCCACGGCTGGTGGATCCTCGTCCTCCCCGGGCTGCTGCTGCTGGCCACCGTGGCCGTCGCCTTCACCCGGGCGGTGGGAACGGAGCGTTGGCTGCTCGTGGCCTCGGTCGGCGGGTCGCTCATCGTCTGGTTCGCGGCCCTGACACTGAACGCCAGCCACAATCAGAACTGGTCGAGCTTCACGCCGAGGCAATTCGACACGGTCGGCCCGTACCGCTACGCGGCCGCCGCATCGATGTTCCTCCTCACCGCGGTCGTGATCAGCGCCGATGTGCTGCTCACCCGTGGCGGCCCGCGTCGCGTGCCGTGGGGGGATCCTGATCATCGCCGTCCTTGCTGCCGCCGCCGCGAACCTGCGGGTCGAACACCGCCGTGATGGTGGCCCCATCTGGGCCGAACAGGTACAGGCCGCCCGCTCCGAATGCGCAGCGCACCCCGGTGCGACGGTTGAGGTGTGGGCGGTCCCGGTGCTTGCGCGGTGGCGAGCCGCCATCCCCTGCGCACTGGTGGACCGATAGGGGTCCGCCGGCCGGGACGACCGACACCGCGCGTGAGGATCGGCGCGGCGACCCGAGGGCTGCGGGACCCTCTAGACGCAGTCGACGCACAGGTCGGGCCGCACCCAGCCCCGGCGGGCGAGCAGACCGTAGATCTTGCAGCCCACGCAGTACCCGAACACCGCTTCCAGCGCCGGGAACAGCACCATGACTGCGGCGATGGCCAGACAACCACCAGCGCGGGATGCAGCCCGGTGACCACGTGCAGAATCCACGCGGCCGCAGCCAGCGACGTCATGGCCGCACCGATCACGGCGGCGAAACGCTTGGGAGCCCCGGCCGTGGGCCGAGGGGGCGCCGGCACGGACTGGCGCACGTACTTCAGGATCCCTGTGGCCAGGAAGCTGCGCGAGGGACCCCACATGGCGCGTGGCACGAAGTCGGCCGCGAGCAGGGCGTAAAGCCACCACTGCTGGGTGCCGATGGCGAGCACGCTGATCACCAGCACGGTGGCCGCGACGAGGCGGACGGTGACCCCGTCGACCACGGACGGGAAGCGGAGGGGTAGTCGGACGGCTCCGGCCACGGGGGCGGCAGCGCCGGGCAGGGATGGTGTGTCGGTCATCAGGGGATTCCTCAGGGTGTGGCGCAGCGGACGCCGGACGGGGATGGGGGACGGTGCGGGTGGCGCACATGACCCCCGGCGGGCTGCATCCGTGGAAGACGGAGACACACGGGGTGAGGTGGAAGGCATTACTCATGAGAAGTCCCTGGTCGTGGGCCACCCCCGAACGGGGCTCCCGGCTGGTCGGATGGGCGTCAGGTCAGCGCGGCATTCGACAACAGCGGGTCACCATGGCGGAGTCGTGCGCTGGGCGCACGCACCGACGGTGACCGGACTCATGCACCCATGATGCCAGCCCACGCCACGTCCACCCCGACGCCAGTCCGGCATCCGGACTCGACCCGACCGGGCGCCTACGCTCAAGGTGTGTCCACGAAACCCTCGTCCCCCCTGCACCGGCTCTCGACGCTGCTGCGCCGAACGCCGCTCGTGCCCTCACGACCTGAACGGATGATCCTCGAGATCGACCTCGACCGCGGGGTGCTCGCACAGGCGCCCGACAACCCGCTGGCCGCGATGCGCAGCCTCAACGCGGCCAGCATGCGCGCACTGCGCGACGGACTGCGGGACGCGGCCACCGACGAGCACGTCCGTGGCCTAGTCATCCACATCGGCACCTGTCCGTTGACACCCGCCCAGCACGACGAACTCGGAGACCTCATCGAGGCGTTCGGCGAGCACAAACCGACGATCGCCTACAGCGAGACGTTCGGCGAACTCGGCAATGCGCTGCTGGCCTACCGCCTGGCCGCCCGAGCCGGCGAGATCTGGCTGCAGCCCACCGGCGCCCTGGGGCTGTTCGGCGTCCACCTCGAGATCGTGCTGCTGCGCGGCGGCCTGGCGAAACTGGGTGTCGAGGTGCAGAGAGCAAACGCCACGAGTACAAGACCGCGGCAGACCGGTTCGCGGCCGACGACCGTCAGTCCGGCCAACCGGGAGATGACGGCGCGGATCGCCGACTCGATCGTCGACGAGTCGGTGCAGGTGATCGCGCGGCGCCGGCGCCTGTCGGCGGACGCCGTCCGCGACGCGATGTCGAATTCGCCGCTCGGCGCCGACGACGCCCTCGAGCGCCGCCTGGTCGACCGGCTGGGCTACCGCGACGAGGTGTACACCGCCGCCCGTGCCGCATGGGACGTTCCGGTCTCCGATGCCCCCGAGCACGACGACACCCTGCGGTTCGTACACCGCTACGGCCACCACGCCTCTCCCCTCTCGGGGCTCGCGGAACGCCTGGCGCCGGCTCGCTCGGGTGACGCGAGTGTCGCGGTCGTGCCGGTGCACGGCGGAATCGTCGCCGGACGTGGCCAGCAGGCCGGGGTCACGGGTGGATCCGTTGGCGCCGACGTGGTGTGCGAACACCTGCGTGCGGCAGGGCGCGATCCCGACGTGCGAGCCGTCATCCTGCGCGTCGACAGCCCCGGCGGCAGCTACACCGCCTCCGACCAGATCTGGCGTGAGGTGCACCGGCTGAGGGATCGCGGCACCCCGGTCGTGGCCTCGATGGGCGACCTCGCGGCGTCCGGTGGATACTTCGTGGCGATGGCGGCCACCGAGATCGTCGCCAACCCCACCACACTGACGGGTTCGATCGGCGTGTTCGCCGGCAAGGCCGTCACCCGCGGGCTGTTCGACAAGCTGGGGCTGGTGCGGGAGGCGGTCGAGCGGGGGCCGCGGGCCGGCATGCTCGGCAGCGACGACGAGTTCACCCCCGACGAGTGGACGGTGCTCGACCGGTGGCTTGACGCTGTGTACGACGACTTCACCCACAAGGCGGCCGTCGACCGGGGGCTCGACCACGCGGTGCTCGAACCCCTGGCCCGCGGCCGGGTGTGGACCGGTGTCGACGCCCTCGAGCGTGGCCTCGTCGATCATCTCGGCGGCATGGACACCGCCATCGACCGCGCCTGTGCGCTGGCCGGTGTCGACCGAGACCGGGCGAGCCTGCGCACCGTGCCCGCCATCCCGCTGCTCAGCCGATTCCGTCCCGCCTCCTCGAGTGAGTCGGCCGGGCGGGCGTTCGCGGCGCCGGGGTTCCGAGCTCCGCTCGGGGTTCCCGGCGCGGAGTCGGTCGTCGACGCGTGGGAGGCCTTAGGAGTGCTCGCGGCGCCCATCGGGGTGCTCACCTGCCCCTGGCGGATCGTCATTCGCTGACCCGCTCAGCTGCGACGCCACGGCGTCCCCCGGCCACCGGGGGAGCCGGCTCAGGTGCGCTCGAGCCACTCCCCCGCCTCGGATTCCTCACCCTGGCGCTCGGTCTGGGTCACCAGGTCGACGAGCAGGTCGTTGTGCTCGTCCGGGTCGTCGTGCACCACCCGTTCGGCGACTTCGCGGGCATCGGCGATCAGGCCGGCGTCTTCGACCACCCGCACAAGACGCAGCGACGTCTTCGTGCCGGCCTGCGCCGACCCGAGCACGTTTCCCTCGCGACGCTGCACCAGGTCGAGTTCGGCGAGCCGGAACCCGTCGCGGGTGGCGGCGACGGCCGACAGGCGGGCCAGCGCGGATTCTGCCGTGGACGCCGTGACGAACAGGCACAGCCCGGGATGACGCCCCCGCCCGATCCGGCCGCGCAACTGGTGCAACTGGGACACACCGAAACGGTCGGCGTCGAGCACGACCATGACACTGGCGTTCGGCTACGTCGACACCCACCTCGATGACGGTCGTCGCCACCACCACGTCGACCTCGCCCCGGGCGAACGAGCGCATCACGGAGTCTTTCTCGTCGCCCGGCAGCCGGCCGTGCAGCAACGAGACCCGCAGCCCGTGGAGCGGACCGGCGGACAACTGCTCGTAGGTCTCGATGGCCGACGCCATCGGGTGACCATCGGCCGCCGTGGGCCCGTCACCGGAGGCCGGGTCGACGGCCTCGTCGTCGCCGGGATCGATCCGCGGGCACACGATGAACGCCTGGCGTCCGGCAGAGACCTCTTCGCGGATGCGCTGCCAGGCACGCTCGAGCCACCCGGGGTGCGCCGCCACCTCGACGACCGTGGTCTGCACGTCGCTGCGTCCGGCCGGGATCTCGGTGAGCGTCGACGTGGCGAGGTCACCGAACGCGGTCATCGCGATCGAACGCGGGATCGGCGTGGCGGTCATGACCAGTTGGTGGGCCGACGACCCGTCGGGACGCCGGCCCAGGCTGGCGCGTTGCCGTACACCGAAGCGATGCTGCTCGTCGACGATGACCAGCCCGAGGTCGGAGAACCGGACGCTCGCCGAGAAGAGCGCATGGGTGCCGATGACCAGGCCGGCACGGCCGCTCGCGATCGCGTCGCGTGCCGCACTGGACGCCGCCGCGCCCAGCGAGCCGGTGAGCAGCACCACCTCGGTGGCTCGCGTCGGGGGCCCCAAGCACCGGCCCGTCTCCCAGGTCGCCGAGCAGGGCACGGATCGCGCTGAAGTGCTGGCCCGCCAGCACTTCGGTGGGGGCCACCAGCGCGGCCTGGCGGCCGGAGTCGATGGCCCGCAGCATGGCCCGGACGGCGACGACGGTCTTGCCCGAGCCGACCTCGCCCTGCAGAAGCCGGCGCATCGGGTGGGGCCTGGCGAGCTCGTCGAGGACCTCGTCGCAGACCGCGCGCTGGCCCTCGGTGAGCTCGAAGGGGAGCCGGGCGTCGAACTGGTCGAGGATCCCGCCGGGCGTTCCGCTGAGGCTCGGCGCCGCGTCGGCGGCCGACCGCTGCCGCCGGCGCGCCATCACGAGCTGCAGGGCGAGCGGCCTCGTCGAACTTCAACCGCTCGAGCCCGGCGTCGGCCTCGTCGCGGGAGGACGGGTGGTGCACGCCCCGGTAGGCGGCATCCTCGTCGACGAGCCCCCGGGACGTGCGGACCCACTCGGGCAGAGGATCGTCGAGGTGTCCGACATGGTCGAGTACCAGGCCGACGGTCTCGGCCACATTCCAGGTGGGCAGCTTGGCCGTGGCCGGGTACAGCCCGATGAGACCGTCGCGACTCACCTGGTCGGCCATCGCGCGGTGGGTGCGGGCCCGCCACCCGGTGATCGTGCCGAACTCGTCGATGAGCACGAAATCGGGGTGCGCGAGTTGCGGCAGGCCGTTGAAGCGGCCCACCCGCCCGACGAAGATCGCCCGAGATCCCCTGGTGAGCTGCCGGCTCCACGACGAGATGTAGCGCTCGCGCCCGAAGAAGGTCGCGGTGATCGTCGTGCGATCGTCGGTGAGCACCACCTCCAGGCGGCGGCGCGGCTCCTGACCGGCCATCCGGGTGTCGTGCACCTTCGCCACGAACGCGACGTCGTCGCCTTCGACGAGTTCGGACAGGTCGCTGGTCTCGGTGCCCGACAGGTAACGCCGGGGAACCAGCCGCAACAGGTCTGCCACGGTGCGGACCCGTAGGCCGGCGAGCGCGGAGGCAGTCTTGGCACCGACGACCTCGGCGAGGTCGCGGTTGAGTTCGGCGAACTGCCGGGTGCGCCAGGGGCCGGGCACGGGCGGGGTCACGGGTGCGGGCACGGAGACAGGCTACAAGTGGCGCCCGACACTTCGGCCGAGCCGGTCGACCCGACCGAGGAGGGTCGCGGGGACGCAGCAGCGCCGGTTCCCCACGGAACCGGCGCCGTCTTCGTCACTCGCGACGTCACCGCGGTGACGTCGAGGGGGTCAGCGGGTGACCTTGCCCGCCTTGAGGCAGGCGGTGCACACGTTGAGGCGCTTGGGGGCGCCGTTCACCGTGGCATGGACCCGCTGAATGTTGGGGTTCCAGCGACGGTTGGTCTTCTTCTTCGACCAGGGCACGTTGTGGCCGAAGCCGGGGCCCTTGGCGCAGATGTCACACACGGCGGCCATTGGAGCTCTCCTCGTCACGACAGGATGCGGCCGAGGCCGCGGGAACGAACACCCCGGGAACGGGGCAACCGCTCAAGAGTACCTTCCCGGCCCGGATGAGGCCAAACCGCGACGCCCCCGCGCCGACCGGGCAAGGTCGGAGGTCAGGTGGTGACGATGACGGGCACGATCATCGGGCGTCGGCGGAACGTCTGGGACACCCAACGCCCGACCGTTCGCCGCACCACCTGCTGCAGCCGGAACACGTCGTCGACACCGTCGTGCAGTGCCTCCTCGAGGGCGTCGGCGATGAGCAGCCGCACGGGGTCCAGCATCGCGTCGTCCTCGACGAACCCTCGGGCATGGATGTCGGGGCCGCTGACCAGTGACGTCGAATGGATGTTGACCACGGCGACCACCGAGATGAATCCCTCCTCGCCGAGGATCTTGCGATCGGTGAGGGAGATCTCGCTGATGTCGCCCACGGTCGATCCGTCGACGAAGATGTACGAGGCGTCGACCTTGCCGACCACCCGGGCGTGGCCGTCGACGAGGTCGACGACGGTGCCGTCCTCGGCGACCACCACGTGGTCGTCGGGGACGCCGGTGGCCCTGGCCAACTGCGCGTTGGCGATGAGGTGGCGGATCTCGCCGTGCACCGGCATCACGTTGCGCGGTCGAACCACGTTGTAGCAGGTGAGCAACTCGCCGGCGCTGGCGTGGCCTGACACGTGCACCAGCGCGTTGCCCTTGTGCACCACCCTCGCGCCAAGTCTGGTGAGCCCGTTGATCACGCGGTAGACGGCGTTCTCGTTGCCGGGGATGAGGCTCGAGGCGAGCAGCACCGTGTCACCCGACCCGATGGCCACGGCCGGGTGTTCCCGGTTGGCCATCCGGGCCAGGGCCGACAGCGGCTCACCCTGCGACCCGGTCGAGATGATGACGACCTCGTCGTCGCGGTAGCGCTCGAGGTCCTTGAGGTCGATGAGCGTGTCGCCGGGCACCCGGAGGAACCCGAGATCGCGGGCCACCCCCATGTTGCGCACCATGCTGCGTCCGACGTAGACCACCTTGCGCTGGTACTTGACCGCGGCGTCGAGGATCTGCTGCACCCGGTGCACGTGGGACGCGAAGCAGGCCACGACGAGCTTGCCCTGGGCGGTCGAGAACACCCGGTGGATGGCGGGTTCGATTTCGCGTTCGGACGTGGTGAAGCCGGGCACCTCGGCGTTCGTGGAGTCGACCATGAACAGATCGACGCCCTCCTCACCGATCCGGGCGAAGCCGCGCAGGTCGGTGATCCGGCCGTCGAGGGGCAGTTGGTCCATCTTGAAGTCGCCGGTGTGCAGCACCGTGCCGGCGCTGGTGCGGATCGCGACCGCCATCGCGTCGGGGATGGAGTGGTTGACCGCGAGGAACTCGAGGTCGAACGGGCCGGTGGCGACCCGGTCGCCCTCCCGGACGGTCCTCAGGTCGGGGTTGCGCACACGGTGCTCGCGGAGCTTGGCCTCGACCAGCGCGAGCGCCAGGCGCGACCCGTAGACGGGGATGTCGGGACGCTGCTTCAGCAGGTAGGGCACCGCGCCGATGTGGTCTTCGTGACCATGGGTGAGCACGAGGGCGCGCACCCGGTCGAGACGATCGGCGATGAGGTCGAAGCTGGGCAGGATGAGGTCGACCCCGGGGTGGTCGTCTTCGGGGAACAGCACGCCGCAGTCGACGAGCAGCAGGTCGCCGTCGAGTTCGAAACTCGCCATGTTCCGCCCGACGTCGCCGAGCCCGCCGAGCGGCACGATCCGCAGCGTCCCCGGCGTCAGTTGGGGTGGGGTTCGCAGTCCAGTCATCACCGTAGGCACCCCGCCAGCCTAGTGGCAGTGGCCGACCCGCCGCCGCGGTCGGGGACGCCGGTCCCGGCGGTTACGCTGGCGCCATGAGTGAGACACCGTCAGATCAGCACCCGACAACGGCCCCCTCGGTGCGCCTCGCCCTCCCCTCCGAGGCGGCCGCGGTGGCCGCGGTTCAACGCCGCTCGTGGCAGCGAGACCCGGTGTTGTCGGCGGTGGCGGCCGAGGTCGACCTGGACACCTCGACCTCGGCCTGGGAGCGCGCGATCCTCGCCCCGCCGATGGCTCACTTCCGCGTTCTTGTCGCCGTGCAGCCAACCTCCGAGGATCCCCGCCGACAGATCGTGTGCGGATTCTCGGCCTTCGGGCCGAGCGATGATCCCGACGCCGACGACGACGACATCCTGGTCGCGGAGTTCGCGATCGACCCGCCCGCCGAGGGCCTCGGTCACGACGGGAGGCTGCTCAACGCCATCGCCGACACCGCCCGCGCCGACGGTTACCACCGGCTCACGTGGTGGCTCGCCTCCACCGACGACCCCCTGCGGGCCTGGCTCGTCGAAACCGGGTGGGCTCCCGACGGCGCGCACCGGGAGATCGCGACCGACGACGAGGGCGTGCGGCTCAAGCAGGTGCGGCTGCACACCGGGCTGTGACCCCGTGCTGCGCGGGCCTCACCGCAGGGCGGTCAGCCGCACGGCGGTTCCGCTGAGTGAGACCCGGAGGCCCGACGGCGACGCCCGCACACTGCGGTAGTTCAGGCCGACGGGGGCCGGCAGATTGATCCGAGACGCGAGGCTGGTCGACACGGAGGACAACGCCGACGAGGGGATCTGCACGCCGGCCAGGCTCGCCCGGGGTTGGTTGAGCACCAGGGCATGGGTGGTCGGGTCGATGGCGGGCACCGCACTGATCGACACCGACACCTCGGCTCCGAGCAGGCTGATGGTTTCGCTGAACTTCGCCCGGTCGCCCCCGTCGGAAGTGATGGTGACGCCCGCGAGGCGGGAGACTTCCTGCCACGACACCGTCGCGGTGACCTCGAGGGTCGAGGCCACCTCGTCCGCGGGGTGACGCACGTCGTGCACCTGGCCGGCCACGGCCTGAGCGTCGGTCACCGTCACGTGCTGGCCGTTGCGGCTCAGCGTCAGCGAGGGGGCGGTGACCGTCACGGTGGGCGCCGTGCCAGTGATGAACACGAGCGAGAACGGCCATCCTCCGATGCTCACCGACAACTGCTGGCTGGTTCCGAGTTCCTGTTGCAGGGTCTGGGCGGCCCGCCGCTCGACGACGCCCCGGGCCAGCGCGTCGAGGCCGACCGCCACGGCGAGCAGCACGATGATCGCGACGAGCGTGACCAACACGCCGCGAGTGCGACGCCGCGACATCAGGGCTCCGGGATATCGATGCCGAGGAGGGCCTCGATGCCGAAGGTGAGCCCGGGCCGTTCGGCCACCGACTTCACGGCCAGCACGACCCCCGGCATGAAACTCACCCGGTCGAGCGAATCGTGGCGGATCGTCAGGGTCTCCCCAAGATTGCCGAACAGCACCTCCTGGTGGGCGACCAGACCCGCGAGCCGCACCGAGTGCACCGGCACGCCGTCGACTCGAGCGCCCCGGGCCCCGTCGAACTCGTCGACGGTCGCGTCCGGCATCGCACCGAGTCGGGCACGCCGTCGGGAGTCGGCCATCGCGCGCGCCGTGGCGAGCGCGGTGCCCGACGGGGCGTCGGCCTTGTTGGGGTGGTGCAGTTCGACGATTTCCGCGGAGGTCATGTGCAGCGCCGCCTGACGGGCGAACGACATCATCAGAACGGCACCGATGGAGAAGTTCGCCGCGACGAGCACTCCGCTGCGGGGCTGGTCGCCGAGCATTCCACGGACTTCGTCGAGTCGCTCGACGGTGAACCCCGATGTCCCGACCACCATGTGCAGGCCGTGCTCGAGGCACCACGCGAGATTGTCCATGACCGCGCCGGGGTGGGTGAAATCGACGACCACCTCGGCCGCGAGGGCCGGATCGCGGTCGTCGCCCGCATCGACCCGCGCGACCAGCGCGAGACCGGGGTCGTCGTCGACCGCCCGGCACACCTCGGTTCCCATTCGGCCGTTGGCCCCGAACACCGCCACCTTGATCATTCCCGGTCCTGCCCCCTCGCTCCATCCCTGAGATGCTCAGGCTAGCCGCCTGCCGACATGTGACGGTTTTCCGCACCGCAATTGGGTATTTCCCAACCCGCACGGCCGGTGCGTCCTAGGCTCATCTGATGCCCTCCGATACCGACCTGGCGCTCGCCCGCGCGGTGTGGTTCGACCCCGACCACATTCTCGTGCCACACGCCTGGGGCGCGCGGTCCCCCCAGGTGACGTGGTCGCTCGTGTCGGGGGGCGTCCACGGGCTCCGGCTGTCGGGGCATCGCACGTCGGGTGACGGGGCGACGTCGATCCCGCTGGAACCCGTCCGCCGCGGAGCCGCACGACACGCCGCTGCCGGCCCACCTCGCCCATCACGCCTCCCTACGCCCGACGCGCCCGGTGCCGGTTCGCGAGTGGCTCACCCGCCCGATCGCCCTGGTCGGCACCGTCGCGGGGGCCGTGCGCTACGCCACGTCTCTCCAGATCGCCCCGGTTCTCGACGCGGTCTTCGCCGCCGAGGCGGCCGGACGCGAGTTCGGCCCGGCGTTCGGCCCCGACGGCATCACCGTCAGCGTGTGGGCGCCGACAGCGTCGAGCGTGCGGCTGCACGCGTGGAGCGCCCACGACCCCGACGGCCCGGCCGACGTGACGCCGATGAACCCCGCCGACGACGGCACCTGGTCGGTGACCCTGCCGCTTGCCCTGATCGACGGCAGCTACCTCTTCGACGTGACGGTGCCACGCCCCGGTCGCCCCGACCTCGAGACCCATCTGGTCACCGACCCGTACTCGACCGGGCTGACGATGAACAGTGCCCGCTCGGTGCTCACCGACCTCCGCGACCCCCGATGGTTGCCCGAAGGTTTCGCCACGAGCACCGGACCGCGGCTGGGCCGGCTCGTCGACGCCACTGTCTACGAGCTTCACATCCGCGACTTCAGCTGGACCGATCCGCTGGTGCATCCTGCCCACCGGGGCACGTACCTTGGCTTCGCCGACGACGGCCTCGGCCGGCGCCATCTGCGCTCGCTCGCCGCCGCCGGACTCAACACGGTGCACCTGCTGCCCTGCTTCGACTTCGCCTCGGTGGACGACGACCCGAGGGCGCAGGCACACCCCCGCGGACTGTCCCTGCTCCCGGGCGACTCGCCCGACCAGCAGGAGGCGGTCGCCCGCTGCGCAGCGTCCGACGGCTTCAACTGGGGATACGACCCACTGCACTGGGGGGTCCCCGACGGCTCGTACGCCAGCTGTCGCGACGCCGTGCGGGGCGGCGCCCGGGTTCGGGAGTTCCGGCAGATGGTGGCCGCCATCCACGACATGGGCCTACGGGTGGTGCTCGACCAGGTGTTCACCCACACCGTGGCATCCGGTGCCACGCCGCTGGCAGTGCTCGACCGCCTGGTGCCCGGCTATTACCACCGGCTCGACCCGGAGGGGCGGGTGTGCGACTCCACCTGCTGCAGCAATGTCGCCACCGAGCACACCATGGCCGAGAAGATCATGGTCGACCTGCTTCTGCGCTGGGCACGCGACTACCGCGTCGACGGGTTCAGGTTCGACCTCATGGGCCACTCCAGCGCCGACAACATGCTGTCGGTGCGGCGTGCCCTCGACGCGCTGACCCCGTCCGGCGACGGTGTCGACGGGCGCGAGGTCTACCTGTACGGCGAGGGCTGGAACTTCGGCGAGGTGGCCGACAACGCGCGTTTCGTCCAGGCCACCCAGGGTCAGGTGCACGAGTCCCGGGTCGCGACGTTCTCCGACCGGCTGCGCGACGCCGTGCGCGGCGGCCGGCCCACCGACGACGATCCGAGCGCCCAGGGGTTCGCCAGCGGCCTGGCCGACCGGCACGGAGCCGCCCTCGCCCATGCAACCGACCTGATCCAGCTCGGCCTGGCCGGCAACCTCAGGGACTTCGCCTTCCGTTCCGCGCGCGGCCATCGCACCAGCGGCACCCACCTCACGTACGAAGGCGAGCCCGCCGGCTACGCGGACGAGCCGTGGGACGTCGTCACGTACGTCGATGCCCACGACAACGAGACCCTGTTCGACGCCCTCACCTTCAAGCTGCCGCAGGACCTGCCGATGACCGACCGGGTACGACTCAACACCCTCGCCCTGGCCTGCGCCACCCTCGCCCAGACCCCCGTGCTGTGGCACGCGGGTGCCGACCTGCTGCGGAGCAAGAGTCTCGACCGCAACTCGTTCGACTCGGGTGACTGGTTCAACCGGCTCGACTGGAGCGGGCGCGACAACGGGTTCGGGCGGGGGCTGCCGCCGTTCGCCGAGAACGGGGGACGCTGGCCGATCGCCGGCCCGCTGCTCGCCGACCCCGGGCTGCGGCCCGGTGTCGACGACGTCGGCTTCGCGGCCGACTGCGCGGCGGACCTCCTGCGGATCCGGTTCAGCAGCCCGCTGTTCCGCCTCGGGGAGGCACGGGCGATCCGCGACAAGGTGCGTTTCCCCGTGTCGGGCTCTCGCGACCACCTGCCGGGGGTGATCGTCGAGGTCATCGACGACACGCTCGGAGAACCCTGCGATCGGCAGCGCGACGGCGTCGTCGTCGTGCTCAACGCCACCGGACACACGGTCGAGCAGAAGGTCCCGGCGCTGCGCGGACGCGCGTTGAGCCTGCACCCCGTGCAGGACCGTGGCGCCGACCCGGTGGTGCGCAGCGCCTCCTGGGACGCCGTGACGGGTGTGGCGACGGTGCCGGCCCGCACGGTGGCGGTGTTCGACATCGGCGCCCGGCCCGCAGACCCGGCGTCGTGACGCGACACGGCCCGCCACCCTGAGGGTGGCGGGCCGTGTACCCGTCTGTTCCGCCGCGCGGATCAGGCCTGCGCGGCAGGCTCCTCGGTCACGGGGATGAGGGACAGCTTGCCCCGGTCGTCGATGTCGCTGATCTCGACCTGCAACTTCTGGCCGACGCTCAGAACGTCCTCGACGTTCTCGACGCGCTGGTTGTTGTTGAGCTGCTTGAGCTTGCTGATGTGCAGCAAGCCGTCCTTGCCGGGCATGAGCGACACGAACGCACCGAACGTGGTGAGCTTCACCACGGTGCCGAGGTAGCGCTCGCCCCGCTCGGGCATCTGCGGGTTGGCGATCGCGTTGACGAGAGCGCGCGCGGCCTCGGCGGCCTCGCCGTTGTCGGCACCGATGTAGATCGTGCCGTCGTCCTCGATCGAGATGTTGGCGCCGGTGTCGTCCTGGATCTGGTTGATCACCTTGCCCTTGGGGCCGATGACCTCGCCGATCTTGTCGACGGGGATCTTGACGGTGATGATGCGCGGAGCGAAGGGGCTCATCTCGTCGGGACCCTCGATCGCCTCGCCCATGACCTCGAGCAGCGTGTAGCGCGCCTCGCGGGCCTGGAGCATCGCCTTGGCCAGTTCGTCGGCGGGGATGCCGTTGAGCTTGGTGTCGAGCTGCAGGGCGGTGACGAAGTCCTTCGTACCGGCCACCTTGAAGTCCATGTCGCCGAGGGCGTCCTCGTCGCCGAGGATGTCGGTGAGCGTGACGTACTGCGTCTGGCCGTCGATGGTCTCGCTCATGAGACCCATCGCGATGCCGGCCACCGGCGACTTCAGCGGCACGCCGGCCTCGAGCAGCGACAGGGTCGACGCGCACACAGAGCCCATCGACGTCGAGCCGTTCGACCCGAGCGCCTCGGACACCTGACGGATGGCGTAGGGGAACTCGTCCCGCTTCGGCAGCACCGGAACCAGGGCCCGCTCGGCGAGCGCGCCGTGGCCGACCTCGCGCCGCTTCGGCGAGCCGACCCGGCCGGTCTCGCCGGTCGAGTAGGGCGGGAAGTTGTAGTTGTGCATGTAGCGCTTGGTCGTCTCGGGGGCGAGCGTGTCGAGCTTCTGCTCCATGTCGAGCATGTTCAGGTGGTGACGCCGAGGATCTGGGTCTCGCCGCGCTGGAACAGCGCCGAGCCGTGCACCCGGGGCACCACGCCGACCTCGGCCGACAGCGTGCGGATGTCGCGCACGCCTCGTCCGTCGATGCGCACCTGCTCGGTGAGGGTGCGGTGGCGCACGATCTTCTTGGTGAGCGCCTTGTACGCACCGCTGATCTCGCCCTCGCGACCCTCGAACCGGGGCGCGAGTTCGGCCTTGACCCGGGCCTTGAGCTCGGCGTCGGCCAGCTGACGCTCCTGCTTGCCGGCGATCCGCATCACCTGGGCGAGGTCGGCGCCGGCCAATCTCCTCGACCGCGGCGAACACGTCGTCGCTGTACTCCTTGAAGACCGGGAAGTCGTAGGTCTCCTTCGGCAGCTGGGCCGCGAGCTCGGCCTGCGCGTCACAGAGCTGCTTGATGAACGGCTTGGCGGCCTCGAGGCCCTGGCCGACGACCTCTTCGGTGGGGGCGGTGCGCCCCGAGCGGACGAGGTCCCAGGTGGCCTCGGTCGACTCGGCCTCGACCATCATGATCGCGACGTCGCCGTCGGGCAGCACCCGCCCGGCCACGACCATGTCGAAGGTGGCGTCCTCGAGCTGCTTGACGGTCGGGAACGCGACCCACTGGTCACCGATGAGGGCGACGCGGACGCCGCCGATCGGGCCGCTGAACGGCAGCCCGGCGATCTGGGTCGACATCGAGGCGGCGTTGATCGCGACGACGTCGTACAGCACGTTGGGGTTGAGCGCCATCACCGTGACGATGACCTGCACCTCGTTGCGCAGCCCCTTGACGAACGAGGGACGCAGCGGGCGGTCGATGAGCCGGCAGGTGAGGATCGCGCCCTCGGAGGGGCGGCCCTCCCGGCGGAAGAACGAGCCGGGGATGCGGCCGGCGGCGTACATGCGCTCTTCGACGTCGACCGTCAGCGGGAAGAAGTCGATGGAGTCGCGGGGGGTCTTCTGGGCGACGGTGGTGCTGAGCAGCATGGTGTCGCCGTCGATGTAGACGACGGCCGAGCCATCGGCCTGGCGGGCGAGCAGCCCCGCCTCGAAGCGCACGGTGTGGGTGCCATGGGCACCGTTGTCGATGACGGTTTCAACGAATTTCAGGTCGGGTCCCTCCATGGGACGTCCTTTCGATCTCGCGGGGATCGCCGTCCACTCGGGGCGTGCCGCCGGTCTTCGATCGAAGCTCTCCGGCCCGACGACGGTCCGGACAGCCACTACCGAGGACCAGACGGGGCCTGGACGGATCCCCTGCGTTCGGATGTGGCGGATATTCGGTTGTGCGGTGTTCAGTTGTTCGGCTGGCGGCGGCACATTCCCGGCGCAATACGAACGAGGGAGCGACCCTGACGGATCGCTCCCTCGCGGACGTCAGCGGCGCAGGCCGAGACGCTCGATGAGCTGACGGTAATGCTCGATGTCGTTCTTGGCGACGTAGTTGAGCAGGCGGCGGCGCTGGCCGACCATGAGCAGCAGCCCCCGGCGGCTGTGGTGGTCGCCCTTGTGCTCCTTGAGGTGCTCGGTCAGGTGGGCGATCCGCTTGGTGAGCAGCGCGACCTGCACGTCGGGTGATCCGGTATCACCCGGGTGAGTGGCATACTCGTCGATGGTCTTCTTCTTGTCGGCAGCATCCACGGCTGCTCTCCTTCCGGTTTCCCGTTGCGCGGCGCCCCCGGTGCCTCATGCGATGGGGGCTCTTTCTGGACCGCGGCCGATCGACGGCAACGATCCACGGTATCAGGAGGGCCCGCGGGGCTGCGAATCGTCGCAGGGCCCGGCATCCCGTCGGCCGTCCGCGCGACGACGAGGAGAACCGACCGACGGTTACAGCAGCACCGCGACGTGGTTTGATGGTTCCGCACGAGTGGTCGCCCGCACCCCATGAAAGGCAGGCAGATGAGCGAATCCGCACCGATATCCTTCGCCGGCGACGACGTCGCCATCACCGTTCGCCGCGCAGTGGCGGCCGACCTCGAGGCGCTGACGGCCGCCGATCCGCGTCCCGAAATCGGTCTTCCGTCGCGGCGGCTGGCCGAACAGGAAGCCGGTACGGGCATCTTCGCCGTCGCCGAGATCGACGGCGAAGTGGTCGGCAGCGGGTTCCTCGACTTCAACGACGAGGAGCTCAACCCCGAACTCAAGAACCTGTGGGTGCCGCCGGCTCATCGTCGGCACGGCATCGGCTCGGCCGTCTGGCGCTGGCTCGAGGAGCGCGCCGCCGAGGCGGGTCATCAGCAGGTGTTCCTCGCCGTCGATCCCCAGAACTTCCGCGCGATTCCCCTGTTCCTCGAACTCGGGTACTCCCCCACCGGTGACCACCTGTTCATGGAGACACCCGACAGTTACCAGGTGCTCGAACCGAACCAGCCGAGCAGTTATCACTCGATCTACCGCAAGTCACTGCTCGCCGGCTGAGGTCTCGAGCGCGAGCACCCCCCTGACGCGTTCGACGTCGCGGTGCATCTGCGCGACCAGTTCGTTGACGTCGTCGAATCGGCGTTGCCCCCTGATCCGGGCCACGAATTCGACGCCCACCTCGACACCGTAGAGCTCGAGGTCGTCGCGGTCGAGCACGTACGACTCGACCCGGCGCTCCTCCCCGTCGAAGGTCGGATTGCTGCCCACCGAGATCGCGGCCGGCCATCGGTCGGAGTCCGGGGCGTCGAGCCGCAGCAGCCACCCCGCGTAGACACCGTCGGCAGGCACCTCGAGGTCTTCGAACATGTCGAGGTTCGCCGTGGGGAATCCCAGCAGCCGTCCCCGCTGGTCGCCCATCACCACGACGCCGCACAGCCGGAACTCGCGCCCGAGCTGACGGCGGGCCAATTCGACGTCGCCCGAGCGCAGCGCCCGCCGGACGAGGGTCGAACAGGTGTTCTCGCCGTCGACGTGGATCAACGGGATCGCGCGCACCTCGAAGTGTCCATGCCCGAGTTCCCGCAGCGTCTCGACCGTGCCGCCGGCGCGGTAGCCGAACCGGAAGTTCTCGCCGACCACCACGATGCGCGGGTGCAGGGGATCGATGACCTTCTCGACGAACTCCCGGGGACTCCAGCGGGACACGTCGCGGGTGAAGTGCACCACCCGCACCTCGTGGGCGCCGGCGTCCCGGAGCAGTTCGATGCGTCGCTGCAACGATGAGAGCAGCTTCGGGGCGCCATCGGGCCGCACGACCGACATCGGGTGCGGCCAGAAGGTGAGCGCCACGAGCGGCAGTTCGGGCGCGAACGCCCTTGCATCGGCGAGCAGCTGGCGGTGCCCGTTGTGGACGCCGTCGAAGTTGCCGATCGCCACCACACTCATGGATGTCCCTCCTGCCCGTGATCGCGTCCACTGTAGGACACGCGGCCCCGGCGCGACGCGTCGCCGACGCGGTCAGCGACCCGCGGTGGGTGCGGCACGACCCGCGGCACGTGGGTGGCCGGGGCGCGGCCGCGCATGCGTCACACCAGCACGGCCAGCGGGCGCGATCCGCCGGCGGCGGGCCGGTAGAGGGCGAGCAGGTCTCCGGCCGGGCCGATCATCGCGGTCGGGTCACCGGCCACGGACCGCGCCAGCGCCCCTCCGTGACCGATCGTGACCGCCTCGTCGGCGTCCACCTGCAACGTCGGAAAGCTCAGGGCCGCGGCGTCCGCCATCGGCATCATGACCGGCGGATCATCGCGGGTGACGTCGACCGCCGAGGTGAGGTCGTAGCGGCCGATGCGCGTGCGCCGCAACGCCGTGAGGTGCCCGCCCACGCCGAGCGCGGCGCCCAGATCACGGGCCAGCGCCCGCACGTAGGTTCCCGATGAGCAGTCGACGACCACCTCGGCGTCGAGCGCGTCGGGACGCTCGACCGGCCGCCGCACAGCCAGCAGGTCGAACCTGGCCACCCTCACCGGGCGGGCGGACAGCTGCACCTGCTCGCCGGCCCGCACGCGCGCATAGGCACGCCGCCCGTCGACCTTGATCGCCGACACCGAACTCGGCACCTGCAGGATGTCGCCCCGGAACGCCGCCATCGCCGACTCGATCCGCTCGGCGACCAGATCCGCGGCGGGCCGTGCGTCGAGCAGTTCCCCGTCGGCGTCGTCGGTGGTCGTGGACTCGCCGAACCTGATCGTGGCGAGGTAGCTCTTGTCGTGCAGCGCAAGATGTCCGAGCAGCCGGGTGGCCCGGTTGACGCC
This sequence comes from uncultured Actinomycetota bacterium, assembly GCA_963798885.1. Classification (GTDB taxonomy): domain Bacteria; phylum Actinomycetota; class Actinomycetes; order Propionibacteriales; family Propionibacteriaceae; genus JAJYQH01. The sequence continues at coordinate 36,905 of CAWCUX010000005.1, read as the reverse complement.
GATGATCAACACCCCGGTGGCCATCGGATCGAGCGTGCCCGCATGGCCGACCTTGCGGGTGCCCATCAGCCGTCGGACACGCCCGACGACCTGGTGGGAGGTCCAGCCCTGCGGCTTGTCGACCACCAGGATCCCCGACGCCGCCGAGACGTCACCGGGCGTGGCGTGTGTCACTCGGCCCGCTCGTGCTCGATGTCGTCGGCCGGCTCGACTGCGGACTCGTCGTCGAGATCCTCGTCGTCACGCGGTCGGCGGTAGGGGTCCGCCTCGCCGGCGTACTGCGCGCCGGCGGCGCGGGCCGCGAGGTCCTCATCGCTGCTCGCAGCCCTGGCGAGCGCCTCCTCGATCGTGCGCGCCTGCTCCTCGGTGGCGTCGAGGACGAAGGTGAGGGTGGGCGCGAACCGGAGCCCGAGACGCTTGCCCACCGTGGAGCGCAGCAGCCCCTTCGCCGACTCGAGCGCCGCCGCGCTGGCGGTGAGGTCGGAACGCCCGCCGAGGACGGTGTAGAAGATCGTCGCCTCACGTGCGTCGCCGGTGAGGCGGGTGTCGGTGATCGTGACGAACCCGAGCCGAGGGTCCTTGATCCGCCGTTCGAGCATCTCGGCGACGATGACATGGATCTGGTCGGCCAGTTTGGCCACGCGGGGATTCGCCATGGTGTGTTCCTCCGGAGCTCGAATGCCAATCCCCACGAGCTTACGCCACCCCGGCGGGCGCCCGCTCGGCCGAGGTCACGCCCCGCATCCCGGCGACGCGGTGTACGACCTTGTCGCGTCGGCATCCCGCGGCTCCACCCTCGGCGTACGACCTGGGGCCGGCGGCGTCCCGCGGCTCCACCCTCGGCGTACGACCTGGGGCCGGCGGCGTACGACCCGTCATGGTTGGCGTACGACCCGGTCGGAACGGGCGTCCAGGTCGTACGCCGCCAGACAAGTCGTACGCCGACCGCGGCCGGGTCAGCCTCTCACCCGGGCCGGGGTCCGGGACCGCCGCGCACCCGGAGAAGCACAGGAGTCGGGCGCCACCTGGGCACAGCATGCAGCGCTACCCGGTACCCAGCGCTCCGGCGATCCCGGGACTCAGGTCCGTCGGGTCGATACCGGGCCTCAGGGCCGTCAAGCGATCCAGAAACTCACAGCAGTCTGGCGATCCGCCGGCACAGGGCGCGCGGCTGGGCGAGGTCATCCCAGGTCCAGCGCACCACGGTCCACCCGAGTGCCTGAAGCTCGTTCTCCCGACGCTTCTCGCGCATCAGCACATCGATCGGATCCTCGCCCGGGCGGGCAAGGTCACGGTACTTGACGCGCCCATCGCACTCCCCGATCACGCGGGAATCGCGCCACCCGAAGTCACCGCGCGCGATGAAGCGACCCCCTGCGTCGCGGATCTCGACCTGAAGATCTGGTCGTGGGAGCCCGTGATCGTCGAACGCCAGCCGGCTGTGGTTCTCGAGCGGACTCTCGGCGCGCCCATCGGCCAGCAGCAGGGCTCGACCGGCCCGCACCGCGCCCCGCCGGGTGCGGGCCTCGCGAAGGCTGCCACCCGATCTCGTCCCGGACGCCGGGCGCCTCACCCCCTTGCGGATCATGCAGCGCAGCGTCCAGCATGACGACGGCATCGCGGAGGGACAACACTCGGGCGAGGTCGGATCGCAGAAATGTTGTCATGTCCTGATCGTCTGGACGCACGGACGGCCGCACCCATCAATCCGGGTCAATTGGGGATAACTTGCCGTCATCCACAGGCCCGCTCGGCGTACGAGATCGCTGACGGCGTACGAGATGTCAGGTTTCTCGACCAGGTCGTACGCCGGAAGCACCAGGTCGTACGCCGCAGACGCCAAGTCGTACGCCACACGCACGAAGCCCGGCCACACCCGCAGACGCACGGTCGCAGACGAGGTGCCCCGGGAGCGCAAGGCCCCCGGGGCACCGGGTTCAGCTCAGATCACCGACCTGCCGTCAGCTGCGCGGCTTCTCGACCATCTCGTAGGTCTCGATGACGTCGCCGACCTTGATGTCCTGGTAGTTCGCGATCGTGATGCCGCACTCGAAGCCCTCGCGGACCTCGGTGGCGTCATCCCTCTCGCGACGCAGGGACGCGATGGTGGTCTGGGCCACCACCACGCCGTCGCGCACCAGGCGGGCGGAGGCGTTGCGCCGGATCGTTCCGCTGAGCACCATGCACCCGGCGATGTTGCCGATCTTCGACGAGCGGAAGACCTCGCGGATCTCGGCGGAGCCGGACGCCTTCTCTTCGTAGATCGGCTTGAGCATGCCCTTGAGGGCCGCCTCGATCTCATCGATCGCGTCGTAGATCACCGAGTAGTAGCGGATGTCGACGTTCTCGCGGTCGGCCATCTGCGTGGCGTGCGGGGTGGGCCGCACGTTGAAGCCGATGATGACCGCCTTGGACGCCGCGGCCAGCGACACGTTGGTCTCGGTGATCGCACCGACACCGCGGTCGATGACACGCAGCGACACCTCGTCGCCGACGTCGATCTTCGACAGGGCGTCCTCGAGGGCCTCGACCGAACCGGCGCCGTCACCCTTGAGGATGAGCAGCAACTCGGAGGTCTCGCCCCGCGCCATCTGCTCGAACAGCTCGTCGAGTGTCCGGCGACGCGAGCTCGCGGCCTGTTGCGCCGCCCGCATCCGGGCCGCACGCTTGTCGGCGATCTGCCGAGCGGTGCGGTCGTCGTCGACAACCAGGAAATTGTCGCCGGCCCCGGGAACCGCCGTGAGACCGAGTACCTGAACCGGCATCGACGGCGGTGCCTCGTCGACGTTCTGTCCGAGGTCGTCGATCAGCGCGCGGACGCGGCCGTGTGCCGACCCGGCGACGATCGAGTCGCCGACGTGCAGCGTGCCGCGGTGGATGAGCACCGTGGCCACCGGCCCGCGTCCCTTGTCGAGGTGCGCCTCGATCGCCACGCCCTGGGCGGGCATGTCGGGGTTGGCCCTCAGGTCGAGGGCTGCGTCGGCGGTGAGGACGACGGCCTCCAGGAGGTTCTCCAGACCCTCCCGGGTGATCGCCGAGACATCGACGAACATCGTGTCGCCGCCGTACTCCTCGGGCACCAGGCCGAACTCCATGAGCTGGCCGCGGACCTTGGTCGGGTCGGCTCCCACCTTGTCGATCTTGTTGACGGCCACGACCACCGGCACATCGGCGGCCTTGGCATGGTTGAGCGCCTCGATCGTCTGCGGCATCACACCGTCGTCGGCCGCCACCACGAGCACCGCGATGTCTGTCGACTTGGCACCGCGGGCACGCATGGCGGTGAACGCCTCGTGGCCCGGGGTGTCGATGAAGGTGATCGCGCGCGGCTGGTCATCGACCTCGGTCTCGACCTGGTAGGCGCCGATCGCCTGGGTGATGCCACCAGCCTCGCCGCCCACCACGTTGGTGTGGCGCAGCGCATCGAGCAGCTTGGTCTTGCCGTGGTCGACGTGACCCATGACCGTGACGACCGGCGGGCGTGCCGCGAGGTCGTCCTCGTCACCCAGGTCTTCACCGAATTCGAGGTCGAAGCTCTCGAGCAGTTCGCGGTCTTCGTCCTCGGGCGAAACGACCTGGATGTTGTAGTTGAGCTCGGAGCCCAGCACCTCGAGGGTCTCGTCGGTCACCGACTGGGTGGCGGTGACCATCTCGCCGAGGTTGAACAGCACCTGCACGAGCGAGGCCGGCTCGAGGCCGATCTTCTCGGCGAGGTCGGTCAGGGACGAGCCACGACGCAGCCGGACGGTCTGCCCGTCACCCTTCTTGACGCGCACGCCGCCGATGAGCGGCGCCTCCATCTGATCGAATTCCTGGCGCCGCTGCTTGCGGGACTTGCGGCCCCGTCGCCCGGCACCGCCGGGACGACCGAAGGCTCCCTGAGTTCCGGAGCCGCCGCGACCACCGCGACCACCGCGACCACCGCCGGCCGGCGCGCCGAGTCCGGGGGCGCCGGTGCGCCCACCGCCACCAGGACGACCGCGGCCGGGGCCGCCGCCGGGACGCCCACCCCGGCCGCCGGCGCCGGCGCCGGTGATCTGGGTGGACTGCTGCTTGGGCATCATCGCCGGGTTGGGACGAGGCATGCCCGGAACACCGCCGGTTCCTCCCGGCCGGGGCATGCCACCGGGGGCCGGGCGACGCTGGCCCTCACGGTCGCGGGTGGTGGTGTCGTCGCGCCGCCTGGCCTGGCCCATGCCCTGCGAGGGCGCGAACGGGTTGTTTCCGGGACGCGGGGCGCCCGGACGCCGGCCACCCTGGCCCGAGGCTCCTCCGCCCGCTGCCGGACGCGGGGTGGCGGCGGGACGCGGCGGAGCCGGACGGGGGCCCACCTGGCTGGGGGTGGGTGCCTGCGACCGGGGGCTGCTGCTGGTGGTCGGCGTGTGCGCCTGCCGGGGCGTCGGGGCGGGGCCCGACGGGGCCGAGCTCTGGCGCGGCGTGGCGCTGGTGGTGGGCCCACCTGCGCCGGCGGGGGATGTGCGGGGCCCGGGACGGGGCCCGGGAGCCGGTGCGGCGGACTGCCGCCCGGTGTGTGTCGGACGCTGGGCGGGTGCCGCAGGCGCGGCGGCCTTGGCGGCCGGGGCCGCGGGAGTCGCGGGGGCGCTGGCGCTCTCGGACGACTTCGGCGACTCGGGGGCCGGTGCCGGCGCGGGCGCCGGGGCGGTCTTCACCTGTTCGCGCAGGCGGCGGACAACGGGGGCTTCGATCGTCGACGACGCCGAGCGGACGAACTCGCCCATGTCGCCGAGGGTCTTCAACAAATCCTTGCTTTCCAGTCCAAGCTCTTTCGCGAGCTCGTAGACACGGACCTTGGCCACTACTCTCCTTCAGGCCCGGGTCTGAGTGACCGGACCGCTAGTTGGTGTTGGTGCTCATCGGTGATGACTCATCGCACAGTCATGAGCGTCAGCCCACTTTCTGATTCGCGGCCCGGGTCACCGGGCACGCACTGACGAAGTCCTCCCCGGAATTCCGGGGGGACGCGCAACGCCTAGGGTATCTCGTCGCACACCGTCACGGCGAACCGGGAAGCCGCGGCGTGCATCACCGACGGCGGCGCAGCGCCCTGGACAGCGAATTGCGTCGTCGCGCGGACTCCCGGCACGAGGGGTCGTCGTGCAGCCAGGCACCCCGGCCGGGAAGCCGACGGCCGGGGTCGGCGACCGGGCCCGACGGCGAGTCGACGTAGCGCAGCAACTCGTCTGCCGGCACCGCGCGGCGGCAGCCGACGCAGGTGCGGATCGGTTCGGCTCGGGTCACCGGATCAGGCTACCGGGCGGCGTTCGTCCCGCCGCGGTCACTCCGCGGGCTCGGGGGCCGTATCGGAGCGGATGTCGATCCGCCAGCCGGTGAGGCGGGCGGCGAGTCGGGCGTTCTGCCCCTCACGGCCGATCGCCAGCGACAACTGGTAGTCGGGAACGACCACTCGGGCGGCCCGGGCCGCGGCGTCGACGACGGTGACCGACGTCACTTTGGCCGGGCTCAGGGCATGTGCGACGAACGCAGCGGGGTCGTCGGACCAGTCGATGATGTCGATCTTCTCCTCGTTGAGCTCGTGCATGACGGCCCGTACCCGTTGGCCCATCGGGCCGATGCAGGCGCCCTTCGCCGAGACGTCGGGGCTGTGCGACATCACCGCGATCTTGGTGCGGTGCCCCTCCTCACGGGCGACCGCCTTGATCTCGACGACCCCACGCTCGATCTCGGGCACCTCGAGCGCGAACAGCTTGCGCACGAGGTTGGGGTGGGTGCGCGAGACCACGACCTGAGGACCGCGCGCATCGCGGCGCACCGAGACGACGTACACCCGCAGGCGGCGTCCGTGTGAGTAGTCTTCGCCGGGCACCTGTTCCGCCGGAGGCAGGATGGCCTCGGTGCGGTTGCCGACGTCGAGCCGGACCACGCGGGAATCGCGGTCCTGCTGCACGGTGCCGAGGATGATGTCGCCCTCGACAGCCGAGAAGTGACCGAACTTCTGTTCGTCCTCGGCCTCGCGCAACCGCTGGAAGATCACCTGGCGGGCGGTGGCGGCCGCGACCCTGCCGAAGTCGGCCGGAGTCCCGTCGTACCAGCCGACGATCTCTCCCTCGTCGTCGCGCTCGGGCACCATGACGGCCACCCGCCCCGTGCGCCGGTCGAGTTCGACCCGAGCGCCGCGAACCGGCTCGTCGGTCTTCGTGTAGGCGTTGAGCATCGCGTCCTCGAGTGCCTTGACGAGCACATCGAACGGGATCTCCTTCTCGCGCTCGAGCGCGCGCAGTGCAGCCATGTCGATGTCCACGGGTCAGCCCTCCTCGTCCTGGTCGTCGTCGTGCTCGTCGGCTCCCTGGTCGTCGTCGGGATCGAGCCCGGCGGGACGATTGAGTTCGACCTGGATCGTCGCCCGGGTGATGTCGGCGAACGCGACGATCCGTTCGGGCTCGAGGTGGACGCCGCCGTCGTCGACGCCCATGATCCGGCCCTCGACGACCTCGCCGTCGGCGAGCACGATCCGTACCAGCCGCGTGGTGTTGCGGCGGAAATGCCGGGGTTCGGTGAGCGGACGGCTGGTGCCGCGGGAACTGACCTCCAGGGTGTAGGGCTGGTTGCCGATGTTGGCGGCGTCGAGGGCCGCCGAGATGTCGCGCGATGCCTCGGCGATGTCGTCGAGGAGCGGGCCTCGGCCATCCGGGCCGTCACCGTCGACCGTGACCCGCACGACGCTGCGACGCCCAGCCGGAACGACCTCGAGCCGGTCGAGTTCGAGCCCGTGACCGGCGAGCACCGGCTCGATCGCTTGCGTGATCGCCTGCTCGTTCATGGTTCCTCTTTCGTTTTCGGTTGTCTCTTCTGTTGTTCGACGGGTCCGGAGCCGACCGGGTGCCCAGCGGATGGTCAAGACTACAGACCGGTGAGGCGTCGGCACCGCTGCGCTCGCGGCTGGTCGACGTCCTGCTGCATCCCATTGTGGCGCGGTGTCGACGGGCGCAGCCCCGACGCGCCTTCGGCGGGCGGCTAAGGTTCACCCCGTGCTCCCCCCGCGCCACCCGTCGTGTGGCCCGACGCTTTCGCGCCGGGCACTGCTGGGCCGGGCGCTGCCGGCCGGCGCACTGGCACTGGTGACGGGCTGCAGCGCGGTCGCCCCCACGGCGTCGACGACGTCGACCGGCCCCGGCGGCGCATCCGGAGGCCCGCTCGGCGGGCCGGTCCTGATCCCCTATTCGGTGCTGGCCGCGCGGCTGTCGGCCGCAGGAGAGGGTTTCCGCGCCCTCGCGGACGCGCCCGGCACGGCCGCATCGACGGCGGTGTGGGCGGGTGCGGCGGCGGCGATGTGCCGCACCCAGGCGGCGGTCCTGGCACGTCCCGACCCCTTGTCGGGCGCACCCGTTCCCCGGCAGCCCACAGGCGCAGCGTCGAGCACCGCCGGGGCGTCCGCCACGCCGGAGGCACCCTCACCGGGTGACTCGTTGGCCACGATCGCGGCCCGGCAGAAGGGGTTGGAGTCGGCGATGGCCGACGCCTGCCTGGGTGCGACGTCGGGTGACCTCGCGCTGCTGTTCGCAGCGTTGTGCGTGGCCGCGCACGCGGTGCGCGAGCCCTCCGCGCCCGTGGTGGTGACCACCCTCGTCCCGGCCCACTGCGACGTCGGCGACCGCACCGCGGCGCTTTCGGTGCTGCTCAGCCGGATCGACGCGCTGATCGAGGGGCTCGAGCGGGGCCTCGGGGCGCTTCCGTTCCACGATCCCGCCTACTCGCCCGGCCTGGCCCGGTTGCGGGATGTCGAGGCGCAGCGCGACGCCATCGAACGCGATCTCGTCGGCGCCTCCACGGCGCCGACCCCCGGTCCGCTCATGTATTCCCTGCCGGGCACCACCGACTCCCCCCCGCAGGTCACGATGCTGTGGGGGCGACTCGAACGCGACGTCATGGCCGCGTGGCTGAGAGTCGCAGCGGCGTCGTCGGGAGCCGACCGGACCTCGGCGCTCGACGCGGCGCTCTTGGAGCAGGACGAGACGGCACGACGGGGTGTGGGCGTTTCGTGGTGGCCCGGCTGGGTGTGACCCGACGCGGTCCGGCGGGCGATCACTCGTCGGGGCCGTCGGAACCCTCGGCCATCATCGGCTCGGGCACGTTGGCGGTGATCACCGAGCCGTCGGCGCGCACGTTGCCCACCACCGGATGATGGCCCTCGAGGCTCGGCAGCCGCGGCCCTTGTCCGGCCAGGGGTACGCTCACCGGCTCGCCGGCGCGCGACCCGGATCTCACGGCCACGGACGCCGATGGCGACGGGCTCTTGCCCGTCGAGCACCCTGAATTCGATCCGGTCGGCCTCGAGCCGCACGGCCAGCAGTGTGCCGCGCGAGCGCACCCGGAACGCCAACGCGTCCCACTCGCGGGGCAACCGCGGATCGAAGCTCAGGTTCCCGTCGGTGTCGCGCATGCCGCCGAAGCCGCGGACCAGGGCCGTCCACACCCCGCCCGCCGAGGCGATGTGCACGCCGTCGGAGGTGTTGTTGTGCAGGTCGGCCAGGTCGACGAACAATCCGGTGCGGAAGTACCACATGGCCATGTCCTGATAGCCGACCTCAGCGGCGAGGATCGACTGGACGAGCGCGGACAGCGTCGAGTCACCCGTGGTGATCGGGTCGTAGTACTCGAAGTCGCGACGCTTCACCTCCCCGTCGAACTGATCACCCTGCAGCACCAGCGCGAGCACGACGTCGGCCTGCTTGAGCACCTGGAATCGGTAGATCACCAGCGGGTGGTAGTGCAGCAGCAGCGGACGGTTCTCGACCGGCGTGTTCTCGAGGTCCCACAGCTCGCGGTCGAGGAAGTGCTCGTCCTGGGGGTGCACTCCGAGCACCTCGTCGTAGGGGATGATCATGGCGTCGGCGCACTCGCGCCACTCGGCCATCTCGGCGTCGGAGACCCGCAGGCGGGTGCGGATCCGCGCGTAGGCCGCGGGATCGCGTTCGGCCATGTCCTCCAGCACCGTGGCGGCGCTCCAGAGGTTGGCCCGGGCCATGACGTTGGTGAACAGGTTGTTGTTGACCACCGTCGTGTACTCGTCGGGACCCGTCACGCCGTGGATGTGGAACGTGCGCTCCCCCGACCTGTCCTCGCGCCAGAAGCCGAGATCGGCCCACAACCGGGCCGTCTCGACCATCACCTGGACGCCCTCACGGAACATGAATGACGTGTCCCCGGTGACGGCGTAGTACTTCATCAACGCGAACGCGATGTCGGCGTTGATGTGGTATTGCGCGGTTCCCGCCGCGTAGTAGGCGGACGCCTCGTCGCCGTTGATCGTGCGCCACGGGAACAGGGCACCCTGCTGGGCCAGTTCGCGGGCGCGCTCGCGGGCCTTCGGCAGCATGGTCACCCGGAACCTCAGCGCGTTGCGCGCGAGCGCGGGATGGGTGTGGGTGAGGAACGGCACGACGTACGCCTCGGTGTCCCAGAAGTAGTGCCCCTCGTAGCCCGATCCGGTGACCCCCTTGGCGGCGATCCCCAACTGGTCGGCCCGGGCGGCCGCCTGCGCGAGCTGGAACAGGTTCCACCGCACCGCCTGCTGCACGGCCGGCTGCTCGGCGATCTCGACGTCGCAGCCCTCCCACCAGGTGTCGAGCCATTGCCGCTGGGCCGCCCGGTACGGCTCGAATCCGTCCTGGCGGACGCGGTCGAGGGTGCGGCGGCACCGATCGACCAGTTCCCGCACGGCTACCCCCCGGGAGCTGTGGTAGGCCACGGCCTTGTTGACGACGATCGGGCGTCCCTGACGGGCCTGGATGCGGTAGACCTTCTTGCCCAGGTCGGGTTCGGTGCTGATGAGTTCCTCGAACTCGTTGTCGGTTTCGATCCCGTGGTCGACCCCCACCGCGAGCGTCATGCCCGAGTTGGCGGTCTGGTAGCCGAGGATCATCCGGCGCTCGCTGTGCCAGTCGCTGCGCGGCTCGAGCACCCGCACCCCGAACCGGCTGGCCTTGCGGGGGTCGAACACCTCGGCGACCCTCGCCTTCTGCGCATATTCGTCGATGCCGTCCTGCCGGTTGAGCACCTGCGAGGAGACGACGATCGGAGCGTCCCCCTCGAGCATGGTGATCTCGAGGGTCATGATCGCCAGGTGGCGTTCGGTGAACGACACCATCCGGCGGGAACGGATCGACACCCTCTTGCCGGAGGGAGTGCGCCAGATCACGTCGCGGCGCAACTCACCGGCCCGGAGATCGAGTTCGCGACGGTAGTAGTGCAGATCGGCCACGGTGAGCAGCAACGGCTCGTCGTCGACGTAGATCTTCATCGTCTTCGCGTCCGGGACGTTGACGATGGTCTGGCCCACCTTCGCGAACCCGAACGCCTCCTCGGCGTGATGGATGGACCAGGTCTCGTGGAAGCCGTTGATGAAGGTGCCGTGGGCGTAGGAATCCCGGCCCTCTTCGGGGTTGGCGCGCATGCCGAGGTAGCCGTTGCCCAGCGCGAACAGCGTCTCGGTCTTGCCGAGGTCGGATGCGCTGGGCTCGGTCTCGATGAGCAGCCACGGGTCGACGGGGAATCGGGTGCGGTCGACCGGGTCGAGTGGCAGTTCGCGGGGATCGACGTTCATGGCCGGGCTTCTTCCAGATCCGACACGACGAGGTCGGCACCGGCCTCGGTGAGCACGTCGACGCCCGCGCCGCGGTCGACTCCGAGCACCCGGCCGAAGCCGCCGGCGTGGCCGGCCTGGACACCGGACACGGCGTCCTCGACGACCATGCACGACTCCTTCGGGACTCCGAGTAGCTCGGCTGCCCGCAGATACGTGTCGGGCGCCGGCTTGCCACGCGAGGTCCTCCCGGCGGGCGATGTTGCCGTCGACGACCACGTCGAACCTCTCCCCCAGGCCGGCGGCCTTCAGCACCGCGACGGCATTCTTCGACGACGACACCACCGCGGCGGCGATCCGCCGCGCCTCGAGGTCGTCGAGCAGCGCGAGCGATCCCGGATAGGCCCGCACCCCGTCGCGGGCGATGATCGTGTTGAACGTGTCGTTCTTGCGGTTGCCGAGCCCGCAGACCGTCTCGGCGGACGGGTCGTCGTCGGGGGCACCCTCGGGAAGGGTGATCCCGCGGGAGGCGAGGAAGTCGCGCACCCCGTCGTAGCGCGGCTTGCCGTCGATGTGGGCGAAGTAGTCGGCGTCGGTGTAGTCGCCGGAGCCGCCGTGGGAGGCGAGGTACGCCGTGAACATCTCGCGCCACGCCGCCATGTGCACGTCGGCCGTGGGGGTGATGACACCGTCGAGGTCGAACAGCACCGCCCTGATCCCGGTCCAATCCATGCTCCGATGCTAGGGACAGCGTCGGCGACCCGCTGCCGATCGGGCCGAGTCACAGCAACAATTGGACGCTGTCCCAGGCGAGCTTGGCTCCGAGCCCCACGACGGCGACGAGGAAGACCCGGCGCACGAACCCGTTGCCGTGGCGCAGGGCCATCCGTGCCCCCGTGAAACCCCCGGTGAGGTTGGCCGCCGCCATCGTGAGACCGAGTCTCCACAGCACGTGCCCGCTGGCCCCGAAGACCGTGAGCGCCGCCACATTCGTGGTGAGATTCGCGAGCTTGGCCAGCGCGCTGGCCTCGAGGAACCCGTAGCCGAGGACCGCGACGAGGGCGATGATGAAGAACATGCCGGTGCCCGGCCCGATGAACCCGTCGTAGGCACCGATCCCGAGCCCCAGCCCGAGCAGGCGCAGGTGGTGCGCCGTCCCGTCGTGGCGCAGGTCGTGCACGAGTCCCAGGTTCGGACGACGCACCGTGTACCAGCCGACGCCGATGAGCACGGCCAGCACGAGCGGGGTGAAGTACTCCTTCGGGAAGAACCGCACCAGGTCGGCGCCGAGGCTCGATCCGATCCAGGCACTGGCCATGAGCGGCACCGCGCTGCGCCAGTCGACCCGGACGTGCCGCAGGTACGTGGTGGTGGCGATCAGCGTGCCCGCGGCCGACGAGATCTTGTTGGTTCCCGACACCGTCGCGACGGGGGTCGCCGCAGGCAGCCCGATGAGCAGGGCGGGCAGTTGGATCAGCCCTCCCCCGCCCACGACCGCGTCGACCCACCCCGCGGCGAAGGCGGCGGCCACCAGGGCCACCACCACCTGCCATCCGACGTGCACCGGTGCCACCTCCCCGAGAACCCTAGCCGGATCGTCGGGAAACCCGGTGCGGTGCTCCTAGACTCGGCGACATGGAGACACGTCGTCTGGGCACATCGGGTTTGAAGGTCAGCCGCATTTCGCTGGGCTGCATGAGTTACGGGGACGCCGCACGGGGCGGCCACCCGTGGGCGCTCGACGAGGAGGCCGCCCAACCGTTCTTCCGGCAGGCGATCGACCTCGGGATCACGTTCTGGGACACCGCGAACGTCTACTCGCTGGGCAGCAGCGAGGAGTTCACCGGCCGGGCGATCCAGCGCTACTCCCGCCGCGAGGAGATCGTGCTCGCCACCAAGGTGAACGGGCAGATGCACCAGGGGCCGGGGGGCCAGGGGTTGTCTCGCAAGGCGATCATGGAGCAGATCGACGCCTCGCTCACCCGGCTCGGCACCGACTACGTCGACCTCTACATCATCCACCGTTTCGACCCGAACACGCCGGTCGAGGAGACGATGGAGGCGCTGCACGACGTGGTCAAGGCCGGCAAGGCCCGCTACATCGGGGCGTCGTCGATGTGGGCGTGGCAGTTCGCGAAGATGCAGTACACCGCCGACCTGCACGGGTGGACCCGGTTCGTGTCGATGCAGGACCAGTACAACCTGCTCCAGCGCGAGGAGGAGCGGGAGATGTTCGGCCTGTGCGCCGACCAGGGCGTCGGAGTCACCCCCTGGAGCCCGCTCGCCCGCGGCAAGGTCGCGCGGCCCTGGGGCCAGCAGACGCGGCGCGCGGAGACCGACCAGTTCGGCAAGCGTCTGTACGGGGAGATCGACAAGCCTGTGGTCGAGGCCGTCGAGGCGATCGCCGAGGCCCGCGGCGTCCCGATGGCCCAGGTGGCCCTGGCCTGGGTGCTGAAGAACCCGGTGGTCACCGCGCCGATCGTCGGGGCGACCAAGCCGCATCACCTCGACGACGCGGTCGCCGCGCTCGACCTGCGCCTGTCCGACGAGGAGGTCGCGCGTCTCGAGCAGGCGTACGCGCCGCACCTGCCCGCCGGGTTCTGATCCGTCCCTCGGCCCGTCGGCCGAGACCGCCGGCCCGAGACACCGCTCACCCGGGTCGCGCCGCGGCTAGGTTGTGACCGCCATGACGATCACCGATCTGCTGTTGCTCGTCGTCGCGGGTGTCGGCACCGGCCTCATCGGATACCTCACCGGCCTCGCGTCGCTCGTGAGCTACCCTTCGCTGCTGGCCGTCGGGCTGCCGCCGGTCGCCGCGAACGTCACCAACACCCTCGGTCTGATCGGGATCGGTGTCGGCGCGACGACCCGTTCGGCGCGCATGCTGCGCGGTCGGGGACGTCGCGACGTGACGATCCAGGTGGCCATCGCGCTGGTCGGAGGTGTGACGGGGCCTCCCTGTTGCTGCTCGGTGGCAACGCCGTCTTCGCCAGAGTGGTGCCCTGGCTGGTGGCCCTCGCATCCCTCGCCCTGGTCGTCGGCCCGTGGCTACGGACCCGGCGCGGCGCCACCGACAGCCGAGGCGCCGCGCTGATCGCCTTGTTCCCGCTCTGCGTCTACGGCGGCTACTTCGGTGCGGGCGCGGGCGTCATGTACCTCGCGACCATGCTGGTGCTCACCTCGGAGAGCCTGCACGTGTCGATGCTCCTGCGCTCGGTGCTGCTCGGCCTCAGCAACCTGTCGGCCTCGGTGATCTTCGTGTCCTTCGGCCCGGTCGACTGGCCGGCGGCGATCGCGCTCGGGATCGGCTGTGCCGCGGGGGCAACCTCGGACCGGTTGTGCAGCGGCTCATCCCGCCGGTGGTGCTGAGGGTGGTGATGGCCGTGTGCGGGCTCGGGCTGGCGATCTGGCTCGGCGTCCACTGAGGCCGGCGTACGACTTGGCCGAGGGCGTACGAGGTGGCGGGCCTGATCGACCAGGTCGTACGCCGCCGGAAGGGACGGCCGCTCCCGACGATCGGGTTGAATGGAGGCATGACTACTCCCCGTGACGAGACGATGACCTGGCTCACCCGGCTGGTGGGCTTCGACACCACCAGCCGCGACTCGAACAGGGAGTTGATCGACACCCTCGCGCTCGCCGGCACCGCGGCGGGGCTGCAACCGCGGGTGCTGCCCGACACCGACGATCGCAAGGCCAACCTCGTCATCTCCGTGCCCGCCGCCGACGGGTCGATCGACGGCGGGGTCATGCTGGCCGGCCACGTCGACTGTGTGCCCGTCGACGGTCAGGCCTGGTCGGGTGACCCGTTCCGGGTCGAGGTGCGCGAGGGCCTGGTCTACGGCCGCGGCACCGCCGACATGAAGGGGTTCGACGCCGCGGTCGCAGCGGCACTGCCCGATATGGTCGCCGCCCCGCTGCGTGAGCCGATCCACGTGTGTTTCACCTACGACGAGGAGGTCGGCTGCCGCGGCGCCCAACCCCTCGTCGACGCCCTGCACGACGCCGGGATCCACCCGCGGGTCTGTTTCGTCGGCGAGCCCACGTCGATGCGGATGATCAGGGCGCACAAGTCGATCAACGTCGCGCAGGTCACCGTGCGCGGACTCGGGGCGCATTCGTCGCTGACCCCCGATGGTGTCAACGCGATCGAATACGCCGCCAGGATCGTGCGGTTCCACCGCGACCGCAGCGAGCGCTGGCGCGCCGAAGGTCCCTTCGACGAGGCCTACCCCGTGCCCTACAGCACCGGGTCGGTCAACCAGATCTCCGGGGGCACCGCGGTGAACATCGTGCCCGAGCAGTGCACGGTCGGTCTCGAATGGCGTTCGCTCGGTGAACTCGACGACGCCGCCGAGATCGCCGCGCTGCAGGACTATTGCGCCGGGGTCGAGCGCGACATGCGCCTCGAGCACCCTGAGGCGTCGATCACCGTCGAGATGGTTGCCTCCGCCCCCGGCCTCGACACCCCCGAGGACGCCGCGGTCGTCCGGTTGGGTCGCGAACTCGATCTGGATGTCGGGGCCGACAAGGTCACCTACGGAACCGAGGCGGGCATCTACGACCGGGCCGGCATTTCGACCGTGGTCGTGGGCCCCGGCGACATCGCCCAGGCCCACAAGGCCGACGAGTTCGTGAGCCTCGACCAACTCGCCGCCTGCGACGCGTTCATCGCCCGGCTGATCGAGCACCTGCGAGCGGAGCAGTGAACGGATGGATCCGCTGCCCGCGTCCGATCCGGCGCCAGGCTCAGGCCGACCCCGCCGACCAGCAACGTCACCGACACCGCCCTGATCTTCGAGGGCGGGGGCATGCGCGCGTCCTACACCTCGGCCACCGTCGTGACGCTGCTGCGGGCCGGCATCCACATCGACTGGGTGGCGGGCGTGTCGGCCGGCGCCAGCAACGCGGTGAACTACCTGTCCCGTGACGAGTGGCGTTCACGCCACTCGTTCGTCGACTTCGTCACCGATCCTCAGTTCGGCGACTGGCGCACCTTCGCCCGGGGACAGGGCCTGTTCAACGCGGGCTACATCTACGAGCAGACCGGAGGTCCCGACGGGGCGCTGCCCTTCGACTGGAACACGTTCCGCACCAACCCCGCACGACTACGGGTGGGGGCCGTGCGCTGCGACGACGGCGAAGCCGTCTACTGGTCCGAGGCCGACATGCCCGAGCCGATCGACATGATGGTGCGGGTGCGTGCGTCGTCGACGATGCCGGGTCTCATGCCGTTGACCACCATCGACGGCGTCGACTACGCCGACGGCGCCCTCGGGCCCACCGGGGGCATCCCGATCGACGTGGCGCTCGCCGACGGGTTCGACAAGTTCCTGGTCGTGCTCACCCGACCCCGCGACTACGTCAAACGGCCGTCACGCGTGCCGGGGGTCTACCGTCAGGTGTTCCGCCGCTACCCGGTGATGGCCGAGCGGATCCTGGCCAGGTGGCGCGACTACAACGACACCCGCGAGCGGTTGTTCGAACTCGAGCGCGAAGGACGGGCGATGCTGTTCGTGCCCGACCACATGCCGGTGCGCAACGGGGAGCGCCGGGTCGAGCGGCTGCGGGCCGCGCACGAACTCGGTCTCGCCCAGGCCCGCCGGGAACTGCCGCGGTGGCGCGAGTTCCTCGACCTCGACGGCGGCTGAGCGGCCTCCCGCTCAGCCGCGCACCACCCGCACGAGGTGGGCCAGGGCATCGGACAACGGGACGTTCTCGGACATGCCCGTGCGTCGGTCGCGCACCTCGACGACCCCGTCGGCCAGCCCGCGCCCGACGACCACGGTGGTGGGGACGCCGAGCAGTTCGGCGTCGGTGAACTTCACTCCGGGCGAGGCCTTGCGGTCGTCGTACAGCACGCCGATGCCGGCCTCGTCGAGGTCGCCGGCGAGGCCCGCGGCCGCCTCGAACACGGCGGGGTCCTTGCCGGTGGCCAGCACCTGGACGTCGAACGGAGCGAGCTCACGGGGCCAGCACAGGCCCTTCACGTCGGCGGTGTTCTCGGCGACCGCCGCGACGGCGCGCGACACCCCGACCCCGTAGGAACCCATGGTGACCGTGACCAGACGCCCGTTCTGGTCGAGCACCTGCAGGCCCAACGCGTCGGCGTACTTGCGGCCCAGTTGGAAGATGTGGCCCATCTCGATACCGCGTGCCAGCGTCAACGGCCCCGACCCGTCGGGGGCCGGATCACCCTCGCGCACCTCGCCGACGTCGATGACCCCGTCGGGAACGAAGTCGCGACCGCACACCAGGTCGAGCACGTGTCGCCCTGACTGGTCGGCACCGGTGACCCACCGGGTTCCGGTCACGACCCGGGGATCGCAGAGGTAGCGGACGCCGCTCGCGGAGGTGCCGCCCAGCGCGGCCGGACCGATGTAGCCCTTGACCAGGGTGGGATGCGCCTCGAAGTCCGCATCGCCGAACGGCTCGACGTCGGCCGGCGACACCGCGGCCTCGAGCCGCTTGAGGTCGACCTCACGATCGCCGGGCAGCCCGATGGCGAGTGGTTCGCGGCGTCCGTCGGGGTGACGCAGGACGAACACGACGTTCTTGAGCGTGTCGGCGGCGGTCCACGGCCGGTCGTCGCGCGGGAAACGCGCGTTGATCAGCGCGACGAGCGACTCGATCGTCGGCGAGTCGGGGGTGTCCTCGACGTGCGCAGCGGGCGCGTCGTCGTAGGGCAGTGGATCGGGGGCGGGCACGCTGACCGCCTCGACATTGGCCGCGTACCCGCCGGGCGAGCGCACGAAGGTGTCTTCGCCGTTGGCGGCGATCGCGAGGAACTCCTCGGACGCCGACCCTCCCATCGCGCCCGCGTTGGCCCGCACAATCGTGTAGTCGAGGCCCAGCCGGTCGAAGATCCGGATGTAGGCCTCGCGATGCCTCTGGTAACTCGCCTCGAGCCCGGCGTCGTCGACGTCGAAAGAGTAGGAGTCCTTCATGACGAACTCCCGGCCGCGCAAGATGCCGGCCCGGGGGCGGGCCTCGTCGCGGTACTTCGTCTGGATCTGGTAGAGGCTGAGCGGCAGGTCCCTGTACGACGAGTAGAGGTCCTTGACCATGAGGGTGAACATCTCCTCGTGGGTGGGACCGAGCAGCATGTCGGCGCCCTTGCGGTCCTTGAGCCGGAACAGGTTCGGCCCGTACTCGGTCCAGCGCCCGGTCGCCTCGTAGGGCTCGCGGGGCAGCAGCGCCGGGAAGTGCACCTCCTGGGCGCCGATGGCGTCCATCTCCTCGCGGACGATCCGCTCGACGTTGTGCAGCACCTTGAGCCCGAGCGGCAACCACGAGTAGATGCCGGGCGCGACCCGGCGCACGTAGCCCGCCCTGACGAGCCAGCGGTGGCTCGGCACCTCGGCGTCGGCCGGGTCGTCGCGCAGGGTTCTGACGAACAGGTGCGACATCCGGGTGATCATGGGTCCTCCTGCAGCTGGGGTGCCGTCGACAGCGGGTCTCAGCCTAGTGTCTGCGGCCACGCGGATTCTCCGGCCACCTCTCCCGACGCCGGCGGGCCCGACCCCCGCATGACCGGCCGGCACCATCGGCACCCCGGCACCATCGTCACCCCGGACGCCAGCATCCCGGATGACCGCACCCTCATCCTGCGAAATTGACCCCACCTCCCACACGCCCGCCCCACGGCGAGAGGTGGGGCAGGTGAGGCGAAGTTCGCAGCCGGGCGCGGCCGGCGCCGCCCCCCGATGCAGGATCACTCGACGATGCCGAACCGGTCGTGCAGACGGCGTAGCACGGCGGGTGCCCACCAGTTGGCGCGGCCGAGCACGGTCATGGTGGCGGGCACCAGCAGCATCCGCACGAGACTGGCGTCGAGGGCGATGGCCAGCACCAGGGCCACCCCCGTCTCCTTGATGATCAGCACCTTGCCGGTGATGAAACCGGCGAAGACGATGAGTATGAGGACCGCCGCCGAGGTGATGATCCGCCCGGAGCGTTCCAGTCCGAGCGCCACCGCCTCATCGGTGGACAGCCCCTGCTCGTGGAGTTCGACGATCCGCGACAGCAGAAACACCTCGTAGTCCATCGACAGGCCGAAGCCGAAGGCCAGCGCCATGATCGGGATGATCTGCTCGACCGCGCCCACCGAGGAGTAGCTCAGCAGCGATTGCAGGTGGCCGTCCTGGAAGACCCAGACCACCGCGCCGAGGCTCGCGCCCAACGAGAGGACGTTCATCACCAGGGCCTTGACGGGGATCACCACCGAGCCCGTGAGCAGGAACAGCAGCACCAGGGTGGCACCCGCGACGAGGGCGACGGTGTAGGGGGCCGAGCGCCGGGTGGACGCGGTGAAGTCGTCGAGACTGGAGGCCTGGCCGGAGATGTAGGCCGGGAAGGGCGGACGGTCGCCGTCGCGCAGCGCCGTCGTGACCTGACGAGAGGCCTGGCTCAAGGCTCCGCCGGAGGTGTGGATCCCGACGAGGAACAGGTCGCCGTGGGCGGTGGGAGGGTCGACGCGGGTCACCCCGGGCAGGGTCGGTGCCGTGGTGGCGGCCCACGCGGTGACCTGCTCGCGCGTCGCACCGGGTTTGGAGATGACCAGCACGTCGGGTGTGGCCAGCAACGGGTAGTCGGTGCGCAGCGTCTCGACCAGTGTGCGCTGCGGGTGGCCGACCGGCAGCAGTTCGGCTCCGGAGGCCGTCACCCTCAGCGACAGGCTCGGGATGGCGAGCACGACGAGCACCGCGGAGACGAGGACGATGACGACCCAGGGTGCGCGCTGGACGCCGTGCGCGAGCCGTGAGAACACGCCGTGTTCGGGGCCGACGTCGGTGCCCCGGCGCAGCAGCCGGCGGGCGCCGACACGACACAGTGCAGGCACCAGCGTCAGCGCGACGAGGATCGACACGAGCACCACCGAGACCCCGGCCAGCCCGATGGCGTGGAAGATGTCGGCCTGGAACACCAGCAGGCCGACCAGCGAGATGGCCACCGTCAGGCCCGAGAACGCGACGGTGCGCCCGGCCCGGTTCACCGTGACACCGGCGGCGGCGACGACCTCCTCGGTGGTCAGCTCGGCTGCCGGACGCCCGCGGGCGGTGGCGCGCAGTTCCTCGCGGTATCGGCTGACGATGAGCAGGCCGTAGTCGATCGACAGGCCGAGGCCGAGCACCGTGACGATGTTGACGACCGTGGCGTCGAGCTGCATGAGGTAGGAGAAGCCGAGCAGGACTCCGAGGGCACCGGAAATGCTGGCGACCGCCCCGGCGATCGGCATGCCCGCGGCGACGAAGCCTCCGAAGACGACGATCATGACGACGAAGGTGATCGGCAGGGCCAGTCCCTCACCGGTCGTCAGGTCGCTCTTGACCTGGCCGACGATCGCGTCGACGAGCTGCTGGGTGCCTCCTCGCACGGTCGAGGTGGCCCCGGACGCGGCGACCAGGCGGTCGAGGGCGCGGTCGACCGCCGGCAGGTCGTGGGCGAGCAGCGCCTTGCTGGTCGAACCGGTGAAGGTGACGACGACGGCGAACCCGCCGCTGTCAGGGGAGCCGCCCGCCAGCAGCGCGGCCCCCTGCGGGCCGGCGATGCCACCCGGCACCGTCCACGGGCTGATCACGGAGGCGACCTGCGGGATCTCGGAGATGGTCCGCACCGCGGTGGATGCGGCCGCGGCCGCCCCCGGTCGCGAGACGTCCGCCCCGGAGGCGACCATCGTGTACCGGGGACCGGCGGACCCCCCGGCGGATGCCGCGCTCAGCGCGTCGAGGCCCGACCGGGACTGTCCCGGCACCCTGATGT
Organism: uncultured Actinomycetota bacterium; assembly: GCA_963798885.1. Lineage (GTDB taxonomy): Bacteria > Actinomycetota > Actinomycetes > Propionibacteriales > Propionibacteriaceae > JAJYQH01. Next base: position 16,582 of record CAWCUX010000005.1, on the reverse strand, counting down.
CTCCGCTGTGCAGCCGCCCGAACAACCCCTCGCCGACCAGCCCGCCGGCCAGCGCGAACCCGACGACCACCACGACCACCCAGGCCGCGACGACCCGTCCCCAGTGCCGCGCCATGCTCGCCCCGAAGCGCTCGAGGCCGTGTGGCTCGGGTAGGGCGTGCCGGGGCGTGACGCGTCGATCCACATTCGCCAGTGTGGCATCACGGCCGGGGCCGCCGTCTGCGCTGCAGGCAGAGCCGTGTCGCATTCCTGCTGGAAGATCACCCGCGCGTGGGGCATGGTGGACCCCGTGATGCCCGAACGAACGAGCTGCCTCGCGGCCATGCGCAGTCGCGACGCGCGCTTCGACGGGCGCTTCGTCACCGCGGTGCGCAGCACGGGGATCTACTGCCGCCCGAGTTGTCCGGCGCTCACGCCGCGGGTCGAGAACGTCACCTTCTACCCGAGCTCCGCCGCCGCCCAGGACGCCGGTTTCCGCGCCTGCCGACGCTGCCGCCCCGACGCCGTGCCGGGTTCGCCCGACTGGGACGCCCGGGGCGATGTCGTGGCCCGGGCCGTGCGACTCATCGGCGACGGCGTCGTCGATCGGGAGGGCGTGGGCGGGTTGGCGTCCCGCTTGGGCTACTCGCCGCGCCAACTGCAACGGCTGGTCCGGGGAGAGCTGGGCGCGTCGCCGCTGGCGCTGGCCCGCTCTCAGCGGGCGCACACCGCCCGGCTGCTCATCGAGACCACCGATCTGCCGATGTCCGAGGTGGCCTTCGCCGCGGGATTCGGCTCCATCCGGGCCTTCAACGACGCGATCACCGTCGCCTATGCGCGCACACCGAGCGACCTGCGGGCACGTCCGCGCGCCTCGCGCCCCACGGTGGCGGCCGCCCTCGGCCGGGTCGACCTGCGGCTGCCCTTCCGCACCCCGTTCGAGCCGGGCAACGTGTTCGGCCATCTCGCCGCGACGGCCGTGCCGGGTGTCGAGGAGTGGCGCGACGGGGCCTACCGGCGCACCCTCCGACTGCCCCACGGCCCGGGCATCGTCTCCCTGAGACCGATGTCCGACCACGTCGCGGCGAGCCTGTGGCTCGGTGACCCACGAGACCTGACGCCCGCCATCGGCCGGTGCCGCCGCCTACTCGACCTCGACGCCGATCCCGTCGCGGTCGACGCACACCTGGCCGCCGACCCGACGCTCGCCCCCCTCGTGACCGCCGCGCCCGGACGCCGCGTGCCGCGCACCGTCGATCCGGGCGAGTTCGCCCTGCGCGCCGTCCTCGGCCAGCAGGTGTCGACAGCCGCGGCCCGCACCCTCGCCGCCCGCGTGGCGCGCCGCTTCGGCGAGTCGGTCACCGACCCCGACGGCGAACTCACCCACCTGTTCCCGACGCCGGAGGCGGTGGCCGGGCCGGCCCCGGGCGACCTCGGGATGCCGGCGGCCCGCACCGCCACCCTGGTCGCCCTCGCGACCGCCCTGGCCGATGGCCGCCTCGACCTGTCGGCCAGCGCCGACTGGATGGAGGCCCGGGGCACCCTGGCCTCGATCCCGGGGGTCGGGTCGTGGACGATCGAGATGGTCGCGATGCGCTCCCTGGGCGATCCCGACGCCTTCCCCGCGTCTGATCTCGGCGTGCGCCGTGCCCTGGCCGGGCTGCGGATCGCCCCCGTGGCATCGTCGCCGTGGCGCCCCTGGCGCAGCTACGCGACGCAGTACCTGTGGGCGAACCTGCCCCACCCCATCAACCACCTGCCCAAGACACCGTGCGTCACGATCCCAGAAGGACAGCATCATGACCAGACGATCCTCACCGCCCCGTGACCCGAACCCCGACGGTGCACGTCGCCACCGGTTGATGCCACTCACCCGTCGGGGAACTCACGCTGGTCGTCGATGCCGAGGGCAGGCTGACGGGGGTCTATCTCGCGGGGCAGCGGCACCGTCCGGTGGACTCCGCCTTCGGGGTCCGCGACGACACGGCGGCCGCGGCCGCGGCGGCACAACTCGACGAATACTTCGCCGGCGCCCGCGACCCGGTTCGACCTGGAGTTGGCTCCGCACGGCACCGCGTTCCAGCGCCGGGTCTGGCAGGCCCTGACCCTCGTCCCCAGCGGGTCGACGACGACCTACGGGCGGCTCGCGGCGTCCCTGGGCATGCCGGCCGGGTCGGGACGGGCGGTGGGAGCGGCGGTCGGTCGCAACCCGATCAGCATCGTCATCCCCTGTCACCGGGTGGTCGGGCATGACGGAAGGCTCACCGGTTACGCCGGGGGCCTGGACCGTAAGCGCTGGCTGCTGCACCACGAAGGAGCGATCCCCGAACTCGCCGCCTGACGCGGCCGCCCGGGCGCCCTCAATAGAGAACGGTGGCCAGTTCACCGAGCGTGCGGAATCCGACGCGCTCGTAAAGCCGTCGCGCCCGCACGTTGTAGTCGTTGACGTAGAGGCTGACCAGCGGCCATCGCTGTCGACACAGGTCGACCACGGCCGCCATCGCCGGGACGGACATGCCCTGTCCGCGCAGCCGCGGATGCAGCCACACGCCCTGCACCTGGCAGATGCGCCCGAGCGCGGATCCGACGTCGCTCTTGTAGATCACCTCACCGCGCTCGTCGATGACGCCGAACGCACGGCCCTGCTGGATCAGCGAGCGGACGTAGCGGGCGTAGCTTCCGGTGGCGTCGAGCGGCGAGACCCCGACCTCTTCGGTGTACATGGAGACCGCCGCCTCGTAGTACGCGTCGAAATCGGCCATGGTGATCACCCGCACCCGCGGGTCGACACCGACCTGCGCGGGATGGTCGATGAGCATGAGCGGCTGGTGCCACCGGGTGTCGCGCGACTGCCCCCACGAATCCCCCCACCGTTCGCCGAGGGCGCGGTGCATGAGCGCGACCTGTTCGGCGTTGCCCATGATCGCGGCCGTGCCGCGCCGGCGTCCGATGTGCTCGGCGAAGGAGGCCGCGATCGCGGGGTCGACGCCGACCGGCACGACGTTGCTACCCACGTGGCACAGCGCCACGAGTTGCCCGTGACGCTCATAGCCCCAGATCGTGCAGCCCATCCGCATCGGGTCGAGGCCGAAACCGTCGATCCGGGCGGCGACGAACAGGTTCTCGACGGGATCGGCCGCCAGCAGCGCCAGGGCCCGCTCACGATCGGCCGAGGAGAGGTGGCGGACCTGGGCCCCTGGTTCAGCCGACTGCGACGTCTGGCGTGCCGATCGCGTCCATATCGGCCGCAAGACGATTCGCCTCCTCGATCAGCGTCTGGACGATCTCGGACTCGGGAACGGTCTTGATCACCTCGCCCTTGACGAAGATCTGGCCCTTGCCGTTGCCGGAGGCGACGCCCAGGTCAGCCTCGCGGGCCTCGCCCGGGCCGTTGACGACGCAACCCATCACAGCGACCCGCAGCGGCACGGTCATGCCCTCGAGCCCGTGAGTGACGTCTTCGGCGAGCTTGTATACGTCGACCTGGGCCCGGCCGCACGACGGGCAGGAGACGATCTCGAGGTGCCGGGGCCTCAGGTTGAGCGACTCGAGGATCTTGATGCCGACCTTGACCTCTTCGACGGGGGGCGCGGACAGCGACACCCTGATGGTGTCGCCGATGCCCTCGGACAGCAGGTGACCGAACGCCACCGAACTCTTGATCGTGCCCTGGAAGGTGGGACCGGCCTCGGTGACGCCGAGGTGCAGCGGGTAGTCGCAGGCCTCCGACAGCTTCTCGTACGCGCGGATCATCACGACCGGGTCGTGGTGCTTCACCGAGATCTTGAAGTCGCGAAAGCCGACGTCCTCGAACAGCGAGGCCTCCCACAGCGCGGACTCGACCAGCGCGTCGGCGGTCGGGGCGCCGTACTTCTGCAGGATGCGCTTGTCGAGCGAACCGGCGTTGACGCCGATCCGGATCGAGACCCCGGCATCGGTGGCCGCCCGGGCGATCTCGGCGATCTTGTCGTCGAACTGGCGGATGTTGCCCGGATTGACCCGGACGCCCGCGCAGCCGGCGTCGATCGCCGCGAACACGTACTTGGGCTGGAAATGGATGTCGGCGATCACGGGGATCTGCGACTTCTTGGCGATGATCGGCAGCGCATCGGCATCGTCCTGGCTCGGCACCGCGACCCGCACGATGTCACAGCCGGCAGCGGTCAACTCGGCGATCTGCTGCAGGGTCGCGTTGATGTCGGTGGTCTTGGTGGTGCACATCGACTGCACCGAAATGGGCGCGTCGCCGCCCACCTCGACCTTTCCAACTCGGATCTTGCGCGTCGGACGACGCTGCGCGAGCGTCGGAGCCGGAAGCGAGGGCATTCCCAAACCAACAGTCATGGCTCCAAGACTAAGCCAGGTGACCAATGCAGCAGTCCACCGCCCGCCGCGGCACGCCCGTCAGCCGATGCGCAACGGGTTGACCACGTCGGCCACCACCAGCACCAGGCCGCTGATCAGCAGGAATACCCCCACCACGTAGGCCACCGGCAACATCCGCGCCGTGTCGACGTGGCCCGGATCGGAGCGGCGCAGCAGTCGGGCCACCGAGCGCTTGAGTCCCTCGTAGAGGGCACCGGCGATGTGGCCCCCGTCGAGCGGCAGCAGTGGCACGCAGTTGAGCAGGGCCACGAACAGGTTCACCGAGCCGAGCATGAGGAACCACGACGAGACACGGTCGCCGAGACTCAACCCCGGCATGGTGGCGATCTCCCCCGCCACCTGGCTGGCGCCGACGATGCTGATCGGGCCGTTGATGTTGCGCGGCTTGCCCGCGATCGTGTCGGCGGCGACATGCCAGACCTTCACGGGGAACCCGGCCAGTGCGACCGCCGACTGTTCGGTGAGCGTCCACAGTTGCTGGGAGGTGCCGACCACGCCGGGGTGGACGCGCTGCTGGGTCGGGCTCACGCCGAAGAACCCCGCCTCGACGGTGCGGCTCGGGTCGAGCCGGTCGGGCACCCCGGTGATGATGGTGTCGACGCTCTTGAGGGTGACGCGCTTCCCGTCGCGCTCGACGACCACCGTCGCCCGGTGCGACGTGTTCGCGCGGATGAGGTCGCTCAACTGGTTCCACGAGGTGATGGCGACACCGTTGAACGACACGATCCGATCACCGGGGCGGATGCCCGCGCGACTCGCGGGACTGGTCGGGTCGGACGCCGTGCAGGCCTGGCCGGCCCGTGAGGCGGGCACGACGCACTGGCTCACGGTCGACACGGTGAGGGTCGGCTGGTAGCTGCCGAAGGTGAGGTTGACGCCGAGGAAGATCAGGAAGGCGAGCAGGAAGTTCATGGCCGGCCCGCCCGCCATGACGATGACCTTCTGCCAGGTGGGCTTCTCGTAGAACAGCCGGCCGTGGTCGGCCGGGGTGATGTTCTCGTACTCGGCCTCGCGGGCCATGCTGGCGAGACGGGTCACCGGCCCGGCGCTCTCGACGGCGTCGGGATCGCCGTCGCGGGCCGGGGGGTACATGCCGACGAGGCGGACGTACCCGCCGAACGGCAGCAGCTTGACCCCGAACTCGGTCTCGCCCCACCGGCGCGCCCACAGGGTGCGACCGAACCCGACGAAGTACTGGGTGGCCTTGACGCCGAACAGCTTGGCCGGCAGCAGGTGTCCCAGCTCGTGCAGCGCGATCGAGGCCATGAGCAGGGCGAAGAACAGCACCCCTGAGGCGATGACGATGGCGGTGGTCATTGTGACCCTCCCACCGTCTCGGCCACCGTGAGCGCGCGCGCCCGCTCACGACCCCACGTGTCTGCGGCCAGCACGGCGTCGAGGCTGAGTGCGTCGTCTCCGACATGGCCACCGGTACCGGCGAGGTGCTCGTCGACCACCCGCTGGATGGTGTCGACGATCTGCAGGAATCCGATGCGTCCGGCGCTGAACGCGTCGACGCACTCCTCGTTGGCCGCGTTGAAGACGGCGGGTGCGGTGCCCCCCGCGAGGCCGCACCGTCGCGCGAGATCGACCGCCGGGAACGCCTCGCGGTCGAGCGGTTCGAAGGTCCAACTCTGCGCCCGGGCCCAGTCGAGGGCACTGGCGGCGTCTTCGAGCCGGTCGGGCCAGGTGAGTCCGAGGGCGATCGGCAGCCGCATGTCGGGGGGGAGCATTGGGCGATGGTCGAGCCGTCGTGGAACTCGACCATCGAGTGCACGATCGACTGGGGGTGCACGACCACCTGGATGTCGTCGAGGTGGACGCCGTAGAGCAGGCCGGCTTCGAGCAGTTCGAGACCCTTGTTGACGAGGGTGGCCGAGTTGATCGTGATCACCCGGCCCATCGACCAGGTGGGGTGCGCCATCGCCTGCTCGGGGGTGACCGCGGCCATCTCGGGGCGGGTTCGCCCCCGGAACGGCCCACCGGAGGCGGTGAGGATCAGCCGGCGGACCTCGGACGCGCGCCCCGAGCGCAGCGCCTGGGCGAACGCCGAGTGCTCGGAATCGACGGCGACGATCTGGCCGGGCGCCGCGGCGCGGGTCACGAGCACCCCCCCGATGACCAGCGACTCCTTGTTGGCCAGCGCGAGGGTGGTTCCGGCTTCGAGTGCGGCCAGGGTGGGCAGCAGGCCCGCGGATCCGGTGATGGCGTTGAGCACGACGTCGGCGGGCATCCGGGCGAGCTGGGTGGCCTTGTCGGGGCCGATGAGCAGCCTGGGCAACCTGGCCCGTCCCTCGGACCAGCCGCGTCGCTGCACCTCGGCATAGAGCGCCAGCTGGAGCTGTTCGGCGCTGGTGGCCCTGGCCAACGCCACCACGTCGGGTCGGACGTCGAGGATCTGCCTGGCGAGAAGGGGCACGTTGGCGCCGCCGGCCGCCAGGCCCACCACCCGGAACTCATCGCGTCGCGTTGAGATCACGTCGAGAGCCTGGGTGCCGATCGACCCCGTGCTGCCGAGGATCACCACGTCACGCATGGGTGCCATTGTTCCACGGGTCGCGTAGCCGACCCCACGGTGCGGAGGCGTTCAGGTTCCACTGTGGTTGGGTCCCGTATCGTTGTCCGAATGGATACCGGGGTTGGCCAGCTGCTGCTGTTGCTCGGTCCCCAGTGGATGAGCCCCGACTGGCTGCTGAACCACTTCGGGGACGCGATGATCTGGGTGAGCCTGCTCATCGTGTTCATCGAGTGCGGATTGTTCTTCCCGTTCCTGCCCGGCGACATCCTGCTGTTCTTCATCGGGTTGTTCATCAAGCGGGCCGAAGCGGGCCAGGCCGGACTCCACCTCAACCTGTGGCTGGCATTCCTTCTCATGAGCGTGGCGGCCTTCGCGGGCAACGTCGTCGGTTATGAGATCGGACGCCGCCTCGGGCGCAACCTGTACGAACGCGACGGGCGGATCATCAAACGCCGCCATCTCGAGGAGACCCGGCGCTTCTTCGACCTGTACGGCAACCGGGCGCTGGTCATCGGCCGGTTCGTCCCGGTGGTGCGCACCTACATCACCGTGGTCGCCGGAGTGACCCGGATGGAGCGCCACCGGTTCTGGACCTGGTCGGCGATCGGTGCGGTGTCCTGGGTGGTCGTGGTGACGATGATCGGGTACCTGCTCGGCAACATCACATTCCTGCAGAACAACATCGACATCGCCCTGCTGCTCATCGCCGTGGTCCCGTCGATCCCGATGGTGCTCGAGTGGCGGCGCACGCGACGCACCCTCGCCGCCCAATCGGAGCGGTCTGAGGAGCCTGCCGAGGCCGGGGAGGATGTCGCCGCGGACTAGGGTTGATCCATGACCCACAGCACCAGTCACACCGCCGTGACCGGCGGCGCCGACGCGCTCGCCCCCTTCCTCCGCACCTCCCCCTCGCACGCCGGGGTCGATGCCGACGGCATCGTCGATTTCCTCCAGGCCCAGGCCGACGCGGGGCTCGACGTGCACTCGTTCGTGCTGCTGCGCGGTGGCGCCGTGCTGGCCGAGGGATGGGCCGCCCCCTACCTACCGGCCAACCGCCAGCTGCTGTACTCCTTGAGCAAGACCTTTGCGAGCGCCGCGATGGGCATCGCGGTGGCCGAGGGGCTGTGCGGCTACGACGATCTCCTCGTCGACCACTTCCCCGATCTCGCCGATGGTGCGAGCGACGCCGCCCGCACCATCTCGATCCGCGACGCGCTGGCGATGGCCACCGGCCACACCGTCGACATGCACCCCCTCGACGAGCCGCTCACCCGCGCCACGCTGCGCACCCTGTTCGTTCCCGGCCCCGACGGCGTCCCGGGTGTCACCTTCGCCTACAACCAGCTCGCGACCTATTCGGTGGCGCGCATCGTCGAGCAGACCAGCGGACTGCGCCTGCTCGACTTCCTCGACGACCGCCTGTTCTCCCGGCTCGGCATCACCGAGGCGGGGTGGATGGGCGACGCCGACGGACTCGCGCTCGGCTTCAGCGGATTGCACCTGAGCACGGCCTCGATCGCGAGCTTCTTCCAGTTGCTGGCCGACGACGGCGTCCGCGACGGCGTACGGCTGCTGCCCGAGGAGTGGATCACCGAGCACCGCCGCAAGCACGTCGAGACGCTCGGCCAGGGCAACCCCGACTGGTCGCAGGGCTACGGATGGCAGTGCTGGATGGCCCGCCACGGCTACCGTGGCGACGGCGCGTTCGGCCAGTACGGCATCGTGCTGCGCGACCTCGACACGGTCATCGCGATGACCGGCGAGCAGGAGGACATGCAGGCGTTGCTCGACCTGGTCTGGCAGCACGTCCTGCCCGCCCTCGGACGGGAGGGCTCGGCCGCGGCCGACGATCGCCTCGCCGACTGGATCGACGGCTGGTGGCTCGAGCCGCTGTCAGGCGCGACACCCGGTGTCGTGTCGGGTGACGACGGCATGGGCGGGCGCCTCGACATCGACGGCGAGACGCTCACCTGGACCGACCGCGACGGGGTCGTCAACACCTCCCCGCTCGGCGTCGACGACAGCTGGACGATCGACAGCTGGCGCTGGCCGCACGGCCGCCTCGACGTCGCGCTGAGCGCGGGTCGCCGGGGTGACGAGACCGTCGTGCGGGTCGTCGTCACGAGCACCCCGCACAGCTTCACCTGGACCCTGCGGCCCGCCACCCCCACCGATTTCGCCTGGCGCCTCGCTCCCCTGCACGGCCTGGGCCCCCAGCAGCTGGCCCTGCCGTGACCTCGCGGGGGCACTCGCTGTTCGGCCCCGGCACCGAGATCGAAACACTCCAGGAGTTCGACGCGACCGTCGACGCCGGGCTCGACGAGCGGGTCGTCCAATCGGTCGACCTCACCGGGCGCACCGACGTTCTGCGGCGGGTGTCGGTGCGCAACGCGATCTTTCTCGGCTGCCGGTTCGTCGAGGGCGTCGACGACGACCTGCACGCCCGGGGCGCACTGCTGTTCCCCCGACTGCCCGATCTGCCGTTCAACCCCTACCGGCCCCGGCTCTACGACGCCCGCAAGCTGTACGACGCCGTCTACGCCGGCCAGCGCTACGAGGCGAGCATGGACGCCCGCACCTACGCCTGGTCGCGCAGCCCCGAGACCCGGCGCCGAATCTCGTCGACACTGGCGACCAGCCTCCACGACCACGCCATCGGCGACGCGCTGGACGAGTTGTTCCAGGACCGGGTGGATCCGGGGCTCACCGTTGGCATCATGGGCGGCCACGCCACCCTGCGCGGAGACGTGTCCTACGCGCAGGCCGCCGAACTGGCCGAATCACTGGCATCGCGCGGACGCACCATCGTCACCGGCGGCGGCCCCGGCGCCATGGAAGCCGCCAATCTGGGCGCCCGACTCGTCGGACGACGCGACGACCTCGACGCGGCCCTCGCCTCGCTGCGGCACGTGCCTCGCTTCCACCACGACATCACCCGCTGGGCGCTCGCCGCCCTCGACGTGCTCGAGCGCGTCGACCACCGCCCCGACGGGCCGCTGAGCATCGGCATTCCGACCTGGTTCTACGGCCACGAGCCACCGAACGTGTTCGCGACCCACATCGCGAAGTACTTCTCCAACGCGCTGCGCGAGGACACCCTGCTGCACCTGTGCCGGGGTGGGATCGTCTACCTGCCCGGCGCGGCCGGCACCGTCCAGGAGATCTTCCAGGCGGCGACCGGCAACTACTACGCGCCGGCTGCCCGCGACGTGGCCCCGATGGTGCTCGTCGGCGCCGACTACTGGACCACGACGTTTCCCGCGTGGCCGTTGCTGGAGTCTCTGGCGGCCCACCACCACATGGCCCGGCACGTGCACCTCGTCGACAGCCCTGCCGAGGCGGTGGGGACCCTGGTCTCCGGCTGAGTTTCGGGGGCGTGGCCGGTCACCCCACGATCCCGGCCCCAGGGTCCGGCGCCAGGCTCCAGCGACCGGTGGTACGGGGATCACGCACCAGCCAACGGACGGGGTCCAGAGTCCGGCGATCGGGTCCAGTCCGGGTTCGATGAACCTCGGCTACGCGAGACGGGGTTCGCCGTGGCCTCCGGTTCGCGTGGTCGCCGCCCCTGGACTCCCGGGCGCCGCCTGGTCGATGATCGACGTCGTGGAGTATCAGCCGCCCGCTCCGGCCACCGATGCCGGTGCCGCTCAGTGGATCGCGCCACGGCTGCTCGAGGACTTCGGCACCGTGTGTCGCACGATCCCGGCCGGCTTCGACGCCTACGCGCGGGTCTTCCACCCGGCCGACCCGGGATCGGGGTCACCGACACGGTGGGCCGTGGTTGCCGCGAGGACCGGCCGCTCGATGCACTCGCAGGCACAGTTCCACCGGATCGTGACCCCGCTTCCGGGCAGCGGACGCCAGGACCTGTCGCTCGACGTGCAGGAACCCCTGACCGGAGAGCTCGCACCGGACGATCTGCGGGCACTATGCCCGATATTGCGGGCCCATACGCGCGACGCGATGCGGTGTTGGTTCGCGCTCTGGGAGGGCTGGGGCGAATTGACCGGCGCGGTGACGCCTTTGACATGGGCAACCGCCGGCGCCGCGTCCGCTCCCCCGCGTACCGCCCCCGGTGAGTGGCAGCTCGACCTTCGAGCGGCGCGGTTCGAGTTGCCCAATCGGGCGTACTACCTGTTCACCGGTCCGCTGGAGGACGCGCTCCGCTTCGGATACTGGGTGAGCGAGGACTGGTTCCTGCCGCGTTCGCCGAACTTGTTCTGGCCACAGGATCGAAGCTGGTGTGTCGCCAGCGAGATCGACTTCGACTCGACGCTCATCGCCGGAACAGGGGCTCTGATCGACGAGATCGTGCAGAGCGACGAACTCGAGGCGTGGCCGATCACCCCGCGCGACTCGCTGGCCTTCGACGGCGACACCATCAACGAACCGTGATGAGAACGACCAACGCCGCCACGGGCATGCGCGCCGGGCTACGTCGCGCGGCGAACCTCAGGTGGGCGTGTGCGCGGCCGAGGGCCGACATCGGGATCGCTCCTTTGCACCGGATCATGGCGAATCACCCTGGCCGAGGTTGCCCGGGCGTCCGCTCGCGCCGACAGAGTGACCGCTGCGCCTCAGGCGACGATGTGGGCCCGTTCGTGCGGTGACCCGATGCGGATGCTGTGACCGGCGGTGACGAGGTAGGTGTAGCCGTGGGGGCTGCGCCAGATGAGGACGCCGGGGATCGGTTGGCGAAGTCGCCAGCCGCCGTGGGTCTTGGCCCGGTGGGCACGCCGGGATATCGGCGAGAGGTTGTCCAGGGAGGTCTGGCCGGGCGGTCCGCCGACCTTGTACGGCTCGGTGTGGTCGAGATCGCAGCCGTGCCAGGTGCGGCGGGTCGATCCGGGGAAGCAGTCGTAGGGCTGGCGGTAACTGACCGCCTCCCGCATCCGCCCGGGGATCTCGTAGGAGTCGACCGGGGTGATGGCCTCTGCGTCGAGCACGGGGCGCACACTCACCCGGTGGTGGGCGAGGAGGTCGGCCAGCCAGTCGACCAGCACGGGTCCGATCCGCTCGACCCGGGCCACGTCGTCCCGGGTCGTGCGGCCTGCGTCCCGCCCGCCGATGTCGCGTTCTGTCACACCCCGGCGCGCCGCGAGCGCCGCGTCGGTGAGGTGGACGACCACCTGCGCGGCGGGCAGCAGCCGTTCGGGGTCGACCGTGATCCGTCCGCACAGGTGTCCGGCCTGTCCGGCGGCCGGACAGGGTCCCCAGGACTCACCGACGCCGGTAGGGAGTTCGTCGAGAATCGAGGCCTGAAGAATCTGCAGCGCTCGGGCCGGATGGGCCAAAACGCCCAGCGCCGCGGCGCGGCGGGCGTCCAGCCCGCGCCGATCGCCACCTTGCGCGAGGATGCGAGCGATCCGGCGCACCTGCTGCTCGACCGCATCGGCGTCCGGGGCATCCAGCACCGCTGACAGTGACGCGACCGTGGTGGCTCGATCGTCGGGACGCTGCGTCACCCACACACCCCGCCGGACGCGGTCGTCGGCCCGCATTTCCTCGGCCTCGTCGGCCGGGGTGAGCTTCGCCACCAACCCGTCGACGGCCTGGAGCAGCCGCGGAATCGGGACGGCACCCACCATCGGCAGGACATACACGTCGAGACTCGCCGCTGCCCGCCGATCGAGCCGGGCCGCCTTGCCGGTGATCTTCGCCGCTACCCACACCGGAAGCTCGGCATCCATCACCCGGTTCCACAGTCCCGGGAACCGGTGCCGCAGATCCAACGCCTCGCGGATCCGCCCGTCGACGCCTTCAACGCCTTCACTCCAGAGGGCAGCGATCTCGAGCGCAGCGAACTCCGAGATCTCGGGTGTGCCGTCGCCGCCACCGGGAACCATCCGGTCCCCGTGCAGCACCTGCGCTCGCGGCACGCCGGGCCCGGTGTCGACGTGACCGGTGACGTCGGCGTAGTGGGCCAACAGCGCCACCTCACGCGCCTGCCACCGACGCTGCCACCCTCGCACCTCGGCCAGTTCGGCAATCGTCGCGGCCGAGTCGAGATCGGCCACCTCGCCTGGATCGAACATCACATCCCCATATGTGAGTCGTTCATATGTTCGATTATAGCTCTATGGCATGGCGTTTGACTAGTTGTTTCATTGATTCCACCGGTGTTCTTCCGGGCAAAGTCCCGAGGTCGTCCTGCCGTCACCACGGAGTCGCTATCCGAGCCCGCGAGGACGCGGAGATGGCCATCCGGGCCGGGGCGTCGACGACGTGGTCGACCCTCCGGGGGAACCACATCGGAGGAGATCCATCCCCGCATCTCCGCTCATGAGGCGTGGGTACCCTCGACCTTCCGGCACACGGGTTTGCTCGGCGCCTGCCCGCGATCCCTGGCCCAACCAGCGTCCGGAACGGCGGCTACTGGAGCACCGAGCACGCCGGCGGCGCGTCCACCCCTACCGTTCGAGCGCCGCGAGCTGCCCGCACGCGCCGTCGATCTCGCGCCCCCGGGTGTCGCGCACGGTGACCGGCACCCCCCTGGCCTCGAGGCGGCGCACGAACTCCCTCTCGACCGAGCGGCGCGACGCCGTCCACACCGACCCGGGCGTCGGGTTGAGCGGGATGAGGTTGACGTGGAACCAGCCGAAGTCGCCGCGCTGCTTGAGCACCGAGGCGAGCAGGTCGGCCCGTTCGGGCTGGTCGTTGATGTCGCGGATCATGATGTATTCGATCGACACCCGGCGCCTCGTGACCTCGGCGTAGTGCCAGGCGGCATCCAGCACCTCCGACACCTTCCACCGGTTGTTGATCGGCACCAGGTCGTCGCGCAGTTCGTCGTCGGGCGCGTGCAGTGAGATCGCGAGCGTCACCGGTATCCCCTCGGCGGCGAGCTGCTCGATGCGCGGAACCAGCCCCACGGTCGACACCGTGATCCCCCGGGCGCTCATGCCGAGACCCCCGGGCGCCGGATCGGTCATCGCGCGGACCGCGCGCACGACCGTTCGGTAGTTGGCCATCGGCTCGCCCATGCCCATGAAGACCACGTTGCTCAGCCGTCCGGGACCGCCGGCCACCTCGCCGCGACGCAGCCGGCCCGCCGCGTCGACGACCTGGGCGACGATCTCGGCGGTCGACAGGTTGCGCTGCAGCCCTCCCTGTCCGGTGGCGCAGAAGGGGCAGGCCATGCCGCAGCCCGCTTGGGACGAGACGCACAGGGTGTTGCGGTCGGGATAGCGCATGAGCACCGACTCGACGAGGGCCCCGTCGTGCAGGCGCCACAGCGACTTGACCGTCTCGTCTCCGTCGCAGGTGACGTCGCGCACCGGGTGCAGCAGTTCGGGGAACAGCGCCGTGGCGACGTCGTCGCGCACGCCCGAGGGGAGGTCGGTGAACTGACGCGGGTCGGCGTCCAGCCGGTCGAACAGGTGCCTGTCGATCTGGTTGACGCGGAACCCCGGCAATCCGAGGGCGGCGAGCGCCGCCACCCGTTCATCGTGGGTGAGGTCGATCCAGTGCCGCGGTGGCTTGCCGCGGCGGGGTGCCTCGAACACGAGCGGCAGCTTCACCCCGTTGTCGAGGGGTTGGTCGGGCAGCTTCAGCCCGCCTGCGGTGTCACTCATCGATCGCCTTACTGCTCGGGTCGGGGGACCTGGTGTGTCTCATGAATGGAACGCCACGCGCCGCCACGACGCAAATCGACAGCCACGGTGCATCGGAGGCACGTGCCGCCTCGCCGACCGCGCCCCGCTGCCTCACCCGCCGCCACCGGCGGGCAGCGTCAACGCGACGTGCAGCACCAGCCAGGCGATCGGGGCCGCGACCAGGAGGGAGTCGAGCCGATCCATCACTCCCCCATGGCCAGGAAGGAAGTGAGACATGTCCTTGATGCCCACGTCGCGCTTGACGAGCGACTCGATGAGGTCGCCCGCCGTGCCGAAGGCCACCAGCAGCGCCCCCAGCAGCAACCCGATCCACCACGAGGCGTGAAGCAGCAGGGTGACGCCGAGCACCCCGATGATCATGCCGAACCCGATCGAACCGGCGAACCCCTCCCAGGTCTTCTTCGGGCTGATCCGGGGCGCCATCTGATGCCGCCCGGCTAGCACGCCGACGACGTAACCACCGATGTCGGACGCCATCACGCAGGTCATGTACACGACGACCCGACGCGCCCCATCGGGCGCGGCCAGCAGCAGCGGGACGAAGGAACCCAGAAGGGGCACGTAGGCGATGACGAACAGGCTGGCCGCGGCGTCGCGCACGTAGCCGTCGGCGCCGCGCGGCATCCGCCAGATGAGGGCCGCCAGAACTGTGAGCCCCGTCGAGATGAGCAACCAGGTGTTCGACGGGATCCCCGCGCTCGGCAGCCGCCCCGCCAGAAAACTCCCGGTGACGATCGCGATCGTCCCCACGACGATGGGGACGATCGCGGCGGTCATGTCGATTCGTTTGAGCGCACGGGCCACCTCGACCGCCCCGAGCGCCAGGGCCGCCGCGACCAGGATCACGAAACCCCAGTGGAACCACTCCAGGGTGACCACCACCACGGCGAACAGCCCCAGGCCGACGCCGATGGCCGCGGGTAGGTTGCGTCCCGCGCGGCTGCGGGACGCGGGGGCGGGAAGGGACGCCGCGTCGGCCGAATCGGCAGACCCGGAGGGCCCGCTCACCGACCCGTTGGCCTCATCACCCGCCACGAACGCTCAGACCTCGATGAGGTCCTGCTCCTTGGCCTTGAGCAGGTCGTCGATCTCGTCGACGAACTTCCTGGTCGAGACGTCGAGCGCCTTCTCGGCACGCACGGCCTCGTCCTCGCCGATCTCCTTGTCCTTCTCGAGCCGCTTCACCGACTCGATGGCGTGCCGCCGCACGTTGCGCACCGCCACACGTCCCTCTTCGGCCTTGTGCCGGGCCATCTTGATGTACTCCTTGCGCCGCTCCTCGGTCAGGGACGGGAGGATGCAGCGAATGGTGTTGCCGTCGTTCGACGGGTTGACTCCGAGATCGGAGTCGCGGATCGCCCGCTCAACCGCGGGCAGCGCCGAGCGGTCGTAAGGGGTGATCAGGATCGTGCGCGCCTCGGGCACCTGGAAACTGGCCAATTGCTGCAGCGGGGTCGGCGAGCCGTAGTAGTCGGCCAGCAGCTTGTTGAACATGGCCGGGTGCGCTCGACCGGTGCGGATGGAGCCGAACTCTTCCTTGGCGAACTCGACCGCGCCGTGCATCTTCTGCTCGGCGTCCTTGATGATGTCAGCGATCACAGGAGTTACCTCTTCTGTCGTGTGGATGGTTCAGCTGTGCACCACGGTGCCGATCGGGTCACCCGACACGGCTCGCACGATGTTGCCGGGCACGTCGAGATTGAAGAACACCAGCGGCAGTTTGTTGTCGCGGGCCAGCGCGATGGCCGACGCGTCGGCGATCTTGAGGTCTCGCGACAGGTACTCGTCATAGGTGAGGTCGTCGAACTTCACGGCGTCGGGGTTGGTGTTGGGATCGGAGTCGTAGACCCCGTCGGCCCCCTGCTTGCCCATGAACAGCGCCCCGGCCCGGATCTCGAGCGCGCGCTGCGCGGCGACCGTGTCGGTGGAGAAGTAGGGCATGCCGGCTCCGGCGCCGAAGATCACGACTCGGCCCTTCTCGAGGTGCCGCTCGGCCCGGCGGGGGATGTAGGGCTCGGCCACCTGGCCCATGGTGATGGCGGTCTGCACCCGGGTCTGGACGCCGTCCTTCTCGAGGAAGTCC